>CAXGWP010000001.1:0-118895 GCA_964013575.1 uncultured Nitrosomonadaceae bacterium
GAATACCATCAACTTCAGCAATCTGAATATAGTCATCCCTTAAAAGAAAACGAAAAGTACTCCCAAGCCCAGAGAACTCTGCTTCAGTAAATGGAATAAAACCCCAGTTAGCCGACCAGGCATCATTAAAAATATCTCGTAATACCTCCATTTCTATTTTAAATTGATTCCGACGTAATACCCTTATATTGACTCGCCTAGAAAACTTATCTAATAAAGCACGCATAATTCTTGGAAACTCCATATTTGCCTTTAGTAAGTATGCAAGCAAATCTTTTAATGGGTAATAACCTTGGGCATCAAGAAGTTGCCCGTACCAACTAGGTGTATGTGGCATCATAACCATTGGTGGTGTATCAAAACCACTTACAAGTACCCCACATTCCTGATTAATAGAAAAATTATACGGCCCACTTATATGCTTAGTTCCTCTTTCAGCAAGCCATTTCTCTGCAGTCCGCATTAATTCTGAAAATACATCATCATCATTTACACTCTCCAACAGTCCAAAATGACCAGTATCTGCTCCATATCGTTGACGATGAAGTTGATCAATTTGTGCACTAATCCTCCCAACTGCTCTATTATCTCTGTATGCAATCCATGCTTGCCATTCACCATGTTCAAAAAAAGGATTTGATCTAGAAAAATGCCATCGCCTCTCAAGGCGTAATGGTGGCACCCACATTGGGTCATCTTTGTAAACAAACCAAGGAACGTCAATAAATTCCTTTAATTCTTGACGATTGGTGACAGGACGAATATTAATTACTGAATTTGTTAGTAAATTAGATTTCTCATTCATGGTATAAAATAAATATTAAATTATTAAATCTCTCAATTACTAGGAACTAAACTTGGTACAATAAAGTTCCTGCACAGGCTAATAAATATATACATAGATTTTTTTAATTAATAAATTCGAACAAATTGCCCTTCTGACATATTATGTTATCAACTAGAGCTAATAATTAGCATGCGCGGTTTACTCTAAAGAAATTACAACAAAATAAATCAAGATTGGTATAGCATTTGGTATAATTATTGAAACTATATTTGGAAGGCTTATTTCCTTTTTTCAATAATGGAATTAAGCCCCCAATAAAACTAATGACTTAAGGGTAGACTATAAGAAATTTATTTTTTATATTATAGCATTCGTGATATTTATAATAATAAAGTAAATAATTTATAAAGCTAAAAAGAAGAAATAAATCTTATTATTTAATATTTTGTAGCAATGCTTTGAAACCAAACCTAAAACTTTATAATCATATTATATCTATAAGGTAAATTAATTATGACTGATGATGCTGGGTTAAATCTACTAATATCTCTTTTCCTTATCCCTATAGCCATATGGCTCCATATTTGGGTTAGGAAACGCAAAGAAAATAGACGTAATGAATCGGGAGATGAAGAATTTGGTAGCCTTGGTTCAACGCTTATATCAACAATTGGAGAAGGAATTGCTATTATCACGAGCCTAATATTGATGATTATGGTTATGGGATTCACTCTAAAATATTTCTTCCCTCAGATATTTGGCACACAACTATAATCTATACTAATTGCTCACGCATAATATTATATTCAAATATAAGCCTACTTTAGCTAAACCCTATTTAAATAGAATATTATAATCAAGTTGTTATAAATTCTTTGCAGTTGATACCTTTGCTCTATACTTAGGTTTCTTGGCTTTAGAATTAGCTTTTATTTGTTTCTGTTCAAATTCAAATCTCGTTTTGCCATTATCATCAGCTACTAAATAAGCTGAAAAAGGCCTTCCTTTCTTAGAAATAAATTTAGAAAGAAGATCTGTCTTTCCTATCTGTAATAATTTTGTAACTTGCTCGCGTTCCATGGGACGATTAAGAATTATTTTTCCAGTCTTAAAATTACATGTCCGAGTAGCACCAACAGAATTCTCACATACGTAACTAATCCCATGTTCAAATACATGGCCTTCACACTTAAGGCATTTACCTAATGATTTCTGGTCTGAGAAGTCTGCTTCCTCTTCTCCACCATCACTAGTTTCACCAAAATCAAATTTCATTTCATATTCATCTGTAAGCTTTATATTTGCATTAAATGGCCTCCCCATTTTACTCCTGAAACCTTGTAACGTTCCTACCTCACGTTTAGTAATTAATTCCTCCATTTCAGCCACTTCAAACTGCCTTCCTGCGAGGATCTTCCACAGCGCAAAATCACATTTTTTACATTGGAATTTCTTATAAGTTTCCTGTACTATTCCACCACATTTAGGGCAGGGTGAAATAAGAGTAGAAAAATCTCCACTTATAGTCTCGCCACGATTATTCTTTGCCTGTTCTACCATATGGGAAGTCATAATAGAGATTTCTTCCATAAATGAAGTACGTTCAAGTTTATTTTGCTCAATTTGCCTAAGCTTAAACTCCCAATTACCAGTCAATTCAGGAGATGTTAGTTCTGGGACCTTCAAGCCACGAAGGAGGATAATTAAAGAAAAAGCCTTAGCTGTCGGCTGTAATTCACGCCCTATACGTTGTAAATACTTCTCAAATACTAGTCCCTCAATAGTTGAGGCACGAGTAGCAGGGGTACCCAACCCTTTAGTGCTCATTGCCTCACGTAACTCTCCATCTTCTACTAATTTACCAGCGCTTTCCATAGCAGATAATAATGTACCTTCATTAAACCTAGCTGGTGGACGAGTTTGGTTTGCCATTACCTTTATTTCTTCTGCATATACAGATTCATTCTGTTGTACAGCAACTAAAGATGAATCTTTATCAGCCTTATTACCCCGCCCTTCTTTACCATAAATAGCCTGCCACCCAGAATTAACTAATATTTTTCCCTCTGTTCTAAATGCTTCATTCTTAACCCGAGTAATCCTAGTGGTTACAAGATATTCAGCAGCAGGGTAGAAAATCGCCAAAAATCTCTTAGTTACTAAATCATAAAGTTTTTGTTCGGCTTCATTTAAACGCTTTGGCTTAAATGCAGTTGGAATGATAGCAAAATGATCAGAAATTTTAGCGTTATTAAAAATTCTTTTATTTGGCTTTACCCACTCTGACTCTAAAATTTTAGATGCAAACAAGCCATATTCAGAGTCTTTCATCTCTCCCAGTGAATCCTTTACAGTTGAAATATAATCTTCAGGAAGCGCACGTGAATCAGTACGGGGATATGTTAATACTTTATGCTTCTCATATAGGGCCTGGGCCAAACCTAAAGTCATTTTAGCAGAGAAACCAAAACGCCCATTAGCATCCCGCTGCAAACTAGTAAGATCATATAACCTAGGACAAGTTTCCTTAGCAGGTTTACTAATTTCACTCACTATTCCAGACTTCCCCTGGCATTTTTTATGAATCGATTTAGCAGCCTCATGATTCCATAAACGATCAGATTTTTGTTCTGTATTATTTTTACTTTTAATAAAATTCTCATCAAACCAACGTCCAGTATAATTACCTTCTGCTGCAAGAAAAGAACAATGGATCTCCCAGTAATCTCTAGAAACAAATTTTTTAATTGCCTCCTCACGCTCTACTAGCATTGTTAATGTCGGAGTTTGTACCCTCCCTACTGTAGTTTTATGAAAACCTCCTTCTTGAGAATTAAATGCTGTCATAGCTCGTGTACCATTAATTCCCACTAACCAATCTGCTTCTGAGCGACTCATGGCAGCTTGAGCTAAAGGATACATAACATCATTATCAAGCAATTTTGTGAATCCATCTTTTATTGAATTTGGGGTCATTGACTGCAACCAGAGGCGCATAATTGGTTTTTTTGTTGCCACGTAACGCACAATATATTGAAAAATCAATTCTCCTTCACGCCCCGCATCACAAGCATTAATAAGCTTATCAACATCCTTACGTTTAATAAGTTTTTTTAAGAGCTTTAAACGTGGCTTAGTTTTTTCAATGGGATTTAAATCAAAATAAGGAGGAATAGATGGCAAATTCTTAAAACTCCACTTGCCACGTTTAACCTCATACTTATCAGGTACCGACAGTTCTAATAAATGACCCATTGCTGATGACAATATATATTCTTCACTTTCATAGTAATCTTTCTGTTTAACAAATCCACCCAAAACTCTTGCAATATCTGTTGCAACAGATGGTTTCTCAGCTATGATTAAGACTTTACCCATAAGCTCTCTTATTAATTCCTTTTATATATTCAACAATGCTTTAAAACCTATGGTGCGAAGCCACCATAAACAAATGATTTGAATGCTCGATTAGATAAAAAATAAACTGCATTATCTAATAATTAAAATTATAATAGCAATTTAATTAAACATTTCAGAAAAATATACAAATATTTAATCAGAAAATCTGAATATTATAAGCATGGCGGATACCGCAACTTCAGTCAAGCAACCAACCAAAGAACTATAAAAAAACATGTCCCCTATTTTCATGGAAGCCTTACTTACATTAAAAATATAATAACTTCTTCCCGAATAATAAAATACCAACTTTATAGTCACCTTCCAAATATAATTAGAGATACAATTTAACATTAGTTATTAAACTTTAATCAAGCCATAAATTAAACCACAGTTATAATAGAATTATGTATGATTTGTCCTTTAAAAACTTATTTTAGAACGTAATAATATAGAATATTCTTTTATAACTAAATCTTAAAAAATCAAATAAAATAAATAAAGTGATTTTGTATTTAAACTTATCAAAAATATAAACTTTTAGAGAATCTAATGGCTATTTTAAATATTTTGAGATATCCAGATGAACGACTACACAAAGTAGCTACTAAAGTACCAAAAGTAACTAATGAAACCCGCACTTTAGTACATAATATGACAGAAACTATGTACGCAGCTCCAGGAATTGGCTTAGCTGCAACACAGGTAAATGTTCACCAGTGTGTAATTGTAGTCGATGTTTCTGACAGACATGATGAATTATATGTATTAATAAACCCAGAAATCATTTCCTCTTCTGGGGCATCCGATTACGAAGAAGGCTGCCTGTCAGTACCTGGAATATTTGCAAAGGTTTGCCGCGCTAACGATATTACAGTTAGAGCATTAAATATTAATGGGGACTCATATGTATTAGAAGCTAGTGGATTATTAGCAGTCTGTATTCAGCATGAAATGGACCATTTATTAGGTAAAGTATTCGTTGAATATCTGTCACAACTAAAACAAAAAAGAATTCTTAACAAGCTAAAAAAGAAACGACGCAATACAATGTAATTAACCGCTTCTTAATTCTTTACATAAATAGTTAAATTTTTATAACAACAAGGGACCTAATATCTCTTTATTTGACAGCATTTTAAATACTTAATCATGAAGATTATTTTTGCAGGCACACCACAATTTGCTGCACTGTCACTTGAAGCGCTAATAGCTAACGGACACGATGTTGCACTTGTATTAACCAAGCCTGATCGACCCGCTGGCAGAGGCATGAAATTAAGTATTAGCGCTGTTAAAGTAATTGCTCAAAAACATAAAATTACGTTATTACAACCACATTCACTTAAACAATCTGAAATATACAAACAATTAAATAATATTGGTGCAGATATAATGGTAGTTGCTGCTTACGGATTAATTCTACCAAAAGCTGTTTTAAATATACCACGTTTTGGGTGTATTAATATTCACGCATCCTTATTACCACACTGGAGGGGTGCTGCACCAATTCAAAGGGCAATCCTTGCTGGCGAAAAAGAAACTGGTATAACCATAATGCAAATGGATCAAGGGCTTGATACCGGTGATATATTATTTCAGAAGAATATCCCTATATTTAATAAGGACAACACTAATACCTTATTCAATAAGCTTGCAACACTTGGTGCCGAGTGTCTAATTACAACTTTAGATCTTCTAAAAAACAAGAAAATTATAGCAACACCACAAACCGAAACAGGCATGAGCTATGCCCCAAAATTAGACAAAAAAGAAGCAATAATTAACTGGCAATTAACTGCAAAAGAAATCAATTGCATTATACGAGCATTCTACCCTTATCCCGGTGCATATTCTTTCATACATGGTTTCCCTTTAAAAATCTTTCAATCAAAGATCATCCCTAATAAAACCGGTAGCCCAGGTAAAATTTTATCTGCTGATACAGAAGGCATAATTGTCGCATGTGGGAAAGATGCACTAGCGTTAGAAATAGTGCAAAAACCTGGCGGCAGAAAACTAAAAGCTTTTGAATTCCTTATTGGATATTCAATGAGCCCAGGTGACTGCTTTACATTAACAAAATGATTAAAACTCAGATCATGGCTACTATAGCAGTTGAAAAGGTATTAGCTGGAGCCAGCTTAACTTTTGTTTTGAAAGAATTATGGCGTACTCACCATACTTTATCAGACCAGCAACGTGGTGCTATTCAAGATATAAGTTATGGTGTTTTACGATTCTATGGACAATTAGACACAATACTTAGTCTATTACTAAAAAAGCCCCTAAAGAAACAAGACCTACGCTGCCTGTTACTAGTAGGTTTATATCAATTACAGTATAGCAAAACTGCTTCATATACAGTTGTTAACCATGCCGTTTCTGCATCCTTAAATTTAAAATATGGCAAAAGTGTAAAAGGATTGATTAATGCCGTACTACGTGGATTCATAAGAGAAAAGAAAACTCTATTAGAAACAGCAGGAGAAAAAGGCTTTGGGCAGCATTCCCACCCACAGTGGTGGATAGACAAACTACGTGAACAATATCCTAAAGACTATAAATCGATATTAAATATAAATAATCAACGACCACCAATGACACTCAGGGTCAATCAAAAAAAAATCAGAACTTTAGACTATCTAAACCTATTAAATGATCATAATTTAGATGCACAAATAGTATGGGAAAATGCTCTAATACTTAAAAAACCATTATCAATAGGAAGTATCCCGGGGTTTACTTCAGGAATGGTTTCAGTACAGGACGCAGGTGCACAATTAGCAGCACCATTCTTAGATATTCATAAAGGAATGCATGTTTTAGATGCTTGCGCTGCTCCAGGTGGTAAAAGCACACACTTACTAGAATTAGAAAATATAAACCTAACAACACTAGATAATAATACCGCACGTCTTACTCAAATAAGACAAAATTTTACACGCCTTGCTCTCAAAGCATATCGCATTATCTGTGGTGATGCATCGAATCCATCCATGTGGTGGGATGGAAGGCTATTTGATCGAATTTTAGCTGATGTACCTTGTACTGCATCAGGAGTGGTTCGTCGCCACCCTGATATAAAATGGTTAAGACACCCAACTGATATCACTCAATTTGCCTCTATTCAACAAAAAATACTCACTGCCTTATGGCAGACTCTAGCAAGAGATGGTAAATTGCTCTATGTAACATGCTCTGTATTCTTTGAAGAAAATAAATTACAGATTGAAGAATTTTTACTTCATCATTCAGATGCTAGAATCATACCTTTACCTATGGTTAAAACTCTTGATGGACAACTGTTACCAAGCTCTCAACATGATGGTTTCTTTTATACCTTGCTACAAAAAATCTAATCCTAATATACAAGCAATACAATTAGTTGCAATTTCTCTATTTCTTATATTGCTATTAATTTCTCCCACAACTCAAGCAGAAGGTATAAAATTAAAATTTGTTGAATTAGATGCAGTTGATAGCGGCTATCAGTTCAATGCTGATCTTGGAATAGTATTGAATCCTACTTTAAAAAAAGCACTCAAAAAAGGAATAAAACTTTATTTTGTAACTGATTTTAGATTAGAAAGCCCTCGCTGGTACTGGTTTGATAAAAGAGTTGCACGGAGCAAACAAAGGGATTCATTAAGTTATTATGCACTCACACGCCAATATCGGCTGAGTGCGGGACTACAAAACCAAAGCTTCAGCACCTTAAAAGAAGCATTACGAGTCTTAGGTCGTGTACGAGGACGTCCAATAGAAGCAAATTCAAAATTGCTACAGAATAAAACATATATAGCAAAACTACGTATACGGTTAGACCTATCACGAATGCGAAAACCATTTCAAGTAGAAGCACTTAGTTCAAAAGAGTGGAATTTAAGTTCAGGCTGGCATCAATGGAAACTTAAATTTCCTATACAAAGAATTATTCTTCAGGATAAACAGTGAAATATATAATAATTACTGGTGCTGTCCTAATTAGTGCAGTAATGCTATTTTTACTTGCAATTGCAGGTGATGATACTGATTTCTTCGAAAGAAAGTACCGACTTCTCATTCAACTTAATGTCGGTTTTGTTTTATTCCTTATGACTGTAGTTGGGTATCTAATCTGGAGGCTCAGACGCAGACTTAAAAAAGGAGTGCTGGGATCTAGACTTGCATTACGCTTATTATTGGTTTTCTCTCTAATGGCAGTTCTCCCAGGCGTATTAGTCTATAGCGCTTCAGTACAGTTCCTTGGTAAAAGTATTGAATCATGGTTTGATGTTAAAGTAGACCAAGCATTGGAAGGAGGGCTAAATCTTGGGCGAATTGCCCTAGACAATTTATTAGAAGAATTACGCAAGAATGCCCAAGTCACTGCCATTAATTTATCTGGTCAATCTGCATTACCATTACCTGAACTAAATCAACTTTTAGAAGAATCAGAAGTTCAAGAGGCAACGCTATTCAATAAGGATGGTAGAGTTATTGCATTCTCTGATACTGCTGGCATGGAGGTTCCAGAAATGCCAAGCACCTCTGTAATGCGCCAAGTTAGAATGCAAGAAGCCTATAGTGCTGTTGAATTTATAGCAGGTAAAGGATTATATCTACGTGTAGTTGAACCAGTTCCAATAAATGTCCTTAATCCAGACACAGGTATAAGAATTTTACAATTATTACAACCAGTACCAAAGCAGTTAGCAGTTGATGCAGAAATAGTTCAGACAATATATCGTGATTATGAGGAACTATCATTATCACGTCATGGACTAAAAAGACTTTATGGCGTAACACTAACTCTAGTATTACTTCTCTCTCTCTTTTCTGCACTAGCGGCTGCCTTCCTTATTAGTGAACGACTTAGCGCGCCCCTTGGTATACTAGCAGAAGGTACCCGTGCAGTAGCTGAAGGTGATTTTAGCAGAAGACACCCAGTTCAAAGTAATGATGAACTTGGCGTATTAACAGAATCATTTAATCTCATGACTCATCAATTAGAAGAAGCACGTACCGAAGCACAACGTAATCAACATGAAGTTGAAAGTGCCCGAACCTATTTAGAAAGTATTTTAGCCAACCTCTCATCAGGCGTCCTTGTGTTTGATGAAAGCTTACGTATGCGCACTACAAACTTAAGTGCAGAGAATATTTTAAAAGTCTCGCTGGCGGGTCTTATTGGGTTAACTATGAAAGAATGTACAAACCAAAAACCTCAACTTCTTGCTCTAGAAAACGGCATTCGTGAAGGATTTCAATCAGGCAAAACCGGTGAATGGGAATGTCAGGTAGAACGAACTAAAGATGGCATAAATCAAGTCCTACTTTTACGTGGAACACGCCTCCGGGATGTCTCAGGAGAAGGAGCTGTAGTTGTCTTTGACGATATTACTAATTTACTACAAGCTCAACGTACTGCTGCTTGGAGAGAAATCGCTAGGCGGCTTGCTCATGAGATCAAGAACCCGCTTACACCAATACAACTTTCTGCTGAGCGTGTACAGCACAAATTATCCGAAAAACTAAATCAACATGATTCAGAGATTCTGAAAAAATCAACTGAAACAATAATCAACCAAGTGGCTGCATTAAAAACAATGGTAAATGAATTTAGTGAATATGCGCGTGAACCAGAACTAAAATTACAGCTATTGGATCTTAATAAATTAATTCAGGAAATACTAACACTATATGAAACAACAAACATTGCTGAAGGTGGCGAACTACACTCTTATATACACCTGGATTTAACCCATAATTTGCCACTTATTAAAGGAGACTCAACCAGATTGCGACAAGTTATTCATAATCTACTCCAGAATGCACAAGATACTCTAAGTGATGTTTCAGAACCAACCCTTACTGTAAGTACAAAAATAGTACAGGAAGGAGTGTGCCTTATCCTAAATGACAATGGAAAAGGATTCCCTAATCATGTAAGAATGAGAGCATTCGAACCATACGTAACTACGAAGCTTAAAGGAACTGGACTAGGCTTACCAATAGTAAAAAAAATTATAGAAGAACATAATGGAACAATTAAAATTGATAATATTGAACCACATGGCGCCCATATTGCCATAACTCTGCCAACTGTTTTAGAGAATAATAAAACTATTAACAATGATAAAATAACATAGCAAAACACCTATAATGAGAAATTAAAATATTATATATGGCAAATAATACAATACTTGTTGTTGATGATGAAATTGGCATACGTGAACTACTGTCAGAAATATTACGTGATGAGGGTTACCATGTAACATTAGCAGAAAGCGCAGAACAAGCACGTATCTGGCGAAACAAATCACGCCCTGATCTAGTATTACTTGATATTTGGATGCCCGATACAGATGGAGTTACCCTACTAAAAGAATGGGCAAGTAATGGCCTACTAACAATGCCAGTAATTGTAATGTCAGGGCATGGAACTATAGCAACTGCAGTTGAGGCAACCCGTATAGGTGCATTTGGGTATCTAGAAAAACCAATACCACTTCAAATGCTTCTAAATACAGTGCAGAAGGCATTACGTAGTAGACTTAGTCAAACTGCTCCAACCCTATCACTTTCAAAGCTTGGAAAAGGGCCATTAATAACAGATCTTAAAAAAAGACTAGAAAATATTTCTAGCTTAAAAACACCTTTACTTATTATTGGAGAACAAGGCTCAGGTATAGAATTATGTGCCCATTTTCTACATTGCTCTAATACACCATGGGTTGCTCCTGATACATTTACATTGCTATCGGATTCCCCATATGACTTACTTGAACAAGCAAAAAATGGATTACTATTTTTAAAAGAAATTGGTAGTTTAAATAAAACAGAGCAAAGGGGTCTGCTGAAATTAATAAGTAAATTAGATAAATATAACGTTAGGCTTGTATGCGCAAGCTCTCTATCACTAGCAGAGCTAACAGCTGAAGGCAAATATGAACCAAAACTATATGAAATATTAAGTGGACTTTGTATCAATGTACCTGCATTAAGAGAGCACAAAGAAGATATTCCTGAGTTGGCAAATCAAATTCTTTTGCAATGCATTGAGTCAGGCAGCACAACTATTCAACAATTTAATACCGCAGCACTTAATGCTTTACGCAATTATAACTGGCCAGGTAATCTTATGCAGCTTACCGGAACAATCCGTTCTCTAGCCCTAACTTCTAGTAACAATGAAATTTCAGCAGATGATGTGCATAAAATCCTTACAGTGCCATTGCAGAAGCATTCTATTTTAAATATTTCTGTTCATATGACTTTACGAGAAGCTCGTGATATTTTTGAAAAATCCTATTTTGAGCAATTAATAGATCATGAAGAAGGTAATATGACTCGAGTAGCCGAACGGGCTGGATTAGAGCGAACACACCTTTATCGGAAGCTTAAAATATTAGATATCAAACTAAAAAGTCATTGAAAATAAATAAAAACACCGTAAAATTAGCTCATGGTTGTCTGACTAGCCTTCTTAAGCGATAATACTATTTTTTGCCCAGTAAAATATTTACACACTGTTTCTACAGATGTGGTTCAAGATATTTTTTCTTTAATTTTGAGCTAGGGGATTTGTATTCATGGAAACACCTAAAGATTTTGAGCCACCAGCGTTCAAAGATATAACAAATGCTGTCCGTGCATTAGCTATGGATGCCGTTCAAAAAGCAAACTCTGGTCACCCTGGTGCGCCCATGGGTATGGCTGAAATTGCAGAAGTATTATGGATTCATCATTTGCGTCATAACCCTACTAATCCAAATTGGGCAGACCGAGATCGTTTTATTTTATCAAATGGGCATGGCTCTATGCTAATTTATGCCCTATTGCATCTTACTGGATATGATTTATCAATAGATGACATTAAGCAATTTCGTCAACTTCATTCAAAAACTCCAGGTCACCCAGAATATGGTTATACGCCTGGTGTAGAAACCACGACTGGACCTTTAGGCCAAGGCATTACAAATGCAGTAGGCATGGCAATGGCAGAGAAGATTCTTGCTTCAGAATTTAATCGACCAGAATTTAATATTATTGATCATTACAGTTATACATTTCTTGGTGATGGCTGCCTTATGGAAGGTATTTCTCATGAAGCATGCTCTCTGGCAGGAACTCTAGGACTTGGGAAACTAATCTGTTTTTATGATGATAATGGTATTTCCATAGATGGTAATGTAGAAGGCTGGTTTAGTGATGACACCCCTAAACGCTTCGAAGCTTATGGTTGGCATGTGATTTCTAATGTAAATGGCCATGACCCTGCAGCAATTGAAGCTGCTATCACAGAAGCTAAGCAAGAGAATGGAAAGCCTTCAATTATTTGCTGTAAAACAGTAATAGGTATGGGATCACCTAACAAAGCAGGAACCCATGCGGTTCATGGAGCAGCACTAGGCGAAGAAGAAGTAGCTGCTACACGTGCAAGCATAGGATGGAACCACCCACCATTTGAGATACCAAAAGAAGTTTATGCTTCATGGGATTGTCGTGCCAAAGGTGAAAAATTAGAGGCTGAATGGGACCAAAAATTTAATGAATATGCAAAAAAATACCCAAATGAAGCCGCTGAGTTTAAACGTCGCATAGCAGGAGACCTTCCACCAAATTGGCGTGAACATGTAGAAAATATAATTACTCAAGTCAATGAAAAAAAAGAAACAATTGCAAGCCGAAAAGCATCACAAAATGCTATTGAAGGCCTAGCTCCTGCATTACCAGAGCTTATAGGAGGATCGGCCGACCTTGCAGGATCAAATCTTACTCTATGGTCTGGCTCAAAAAGTGTAAGTAATAAAACTGGTGGAAACTATATTTATTATGGTGTACGTGAATTTGGAATGAGTGCAATTATGAATGGATTATCATTACATGGCGGCTTAATACCCTATGGTGCCACATTCCTCATGTTTTCAGAATATGCCCGCAATGCATTACGTATGGCAGCTCTGATGAAAATCCGCAATTTATTTATATTTACGCATGACTCAATTGGGCTTGGCGAAGATGGCCCTACACACCAAGCAGTAGAACAAACTGCAACCCTTAGATACATTCCTAATATGGATGTATGGCGCCCATGTGATACAGTAGAATCAACAATATCATGGGCACGCTCAATTGAGCGAAAAGATGGTCCGTCAACTCTTATTTTTAGTCGCCAGAATCTTCCATTCCAAAAACGCGATGAAGAAACAATTAAATTAATTAATAAAGGCGGCTATATTTTATCAGAGGCATCAGATGGGAAACCACAAGCCATAATTATTGCAACTGGTTCAGAAATTGAACTAGCAATGAAAGCACAGCAAGTATTAGCTGAGACAGGCATAAATATCAGGGTTGTTTCAATGCCATGTACCAATTTGTTTGACAGACAGGATCAAGCTTATAAAGAAAGTGTGCTTCTAAGTGGTGTTAATCGTGTTGTAGTTGAAGCAGGCACTGCAGATTTTTGGTACAAGTATGTAGGGCTTGAAGGGGCAATAGTAGGAATGAATACTTTTGGTGAATCTGCACCTGCAGGTGACCTTTTCAGCCACTTTGGTTTTACTGTAGATAATGTTGTTAAGACAGTAAAAAGCGTAATCTGATTTTTACTAGGTAACATAAAGATTTATGTTAAATGTAATTTAATTTTTTATTCAAAGGACTTTCAATATGACAATTAAAGTCGGTATAAATGGATTTGGGCGCATAGGGCGTATGGTATTTCGTGCAGCAATTGAAAATTTCAAAGACATTGAAGTCGTTGCTATAAACGATTTACTTGAACCGGATTATTTAGCTTATATGCTAAAACATGACTCGGTACATGGACGTTTCACAGGAGAAGTAAGTTTAGAAGGAAATAACACTCTAGTAGTCAATGGTACTAAAGTTCGTCTAACCGCTATTAAAGATCCATCAGAACTTAAATGGAATGAAGTAGGGGCTGAGGTTGTTATTGAATCAACTGGACTATTTCTTACTAAAGAAACCTGCGAGAAACATCTCATTGCTGGTGCAAAAAAAGTAATTATGTCGGCACCTTCTAAAGATGATACACCTATGTTTGTCAATGGAGTGAATGATAAAACCTATGCTGGTCAAGCCATTATTTCCAATGCGTCTTGTACAACTAACTGCCTTGCACCAGTCGCAAAAGTATTAAACGATAATTTTGGCATTAAACGTGGCTTGATGACTACTGTACATGCAGCGACAGCTACTCAAAAAACTGTTGATGGTCCTTCTAATAAAGACTGGCGTGGTGGACGAGGTATTCTTGAAAATATTATCCCGTCTTCTACTGGTGCTGCAAAAGCTGTAGGAGTAGTTATCCCAGAATTAAATAAGAAACTTACAGGTATGGCTTTCCGTGTTCCAACATCTGATGTTTCTGTTGTAGACTTAACGGTAGAATTGAATAAAGATGCTACCTATGAAGAAGTCTGCAATGCTATGAAAAAAGCATCTGAAGGGAATATGAAAGGTGTACTTGCATATACAGACCAAAAGGTTGTTTCTACTGATTTCAGAGGTGAAAGTTGTACATCAGTTTTTGACGCGGAGGCCGGTATGTCCCTAGATGGCACATTTATAAAATGTGTTTCTTGGTATGATAATGAATGGGGGTACTCAAGCAAAATTCTTGAAATGGCGCGGGTTGTTGCCAAATAATTTTATCTTAAATATTAATAAGCAGGGAGACTACTCCCTGCTTATTTGTTATTAACTACAAGTTACCATTACTCTAATATATTTGGAATACCCATGCCAGTCACCAAACTTACTGAACTTAATCTCACAAATAAAAGAGTATTTATTCGTTCTGACCTTAATGTGCCAATTGAAAATGGAATAGTAACATCGGATGCACGTATTACTGCTTCAATGTCTACCATTAATTATTGCCTAGAACAAGGCGCAAAAGTAATGGTCACTTCACATTTGGGTCGCCCTGAAGAAGGAGTATGGTCTGATGAAAACTCCCTCAAGCCTGTTGCTGATAATATATCAGCACGACTGAATAAACCTATACAATTAATCAAAGATTGGGTTGAAGGTGGATTTGAAGTTAAGAGTGGAGATCTTGTAGTATTAGAAAATTGCCGCTTTAACAAAGGTGAAAAAAAGAATACCGAAGAAATTGCACGAAAATATGCTCAACTATGTGACATTTTTGTAATGGACGCCTTTGGTACTGCACATCGTGCACAAGCATCAACTTATGGTATAGCTCAATATGCACCTATAGCCTGTGCTGGAATCTTACTGACCGAGGAATTAGAAGCATTAACTAAAGCCCTATTGAATCCTGCGCGACCAATGGTTGCTATTGTAGGCGGCTCTAAAGTTTCAACAAAATTAACTGTTCTTGAATCTTTATCAAAAAAAGTAGACCAACTAGTAGTAGGCGGTGGTATCGCAAATACTTTTCTAAAAGCAGCGGGTAAAAATATTGGGAAATCTTTATATGAAGATAGTCTAGTTTCAACAGCTAAAAATTTAATGGATACTATGGCAAAACGTAATGCCTCAATCCCTATAGCCAAAGATGTTGTGGTTGGAAGAAAGTTTGATCCAAATGAGCCAGCAAAATTAAAAACCTCTGATGAGGTTACTAATGAAGAAATGATTTTTGATATAGGGGAAAAAAGTGCACAAGATCTAACTAATATTATTATGAAAGCTGGTACGGTAGTATGGAATGGACCAGTTGGGGTCTTTGAATTTGACCAATTTGGATCTGGCACTAAATCCATTGCTACAGCAATAGCTAATACTAAAGCTTATACTCTTGCAGGTGGTGGTGACACTATTGCTGCAATACAAAAATATAATATTTATAACAAAATTTCTTATATCTCTACTGCTGGCGGTGCATTCTTAGAGTTCTTAGAAGGAAAAAAATTACCTGCTGTAGAAATACTAGAAAAACGTGCAAATGATATACACTAAAAAATTATCTTCTAAATAATATATGATTCAAAGAAAAATGCTACGAAGGACAAAAATTGTAGCAACACTTGGCCCTGCATCGCGTAGCCCGAAAATTCTAGAACAGATGATCCTGGCTGGAGTAGATGTAATTCGTATTAATTTTGCTCATGGAACCAAAGAAGAACATACTGAAATTATTGAACTGTCCCGTTCCTTAGCCCGCGCTTCAGGACATGCAATAGGTGTATTAGTAGATTTACAAGGTCCGAAAATTCGTATTGGTAAATTTGAGAATGGAAAAGTATCTTTAGAGGCAGGAAACAATTTTATTTTAGATGCAGAATGTGTTCTTGGAAATCAAGAGCGAGTAGGACTAGATTATAAAGAACTACCACAAGATGTAGAATCTGGCGCTATTCTTATGCTAGATGATGGAAGAATTATACTAAATGTTACTAAGGTTAAAGGTAGCAAAATATATTGTACTGTTGAACAAGGCGGAATATTATCAAATAACAAAGGCATCAATCGTAAAGGAGGTGGCCTCAGCGCTCCCGCATTAACAAATAAAGATAAAGAAGATATTAAAACTGCTGCAGAACTTAAAGCAGATTATCTAGCTGTATCTTTTCCTAGATCAGGTAGGGACATGTCTATAGCTCGTGATCTGATGATTCAGGCTGGCGGGAAAAGCCTATTAATGGCAAAAATTGAGAGAAAAGAAGCAATCGAGGAATTAGATAGTATTCTAAAGGCCTCAGATGCCATCATGGTTGCAAGAGGAGATCTTTCTGTAGAAGTTGGTGCTGAAGCAGTACCTGCATTACAAAAACGTATGATACGTGCGGCCCGTACAAATAACAAATTAGTAGTAACTGCTACGCAAATGATGGAATCCATGGTTAATAGCCGGGTTCCTACTAGGGCAGAAGTTTCTGATGTAGCTAATGCAGTATTAGATGGTACTGATGCAGTAATGCTCTCCTCTGAATCTGCTACGGGACAATATCCAGTTGAAACAGTAGAAGCTATGGCCAGAGTATGTCTTGAGTCAGAAAAAGAATATCAAGGTAATCTTGAATTACGAAGATTACGAGATGGTATACCAGGAACAATTGAAGAAGCAGTTGCTCGGGCTACTATGTTCACTACAGATAGCCTAAAAATATCTGCAATTGCTGCACTTACACAAAGTGGATTTACAGCAATGCTGATGTCAAGAAAAAGCTCTAATGTACCAATATTTGCCCTAAGTCCACAGCTAGATACCCGGAGAAAAGTTACATTATTTCGTGGAGTTTATCCTGTAATTTTTGATGGCAAATTTCAAGATCCAGAGGTAATTTTGACCCGAGCAGAAAATGAATTACTTAAACGTGGGGTAGTTAAGAAAGGTGATTTAATACTTATAACTATTGGTGAGCCTGTAGGAAAAGCAGGTGGAACAAATACAATGAAAATTGTTAAAGTAGGCGAACATGTTAGTAATAAAATCAAGAATTAAATAAAGAAATATACTTTATTTAATTCTTAATCTTAATTTAAATTGGATTTTCTAAGATTTAAAATATATTATTCTATTAATTATAAATTTTAGTTACAGATTTTTTTGGAGGATACTTAAATGGCACTCGTATCAATGAGACAACTATTAGATCATGCAGCAGAGAATGATTATGGCCTTCCTGCTTTTAACGTAAATAATTTAGAACAAGTCCAGGCAATCATGCAAGCAGCTGATGAATGTAATAGCCCCGTAATTATGCAGGGATCTGCAGGTGCTAGAAAATATGCTGGTGAAGCTTTTCTGCGTCATCTAATTGCAGCTGCAGTTGAGGCTTATCCGCATATACCTGTCGTTATGCATCAAGACCATGGTGCTACTCCAGGGGTCTGTGCAAATGCTATTCGTAGTGGATTTTCTAGTGTCATGATGGATGGCTCATTAGAGGCTGATGCTAAAACGCCTTCATCCTACGAATATAATGTTGAAGTTACTAGTAAGGTTGTAGACATGGCCCATTCAGTTGGGGTTTCAGTTGAAGGTGAACTAGGGTGCCTTGGGTCATTAGAAACTGGTACGGGTGAGAAAGAAGATGGACAGGGTGCAGAAGGAATATTGACCCATGATCAATTACTAACAGATCCAGAAGAAGCCGCTGATTTTGTTAGAAAATCAGGTGTAGATGCCCTAGCAATTGCTATTGGAACTTCTCATGGTGCCTATAAGTTTACTCGTAAACCTACAGGAGATATTTTAGCTATTGACCGCATTAAAGAAATTCACAATCGAATACCTAATACACATTTAGTTATGCATGGATCTAGTTCTGTTCCACAAGAATGGCTAGGTATTATCCGTGAATTTGGTGGAGAAATGAAAGAAACCTATGGCGTTCCTGTAGAAGAAATTCAGGAGGGAATCAAACATGGGGTTCGTAAGGTAAATATTGATACTGATATTCGCCTTGCTATGACTGGTGCAATCAGACGTCATTTATCTGAAAATAAAAGTAATTTTGATCCTCGGAAATTTCTTCAAATTGCTACAGCTGAAGCAAAAAATATCTGTAAAGCACGCTTTGAAGCATTTGGTTGTGCTGGACAAGCAAGTAAAATTAAACCAATCATGCTCGACACCATGGCAAATAAATACACAAAAGGGGAATTAAAGGCTGTCATTAAATAAATACTATTAACATCAGATCAGATTTCCATAGTTACTAAAAGAATAAAAACCATAGAAATCTGATTTGATTTCTAAACCAGAAATTTTTCTTAAAATTTCATAATAAAGTATACGTTTCTTACTGTGCTGGTGGAATAAAGCCAGTAGGTTTTTCGGAACCTGTACCAAAGAAATGAGATTCCATTTGTTCTGCCAAGTATTTTCGCGCTTTAATATCTGATAAATTTAGACGGTTCTCATTTACCAGCATAGTTTGGTGCTTAACCCAGTCGGCCCATGCTTCTCTAGAAACTTTTTCAAAGATACGTTTCCCTAGCTCCCCCGGATAAGGAGGAAAATCTAAACCTTCTGCTTCACGCCCAAGTTTGACACATTGCACCATTCTTACCATTAAATTTCTCCAATCTTGCTAATTGATTTAAAACCATTAAATATGAACATACTATTAAACTAAAAAACAGTATAAATCACAAAAAATTAATATCGAATTTCTTAATCTAACCTAAAAATAAATTAACTACCTAAGAATTAAAGTATAGCTAATAATTATATATTCCTTATAAAAATTTTAGAACGGCGTTTATAGTTATATTCCCCCTGCTTCATTTTAGATAGCTCCTCCACGCTAGTCTCACTAAACCCTCGTTCTGTAAACCAATGCGAAGCCTGAGTAGTAAGCACAATCAATTTACTAATCCCAAATTGCTTAGCCCTCATTGTAATACGTCTAAATAAAGAATCCCCACAACCCTTATTACGGTAATCAGGATGTATTGCTAAACAAGTAAGCTCCCCTATGTTTGTTCTAGGAAAATGATTAAGAGCAGCACACCCTATAATCATGTTGTCATGCTCCAAAACTAGGAATTGATCAATTTCTATTTCAATTAACTTACGATCACGCCTAACTAACAGTCCTTCATTTTCCAATGGCTCGATTAATTGTAAGATCCCACCTATATCATTAATCTCTGCAGATCTAAAAGTCCGCAATGACCCACGTGAAATCATACATCCAACACCCTTATGCGTGAATAACTCTTGTAACATAGCGCCATCTATAATACGGCTAATAAGGTGAATACGATTTACTCCGCCTACACAGGCTTGTATCGCACAAGATAAATATTTCTCAGCATCCTTTGAAAGATTACAATTTTTATTCTCTAGATTTGACAATAAAATTCTGACTTCTGACAAAGTAAGCTCATTTAATGATCTATTTAAATCACCATGAGATTTTCTATCTATATTTGGAGTATCCATTAAAAATATTAATTTATCAGCTTTTAATGAAGTGGCCACAGAAATTGCAACATTTTCTGGGGTTAAAGAAAAAACCTCTCCAATTCTAGAATAACCGAGTGGAGAGAGTAATACTATCTCATTTTGATCCAGGCGCTGACGAATTGCTGGCATATTAATTTTACGTACCTCCCCAGTAAACATTAGGTCAACACCATCGACTATCCCTACTGGACGAGCAGTTATATAGTTACCATTTGCAACACTAATAGTCGTCGAGCTGGCCATAGGCGGCTTTGATAACCCCATTGACAATAAAGCTTCAATTTCTATACGAATTTCCCCTACAGTTTCTTTAATTACTTTCAATATTTCTGCATCAATAACACACTGCCCTTTTATGTATCTTAGATTTAAATTTACTTCTTTTAGTCTCGTTCTAATTTGTGGAAATATCCCATGAACAACAACTAATTTGACCCCTAAACTTACCAATAAATTAAGGTCACGAAAAAACTCCTTAGAATGTTTCTCTGTCATGATTTCTCCCTCAAAAACCACAACAAATGTTTTCCCACGAAACTCATTAACATAAGGAACAATTGAACGAAACCAAGCCACAAAATCATTATTTAATTTCATTATGCACCTCGGTTAATTACAAATTTCATCTAAATATATTCTCACTCTTAATTAACTTTAATCCCTAATAAATGCTATAGTTTATATGTCATAGACTCATACTCAAAATATGACTTAATGTATTAATAGTCTCCCCAAACAGCTTGTAATGCAGAAATCGCAGAGAGCGCTGCACTTTCAGTCCTTAAAATTCGATCTCCTAAACGTAAAGAAGAAAACCCTGTATTTACAGCAGTAGTATATTCATCTGAAGTAAACCCCCCTTCTGGCCCCACCAATAAAGTTAACTCAGTAGCCAATATTTTCTTTGAAAAATCATGTAATCTCATTGTTGCCTTCGGAGAAAGTATAAAATATAGTTTACCTGAAGACCCATTATTCAACTCTTTCTCTAAGGATTTCTGCCTAACGAGCCAATTTGATATAGCAACTGGTGACAGTATTTGTGGCACACAATTTCTACCGCACTGCTCACAAGCAGATATAATTATTTGCTGCCAGCGTAATATACGCTTTAATTCCCTCCTACCTGAAAGCTTAACCAAGCATCTTTTTGTTACAACAGGTTGAATACTATTAACACCTAACTCTACTGCTTTACGTATAATAAGGTCCATTTTCATATTACTGCATATACTCTGAACTAAGGTGATTTGTAATGGTGATTCTCGCTCAATATCTCTAAATTCTTCAATTAAAACAAAAATAGAATTCTTATTTATATTCTTTATAAGCGCTAAAAATTCACCACCTTTACCATTAAACAAAATAATTTGGTTACCTTTCTCTAGTCGTAATACATTTATAGCATGATGCGCAGGCCTAATAGGCAATTCTATTAAATGCCCAACTATAATCTGGTTAGGATAATAAAAACGAGAAAGTGTCATAGTTTATAAATAAGGTATTACGAATATTAGCCATGATAATATAACGGCAAATAATTGCATTATTATAGGAGAAAAATATGGCAAGCTTGGAAACGCCCAAATGCGAAATCGGATGGAAAGCTAAGAACTTTAATTTATTAGGTGTTGATGGAAGGTATTATGATTTAGATACTATAAGAGGTGAAAATGGTTTACTAATAATGTTTATCTGTAATCATTGCCCTTACGTAAAAGCAATTATAGATCGTATAGTCCGCGACACAACAGAGTTGCTACAATATGGAATCAATACAATAGCCATTATGTCAAATGACCCTACAGACTATCCTGAGGATTCATTTGACAATATGGCTTTAATTTCAAAAAAATTTGATTTCTCATTTCCATATGTATTAGATAAATCTCAGCAAATAGCTAAGACCTATGGGGCAGTATGCACACCAGATTTCTTTGGTTTTAATAGTAATCTAGAATTACAATACCGGGGGAGGCTTGATGCCTCGCGAAAAGAATCAGCTGATATTAATGCACGTCGTGAACTCTTTGAAAGTATGATAATGATTGCTCAAACTTCCCAAGGACCAAATAACCAAATCCCTAGTATTGGTTGCTCAATTAAATGGCGGGAAACATCGGTATGATAAGCTCAGTTATTGATGCAGTAAAAGAAGTTGCGAAAAATGAAATTATACCCCGGTATCTAAAAGTTCAGCGACAATATAAGCCTGATGGAAGCCTATTCACTGAAGCTGATGTTGCCGCACAGAAAGCCCTCTTTCATCTATTAAAGAAAATATACCCCGGGAAAATAGTCAGTGAAGAAATGCCACTAAAACAGCAGCATAATCAATGGCATACAGGAAGCAAAGGAGTGTGGTGTATTGACCCAATAGACGGTACTACAAACTTTGTTAATGGCATACCCTATTTTGCAATTTCAGTGGCGTTAATGTGCCATGGTAAAAGTATTTTAGGTGTAATTTATGACCCAATAGCAGATGAAATGTTCTATGCTGAAAGAGGGAAAGGCGCCTTCCTAAATAATATTAAACTTCCAATTAAGAAACATATACCAACTTTATTAAACAATACGGTAGCAAGTATAGATTTAAAACGCCTCAATAAGAAACTAACAACTATAGTTTCTACTACTCCGCCATATGCCTCACAAAGAAATTTCGGGGCCTGTGCATTAGATTGGTGTTTCATTGCTGCCGGTCGCTTTGACCTTTCTTTGCATGGTGGACAAAATTTATGGGATTATGCTGCCGGTTCTTTGATTCTAGAAGAATCAGGTGGGCGCATGTGCGGACTTGAATTTGATGATTTCTGGAATGAACCCCTATGGCAACGATCAGTAATCGCAGCATTAGACCCAAATTTATTTATACAATGGCGTAGTTGGGTACGAACAAACCAATAAAAACTATAGGCACTCTATATGAATAAGGATAGTATTATATTATTACAGGATAGGTTACTAAATTGAAAATTATCATTCTAGGTGCAGGACGAGTTGGCATCTCTGTAGCAGAAAGCTTGGTAAGTGAAGCTAACGACATTACTTTAGTAGATGTGGCGGCTGAAAGGCTCCTATTACTACAGGATCACCTTGATTTACGTACAGTAGCTGGTAATGCATCGCATCCATCAGTGCTAATAAAAGCTGGTGCTAAAGATGCTGATTTAATTCTTGCTGTAACCAAAAGTGATGAAACTAACTTGGTTGCATGCAAGCTTGCTGCGACAATGTTTAATATACCTACTAAAATTGCCCGTATTCACTCGGCTAATTTCCTTACTTACCCAGAAATTTTTTCACCAGATAACTTTGGAGTTGATTATGCAATCTGTCCTGAACAAATTATTACTGACCATATAGAAAAACTTATCGAATTTCCAAATGCACTACAAGTTCTTGATTTTGCTAATGGAAAAGTTAGTTTAGTAGCCGTAAGGGCATTTCATGGTGGTCCCTTAGTTGGTCGTGAGCTATGCGAATTACGTCAACACGTACCTAATATTGATACACGTGTTGCAGCAATATTTAGAAAAAACCGCCCAATTATCCCAGAAGGAAATACAATAATTGAAGCAGAAGACGAGGTATTTTTTCTTGCTGCAGCAAAGGATATTAGAAGTGTAATTAGTGAATTAAGACGCATGGATAAACCGGTTGAACGAGTAATGATTGCAGGTGGCGGAAAGATCGGAATGCGCTTAGCTAACGCCTTAGATAAGGCACAAGATAAGAATTATCAAGTAAAACTTATCGAATATGACAAACGAATAAGCCAGAGTTTAGCAGCAAAACTTCAACAAACCTTAGTATTACATGGCGATGCAACAGATGAAAGCTTATTAGAAAATGAAAATATATCTGAGATGGATATGTTCTGCGCACTTACTAATGATGATGAAAATAATATAATGGCAGCACTACTTGCTAAAAGCATGGGCGCTCATAAAGTACTTGCATTAATCAATCGAAGCGCATATGTAGATTTAGTACATAGTGGAAATATAGATATTGCCATATCTCCTGCACAAGTTACAATTGGTTCATTACTTGCACATGTTAGACGTGGAGATGTAGCTGCTGTTCATAGCCTTAGGAGAGGTGCAGCAGAGGCCTTAGAGCTTGTTGCACATGGTGATGCAAACTCATCAAAGGTTGTTGGCCGCCCAATTTCTAAAATTAAACTACCTAAGGGTGCAACTATAGGTGCTATCGTACGCGGACTAACAACTGAATGTAGAAATAATGATGATGCAAAAGTATTAATTGCACATCATGACACAGTCATTGAAGCAGAAGACCATATTATTGTATTTGTAATCAATAAGAAACTTATTAGACAGGTTGAAAAAATATTTCAGGTTGGAGTCAGCTTCCTATAACGCAAATATTTATGAATCGCCTTTTTCCAGTTATAAATGTACTCGGCATAGTGATCCTAATATTTGGATTTACTATGCTTATCCCTCTTGCGCTTTCTATTTGGTTAGATAATATTGCCCAAATTGTTTATTATAAATCTGCAGCAATTACTATTGCTGCAGGTTTAATTATGTGGGCAGTAACACGTAATTATAAGCGTGAACTAAGAGTACGAGATGGATTTCTATTAGTTGTATTAGTTTGGTCTGTATTACCAGCTTTTGCTACGTTACCCTTACTATTTCATCTCCCATTTCTTAGCTTTACCAAAGCCTATTTTGAAGCCACATCAGGACTCACAGCCAGTGGTGGCACTGTTCTTACAGGTCTTGACTTACTTCCGCCATCAATCAATTTCTGGCGCACTGAAATGGTTTGGATGGGAGGAATGGGATTAATTGTATTGGCAGTAGCTATCCTTCCACTACTCGGCGTTGGTGGAAGACAAATGTTCAAAGCAGAAACCCCAGGCCCAATGAAAGATACTAAACTAACACCACGTATTGCAGAAACTGCTAAAGGTTTATGGTTAGTTTATACAGGGATTACCATAGCTTGTGCTCTTTCCTACAAACTAGCAGGTATGACTTGGCTAGATGCAGTAATGCATTCATTTACTACTATTGGCCTTGGTGGCTTTTCTTCTCACGATGCAAGCTTTGCACACTGGGATTCACCGATGATTGAGAGCGTTGCTATTCTGTTTATGATAATAGCTGGAATAAATTTTGCCTCACATTTTCTAGCTTGGAGAGAAAAATCTCTATTGCCTTATCGATATGACCCAGAAGCTTGTATCTTTATTACTATAATTTTAATAAGCTGCATAATGTTAACTTTATACTTATGGAATACAGGAATTTACCCTGACCTACTAACATCTTTACGCTACGCAAGTTTTAATACCATATCTGTTGCCACTACCACTGGATATAGTAATGCTGATTATAATTTATGGCCTATATTTGCACCACTATGGATGCTAGTACTTTGTTGTTTTTGCTCATCATCTGGTTCTACTGGTGGCGGGATTAAAATGATCAGAGCAAAACTTCTATTCAAACAAGTTTTTCGTGAAATGATTGTAATCATGCATCCTCAGGCAGTTACGCCAGTTAAGCTCGGCAATAGCATAGTATCAAACCGCATTGTTTATGCAATATTAGCTTTTCTATCCATATACTTAGCTAGTATAGTCTCATTGACACTAATCCTTGCCTTTAGCGGTTTAGATTTTATAACATCCTTTTCAACAATAGTGGCATGCATTAATAATCTAGGTCCAGGACTTAATCAAGTTGGTCCCGCTAGTACTTTTGCTGAACTTACTGATTTTCAAACCTGGATATGTAGCTTTACTATGCTTCTGGGAAGATTAGAGCTTTTTACTTTACTCGTTGTCTTTATTCCAGCATTCTGGAGGAAATAAATTTTCCGGCAAATATCTGCATACCATAACTCATAGAATGATATTCTTTAAGAAAATAAAGTGGCCATATAATATTAACTCAGAATTAATCTTAATTAAAACATGAATCAGAAGCCTATAATCATTATTGGAAGTGGACTAGCGGGATATACTGTAATCCGTGAATTTCGTAAACTTGAAAGTGAAATACCGATAATTATGCTTTCTAAAGATCATGGTGGGTTCTATTCAAAACCTATGTTATCTAATGCTCTAGCTAAAAATAAAACTTCTAGCACCCTCTTAAATAGCAGTGCCGAAAAAATGGCCAAACAAATGCAAGCAGTTATTCGACCCTTTAGTAAAGTAGTTGCTATAAACCCATCTGATAAAAGTATAACCCTACAAAATAAAGAAAAAATAAATTATAGCCAACTTGTTCTAGCCTTAGGAGCAAATCAGATGCGTCTTTCTCTGGAAGGAGACGGAACAAATGAAATGCTTTCAATAAACAATTTAGACGACTATTGTTTTTTCCAAGATATGATAAAAAATAAAAAAGATATAGCAATTCTTGGGGCCGGATTAATTGGTTGTGAATTTGCTAATGATCTTGCTATATCTGGCTATAATACTCACGTAATTGATATTAATAAACATCCCTTAGGTAACCTATTACCAAGTGTAGGCGGAGCTTTTCTGAAAAGAAAATTAGAGGCTATCGGTGTATCATTCCACTTCAATTCAATCACTAGGAAAGTTGAAAAAGTAGAAAAAAAACTGCAACTAACACTTACTAATGGAAAAATGATACAAACAGATATTTTATTAACAGCAACAGGGCTAGTTCCAAATATTTCTCTCGCAAAAGAAGCTGGAATCAAAGTAAACCGTGGTATTGTTGTAAATCACTTACTGCAAACCAATTTCAACAATATTTATGCTTTAGGTGACTGCGCTGAAATTGATAACAGAGTATTACCATTCGTTATGCCAATAATGCATGCAGCACGAGCTTTAGCAGCAACCCTTTCCAAGAACCCAACCCAAGTAAAATATCCCGCTATGCCAATTCTTGTAAAGACTCCTGCATGTCCAACCGTAATTTCACCACCCAATCCTGAAACAAATGGAAAGTGGCAGGTTAAAGAAACACCTGATAGTGTAAAAGCACTATTCAAAGATTCAAAAAACAACCTTCTTGGTTATGCATTATTAGGTGAAGCAGTTAATGAAAAAAATATGCTAACTAAAGACTTACCCTCCGTAATTAAATAGTATTTTGTTAACTATAATTTTTATGTTTATTATGGTGTCCATAAATATAAAAACACTAAATTAAAAATTCAATATAGGCAATAATAATCTTAGTAAGAAATTTTTACCTGTTCATGAAAGTATAAATATCTCCTATTAGGGTCCTGATATCTTGTCTCTTGATAAGCATTATGATATCTAGTAGTATAATTTTTATAGGAAATATTAAATTTATTAATGTTTGTTTTTGAATCAATAAATAGAATTTCTGAGCTTATTACTACAAAATAAGAATACAAAATTTTAAATAAGGGAATCAACATGAAAAATGATCTTAAGGCAAATTTTTTAGCCATTACATCCATGTTATTAATAGCGGGCTGTGCAACAACTCAATCGCCTAGCAGCAATAATTTTAATGCAAAGCAATTAAGTACCGCTAATTATGCTAAAAAGGCCGATACTTTTGTTATTATTCATGATGCTTCATCATCAATGGCCAGCAACTATATGGGTCGCTCTAAAATTGATATTTCTAAAGAGATATTATCAAATATGAACCAGACAATTCCTCAGTTAGATTTTAATGCAGGCCTCACAAGCTTTGGTAATGGAGCAAATGTACTTTTTGGATTAACAAACCATAATCGTGATGGACTAAATAAGGTAATTGCGGGTCTTACAAGTGCAAGCGGCCCTTCTCCTATGGAAGCAGCCATCAAAACTACTAGCGACAAATTTCTAAGAGGACTTGGGCTTGGAAAAATATCAATGTTTATTATTAGTGACGGCATATCAGATGTAAGCAATTCAGGAGGAGCTAATGAAAGAAATGCTGCCATTACAGCAGCAAAAAAAGTTAAGGATCAATTAGGTGATCGAGTTTGTATTTACCCAATACAAGTTGGTAATGAACCTGGTGGAAAAGAATTTATGAGTAAGTTGGCTGAAATTGGGGGGTGTGGTTTTTTAACTAATCATAAATATATTAGTTCACCAGATTCAATGGCAAACTTTGTAATCATGACACTTCTTGGTCCTATAGAAGATCTAGCTCAAGCTAAAACACCTGATATTTCTCACGAGAAAATTACTTTCTCAGCTGATGCATTATTTGATTTTGATGGGACCATATTAAAAAAAGAAGGGAAAAAATCTTTAGATAATTTAATAGAAAATCTAGGTAATAAAAAATATGATATGATTGTTGCTATTGGGTATACAGATCGTATTGGTAGTGAAAATTACAATAAGAAACTTTCTATTAAACGTGCTAAATCAGTAAAAAATTATTTAGTATCAACTCATAGTATTGACCCTAATGATATTTATATAGATGGTAAAGGCGAGGCTGACCCTATCACTGGAACTAAATGTACTGATACAGGAAAAGACCTAAAAACTTGCCTTCAACCTGACCGACGTGTTGAAATTGAAATTACTGGTGTGCGCCAAAATTAACATATAAATACAAAGTAATGATTAAAGGAAGTTTGCTACATAGCAAACTTCCCTATTCTTCTGAATCAAAATCATATTAGTCTACTAATAAGAAATAATAAGGATTAGTTAAGCTTTCCACAACACTGCTTATATTTCTTACGAGATCCACATGGACATGGATCATTACGACCAATCTTCTCACCTTTACGTACAAATGGCTGGCTCACTTCATTTTTACTCTTAGCACCTTCTTCATTTTCATCTAACGTACTTTCATAAGAAGCATGTTGATATTGCATATTAGTAGGTGAATGTGATATTTCAGACGCTGCCTCCACCTGCTTTTCATCCCTAATTTGCACCATCATAAGTGTCTGAGTAACCTCTGATTTAATTTCCTCCATCATAGCTTGAAATAAATTATAGGCTTCACGCTTATATTCTTGCTTTGGATTTTTTTGTGCGTAACCCCGAAGGTGAATTCCCTGACGCAAATGATCTAATGCTGCTAGGTGCTCACGCCAATAATTATCTAATGTTTGTAACATAACGGCTCGCTCATATTGACGCATAACGTCTTCACCAACTATATCTACCTTATTTTGGTATAGATTATTAGCTTCTTCTAAAACTCGTTGGCTAAGATTCTCTTCATTCAACTCAGAATCCTTATCAAGCCATTCCTGAATTGGTAACTGTAATTGGTATTCAGAGATAAGAGTTTTTTCCAATCCTAGAACATCCCACTGTTCCTCAGCGCTCCCTAGTGGCATATGGAAATCAACAAGACCATCTAACACTTCTTTACGTATTTCTTCAATAAATTCATAGGCATTATGTGACTCTAGTAGCTCATTACGCAATTGATAAAGAACTTTACGCTGATCATTTGCTACATCATCATACTCAAGTAGCTGCTTTCGCATATCAAAATTTCGAGCCTCTACTTTACGTTGAGCGTTCTCAATAGCTCTGGTAACCCACGGATGCTCAATAGCTTCACCCACTGGCATTTTAAGACGCTCCATGATCTTTGCTACACGATCAGATGCAAAAATTCTTAAAAGTGAATCTTCTAATGAAAGATAAAAACGACTAGATCCAGGGTCACCTTGACGGCCTGACCTCCCACGTAATTGATTATCTACCCGACGAGACTCATGCCTTTCTGTTCCAATAATATGTAAACCGCCTAATTTCAAAACCTCATCATGACAAATCTTCCAATCCTCACGTACTTTTATAATACGATCGTCCTTAATTTCCTCACTAATTTTTTTGTCTGCCTTAATTTTCTCAATCTCAGGATCAGGATTACCACCTAATACAATATCAGTACCACGCCCTGCCATATTAGTCGCAATAGTTATCATTTTAGGACGTCCAGCTTGAGTAATGATATTTGCTTCATTTTCATGCTGTTTGGCATTTAATAATTGATGAGGTAATTTATTTTTTTCTAATAAACGAGATAACAATTCATTATTCTCAATTGAAGTTGTTCCAACTAAAACAGGCTGCCCCCTCTGATAACATTCTTTGGTTGCCTCAATAATAGCGTTATTTTTTTCTTCTAGGGTACGAAAAACCTGATCCATAGTATCATCACGAATCATTGGACGATCAGTTGGTATAATTACAGTCTCTAACCCATAAATCTGCTGAAACTCATAGGCTTCAGTGTCTGCTGTGCCAGTCATACCAGATAATTTGTTATACATACGAAAATAATTCTGAAATGTAATCGAAGCAAGCGTCTGATTCTCCTTCTGGATAGGAACATTTTCTTTGGCTTCTACTGCCTGATGCAAGCCTTCTGACCAGCGCCTACCTGACATCAGTCTCCCGGTAAACTCATCTACTATTACTATCTCTCCATTCTGCACTACATAATGCTGATCTAGGTGAAATAGTGCGTGAGCACGCAATCCCGCATAAAGATGATGTATAAGATTAATATTAGCAGGATCATATAAACTTGCTCCTGACTCTAATAACCCATCCTGAGTAAGAATTTTCTCAGCATTCTCAAATCCCGCCTCACTCAGTAAAACTTGTTGCGTCTTCTCATCTACACTAAAATCTCCTGGAGCATCTTCTTTCTCCTGACGCACTAATTTAGGTATAAGCTTATTTATTCTTATATAAACATCAGTATTACCTTCAGCTTGACCTGAAATAATTAGTGGAGTACGTGCTTCATCAATAAGAATAGAATCTACTTCATCAATAACTGCATAATTAAGTGTACGTTGCACCCTCTCAGCAGGATCATTAACCATATTGTCACGTAAATAATCAAAACCAAATTCATTATTTGTCCCATATGTAATATCTGCTGTATAAGCTGCCTGTCTTTGTTCAGGTTTCATACTAGAAACAATAACCCCTACACTAAGGCCAAGAAATTTATGTATTTTCCCCATCCATTCAGAATCACGTTCAGCGAGATAATCATTTACAGTAACCAAATGAAAACCCTTACCATCTAAAGCATTAAGATATGAGGGCAGAGTTGCCATTAAAGTTTTTCCTTCACCTGTACGCATCTCTGCAATCTTTCCACTATGCAATACCATACCGCCAATTAACTGCACATTAAAATGACGCATCCCCAAAACACGTTTACTAGCTTCGCGCACTACTGCAAAAGCCTCTGGCAATAAAGTATCAAGTGCCTCTCCATCCTTAATACGTTGCCTAAATTCATCTGTCTTTGCACGTAATTCTGCATCTGTAAGACCTGAAATTGAATCTTCTAAACTATTAATCACACCAACAGTCTGGAAATATTGCTTGATCAGCCTGTCATTACGGCTACCAAATATTTTCTTAAAAACAGTATTAAACATAAGATATAAATTTTTCTACTTATTATGTAATTATAAAAAATAAGGGGTGATACTCTCAGCCTCACCCCACCACTACTAATTCATAGTTGATGGCCTAGATTTAAGCTTAATTAAATTTCTTGAAAAACTAAAATAGATTCAAAATCCTACTTTATACTATTTTTAAAATATAAATATGACCTAGTAGAATAATCTACATTTCCAATTTCTATTATTCCTTATCTTTCTACAATTTTAATTAAGCACCTAGAGGCATGAAAATAATAACCAATAAAATCATTTCAATGATCAATAGAAGCCATATTACCATATTAAAAGAGGCCGCCAGAGTAAACCTTTATACCTATAACTTTAATAGATGGCCTCATTTCCACAAATAATTAATATTAATATATAACTCCAAATTCTCGTACAATATGTATTATATTTTTTCCAAATACAATAAAATGGTTCTGAAAAATAAGAATCATATTACTATTTATTATGACAACACATAAAATTAGTTTCTTTCTTAATGCCCTGAAGAATAACTCAGCTCATAAAGAGCTATTCATACACAGTGAAAGAATATCTGAAATACAGGAAATTTTTATGAAAGTTATTCCAACTGATTTTGTACAATTTTGTTCTCTTGGAAAACTTACAAATAATAAACTAACTATAATAGTAGGAACTGGAACGATTGCGGCAAGACTTAAACAAATCATCCCATCTTTAATATCAAAATTTCATAAATTAGGCCTTATTGAAATTACTTCTATTCAAATTACTGTTCAAGCAAATTACTATACTTGTCATAGTCCTAACTCTTCTCAGAAAAATCTAGAAATAAGCCAAAATGGCACAGAAAATTTAAACAAATTGGCTAACAATTTACCTATGTCCCCATTAAAAAATGCCATTATATCAATGCTAGAAAATCAGACCAATAAGCAGAACTGATTGTAATTAACAAACCCTCATAATTATTTTTTAACTTTTATTTTCATTACATCTTAATTAAATAATTTTTTAATACCTATTAAGAAGTTAACAGATAACTACAATAAAGGTTCTAACCAAATGAAAACTATTCGCATTAAAATATAACCAATTACAGCGGCCTCTATAGTATTCCAATGAATTTTGCACTGTGCTAAAATTATGTATTCATAAATAGGTAAACAATTCCTCCAGTTAACTATCAAAGATAAACACTTACAAAATTGTGATGTAGATACATGACAATGTCCTATAAGGGGCCAAGTAGCTCAGTTGGTAGAGCAGAGGACTGAAAATCCTTGTGTCGGGGGTTCAATTCCCTCCTTGGCCACCATGTATAATGGTCACTACGATATAATATTGTTCCTATTTGACTATTTAATAGAATAAAACCTTGGCTCTTAATCAGTAACTACTGGCAAGTAAAATATAAAATAAATCTTATTACTATACATTTAAGGTGGATATTTAAATGTTAAATTATTACCTATCTATATAAGTCCTATTTTTTAAGATTTGTAATTTTTTCTACTTTGATAGAATTAAAGCTATTGAAATACTATAATTAGATGTTTTCCATATTCTTTACCAGTTATTTACATAATTAACTATGGAATTATTAGCATTTGGCATTAATCATCAAACTGCACCCATTGATGTTCGTGAACAAGTCGTATTCTCGGATGATTCAATGGAGAGTGCATTACATGATCTAACTAGTCATGATGCAGTAAAGGAAGCAGCAATTATTTCCACTTGTAATCGTACAGAGGTCTATTGTAGTACAAACCAGCCAGAAGAAATAACACATTGGTTAGCAAGTTTTCATCAGATACAAATACGTGAATTAGAGCCTTACCTTTATGCTCTTCCTCGTGAGCATGCAGTAAAACATGCCTTCAGAGTTGCAAGCGGACTAGATTCAATGGTACTGGGTGAACCGCAAATACTTGGCCAGCTAAAAAATGCTGTAAAATTTGCAGAACTTGCTGGCACACTAGGACTACTATTACACAAGCTTTTTCAAAGAACCTTCTTTGTTGCAAAAGAAGTACGAACATCTACTGAAATTGGAGCTAACTCTGTTTCAATGGCTGCTGCTGCAACACAGCTAGCAGAAAGAATTTTTGGAGATATTAGTGAACAGCGCGTACTTCTTATTGGAGCAGGAGAAATGATCGAACTATGTGCTGGTAGCTTCTCAGCGCGCAACCCAAAAAGTATAACTGTAGCTAACCGTACTACAGAGCATACTCAAGCTTTAGCAAGTCAATTTAATGCTCAATCAATTACCTTAAATGAACTTCCTGAACAACTTGCTCTTCATGATATTGTCGTAACTTCTACAGCAAGTCCACTTCCAATACTTGGGAAGGGAATGATGGAGAGAGCAATTAAAAAACGTAAGCATCGTCCAATTTTTATGGTGGACCTAGCTGTACCACGGGATGTTGAGCCAGAAGTATTAGAGCTTGATGATGTGTTTCTTTATACTGTAGATGATCTCTCAGAGATTGTGCAAGAAGGATTAGATTCACGACAAGGTGCAGTAGCTCAGGCCGAAGCTATTATTGATTCAAATGTTATTAATTTTATGCATTGGCTAAAATCTCGTGAATTAGTTCCCACTATTCGAGCATTACGTAGTCAAGCAGAAAATTATCGCCAATATGAACTTGAACGTGCAATTAAACTTTTGGCAAAAGGAGGAGATCCAAATAAAATTATGGAATTATTAAGCAAGAGTCTCACCAATAAACTCTTACACTCGCCCTCCGATGTACTAAACCATGCTTCAATAGATGAACGAGATAAACTAGTAGATATGGTAAACCGGCTCTATCAACTTGATCGTATAGAATGAACCAGGGCATTACTACTAAGCTCATACAGTTGAGCAAACGCCTTGAAGAATTAAACCGCCTACTAAGTAATGAGGACATAACCTCTAATCTCGACAACTACCGAAAGCTCACTCGCGAACATGCCGAGATTATACCTATAGTTGAACTATATCAATCATACCAACTTAGTGAAAGTGACATACAAGCTGCACAAGAAATGACTGCTGATGTTGAAATGCGTGAGTTTGCTGATGCTGAAATTCGTAGTGGAAAAGAAAAACTTACAAAAATAGAGCTTGAATTACAGAAATTACTACTTCCTAAGGACCCAAATGATGGAAACAATATTTTCCTAGAAATTCGTGCTGGTACAGGAGGGGATGAATCAGCACTATTTGCTGGGGATTTATTTCGTATGTACGCTCGTTTTGCTGAACGTGAAAACTGGCAAGTAGAAGTTATCTCACAGAGTCTTTCTGAAGTTGGTGGATATAAAGAAATTATTGCTCAAATATCAGGAAAAGGAGCCTACTCTAAACTTAAATTTGAATCAGGAGGCCATAGAGTACAGCGTGTACCCTCTACAGAAACCCAAGGTCGTATCCACACTTCTGCCTGTACAGTTGCAGTTCTACCAGAAACAAATGAGATATCAGATATAGTATTAAACCCTTCTGAGATAAGAATTGATACCTATCGCGCATCTGGAGCAGGAGGCCAGCACATAAATAAAACTGATTCAGCAGTTCGAATTACACATATTCCTACAGGTATTGTAGTGGAATGCCAAGATGGACGCTCACAACACAAGAATAAAGCGCAGGCAATGAGTGTTCTAGTTGCAAGAATACGTGATAAACAAATAAATGAGCAGCAAGCTAAACAAGCTGCCACCCGCAAATTATTAATTGGTAGCGGGGACCGCTCAGAAAGAATCCGCACTTACAATTTTCCTCAAGGACGCATATCTGACCACCGTATAAATCTTACACTTTATAAGATAGAACAAATAATGGATGGAGATTTAAATGAGCTATGCTCTAAACTAGCATCAGAGCATCAAGCAGAACAGTTAGCAGCAATGGGAGAATAAAAAATTACCCTAGCATGATTTAAACTATATCATTTAATGATAATTATAGTCCTATATGTTAAATCTAATACCAAAAAATGGATTTTGAAATACACAAAAAAATTACAATTAAAGATATATTAAGAAAAGCGCGAGCTCTTATTCCTTATAATGAAGCACAAATAATATTACAAGGTGTACTTAAAATAAATCATGCATACTTAATCTCTCACCCAGACCAGTATATAACTTTAATTCAAATACATAAATTCCTATCATTAGTTAAACGACGTGCCCATGGAGAACCAATTGCATATATCCAAGGTGAACGTGAATTTTATAGTGTAATATTTAAAGTTAACCCGGCCGTATTGATTCCCAGACCAGAAACTGAACTATTAGTAGATCTAGCACTAGAAAAAATTTCATTAAATACACCCTATAAAATATTAGACCTAGGTACTGGTTGTGGAATAATAGCTATTTCTATTGCAAAGCATCGTCCACTATCCTGTATTACAGCAATAGATAATTCAATGGATGCAATATATGTAGCTAAAAAAAATGCAAAATCTCTAGACACAAATAACATTAATATTTTTAAGAGTAATTGGTTTGATAAAATAAAGGAAAAGAAATTTGATCTAATTGTTTCAAACCCGCCCTATGTTGCTCTTGATGACCCCTATCTAGACCGAGAGGTCTTAAATTTTGAACCAAGGTTAGCTCTTATAGCTGGGAAAGATGGAATGGAATGTATCCGAAAGATCATTACCACAGCAACTTCTCATATTCATGCTGAAGGATGGCTACTATTAGAACATGGCTATAATCAAGCTAATATTTGTAGAAGATTATTGAAAAATGCAGGATTCAGTAATATCTTCTCTCACCCCGATTTATCAGGAATATTAAGAGTCAGCGGCGGAAGATATACACAAAATTTTTAAAAAAACTGATAAAATATCTCAACAAACTATTCCAATTTATTTGAAAAAATATTTAGAAAAATCCTAAGAACTATCTTAATATATAAATTAATAACCTTAAATTTTATAGAAGGGTCGATATGAATACACAAGAAATTATAAAAAAACAAATAACCTCTAACTATATTGTTCTTTACATGAAAGGGACACCTGAAAACCCACAATGTGGCTTCTCAGCACATGCAGTAAAAATACTTAATGCTTGTGGAGAAAATAATATTTTTACTATTGATGTCCTTTTGGATCCAGAAATTAGGCAGGGTATTAAAGATTATTCAAACTGGCCTACTATCCCCCAACTCTATATCAATGGTAATTTTATTGGGGGATCAGATATCATAGAAGAAATGTATAAGAATGGAGAATTACAAGAATTAATAAAACAATAAAATGCGATACTTAATCATATAAAATTAAATAACTTAATAACTACTGTAATGCCTCTGCAATTACCCAGTAACGTGTAAATTTGCCAACTGCCATAAATAACAAAACCCATAGCCAATTAATCCTAAGCCATCCTGCTGCGACACACAGAATGTCTCCTATCAATGGAACCCAGGACAATAGTATTATTGGGCTCCCATAAAGCCGAACCCATTTAATCCCGCGCCCATTACCATTATATTTTTTAAGAAATGCCTTCTCATCTGGCAAAAACCTTCCTATTAAATATGAAGTTACTCCACCCATAGTATTACCTAATGAGGCGACAAACAAAGCAGGCCAATATAACTGTGGATAAGCCTTTAATACTCCAAATAATATTGCCTCTGAGCCACCCGGAAGTAATGTTGCAGCTAAAAAACTACTAACAAACAGAGCTAATAAGCTTGATTGCTCATCCATATAATTTCCAACAAATATAAATACACAAACAGAAAGTTCTAGATTCTAAGTTTTATTGTATATTATTACTATTAATTATATTCCCTATCATTCTTATGACTCCTAATACTCTAGATATATCCCACAAAATTTTACTTGGTTATGTTATTAGGTAATGATATGCTTATTAATATTCCATTCCTGTTAAATAAAGGAAAATCATGAAAGAAAATCTAATTTTTAAGCAAAGTGTTGATTCAATTATTGAATCTATGAGCCTCCTAAAACATCCATTCTATGTTGCCTGGACTGAGGGTAAACTCACTAAAAAACAATTACTTAAGTATGCAGAACAATATTTTCATAATGTTTTAGCTGAACCAACTTATTTAAGTGCAGTACATTTTAATACGCCTCATTTTCATACTGATAAAAATAGTGGTGATATTAGTGTACGCCAAGAAATACTGAAAAACCTAATTAGCGAAGAATATGGAGAAAAGAACCATCCGGGATTATGGAAAAAGTTTGCCCTATCTTTAGGATCAAATGAAAAAGAATTAGCAAATGCAACTGCCCTTCCAAGCACTGAGAACCTTGTTACAACTTTCAGGGATATTTGCTTGAACCAACCATTCTATGCTGGACTTGCTGCTATGCATGCATTTGAATCACAAGTACCAGAAATTGCTGCAGTAAAGATTGAAGGATTAGCTAAATTTTACGGAATGAATGACCCAGATAGTTACGAATTCTTTACAGTACATCAGGAGGCTGATATACATCATTCACAAGCAGAGTGGTCGTTAATTGAAAAATTTGCGGATACCCCAGAGAAAAAAGATGAAGTTCTAGCTGCAACTACCAAGGCATGTGAGGCTCTTTGGGAATTTCTTGATGGAATTTATGAAAATTACTGCTTAGATCTAGATAAATCTAAAGAAACCATAACAATACACTAGACATTTAGAATAAATAATATTCAAGCTTATATTATATTAAAATATAAGCTTGAATATTATCCTGCCAAATAAATTATTTTATACATGTAATATTTTTAGAATATTTGACTCTAAGCTTATTAACGCATTTGTTGTATTTAATATAGCTCCTGTAATAAGAAAAACATCTTCAACACGTTCTCCCATTGTATTTATTTTAGCACTATGAACCTTAACATCAGAATCTGCTAAAACCTTAGTTACACGTGACAATAAATCTGGCTGATCTCCAGTAACAAGTGATAATACATAATAAAAACCATTATCATCAGGTTCAATTTTAACTTCTGGTGTAATAGGAAAATGCTTAATCTGACGACTTATCTTAACTTGCAAAGAAGCTTTAAAAGGTGATTTTAGATCTAATTGCTGCTTTAATCCATTTTCTACAATACAAATAGTATTACTATATTTCTCTATTGAATTAAATGGGTTAAATACTGAAAAACTATCAAGAGCATAACCATGATGTGTAGTATAAACTTTAGCCTCAACAATACTGTAATTAATACTCTCAAAGAAACTACAAATACGAAAGAATAAATCTTTCTGATCTTTAGTATAGATCATTACCTGGATACCACCTCCATCAGAAATGGTACGAGCCTTTACCACTGGCTCTAGAGATTGAGCCTTATTGCAAAGCTGACGAGTATGCCAAACTATTTCTAATAAACTATTCTGTAAAAAATAAGTAGCACCTAGCCCTGACCAAAGCTGTTCACACTTCTCTATTGATATAGAATCATATTGTAATAATCCTAATACCCTAATCTTACGATTTTCAAGGGTACCCCTAGCTTTTTCTGGTTCACCACATAAATACCGCCATGTCTCCCAAAATAAATATTCTAATAATTTACCTTTCCAAGTATTCCATACCTTAGGATTAGCACCACATATATCAGCAACTGTAAAAAGATAAATTGCAATGAGCCTACGCTCATTCTTAACAAGTGCAGCAAAATTGGATATTACCGCTGGTTCTGACAAATCTTTCTTCTGTGCTATAGACGACATTATTAAATGATTCTCTACCAACCAAGATACCAATTCTGTATCCGCTGAAGATAATCTATGGTTTTTACAAAAACGCCTCGCTTTTTTCATCCCAACCAAAGAGTGGTTTCTATGATGTCCTTTAGCAATATCATGAAATAAAGCTGCCAAATAGAGTATTTCTGGTCTATCAAATTTACTTGCTAGCTGACTACATAATGGATGCTCATGAGAAAATTCAGAAACCATAAAACGACGTAGATTTCTTACTACCATTAAAATATGCTCATCTACTGTATAAACATGAAATAAATCATACTGCATTTGTCCTATAATTTTCCCAAATTCTGGAATATAACGCCCTAATATTCCATACCTACTCAAAAATCGTAATTCTTTGGTAAGACCACGTGGCTGACGTAAAATTTTCATAAATAATTTACAATTATGAGGATTTAACCGGAAAGATAAATTAATTCTAGATTTAGAACGCCAGATCTCTCTTATTGTGCTAACGCTATAAGTATCTAGTTCAGAATACTGTTGTAACATAAGGACACTTTCTAGAATAACACTCGGGTTCTTCTTAAAGATATTTTTATCTCTTATCTCAAGTAGTGGACCGCGAGACTGAAAATATTTATTTAATATTACAGGAGTTAAATATTTCTTTAAAAATATCTTTTCCCGTAAAGTAAGCAAAAGAATGGTGTTAATCTGTGTAACTGATTTTGCTACACGATAATAACGTTGCATTAATAATTCACTTGCCCGATGTGGTGACTTATCAGAAATATTGTATTCTGTAGCTAGTAATGTTTGATAGTCGAACAACAATCTATCCTCACAACGCCCAGCTAGATAATGCAATCTAATTCGAAAATCTTGTAATATTCTTTCATTGCACCTTGCAATTCTAGCCTCTTCTCTTGTTATAAAACCAGCTCTAATAAGATCAATCCAAGATTTCCCATACCCTAGGGCATGACTAATCCATAAAATGTTTTGTAAATCTCGGAGACCACCGGGACTTTCTTTTAAATTTGGCTCAAGATTGTGAGTTACTTCGAGATAGCGACTATGACGCTGTTGTTGCTCCGACTGCTTTGCAATAAAAAATTCTTGTGGGTTTAATACAGTTTTCATTTTTTGTGAAAATGTCGCAAATAGTCTTCTGTTTCCTGCGAGCCTACGTGCCTCAAGTAAACTTGTCTGCACTGTAATATCTTTCTTTGACTCTTCTTCACATTCAGCTAAAGTACGAACACTATGACCAATCTCTAAGCCCATATCCCACAAAAAGTGCACCCACCGCTCTAATTTAAGTTTTATAATACCATCAGTAAGAATCTGATTACTTCCCTTAAGAGGAAGAAGAACCAATAGATCTATATCTGAACTAGGAAAAAGACATCCACGACCATACCCACCTACAGCCAACAAAGTAATTGAGTTCGGGAGCGCCATTTCTTTCCATGCTTTACACAATAATTTATCAATTAATCTACAATAATCTCGAAGTAATGCACTACTATCTCCATTCTTACTAAACTTTTCACGTAGCACCTTCCGACCTTCTGCTAGTATTTTTTTTCCGCTTCTAGAATTTAACGGAGTTGATAAGGCCGCTACGTTAATTGCCATTAATATAAATTAGACATGAAATATAGGCTTTAATGGACTACCTTTAGATAACGTCAAAACTTCATACCCTGTATTAGTAACTAATACTGTATGCTCCCATTGAGCAGACAAGCTATGGTCCTTAGTAACTATAGTCCAGCCATCTGCCATTTGACGAATTGATGCTTTTCCTGCGTTAATCATAGGCTCTACTGTAAAAATCATACCTGCTTTTAATTCTAAGCCCGTTCCAGGAGAACCGTAGTGCAGAACTTGTGGTTCATCATGAAATTTAGTGCCAATACCATGACCACAAAATTCTTTTACCACACTACAGCCCAGATTCTCAGCAAAACTTTGAATAGCGTAGCCTATGTCGCCTAAATGTTTATTTGGTTTAATTTCCTCTATTCCACGCCACATAGATTCATAGGTAATTTCACACAACCTTTTAGCTTGAATTGATGCCTCTCCAACATAATACATACGACTGGTATCACCATGATAACCATCTTTAATTACGGTCACATCAATATTAAGAATATCTCCTATTTTCAGCTTTTTTCCACCTGGCACACCATGACATACCTGATGATTAACTGAAGTACAAATTGATTTTGGGTAAGGTTTATGGCCTGGTGGCGCATAATTAAGTGGAGCGGGAACCGTTTTTTGCTCAGTTAACATATAATTATGACATAATGTATCAAGTTCACCTGTTGTTATTCCAGGCTTAACAAAAGGTGTAATAAAGTCTAGCACCTCTGAGCCAAGCCTCCCTGCAATCCGCATTTTTTCAACCTCCTGCGGAGAATTAAGATGTACAGTCATAATATTTCCTAATGAAATAAATAGGTATTATTTATAGTAAAAACAAAAGCAAAAATTCAATATCTCATTTTATACCTACCTTAGTATTATTCATTAATACTTCCTTTTTATCAGAACAGAGATCCTCTCCTGATTTAAGACAATCTGTTGCTTTTGACAACAATCTAATTTTCTCTGGTTTAAATTCTGGTCGTAATTTTCTATCCTCATCAGAATTAGTCCAAAATTGAACATAAAGTATAAGGATAAGATTTACTATTAAGAGCAAAAAAAATAATAGTTTCATTATGTATAGACTTTCATTATTAATTGTTTCTTGTTGTTAACAGACCCTAGCCTTGTTAAAATGCCCTGCTTAATGTAAGTCATTTTTTGAGGCCCTAGAAATGCAAGGTATGAAATTAGTATTAAATCTAGTGATATTCACTGTGCTACTGTTGTCTAATCAGATTTATGCTGAAAATTTAGCAAAAAAAGACTCTCTAGACAATACTATTACTAACGAAGAAGTCAGTAAAGGACAAAAAATTGCAGGTAAAGTTTGTGCTGGCTGCCACAACCATGATGGTAATAGTATTATTCCATCCAACCCTATCTTAGCTGGACAACATGCAGAATATATCATCAAACAACTAAGAGATTTTAAATCGCAAGAAAACAAACCTACTAAAAGAGAAAGTGCTGTTATGGGGGCAATGGTTTCTCCTCTTTCTAATGAAGATATACATAATCTTAGTTCTTACTATGCCGTACAAGAACCTAATCCTAAGGCAGCAAAAGATAAAGAGCTTGCTAAAGAAGGTGAAAAAATTTATCGTGGTGGAAATTTAGATTCTAACCTACCTGCATGTTCTAGCTGCCATTCTCCAAACGGGGCAGGCATCCCACCACATTATCCACGCCTTGCTGGACAACATGTTGAATATACTGTTACACAGCTCCGAGCCTTTAGAACAGAACAAAGGGCTAATGATGCAAACAAAGTAATGCGTGGAATTGTTTCCCGCATGAGTGAAAAAGAAATAAGAGCCGTAGCTGAGTTTATTTCAGGGCTGAATTAATAATATAAGCTTTAAATTATCTTTCCCAAGTACTGAAGATTTTTTCTGCTGCCAGCAATGTTTGCCCAATTTCTTTACCACTATGAGCAGAAGAAACAAACCCTGCCTCAAATGCAGAAGGAGCAAAATAAATGCCCTCTCCTAACATAGCGTGAAAAAATCGATTAAAAGACTCTTTATTACACTCCATTACTTCAGTATAACTTAATGGTATTTTTCTATAAAAATATAAACCAAACATCCCGCCTATCGATTGAGCGCAGAAAGGAATTTCATATTTATTTGCAATATTAGATAGGCCATTAATAAGTTTCTCTGTATTATTAATAAGCTTCTTATAAAATCCAGGTGTTTGTATCATACGTAAAGTAGCTAGTCCTGCATTAACTGCTATAGGATTTCCAGATAATGTCCCTGCTTGATATACTGGTCCAATAGGAGCAAGACATTGCATTATTTCTCTCCGGCCACCAAAGGCTGCCATAGGCATACCGCCACCTATTATTTTACCTAATGTAGTAAGGTCTGGTTTAATATTATAAAGCCCTTGAGCACAATCCAATCCAACACGAAAACCAGTCATCACCTCATCAAAAATTAAAATACTGCCATATTTTGTACATAATTCACGTAATACTGACAAAAATTTAGGCCGAGGTGCTACTAAATTCATATTTCCTGCAATTGGTTCTACAATAACTGCAGCAACCTCTCTACCTAATTTACTAAATATTTGTTCTGCCTCTTCAAGATTATTGTAATCCAATACTGTGGTCCCATTTGCAACTTCCTCAGATACTCCTGAAGAACTTGGATGACCTAAAGTAAGTGCTCCTGATCCAGCTTTTACTAATAAAGCATCTTCATGGCCATGATAACAACCTTCAAATTTTATTATGCGATTTCTACCTGTATAGCCACGTGCAAGACGAATTGCACTCATAGTAGCTTCGGTACCTGAACTTACAAGCCTCACTTGTTCTATGGATGGAACGAGTTTACATAATAAATTGGCAATCTCAAATTCAGCTTCGGTTGGGGCGCCAAATGTTAGCCCATCTTTAATCTTATTCTGTACAGCCTTAATTACTTCTGGATGAGCATGGCCAAGAATAAGTGGACCCCAAGAACCCACATAATCTATGTAAGATTTATTATCCATATCCCATACATATGCACCTTCACCTCTCTTAAAAAATATAGGTGTACCGCCAACCGATTTAAAAGCGCGTACTGGAGAATTAACCCCACCCGGGATACACTCCAAGGAGGATTGGAATAATTTAGAATTAAGTGAATTCATTTCATATCTCATTTAATGATTAACAGAATATTTAATTTTCTTAAATTTATAGAATATCTTTTGAGCTTCAATCTTCGTATTATTAGAATTAAAAAGACAGCCACTAACTGCTATTGCATCAACACCTTTATATATTAAATTTTCTATATTTCCTGAATTAATACCCCCAATTGCAACAATTGGAACTTGTATATGCTGCTTTGCACGACACAATAAATCTATAGGTGTAATAACTGCATCAGGCTTTGTAGTAGAGCTAAAAAAGGCCCCAAATGCTACATAGTTTGCACCCTGATTCTCAGCTTCTATAGCATACCTTAACTGATTGTAACAAGAAGCCCCAATGATTTTGCCTGCTCCTAGCCTGTTCCGTGCTTCTGCTACTGTTACATCTTCTATCCCTAAATGCACACCATCTGCACCAACTTTAATCGCAAGATCAAGGTCATCATTAATAATAAGTGGAGTATTAAATTCTTGACAAAGATAAGATAATAAAGTTGCCTGCTCAAGCTTTAGAACATTATTAGCTATTTTGTTACGGTATTGAACCAATGAAACACCACCAATAAGTGCCTGCTGAACTAATGTAATTAAATTATCTGTATCAACAATATCTGGTGTTATAGCATATATGCCACTAACCCGTATATCTACCATTCTTCTTATCCTATTTACTATGACCACCCTTATTACGCGCCCAAAATAAACGGTCTGGCAGATATTGACCCATTCCCGGATGAAAGCCATTTTTTAATGTCTGCCAAGTATATTCTTGTGCTTCATACACCCCCTCAGAAACAGGCATACCATTAGCAAGATTAGCTGCAATAGCAGCAGCCAGAGTACACCCTGAACCATGATACGATCCTGCTAAACGGTGCCATATATCAGATCTCAAAACGCCTGAGTCTGTATATAAAATATTTGTTACCTGATGAGTATTCTCATGAGTTCCTGTTACTAACACATACTTACAACCCATATTTAAAATTTTCTTGCTACATCTACCTAAATCCTGCTCGTCTGGACTCCTCCCTGTATTCCCAACCAACCGGCGAGCCTCCACACTATTTGGAGTAACAACTGTTGTCTGTGGAAGCAATAATTTACATATTGCTGCAATCATTTCCTCATTTGCCAGTTCGTCACCTCGGCCTGAACTAAGGATTGGGTCTAAAACCACAGGAATGTCAGGATATTCAGATAATATTTTAGCAATAGCTACAATATTCTCAACACTACCTAACATTCCAATTTTAAAAGCTTGTACCGTAATATCCTCAAGTACTGAACGTGCTTGATCTAGTACCCAGCGCGAATCTAATGGCATTACATCATGTACTCCAACAGTATTTTGTACTGTAATAGCAGTAATCACTGGCAAAGAATGGCATCCCTTACTTGCAAGAGTAAGTGTATCTGCCTGAATTCCAGCGCCACCGCTAGAATCATTAGCAGAAAAAGAAAGTATTATTGGGGGTGGCTGAAGCATACATTAATACCGTAAAATGACATTTTAACCTAAAATACAAATATTATGCCTACTAATGAAACTACTGCATTCCGAAGCTATATGTGCCTTATTTGTGGCTACGTATATGATGAAAAAGAAGGCTCGCCAGAAGAGGGGATACCTGCTGGTACACGCTGGGATGATGTACCGATGAATTGGGTATGCCCTGAATGTGGTGCCCGTAAAGAAGACTTTGAAATGATTGAGATTTAAATGCGAATCCTACATACCATGCTACGAGTCGGGAATCTAGAAAAATCAATCGATTTTTATTCTAAGATTCTTGGAATGAAGGTACTACGTCGGAAAGACTACCCTGAAGGAAGGTTTACTTTAGCATTTGTTGGCTATCAAGATGAACGTAGCTCTACTGTACTTGAATTAACTCACAACTGGGATATTGAAAGATATGATTTAGGGTCTGGATTTGGACATATAGCTATTGAAGTTGATGATGCATATATTGCTTGTGAAATGATTAGACAACGCGGAGGAAAAGTTGTACGTGAGGCAGGTCCCATGAAACATGGCGTTACAGTGATTGCATTTGTAGAAGATCCTGATAGCTATAAAATTGAACTTATCCAGAGAAAAATAACTAAGAAATAATCTGTGAAGCAATATAAGACTATATCATTTTTAGTTTTTAGCAAGTACCAGCACAGCAGCAAAAAAACTATCTGTATTATGCTTTCCTGGATATAATTCCAAAAACATACCAGTATCAAGTGGGATTTTCTGTTGCAAAAATAATTCTGCACAATTTAATAATCTAAATTGTGAGTGAGTAGCAAGGAAATTCTTAATGACTTCTTGATTCTCCTCTGGTAAAAAACTACAAGTAGCATAAACCAACCGCCCACCGGGCTTTAATAGCCTAGCTGATGATGTAAGAATTGCTTCTTGAATATATTTCTTTTCTTCAATTTCTTTTGGTTTCTGACGTAATTTTAAATCTGGATTTCTACGCAATGTTCCAAGCCCACTACATGGCGCATCTACAAGCACTCTATCAACCTTTCCAATTAACCTCTCCACCCTGAAATCATTCTCACTATTTATCCATCTTGGAAATAAATTAGAAAGGCCTGATCTTTTTAAGCGCGGCTTCAATTTATTCAATTTTTTCTCAGATACATCAAATCCGTAGATACGACCTTTTGAAGCCATTAATGAACCCATCATTAGTGACTTTCCACCAGATCCAACACAAAAATCTACTACTACCTCCCCTCTTTTAGGCTGTACCAAGTAACCTAAAAGCTGACTACCTTCATTTTGAATTTCAATTTTTCCGGCAATAAATAATTCATGATTTTGAATCATTAATTTCTTTGCAAGACGAATACCAATAGGAGAATAAGGAGTGTTTTCTGCATTAATACCATCCTTATGTAGCCTCATAAGTACATCATCACGATTTGCTATTAAAGTATTTACCCTTAGATCTAATGTTGATTGCTGTTGAAATGAGAGCCCTAAAGAAAGAATATCTACATCTGACATTTTCACTTGCATCTTTTGAACTAACCATTCAGGAAAATCTGATCGAATAGATAATGGTAACGAATCTAATCTCACCAATTTTATTCCTAACAATATTTTTTCTTCAGATTCATTTATAAATGGTCGTAATTCTCGCAAACTTATACCTTTAAATTTTATGAGGTACGCAAGAATTAGTAACCTAGGGGTTGTTGTATCAACTATATATTTCAGAGAGAAGAAATGCCTAAGAACACCGAATATAATATCAGATATAAATATACGATCCTTTGCACCAACCTTAGGGTTTTCACGAAAAAAAATTCTTAGTGTGCCATCAGCAGAACCCTTTAATTGCTGTACTGCGCATAATGCAGCTATAGCCATATCTATTTGATACAGAACAAGACACATCTTTATAATCCCTTGCAACAAAAAAATGAAATCTTATGTATATAATACTGAAATAAGTGGAACTTAATTATCAGAATCTTTTTGGCAAATTTCAACAATATTTCCTGAAATTTTTAAACGCCCATCCATAAATAAATTTACAGCCTCTGGGAGTATTCTGTGCTCCTGTAATAAAACTCGTTCTGCTAATATTTTAATTGTATCGCCAGGTAGAACTGGAACTACTGCCTGAAGTATAATCGGACCATGATCTACTTCTCGTGTCACAAAATGTACTGTACACCCATGTAGTTTGACACCCCTCTCTAATGCTTTTTTATGAGTCTCTAACCCAGGAAATGCAGGTAATAATGAAGGATGAACATTTATTAATTTGCCAATATATTTATTAATAAAGCTATCACCTAACACTCGCATAAAACCAGCCAGAACAACAAGGCATGGCTGATAAGAATCAATCTTATTTGCTAATAAAAGATCAAATGCTACACGATCTGTACACATTCTATGATCTACGACACATGTTTCAATATTATATTTTTTTGCTATTTTAAGCCCAGCCGCATGAGGGTTGTTACTAATAACAGCAGATACTCTAGCTGATAATTTACTCTCAAGAAGGGCTTGCATATTACTACCACGCCCAGAAATAAGAATAACGATTGATTTCATTATATCAATTACAATATTGGCATTAAGTACTGATTACTCAAAAAGAACCTTTGCTTCCCCTTCATGACCCTGCTTGGCTGTCCCAATATGCCATACAACCTCACCTGCGTTACGTAATATCTTAAGTACAGGATCAATATGTTCATTAGAAACTATTAACACCATTCCTATCCCACAATTAAATACACGATACATTTCCCAGTCAGTTATTCTTCCTTGTTGCTGCAACCAACTAAATAAATCTGGTATAGCCCAGGATGATTTTTTTAATACAGCAGTAATTCCTTCAGGCAAGATACGTGGAATATTTTCTGTTAAACCACCTCCAGTAATATGTGCCATACCTTTTACTGGGAAATGTTTTAATAGATTGAGTATTGGTTTTACATAAATACGAGTTGGTTCCATAATTATATCTGCTAACGCTTTATCATTTAAATTGATATCTAAATCAATATGGCTCTCTTCCAGAATTTTACGAATAAGAGAGTATCCATTAGAATGTGCGCCACTAGAAGCAAGGCCAAGGATAGCATCGCCCTCTATAATAGATCGCCCATTTATAATACGATCTTTTTCTACTATACCCACAGCGAATCCTGCAAGATCATATTCATTCTCTGAATACATACCTGGCATTTCAGCTGTTTCGCCACCGATTAACGCACACCCAGCTTGTTCGCACCCTAAAGCAATACTTTTTACCACTCTAGTAGCAATATCTATTTTCAAACCACCGCAAGCAAAATAATCCAGAAAAAATAATGGCTCTGCACCCTGTACTAAAATATCATTAACACTCATTGCTACTAGGTCTATACCAATAGAATCATGCTTCTCTAACCTACATGCAAGCTTCAACTTAGTCCCAACCCCATCCGTACCTGATACCAATACTGGGTTTTTATAATTATTTGAAATTTCGAATAAAGCACCGAAGCCACCAAGCCCATTGAGAACCCCGGGCCGCATAGTTCGCTTAATATGTGGTTTAATATTCTCAACCAAACGATTACCTGCCTCTATATCAACACCAGCATCACAATAAGACATTTTATTTGCACCTGAATTTCTCTGATTAGATGAAGTCAAGTTGAGTTCTCGCGTTGTAGCAGTTAGAGTACAGTTTATAGGAATTACAATTTTACCGTAAATGGACAACAAACACTCTGCTGATTTACATTATTTATGGTTGCTCGCAATAGCAGCCCTAACTAGCTTATTAATTTATCATATAAGCCCAATTCTCACTCCATTCCTTCTTGCAGGAATTATTGCTTATATTTTTAATCCACTAGTAACAAAATTACAAATATGGAAAATTAATCGATCCCTAGGTACGATATTAATCATGATTATGCTGTTATGCATGCTTGCAGCATTAATTGTTATTATTACTCCCCTATTCGAAAAAGAAATTTTCATATTAATTGAGCGAATACCAGTTTACCTAGAAACTATTAGAAATTTATTCGTTCCCTGGCTAGAAGCGCAGCTAGGAATTAACTTACAACTAGATGCTGCCCAACTTAAATTAGCTTTAAAACAACACTGGCAAGATACTGGTGGGATGTTTGTTAAGCTAGTACATTCAATTAGAGGAAGTAGCATAGCCACCATGGAATTTATGCTGAATATATTACTTATACCAATAGTATTATTTTATTTACTACGGGACTGGGAATATTTAATTAAACTTATTGATGAAACAATTCCACGACATTGGCATAAACAAATTATAGCGCTTACAAGTGAATCAGATAAAGTATTAGCAGAATTCCTACGAGGACAACTTTCTGTAATGTTGATAATGAGTACCTGCTATGCGGCAGGATTATGGCTTACAGGTCTTGAATTTGCACTGCCAATTGGCATAATATCAGGGGTGCTTGTATTTATTCCTTATCTTGGTCTTGGTATTGGCCTAATTCTTGCGACCTTAGCAGCATTTATCCAGTTTCAAGGATGGGGAGGAATTTTACCTATTTGGATTGTTTTTGGGGCTGCCCAATTACTCGAAAGTATGGTAATAACACCTTGGCTAGTTGGAAATCGTATTGGGCTACATCCAGTAGTAGTAATTTTTGCACTACTTGCTTTTGGTCAACTATTTGGCTTTGTTGGCTTATTATTAGCATTACCAGCAAGTGCTGTATTGTTAGTATGGTTAAGGCATGCCCGCAAACAATATTTAAAAAGTAATCTTTACAATTCGTAAATGAAGCAACTCCTTCTGGATATTTCACCTATAGCTCCACCTTCACTAGAAAATTTTGTGCCTGGAAGAAACGTTGAGCTATTTCAGATTCTGGAAAATATTCTTTCAGGATCTGAGAAAGAACGTTTTATCTATTTATGGGGTGAAAATGGATCTGGAAAAAGCCATATATTACAGGCAATGACTGAATCATTTAAACTAAATAAACTAGATGCAGTGTATATTGATTGCAATATATGGCAAAAAAATAATACAGATTCCTCTATAATCAATGATATTAACTGCATAACAATAGATAATGTTGATCATTTAAATGCTTCAATGCAAATCAAACTATTTAATATATATAACCATATACGAGATGAATGCAGCTCACTTATGCTAGTAAGTGGGTCTGTCGCACCATCACAATTAAATTTACGTGAGGATCTAGTTACTCGCTTAGGATGGGGTTTAGTGTATCAAATTCATGTGCTATCAGATGATGAAAAAATTCAAGCTATGAAAGAGCATGCTAAAAAAAAGGGATTTGAGCTTCCTCAAGATGTATGTAATTATTTACTTCGACATATAAAACGTGACTTGCCATCATTAATTGCCACACTTGACGCCCTTGATCTTTTATCACTAAGAGAAAAGCGCCCAATTACTATTCCTATGCTACGCAAACTACTATTACCCACAACATGAATCTAGCCTTATTTGATCTTGATAATACACTTTTAATTGGTGATAGCGACTATAAATGGGCTCAATTTCTTATTGAGAAGAAACTTCTTGATCGCACAAAATATGAATCGCTTAATATAAAGTTTTATGAACAATATAAAGCAGGCACACTTGATATACATAAATTTCTAGATTTCCAATTACAACCACTATCTCTTTATTCTCGTATACAACTTAATAGCTGGCACAATGAGTTTATGAAAAAAAAGATAATTCCTCAGATTGCACCAGGCACATACAAATTGATTAACTCACATATGCTAGAAGGTGATTTATGTATCATTATCACCGCCACAAATAGATTTGTGACTGAACCAATTGCAAAGATGCTTGGAATAAATAATTTAATTGCAACAGAGCCAGATCAAAATGAAGGTGAATTTAATGGGAAAATTGTTGGCACCCCATGTTTTAGGGAGGGTAAAATTAAAAGATTAGAGGAATGGATGGATGAGCATAATCTTACCTGGCTATCATTCCTTAAGAGTTGGTTTTATAGTGACTCTCTTAATGATATTCCATTACTTAACAAAGTATCTCATCCTATAGCGGTTGACCCTGACCCAACTCTTAAAGAATATGCAAAAAAAAATAGTTGGCCAATTATTAGTTTAAGATAAAGCCTTAATTAAGATTAATATCTTATTTAACTTCATTAAATCATGCACCATAATTTTTCTTTTTTACCTTATCAGAAATGAACTCTTATCTATCTACAGAGTGGCATCATGCACCTATAAATGCATCAATGAAAGAACGAAAATGGCTAAAAAATAGTGGGTCTCTTACATTACAAATTCAAGAACGTTGTAAAAATTTTCGTGTAGAACCAGTTTTCCAGTCTTATGCGGCAGCATGTAATGATGAACTAACTGTAATGAAATTACGTCCTAGAGAATTAGCACATGTCCGTGAAGTATATTTATACTGTGGCAAAACACCTGTAATATTTGCTCACTCTGTTTTAGCAAAAAAGAATTTACAAGGATCATGGTGCGGAATAAGCAAACTTGGTAATAAATCTTTAGGAACCATGCTGTTTGCTAATCCAATTATTAAGCGCACACCATTTAAATTTCGCAAATTAAATTCAGCTCACCCGCTATTTTATAGAGCTTGTAAAAATATACAAATTAGACCAAATACATTATGGGCGCGACGCTCATTATTTTCTCTAAATAAAAAACCTATATTAGTTACTGAGGTATTTCTACCTTTCATTTTGGATTTAATTTAATGATCAACTCTAAACGCCTTGAATACTACAAGAAGCTTATGCGTCTTGATAAGCCTATTGGTATTCTACTACTCCTATGGCCCACCTTATGGGGTCTATGGCTAGCAGCAAAAGGCATGCCTGATTTGATTATTTTATGGATATTTATACTTGGCACAATTCTTATGCGATCAGCTGGCTGTGTAATGAATGACTATGCAGATAGAGATATTGATCTACATGTTAAACGTACTAAATATCGCCCCATTACAATAGGGGCAGTCAGCCCTAAAGAAGCCCTCATTCTATGTATGGCACTTATTCTTTGTGCATTCCTTCTAATTCTTAATTTAAATTTCCTAACTATTGCTTTATCTTTCTGCGCATTATTTCTAGCTGCAAGTTATCCATTTACAAAGCGATTTTTTGCGATGCCACAAGCATATCTAGGTATTGCTTTCAGTTTTGGCATCCCTATGGCATTTGCAGCACAAACAAACAATGTTCCAATGATTGCATGGCTACTAGTAATAGCAAATGTACTATGGGTAGTTGCTTACGATACAGAATATGCAATGGTAGATAAAGCTGATGATCTCAAGATTGGTATTAAAACCTCAGCCATCACTTTTGGTCGATTTGATGTGACTGGAATTTTACTATGCTATATTATTTTTATAACACTTATGTTCTATATAGGTCATCTACAGAATCTTGGTATAGCATATTACCTAAGCCTTGGTAGTACACTAGGTCTTATAATATACCAATATTATTTAATTCATGACCGAGACCCAAATAATTGTTTCAAAGCTTTTCTTCACAATAATTGGATAGGCGCAACAATATTTTGCGGTATCGCTCTTGATTATTTTACAAAATTAACATTTTAAGTGTATATGAAATGAAATATAAAGACCTACGAGAATTCCTTATGCAATTAGAAAATAATGGGGAATTAAAACGTATTAAAACCGAAATCAGTCCATACTTAGAAATGACTGAAATCTGTGATCGATTATTAAAATCTGAGGGTCCTGCCGTTATATTTGAAAACCCTAAAGCTCATAATATTCCTGTACTAGGAAACCTGTTTGGCACACCTAAACGTGTAGCAATGGGTATGGGACAAGAATCAATTACAGCATTACGAGAAATAGGAAAACTCTTAGCCTATCTAAAAGAACCTGACCCCCCGAAAGGATTAAAAGATATATGGGGCAAACTACCAATACTTAAAAAAGTTCTAAATATGGTACCAAAAGTTATTACAAGTGCACCCTGTCAAGATGTTATATGGGAAGGAAAGGACATTGATCTTTATAAACTCCCTATTCAGACATGCTGGCCTCAAGATATTGCCCCCCTGATCACCTGGGGATTAACTGTTACTAAAGGCCCAAATAAAACACGACAAAATCTGGGTATTTACCGTCAGCAATTACTTTCTTCAAACAAATTAATTATTCGGTGGCTTGCCCATCGCGGAGGAGCTTTAGATTTTCAAGATTTTTCCCTTGCAAATCCAGGACAACCTTATCCGCTAGCTATCGCACTAGGAGCAGATCCAGCAACAATGCTTGGTGCTGTTACACCAGTTCCAGATAATTTAAGTGAATACCAATTTGCCGGATTATTACGTGGGACAAAAACAGAATTAGTAAAATGCCTAAGTCATGACTTACAAGTTCCTGCCCATGCAGAAATTATACTGGAAGGATATATATATCCTAATGAAACAGCTCTTGAAGGACCATTTGGTGATCATACTGGTTATTATAATGAACAAGAAATATTTCCAGTTTTTACAGTAGAACGTATGACCATGAGGAATAATCCAATTTACCATTCTACTTACACTGGGAAACCACCAGATGAGCCAGCAATTCTAGGCTTAGCATTAAATGAAGTATTTGTACCGCTACTACAAAAACAATTCCCTGAGATTAGTGATTTTTATTTGCCACCTGAGGGTTGCTCCTACCGTATGGCAGTAATAAGCATGAAAAAACAATATGCAGGCCATGCAAAGCGCATAATGTTTGGTGTATGGAGTTTTCTGCGCCAATTTATGTACACAAAATTTATTATTGTTACCGACGATGATGTTGAAATCCGTAACTGGAAGGAAGTTATCTGGGCAATAACAACCCGTGTTGATCCAGCACGCGACACTCTAATAGTTGAGAATACACCTATAGATTATTTGGATTTTGCCAGCCCCATGGCTGGATTGGGCGGAAAAATGGGGCTAGATGCAACCAATAAATGGCCTGAAGAAACCAAACGTATTTGGGGGAAACCAATTCAAATGGATCCAAAAATAAAAACACGTATTGATGAACTCTGGGAAAAGATTGGGCTATAATTTTTATGTGACTAACACCAGTAATATAAATTACTTACAACCCTCCATCTTATAAATAAAATAACCATCTCTATTAATTGCATCTATAACATTTTCTGGTGCCCCCTGGCTATGACAAAACCTACATTCTTCACTAGATATTATCGCATCACCTTCACCTACTGAAATCAACCATTGCTTTGCATATTCTATAGCCTTTTGGTCATCTTTAACTGCAGTAAAAACATCAAAATGCATAGTATGTCCATCTTTTGATTTGACATAAGTATCATAAACATGAATTTCCATTATTTTTCCTCAAAAATTTAAAATCAATATTTTACTTGTTAAGATTAGAAAATACTTTAACTGATTATAATTAGTCAAATTTAATCTATTATTATATGATAATTATTCTCTATATCTTTATTAAATAATTCCTCCTATGAAACGTCCAATTACACAATTTAGCCATGATGATATTGGAGATTGGGTTGCCACCTTAAGCTGCGGTCATCTACAGCATGTGCGACATAACCCACCATTTATAAATCGACCATGGATAACAACAAATGAAGGCCGTAGAAATAAAATTGGGCAAGTACTTAATTGTGTACTATGCGACAGATCTGAACTTCCAAAGAATTTTATACCCTACAAAAAAACACCTATTTTTACAGAAAAATCCCTACCATCCAAGCTAAAAAATGATCATTCAACAAAAATGGGGGTCTGGGGGAAAATTTTTGTTATAGAAGGGAAGCTTCAATATCGTATTAAAATACTAGGAACAAATACTGAATTATCTCCTAATACAGTAGGAATTATTCTACCAGAGGTGCTACATAGTGTAGCTACTCTAGATACAGTAAAATTTTATATAGAATTTTATAAAGAACCTAATCTTCTTAGTAAGTGACGGCTCTAAAAATACCAACAATTACCTTTCCCCAAAATTTAATTTCAGGACTATCAGGAATTCTTGGTACGAATATCCTAAAATTTTTTTCTATTATTTGGAATAGGTATCAAATATTTATTGTAATCCAAGGACATCTTGCATATCAAATATACCCTTATCCTTATCTGCTAAAAAATGGGATGCGCGTAAAGCACCATTAGTGAATGTTGCACGACTACTAGCTTTATGAGAAATTTCAATCCTCTCTCCTGTTCCTATAAACATTGCCGTATGGTCGCCAACTATATCACCACCTCGTATAGTAGAAAATCCAATAGAGCTAGAGGAACGCTCACCTGTGTTTCCTTCTCGCCCATATACTGCAATTTCTGATAGATTATTTTCAGTTGCTTTAGCCACTATTTCACCCATATGTAACGCTGTACCAGATGGAGCATCTACTTTATGACGATGATGAGCTTCAATAATTTCAGTATCATAGCCTTCTCCTAACGCTTTAGCTGCTATATCTAAAAGTTTAAAAGTAATATTTACCCCTACACTCATATTGGGTGCAACTACAAGCGCAATATCGTTTGATGCTTCTTTAAGCATATTTTTTTGTTCTACAGAGAAACCTGTCGTACCAATCACCATTTTAATCCCCTTAGCACGACAAACAGCAAGATGTCGAATCGTTCCTTCTGGCTGAGTAAAGTCAATCAAAATATCAGACCCTAAAAGCGCAGTAGAAAAATCATCAGTAATAATGACATTGCTGGGTATACCGGTCAGTGTGCCCACATTTTTTGTAAGATAAGGACTTCCCTCCTTTTCTAAGGCCACCTGAAGATGCAGGCTTGAATCCTTCAAAACAGCAGCCAATAGTGCTTGTCCCATTCGGCCAGAGCTGCCGGCCACTGCAATATTTAATTTTGACATTTATATACTCACAAAGTTATTTATGGTTTTCCTTAAAATTATTTATCATTCTATTAATCTGCTTCTATACCATCTGAAATACCAGGTGGAGGCGGAGGTAACTCTAGCTCAGAATCAGTCACAACCTTACCTTGTGACGGTATTTTATCCTCATCTATAGCAACGATAGCAGAATCCTCATGCTGTTCAATAGAGGGAGCTAAGTCTGGTATCGATTCTGAGCTTTTCTCTTCACTAATACTACGTTTAGATGAAATAGAAGTAATAGGACTTACAAAATCACCAGTTGTCCTTATAAGCTTGTCATTTTCAAAAAAGACTGTTAACTTATACTCATCAACTAAAATGCCATCCTGTTCAAGGCGATAAACATAGTCCCACCGATCATCATGAAATATATCATCAATTAATGCTGAACCAAGCACAAAACGAACTTGAGATCTAGTCATGCCAAGCTTTAATTTATCAACCATTTCCTGGGTTATAACATTCCCTTGTTGTACATCAATCTTATAAAGCACAGACGGCACTGATGGGAGAAATGAACACCCAGTTATAAACAATAAAACAAGTAGTATAAGTTTTTTTACACGCATTACGGTAACATATGTTTTCAAAGCAGATTTAGCATTATATGATACAGTAATTACTTTGCTGGACGGATATAACTATGAGCAAGCAAAACGATCTTAAAACTATGGGCCTAAAGGCTACTTTACCACGATTAAGAATATTAAGTTTATTTGAGAATAGTGTAGTACAACATTTATCAGCTGAAGATGTATATCGTTCTTTAATAAATGAAGGAGAAGATATCGGGCTTGCTACTGTTTATCGAGTTCTAACCCAGTTTGAACAGGCTGGAGTTTTAAAACGCCACCACTTTGAAAGTGGAAAGGCTGTTTTTGAGCTTAATCGTAGTGACCATCATGATCATTTTGTATGTATAAAGTGTGGGTATGTTGGTGAATTCTATGATGAAGAGATTGAAAATCGTCAAATTAAAATTGCTAAAGATAGGGGGTTTGTCATTAGGGATCATTCGCTAACTCTTTATGTTGAATGTGTAAACCCGTCATGTGAAGAACGAAAATCATAAAAAATAAAATTTTGCAATGGAGCCCATATTGATCAAAGATTTTGTTAGCTACAAACAAATTATTTCAGAATTTTCAATAATTTTTTATACTTAGGTGTATTATCTGTGCCTTCTTCCTATGAATTATTTATTGGCCTCCGTTATACACGTGCTGAACGTCGCAATCATTACATATCATTTATCTCATTAATCTCTCTTCTAGGCATAACACTCGGCATGACCGCCTTAATCACAGTAATGTCTGTTATGAATGGGTTCCAGGAGGAAATAAGAACACGTATCTTAGGTATTGCATCACATATTCAAATCAGTGGAGTGAATGAGAAATTAACTAATTGGCAGGATGTAGCAAATGCGGCAGTTAAGCACCCCCAAGTAGAGGCTACAGCCCCATATATTAGTGCACAAGGCATGGTTTCTTTTAATCAAATTGTTCGTGGTGTGCTAGTACGAGGTGTCCTGCCAAATATGGAAGATAAAGTTGCTAATTTCTCCCAAATGATGATTAGAGGAAGTTTAAATGATCTTACACCTGGTGAGTTTGGTATAGTAGTTGGTGCTGAATTGGCGCAATCCTTAGGTGCATCTATGGGAGATAAAATTGTATTAATATCCCCAAAAGGACAAATTACACCAGTAGGAATATTACCACGAATTAAACAATTCACTATTACAGGAATTTTTAAAGCTGGGCACTTTGAATATGACTCAACATTAGCACTAATTCATATAGCAGATGCACAAAAACTTTATCAAATGGGAAATACTCAGGTATCAGGTGTCAGGCTTAAATTACAGGACTTATTTCAATCAAAAAGTGTAGTTCAGGATCTAGCTCCAATGATGCCTACTGTCACATTAATTAATGATTGGACAAGTCAACATGCAAATTATTTTCGTGCAATTCAAATTGAAAAACGAATGCTTTCTCTAATTCTTGCATTACTCATTCTAGTAGCTGCTTTTAACATTGTTTCAACTTTAGTAATGGCCGTAACAGATAAAAAACCCGATATTGCAATCCTCCGAACTCTAGGTGCCAGCCCAAAAAATATTATGTATATTTTTATTATCCAAGGAACCCTAATTGGGGCTCTTGGTACGGCCTTAGGTATAATAGGGGGAGTCTTGCTAGCATATAATATAGACTCAGTTATAGCATTTATTGAACATCTATTTACTGTTCAATTCTTATCCCGTGAAGTTTATTATATAAATGAAGTTCCTTCAGACCCTCATTTTATAGATATTATAACTGTTGCTACCTTATCATTTGGATTAAGCATTTTAGCAACAATATATCCTAGCTATCGCGCATCAAAAATTAATCCTGCAGAAGCACTAAGATATGAATAAAGAAATTATTTCCTGCAAGGGTTTATATAAAAGTTTTTTTCAAGCAAAACTGGAGGTACCTGTATTAATGGGGATAGATTTACATATTGAAAAAGGTGAATCACTCTCCATTATTGGCATATCAGGATCTGGGAAAAGTACATTATTACATCTTCTTGGTGGACTAGATACACCTACTAACGGAGAGATTAAAATTATGGGTCAAAATATTACCACCATAAACGAAGAAAAAAGATGCCAACTTAGAAACCAAGAACTTGGTTTCATTTATCAATTTCATCATTTACTACCAGAATTTAGCGCACTAGAAAATGTTGCTATGCCATTACTAATCAGAAAGATAAGTAGCAAAGAATCCTATGCCCAAGCAAAAGATATGCTAAACCAAGTTGGCCTAAGTCACCGTATTTCACACACACCAGGAGAGCTTTCAGGAGGAGAACGCCAACGTGCAGCAATTGCTCGTGCACTAGTTACTAAACCTTCATGCATACTTGCTGATGAACCAACTGGCAATCTTGATCGGCATACTGCTGAAGAAGTCTTTCAATTAATGCTAGATCTCAACCATAATGCCGGTGCAGGCCTTATTATTGTCACTCATGATCCAATACTATCTAAACAGACTGAACGCACACTACAATTAGTTGATGGTATCCTCACAGAATAAAAAAATTTTTAAGGAAAGAAAATTTCTTATAGAAATATAGTACCCATTAACTAATGGTTATTTGTAATAACTTATTAGGCAATTCTCCTCCTAAATACCTATGAATTTCCTATAATATATATAAAACGAATTATGAGTTTAGGCTCTGCCATAAATACCAAGTTGCTACAGAACGCCATGGCTTCCAATTATCAGAAATTTCATATATCTCATTTTTATTTAGGGATTTATTATCGTTATAATGCATATTCATTGCGCGCTTTAAACCATAATCATTCACTGGAAAAACATTAGGTCGTAACATATAAAAAATCAGAAACATTTCAGCAGTCCAACGTCCAACTCCTTTCACTTGTACCAGTTCCGAAATAATGACTTCATCATCCATTTTAGACCAGACTACTTCATTAAAATTATTGTTTATAAAATATGAGGAGAGATCCCTTATATAATCTATCTTCCTCTGTGATAAGCCACAATTCTTTAATGCACTATTCTCGAAGTTAAAAATATTATCTGCCCTTATTTGCGACACATTATTAATTAATTTATTCCAGATATTTTCTGCCGCCTTTATAGAAATCTGTTGTCCAATAATGGAACGTACTAATGTAGAAAATGCATCATCATTAGAACGGTGCATTTTCCTATTCGACCCTAATATGAGTTTATGCATTATTTGATCTTTTTTAATAAGATCTTCAGTTGCTTGCTTCCAATAATTAGGGGTCACAATATTTATATTACTTCTATTAAAAACTTAAACATTAATAAACTTCTTGCTAACAGATGCGTAATTAATACTATTTAAAATAGCAAACAATAAAATTAATACCTCTGTATATTACTATTAATTAAAATATTAGATATTCTGACAGCAGTTATCTTTTACCTATGTTACATAAGTATCACATCATACTGCTCCTGCCCATAAGTAGTTTCAATTTGCAAACTAATAGGCTTCTCAATAAAATCACCCAATTGAGTTAAATTTTCAGATTCTTCGTCAAGAAATAAATCAATCACCTGTTGCGATGCAATGATACGGAATTCTTGGGCATCAAATTGTCGAGACTCTCTCAACAATTCACGTAGAATTTCATAACATACTGTTTGTGCTGTTCTAAGCTCACCACGTCCCTGACAAACTGAACAAGATTCACATAGAACATGCGCCAAACTCTCCCTAGTTCTCTTCCTTGTCATTTCTACAAGACCTAATTCTGTAAAACCATCGACAGTCATTCTTGTCTTATCCTTCAATAGCGATTTTTTAAATTCTGCAAGAACAGAACTTTTATGTTCCTCATTTTCCATATCAATGAAATCAATAATAATTATCCCACCTAAGTTTCGTAGGCGTAGCTGTCGTGCAATTATTTGTGCCGCTTCTAAGTTAGTTTTAAAAATAGTATCATCAAAATTTCTTATTCCAACAAAACCACCTGTATTCACATCAATAGTGTTCAATGCTTCTGTCTGATCAAATATTAGATATCCTCCTGACTTTAAATTTACCCTTCTTGCTAAAGATCTTTCAATTTCATCTTCTACTCTATTCAAATCGAATAATGGCCTCTCACCAACGTAATGCTCCAACCTTCCTTTTATATTTGCCATATATTCATTAGCGAATGAATCCATTTTCTGAAATGTTTCACGGGAATCTACTAAAATACGAGTCGTATCATCGGTAACAAAATCACGTAATGCTCTGAAACTTAAATTTAGATCCTGATATAGAAGCGCTGCCGAATGGGAAACCAAGAATTTCTCCTGAATATTTAACCATCTCTTACCAAGATACTTTATATCTGTTTGCAAGTCTTGCTCACTTGCAGTCTCCGCCATAGTACGAATTATGTACCCACCTTTTTCATCAGATGAAAGTATTTGTTGTACTTTCTCCTTAAGTAATGCACGCTCATCTTCATCTTCAATGCGTTGAGAAATACCAATATTTGACTCTTGTGGAAGATATACTAACATCCTTCCAGCAATACTAATCTGGGTAGATAACCGAGCACCTTTAGTACTAATTTGGTCCTTAATAACTTGAACCAGAATACTATCACCCTCATGTAATAATTCCTCTATAGGCTTATCTATAGGCGCCCCACTATTCCTTTCTCTCCAGATATCTACCACGTGCAAAAAAGCCGCCCGATCAAGCCCTATATCAATAAAGGCAGACTGCATCCCAGGCAGCACCCGACTGACACGCCCATGATAAATATTTCCCACCTTTCCAAGACTACTAGCACGCTCAATATGCAATTCTTGAACTGACCCCTGCTCTATCACAGCAACACGAGTCTCTTGTGGAGTTATATTTACAAGGATCTCTTTACTCATGCAAATGTAATAATATAATTAGTGTTTTTTAATTTTATAACAAACAGCTTATTCTTAAAATTTATAGATCTGAAAAATATTCTATTTAAATACTATTATAGTTTCAGCTAATAAAATAAATTGGTTCAACTAGCTTATTAACCAGATACATTCCACCTATTATTCCACATAAAAATATAAATAAACCTAGATCCTATTTTCTCCGTGTTTCATTTCCGATGATATGGATGTTGCTTAATAAATGATATGGCGCGATACAGCTGCTCAGCAAGCATTACACGTACCAAACCATGCGGCAAAGTCAATTTAGATAGCGCTAGAATCTCATCTGCAGAATCTTTAATTATAGGATCCAACCCATCAGCTCCACCAATAATAAAAGCAGTATCCCCTCCATCCATCATCCATCTAGAAATAGATTTAGCTAATTTCTCTGTACTACACTGCCTACCTCGCTCATCTAAAGCAACTATACGACACTTAGGTGGAAGAACTGCTTTAATACGAACAGCTTCTCTATAACGTAGTTGACTAATTTTCTTACTTTTACTCCGCTTCTCTGACTTAATTTTTATTAATTCTATTACCACATCTTGCGACATACGCATTGCATAATTTGCAAAACCATTATTAACCCATTCTGGCATTTTTTTGCCTACTGCCAAAATAAAAAATTTCATAGTATAAAAACTTAAAATTATTCGAATCTATTTGGTGTTAAAGTAGACTTATCCTTCGTTTTATTTTCAATTATTTCCTGCCCTACTACCCCTGTCTCTAGCTCACCCCATAGCCCTTCAAGATTGTAATGTATACGCATTGGTGGCAACATTATATGCACTACTATGCTACCCAAATCCACTAACACCCATTCTCCAGAGTTTTCACCTTCTATACCATATACCATGCCCCCATATTCCTTTACTTTAGCATGTACATTACTTGCTATTGCTTTTGCCTGACGAGTAGAAATTGCACTTGCAATTATTACTCGCTCAAAGATAGTTGGCATTTTTACTACATCTAATACTTCAATATCACTTGCTTTAACATCCTCTAACGCAGAAATAACAATTTTTATTAACTGATTAAGATCCATATTCTATAAATATAATTTATTCTCTAAAATATAATTCATGGTCACATCTGGAATTAAGTGGCGCACACTCTTTCCAGCAGTAATTCTCTTACGAATACTAGTTGCTGAAATATCTAGCATAGTTTCCGATGAAACAAAGATCAACCCACTAGTATAATCTCTCATATAACTAGTATTAGTTACCCAGCGTCCAGAACACTCTTCTTTCAATTCTTTTGGCAACAAATCATTAATTGAAGTACTTATAAATCCTGGTCGAGTAGAAACTATAAAATGACACAGATTAAAGAATTCTTTCCATGAATCCCACTCTGAAAATTTTATAAAAGCATCAATACCTAATACAAAACACAGCCCGATTTCATCTCCAAATTCCTGCTTAAATTCATAAATAGAGTCTATAGTAGAATTAATGCCATCACGATAAATTTCTCGCTTATCAAGAACAAAACTAGGATTACCCTGAATTGCCAAACGAACAGCTTCTGCCCTCTGTTGTGGTGATGCTATAGGAGTATTCCGTAATCTTGGTATGCCTGCAGGTACAAAATACATTTTTTGCAAACCAACATTTCTAACAACCTCTTCAGCTACTCTTAAATGACCAAAATGTATAGGGTCAAATGTCCCTCCAAAAATCCCAACAAGAATAGACTTAGACTTAAGCATTATTTCTTAAATTAAAATAATTAAAAATTTGCAGACAGAATTATCTGAAATTTAGACTCTACTAAACTCCATAATATACTGTGTTATTAAACATGCGCCTGAGGTATATTAGCGAGTGCCTTAACAAGGTATTTATTAAAACGTGCAGCTGATGCACCATCAATTACTCTATGATCATATGACAATGATAATGGCAACATTAACCTAGGAACAAACTGACCATCACAATAAATTGGTTTAATATTTGCACGAGAAACACCGAGAATAGCAACTTCTGGTGCATTAATAATAGGCGTAAAAGCCGTCCCACCAATACCCCCAAGACTGGAAATAGTAAAACTAGCTCCCTGCATTTCAGAAAGTTTTAGTTTCCCAGCACGTGCACGCTCTGCAAGATCCCCCATTTCTTTAGCAATAGTCACAATATCTTTCTTATTTGCATCTCTAACTACAGGAACCACCAATCCTTTAGGTGTATCGACTGCAAATCCTATATGGTAATAATTCTTAATTACTAAATTTATATCACCATTTTTTTTATCAAGTGAAGAATTAAAGCTAGGGAATTCTTTTAATGCTAATATTACAGCATGCATAAGAAAAGCTAATACGGTAAGCTTAATTTTATTTTTCTGTTTTTTTGTATTGAACTTCTTTCGCTCCACCTCAAGTTCGGTAATATCAGCCTCATCAAACTGAGTAACATGCGGGATCATTACCCAATTACGGTGCAAATTTGCACCTGACATTTTTTGAATACGTGATAGTGGTTTTAATTCCACCGACCCAAATTTAGAAAATTCAATATCAGGCCATGGTAAAAGATCTAATTCAAAATTATTTTTACTAACAGATAATTTTGACATTTCATCCTTAATATAAGACTTGATGTCATCTTTTAATATACGTTTCTTTTTACCGCTACCACTTACCAAATTAATATTTACACCCAACTCTCGTGCAAAACGCCGAATAGAAGGACTAGCATGTGCCATGATAGAAGGAGCAATTGGCATCATACTAGTAGACTGATTTAAGCTAGAAATAGTTTCTACATTTGTAGCAGAAGGAGCAGTTTGCATCATATTAGTAGCTTGATTTAAACGAGAATCAGTTTCTACATGTGTAATAGAGGGGCTTGATTGATTCATTGAAGACGCTAAAGTAAGAGTGTCTTCATTGATAACCTCTATTTCTAAAATTGCTGCGCCCTCAGAAACTCTATCGCCTTCTTGAACATTTATTTTCTTAATAACCCCTCCAAAAGGAGAAGGTATTTCCATTGTCGCCTTATCCGATTCTAGCGAAATCAGAGGGTCCTCCTTTTTAATCTCATCGCCTAGCTTCACTAGCAACTCAACTACAGGAATATTCTTAAAATCTCCAATATCGGGAATTAATACCTGTTTAATTTCTGCCACACTTTATCCTTAATCTGTATATCAATATTCAGAAATCAGCAATTATCTCTACAGACTAACTTTATGCTTTTACTGGATTTAATTTATCTGGATCAATATTATATTTGTTTATTGCCTCTACCACTGCATCCAATGAAATCTTACCATCTTCTGACAAAGATTTAAGTGAAGCAACAATAATATAATAACGATCCACTTCAAAAAATCGTCTTAATTTCTCACGTGTATCTGATCTCCCAAAGCCATCAGTCCCTAATACTTTGTATCTTCTTGGAACAAACTCACGAATCTGATCTGCATATGCCTTCATATAATCAGTTGCCGCTACTATTGGTCCTTCACGTTTATCTAAGCAATAATTTACATAAGATTTTTTTGGTTGTTCCTTAGGGTGTAGCATATTCCAGCGTGATATATCTAGAGCTTCCCGACGCAACTCATTAAAACTAGTAACGCTCCATATATCCGAATTAACCCCATAATCTTTTTTTAAAATATCTGCTGCTGCAATAATTTCACGTAAAATAGTCCCAGAACCAAGGAGCTGTATTCTTAGATTCAATTTTTTTTCTTCATCATTATCCTCAGATAATAAATACATACCTTTCAATATGCCCTGCTCTACTCCTTTAGGCATTTCTGGGTGCGAATAGTTTTCGTTCATTACCGTTATGTAGTAATACACATCCTCCTGATCTTGATACATTCGACGCAAGCCATCTTGCACAATAACAACAAGTTCATATGAAAATGTAGGATCATAAGAGATACAATTAGGAATTGTCGAAGCAAGCAAATGACTATGGCCATCCTCATGCTGCAAACCCTCTCCATTAAGAGTAGTGCGTCCAGCAGTCCCGCCCATTAAAAAACCACGACAACGCATATCGCCTGCCGCCCAAGCAAGATCACCAATGCGCTGGAATCCAAACATTGAATAAAATATAAAGAAAGGTATCATTTGCACACCATGGGTACTATATGAGGTTGCTGCTGCTATCCATGAAGACATAGCACCAGCTTCATTAATTCCTTCTTGTAATATCTGACCATCTTTATCTTCTTTGTAATACATTAATTTATCTGCATCTTCTGGTGTATACAATTGACCGGTTGAAGACCAAATACCAAGCTGCCTAAACATTCCTTCCATCCCAAATGTTCGTGATTCATCAGCAACAATTGGAACTATCCTTTTTTTAATAACTTTATCTTTAACTAAAATATTAAGTATGCGCACAAATACCATAGTAGTAGAAGACTCCCGCCCTGCCCCACTAGCCCTAAGTAAAGCATCAAATGCTGACAAATCAGGTATTTGCAAAGCTTCAGTACTTTGCCTTTGATTTTTATGGAGAAGACCGCCCAATGCTTTACGCTTCTCTTTCATATAATCAAGTTCGGGAGATCCCTCATCAAACATAAGATAAGGTAATTCATCTACTTTACTGTCTGAAACAGGCAAACTAAATCGATCTCGAAACGATTTTAGAGAAGTAGTTCCCATTTTCTTTTGTTGGTGAGTAATATTTTTGGCCTCACCTGCCTCTCCCATACCATAACCCTTAATTGTTTTAGCAAGTATCACCGTTGGTTGCCCAGTATGCTTTACTGCTGAAGCATATGCGGCATAAACTTTGTGAGGGTCATGACCTCCTCGATTTAATCTCCAAATGTCGTCATCAGACATATTAGCTACCATTTCCAACAATTCTGGATATTTACCAAAAAAATGCTTTCTCACATACGAGCCATCTCTTGATTTAAAAGTTTGATATTCACCATCAACACATTCCATCATTCTTTTCTGTAATAGGCCTTTAGTGTCTTTTGCTAATAGTGGGTCCCAATAAGAACCCCAAATTACTTTTATAACATTCCAACCAGCCCCACGAAAACTCCCTTCCAATTCTTGGATAATTTTACTATTACCTCGAACAGGACCATCAAGACGCTGAAGATTACAATTAATAATAAATATCAAATTATCAAGATTCTCTCTTGATGCCAAGGAAATTGCACCTAATGACTCAGGCTCATCCATTTCACCGTCACCCATAAAAGCCCAGACTTTACGACCCTCCGTCTTTGCTAATCCACGGCTTCCAAGATATTTCATAAAACGAGCCTGATAAATCGCCATCAATGGGCCTAATCCCATAGATACCGTTGGGAATCTCCAGAAATCTGGCATTAGCCACGGATGTGGATATGAAGAAAGACCTGTTCCTCCTACCTCCTGACGAAAATTATCTAGTTGTTTTTTAGTTAACTCTCCCAACATAAACGCACGCGCATAAATTCCAGGAGAAGAATGCCCCTGCACAAGCACTAGATCACCCCCATGATCCTTACTGGCAGCATGCCAGAAATGGTTGTAACCTACATCGTAAAGTGTCGCAGCAGATGCAAAAGTCGAAATATGACCTCCAACATTTGTTTTTTTATTTGCACGTAAAACCATCACCATTGCATTCCAACGAACATAAGAACGAATACGACGCTCAAGCTCATGATCTCCAGGAGATTTTTCTTCTTTCCCAGGGGGGATAGTGTTTATGTATGCAGTTGTCGCGCTATAAGGTAAATGTACCCCTGACCTACGAATTTTCTCTACCAATTTCCCCAATAGGTAATGCGCTCTATCCGTTCCCTCGATAGCCATTACCGAATCAAGCGCTTCAAGCCATTCCTGAGTTTCCTGTGGGTCGATATCTGATGTATGTTCCATGCTCCTACCTTAAAGTTACATGCTATTACCCATGTAAGATTTTAATACACCTTCAGTTTGAATACGCCTTGCAGCCTCAATTGTATTACAAAGCAACATAGCAATTGTCATTGGTCCAACCCCACCTGGAACTGGTGTAATATATCCCGCTTTCTCCCTAACAGTACCAAAATGTACATCACCCACTAATTTACCATCAGACATGCGGTTTATACCTACATCTATAACCGTTGCACCAGCTCTAACCATCTCAGCCGTAATCATTTGAGGCCTACCTGTAGCTACCACTAAAATATCTGCATTCCTAGTATGCCCTACTAAATTACGAGTTTTTGATGTACAAATAGTGACAGTTGCACCTTTCTCTAATAACATTATTGCCATTGGTTTCCCTACTATATTACTACGGCCTACTACAACTGCATGCTGTCCTTCGATCTTAATATTATTCTTCTCCAACATTTTCATCACACCATAAGGAGTACAAGGTGGGTATGCAGCACAACCTGTAACAAGGGCTCCAATATTATTGAGATGAAAACCATCTACATCTTTCTCTACTCCAACAGATGAAATTATTTTTTGTTCTTCAAAATGATCCGGTAATGGCAACTGCACTAAAATACCGTGTATTCGTGAATTTATATTGAGCTTCTGGATACAAAGTAAAACCTCATCTTGATCAGTATTACTAGGAAACTCATATACCTCTGAATGAATACTAGCTTCATTACAAGCTCTCACCTTATTACGCACATATATTTTAGAGGCTTGATTATCCCCAACTATAATTACCGCTAACCCTGGCTGTATGCCCTTTTCTTTTAATCGCTGAGCATGATCTCTACTTTCAGCTCGTAGCTCTTTAGCAATTACCTTGCCATCTATAATTGTAGCGCCCATAATTTTTTCAAGATCTTTAACATTCTATGTGTTTCATTAATTATTTGTATTGCTTAATTACATTACCAAACTTTAGAAAAAAATATCAAAGGCAAGTTATAAACTTTAATATTTAGTAAAAGAAAATCTCAGGTAGTTTAACGTTAAGATCACTAGCAAGCACCCTGGCTTTGACTAAATTTAATTTTTCTTCTTAAATTTTATCCTATATACCAAAACACCAATGATAAATGTTGGCATTACAACTAGTGCTGCAGCCAATAACCCTAATGCTAAAATAGTAATTCCACTACTTGTTGGCGAATATAACGTAACAAAGAATATTGCAAAAATTGCTGCAGCACCTCCACCTAGAAGCATAAACCTCTTCCCTCTACTATAAAACCGCCATAGAGCTCCAGAAACACGCACCTCATCACGATGTTCATCAAAAATCATGTCTAAGCTATTATCATTCATAGATGCTTGATAACCAGAATTTATAACATCTGCTTCATTACTTCCTGTTTCTTGAGAGAGGTCTTTTAAAAGCGAAATTCGTTTTGCAGCACTCCTATTACTCATACCCGTTTTTACCAGTATCTTATTTAAGGACTCTAGTGCATGGTCACGTGGACTAATTGCTAAGTCCAAATTTTCGCCATGTCGCCACATCACACCTATTAAATAAAGATGAATTGTCATTTCCTTAAATGGGGGCGCAAAATCATATCCCTTACTTTCAACTAGAGATAACTGGCCAGCTAAAAATTTTTCACCATATGTAACACAAATATCATGTGTTGAATCGGTAGTTTTCAGTTTTATATCATTCAATATTGTAATTGCGAGCTATGTTAGGCTCTACTTATTATTTATTAAAGGGTATATTATATACTGACAAATAGATTCTTTAAAAAAGACTGGCTAATAAGGCTTAATTAATCAAATAAAAAGCTATATCACCCCACTCATATAAATCCTGCATCTCTAATTTTCCTACAAATACTTAAAATAACTCAAAAAGCGTATATTTTATATACCAAAAAATACAATTTTTTATTAATTATCGAACCTTTACTAAATTTCATTCTTATAAGCGACTCCCATTCTTGATTTAATTGAGATACAATCGGTCGATTAAACTTCTTAGAAATACCACAAGGTAACTAATTGGTCAGAATATCAAATTATGGATTATGGAGAAACTATGAATAAAGCAAGTTGGATTTTGCACTTAAAATGGGTTGCTATTTTGATATCAATGATGGCCTTACCCGCTTATGGTCAACTAATGATTGGACATATGGGCCATTCTGGAGGCGATGACTGCAATATAAAATCAGGCCCCATACCACTTAACTATAGTGTCTATGAGAAGCCAAAAGGAGCTCTTCCACCAACAATGGGCCATTGTAAACACGTACCAAATATAGGCGAGCACCTTGTAACAGTTGACCTTCAAGGATCTAAATCCCGCGAAGTCCCAATTGGTATTCGCCTTGTTTTAGTAGAAGGAGGGCAGAATAAAACTATTATGTCTAAAGCTCCAGAATTATATACATCTGGAACTATTAATTTTGGTTTAAATTTCAAAGAATTAGGCCAATACCACATACTACTAGAAACTGAACAGAATGGTAAAATGACCACAGCAGCTACCCTTCCTTTACATGTTGGTGAAGGTGGCGGGCATGGTAGCCACTCTGGCGGTATTGGTATGCTTGAGATTGCTCTATTATTAGCCGCAGGTGGTATCGCTATATTCTTCTGGACGCGTCGCAAACCAAACAAAAAAGAAGATAATACACCCTTAATGACAGAACCCAAGACAAATACAACAACAGAAACAAGTTCAGATTCAGCGTCAAATTCAGTGCCAGAACCAGAACCAGAACCAGAACCAGAACCAGAACCAGATGCAAAAAGCAAAACAGAATAACTTATTTCTCAAAATATAAGCTTTACAATACTGTTGCGGAAATTATATCTTTTGATCAAACATCCGCTACAGTATTATTTATTTACCATACCACAATGTTGCAATAATGCATCTATTTTTGGCTCCCTACCTCGTAATGCAACAAATGATTCTAATGCTTTACGGCTACCACCAACTGCAAGAATTTCATCACGAAATAGAATTCCAATTTTCTCATTTATTGTCCCGTATGTACTTTCCTCAAACATACTATAAGCATCAGCAGATAATACTTCTGCCCACTTATAACTATAATAACCAGCTGCATATCCACCAGCAAAGATATGAGCAAAACTATTAGGAAAGCGGTTGAATTCTGGCGGCATGATAACTGCTACTTCAGTACGAATACTATCCAACAAATCTAGTACCGTTCTCCCTTCTTCCAAATTAAAATCAAAATATAAATGCATATCGAACAATGAAAACTCTATTTGGCGCAAAATCTGTAAACCACTCTGATAATTCTTTGCAGCAATCATCTTATCAAATATTTCTCGGGGCAATGATTCTCCATTTCCAATATGCTGAGTCATCCCAGATAATACATCCCATTCCCAACAAAAGTTTTCCATATACTGGCTAGGGAATTCTACTGCATCCCACTCCACCCCATTAATGCCAGAAACACCTAACTCTTCTACTTTAGTAAGTAAATGATGTAAGCCATGACCAAATTCATGAAATAAAGTTATAACTTCATTATGAGTAAAAAGTGCTGGCCTTGTTTTACCATTTATTCTTACTGGCTCTGCAAAATTACAATTAAGATACGCCACTGGAGTTTGAATCTTATTTCCTATTCTTCTACGAGTAATAGCGTCATCCATCCATGCTCCGCCTTGTTTGCCGGGACGTGCATACAGATCAATATAAAATATCCCTACTAGTTTTTTATCAAAATTTTTTATACTAAAAAGTTTTACATCAGGATGCCAGAATTGACACTCCAGACTTTCCTCTATAGGAGCAATGCTAATCTGGTAAAGATTCTCAACTAATTTGAACATGCCCTCCAATACCTTAGGTTCAGGAAAATATTGCTTAATTTCATTATCCGAAAAAGCATAACGGGCAACTCGTAACTTTTCACTTATATATTCTAAATCCCATGATTCAAGCTTATTAAGCTCAAAGTGTTCAGAAGCAAATTGTTGTAACTCCTTTAATTCATGCTCAGCATATGGCCTAGCCTTAACTGCTAAATCAGATAGAAACTCTATAACTTGTTTAGGTGTTGAAGCCATTTTCGATGCTAATGATACTTCAGCATAACTATTAAATCCGAGTAATAATGCCTCTTCTTTGCGTAATTCAAGTATTTTTCTAATTAATAAGGTATTATCTCTATCAACCTTGTAATTAGAGCAAGAAACAGCATTGCTTTCTAACTCACTAGCACGTGTAGAATAAGCTTTGTAAATTTTTTTACGTAACTCTCGATTGTCAGCATACTTCATAATTGGCTGATAACAAGGTGCATGCAGCGTAAACTTCCAACCAACAGCATCATCTTTTTTAGCTATTTCTCTTGCAGCTAATAACACATCATCCGGTATGCCAGATACCTCTTCTATATTTTCTATATGCAATATAAAAGTATTAGTTGCATCTAATAAATTGTCACTAAATTTAGAAGTAAGAATAGACAATTCTTCCTTAATAGTAAGAAATCGTTTTTTCTTCTCAGACTTTAGTTCTGCACCACCCAACCTAAAATCACGTAATTCATTTTTAATTATTTTTTTCTGAGCACAATTAAAATTTTTAAACTCACTACTATTATGAAGTTTTTTAAATTTCTCATACAATTCCTGATTTTGTGAAAGCTCAGCATAGTATTTTGTAACCATTGGTAAAGTATTGTTATATACTTCACGTAATTCAGGATTATTCATTACTGAATTTAAATGTGAAACCTGCCCCCATGCACGAGATAATTGTTCATGTACATCTGTCATTGGCTCCACAAAATTCTGCCATGTTGGTTCAGCAGTATCACTAATGATTCCTTTAACAGTCGTGTGACTACGCTCCAATAACTCTTCTACAGCTGGAACAATATGCGTAATTTTAATATCAGCAAATTTCGGTAAACCAGAAAAATTAAGTAATGGATTAGTCATATTATTCTATAGGTAATTGCCATACATAAATATCTATCTTGAGTTAATCCTCGTATACGATAACTCCATTTGCTAAAGTATATTTAACCTTGCCCTGAAGTTCCATACCGAGAAATGGTGTATTCTTACCTCTACTTTTAAGTGCTGAAGCCTCAATTTTCCAATGTTCATCTGGATCAAAAATACACAAATCAGCAGCCGCACCTATAGATAAGTTTCCAACCCCCACACCAAGCACTCCTGCTGGCAATGAGGTAATTTTAGCAATCGCACTAGGTAATGAAATATTTATTTCTTTAGCCCATTTTAATACGAGTGGCAATAATAATTCTATACAAGTAGCACCAGCTTCAGATTCACCAAAAGGGAGTAACTTTGCATCATCATCAACAGGTGCATGATCTGAACAAACTGCATCTACAGTCCCATCAATTAAACCAGATCGTAGTGCATCCCGGTCACTTATGCTTCTTAGCGGTGGAATAAGATGACAGTTAGCATCAAAGAAATTAATATCCATTTCTGAAAGATGCAAATGAGTAGCCGTTACATCACAAGTAATTAATAAGCCTTGCTGCTTTGCAGCCCTAACCATAGCCACCCCTTCTGCACTTGAAATACGGCAGAGATGAACCTTGGCGCCAGTTTCTTTTGCTATTAAAATAATTTTAGATAATGCTATTGTTTCAGCACATATAGGAATTGCTGGCAAACCTAAACGAGTTGCCACTTCACCATCATGAGCCACCCCACTATTAGCAATACTATCATCCTCTGGACGCAACCAAATCCTAAAGCCAAATGTAGAAGCATACTGCATAGCTTGCATCATCACACGTGTATCAAGTAGTAACTTATCAGATTGACTGAAAGCAACACAGCCAGCATCATGTAATTCAGCCATTTCTGTCAGCCGCTCTCCTTTCAGTTCTCGTGTGAGAGCGCCAATAGGATAAACATTTGCTTGATTCAGACCTTTAGTACGATGCTTTAACATATCAACTAGGCCTGGTTCATCAAGTGGTGGACTAGTATCAGGAGGGCAGGCAAGACTAGTAACCCCCCCTGAAATAGCCGCTCTCATCTCTGATTCAAGTGTAGCTGTATACTCAAGCCCTGGTTCACGTAACCGCACTGATAAATCCACAAGGCCTGGACATACCACCAACCCTTTAGCATTTATAACATAGTTAGGCTTAAAAGATTTGGGTTCATTTCCTATAGAAACAATTTTTCCAGCAATAATATACACATTATTTACAGCATCAATATTGTTCTTAGGATCAATTACGCGGCCATCTTTTATAAGGATTCTCATAACATTCTATTTTGATCTCAATTATGAAACTTAAATAATTTTACATATTTAGTAAAATTTCCTCTTATTAAGAGATTCAATTCCCAGCAAGAATTGTCATTGCTGCCATCCGCACTGCAATACCAAAAGTTACTTGTGGAAGAATTACTGACTGCATCCCATCTGCTACAACTGACTCAATCTCAATACCACGGTTCATTGGCCCAGGGTGCATAACAATAGCGTCATGTTTAGCTAAAGCTAATTTATCCTGTGTAAGACCATAATACTTAAAATATTCTTCAGCACTAGGAAGACGAGCACTCAACATACGCTCATTCTGCAAACGCAGCATTAATACAACATCGACGTTTTTAAGACCCTGTTCCATATTGTGATATACGTGCACACCAAGACGTGTAACTTTACTTGGTAACAATGTTTTAGGTGATATTACCCGTACCTCAGGCACGCCTAAAGTAGTTAATGCATGAATTTGTGAGCGAGCAACCCTTGAATGTAAAATATCGCCTACAATCGCCACACGTAAATTATGAAAGTCGCACTTATAACGACGTATAGTAAACATATCTAACAGCGCCTGCGTCGGATGTGCATGGCGCCCATCACCGGCATTAATGACGTGTATTTCAGGGCGAACATGTCGCGCAATCAAATGAGCTGCTCCACTTTGTGAATGCCGCACAATAAACATATCAGCATTCATTGCAGAAAGATTATTCACAGTATCTAACATTGTTTCGCCTTTAGACTGAGAAGAAGAAGCAATATTTAGATTAACAATATCTGCTGACAATCGCTTAGCAGCTATCTCAAATGTAGTACGAGTACGAGTACTAGGTTCAAAAAAAAGATTAAATATAGACTTGCCTCTTAACAATGGTACTTTTTTAATATCACGTTCAGTAACGCCAACAAAGGATTCAGCTGTATCAAGTATTTTTAATAAAATAGGAGCAGGAAGCCCCTCAGTAGTTAAAAGGTGTTGTAATTCTCCATTCTTATTTAACTGAGGATTATTCATTATTCTGGAAATTCTTTATCATACAAACTTAGACTAAGGTTCCCATTATCTTCCTGTTCTAAGGCCAGCATTTTATGCTCTGGTAAAACAATATCTGTACCAACATAATTAGCTGCAATTGGCATCTCTCTCTTCCCACGATCTACTAAAGCAGCAAGACGGATACTAGCTGGTCTCCCATAGTCGAATAATTCATTAATTGCAGCACGAATGGTTCTCCCAGTGTAGAGAACATCATCTATTAATATAATATGGCGCCCCTCTACTTCAAATGGAATGTTTGAAGGCTTGACCTGCGGATGCAGTCCAATTTCATGAAAATCATCTCTATAAAATGATACATCTAACGTTCCAAAAGGAAGTGTACATGATAAATCTTTATGTAGACGTTCTGCCAACCAAACCCCGCCTGTATAAACACCAACTAGCACAGTATTCTTAGTTACGTCTGGACGCATCTTTTCTGACAATTTATCTAATAAGTGCTCTGCATTAGGTAAATTCATTTTATCTATCAAAATATGATTGCAATATTTGTTGGGCTGCTACCTGATCAATAATAAATTTCTGTTTCTTATAATTAATTCCTGTCTCACTCAACCCCATGCTTGCGGTAATTGAAGTATAGCGCTCATCAACAAACTTGACATTAATCCTAAAGCGGCCCTCTAAACGACGCGCAAAACGTTTGCTCAATCGCGTTAATCTATGGCCACTACCATCGACATTAATAGGTAGCCCCACTATTAATTGTACTGGCCCCCACTCTTTTATTAATTTACCAATTACATCAAATCTATTTTTTGTGCTCTCTTCTCTTATTGTAACAAGCGGATGGGCCAAACCCAGCTCTAAATTACCAACTGCCACACCAATACGTTTCTCACCAAAATCAAAAGCCAATACAACTCCAACAGATGGCTCTATAAAGACTGGACTCTCTGATTTTATTTGAGTAATATCGCTAATCACCAAATACAACCCCTTTAATCGTACCCCACATATACTAGAGTAACCAATAATTTCTCCAGAATTTCTCTGTTAATAATTGCTTGTAAAATATTAAGAAAGGCCATAACCCTAATTTATTTTTTCCTGTTAACATAACATCCCAGTCAGGTACTGAAAGGTATACGACCTTTCTTAACTGAGCATCTATACATATAGAAAAATTCTTTAAGCCTAAATTCTTATAAAGAATATCAGACTTATTAAATAAACCTTCTAAAGTTTTTCCTATAGCGCAATTCACAGCAAGCTCTCTTGCACATTTCTCATTATGTCCACAAGTATAAATAAATATTTTGAAAAAAGAGGTATCTGCCATGACTAGCATGGAGATCAAAAAATGATGGGCTAGACTAATACTTTGCATGAATAAACTATTACCATACCCTCTATTGTAAACTTGTTCCTACTTCTCTACAATTCTTCTAGTAAAAAAATTAACAGATTTTATATTCTTATAAATATAAATAACATAAAATATTTTAAAAACAAGGTAAAAGAATACTTTTCTTACCTTCTTACCATATAGACTAATCCACTATCATTCTATTCTTACATAAACAGCAAGTATTTTTTCAATCCACCTAAAATCTATAAACCCGAAGATATCATCAGACTCATATAGCCAATTAATATTAGTCCCAATACATAAATTAATAAAAATACGTTTCTATATATTAACTAGCGATTGACCAAATAAAATAAAAAGCATAAAAAGCAACCCTTACCAAACTAGTCAATCATCCCACTCACCTTGCATCTCCCCATTCTTATAACGCCCTTTTTCTCTTAGCCGCCCATCAGAGTAATAAATTGCCCACTCCCCTTCTTTCTTCCCATTCTTAAAATCTATTTTACTCATTGGGCGCCCATTTCTCCAATACCTAACCCACTCCCCTTCTTTCTTCCCGTTCTTTATCTCACCTTGTTCTTTCCCAATTACTCTCCCTGTAAAAAGAGTGTCATTATGTTTCTTATAATAAAGCCCATTCCGTTTCACCAATTCATCCATAGTTTCACCTAAACAATGGGTAGAGATAAGAGATAGAAAAAATATTGGAATTAAGAATATAATTTTCATTTAATAAGCATAGCAGAGAATAGCGACCCCACCTTTCATACGCAAATGATCCTACAATCATGGGAATCAGGAAATAACTATAGAAATATCCATGTTCACTCTATTGTAAAGAAAGGAGATTAAAGATAACTCGTACTGAAACAATAATGGCCGTTTTAAGCATTAAAATTAATTATTCTTATAAGCTAAACTTTTTTACTTTAACCATGACCCCCCTAAGGAGATATTTAAAATTAATTTTAATCAAGACCAAATAAATTCTATTATCTAAACTAATAGGATCTTGGCAAAACATTGAGCTTGTATTTGCATTATCACTTTTAAGCATAACACTAGATTCTTTTCTATATGCAACTCTTTTAATTATATATGAGTGATAATTATCATAGAATACAATTAAACTATTCTTTCTCACGAACCCCTTAAGAAAATGAGTTGCTAATATAAGATCCCCTGATACAAGTGTTGGTTGCATACTTGTCCCAGAGACTTTGAATATTTTAAACACTTCTAAGAACTGGGCAGACAATTACCAATTCTGGGGGATAAGGCGCATAATATTTTTTAGTTTCTATATTTTTAGTTTCCCAGAATATTTCTGTGAATTTATTTATTTTCTCTAAAAGCTCAATTCCATTATCTCTATTTATATCCTGCTTACACTTTGAAGCAAGTTGCATTATAGAATGGATTAATTCATGTATCTCAGGATATTTAGATATTTGTGGCTCCTTAAAATAATCTCCCCAAATAGTTGCCACTTCACTTTTAACTTCTTTTGCATGCTGCTCTTTCACAGCTGTCAATCTGGCTAACTGAGAGATTTTTGATGCATTCATATCTGAGCTTTCTATTTCTTCTGTTATTAGATCCATAAATCTGACAATACTTAGAGCAGAATATTGAATAACCGCAGGATCGTAGATTTTACAAGGAATATCACAGTGTGCGTGTGCTGTTTTAATAGTTATCATATTTTTTCCTTCACTTCATTAAATAATAAATATAAGAATAAATTAATTTTAAGAATAATTCTATATTAGATTCAAAAGTAACCCACATAACCTAATAATTCAATTGTCACTAGATGTATCTAATTAACAAAGCCGCTATTCCATTATCACCATTTGTTTTATTATTTCTTTAAGATACACATCTCTCTAAAACCTTATGCCATTACAAACAAAAAACCAATTCTAAATTTCTTTTTATTTACGCCCCACCTATTTTCTTTACTAGCAAACATATCTTTATCTGCTGCTTTGTAATAAAAACCCTCCTATACTTAATACAATATTCTTTGAGGAACCCCATGAGATTAGACCTCTTTATTGCTAACATTTGAAGGCTTTTATACTTTTTATTAGTTCATTCTTAACTTCTAAAACATCTATAACGTCAATACTTTTCCCTTCATTAAGCAATACCTTTATTTCTGCCATTATCTTTGTCGGAGCAGTCGCCACATCTATAACATGAATTTTAATAGAAGGAACAGCTTCAAATATATTTGAATTTGCCTTTAAAACTCTTTCAATCCCAGTTTCGTAAATATCCCAATCTTTTAATGTTATTTTCTCGTCAAACAACTCTCTCAACCTAACCAAATTATGTTCATTCCAAGCAGCAAAATAGTTATCTGCAATTTTTTTCATTCTTTCTTCATTTGAATATTGAGACATTTTTAAAGATACCCTTTCTAAGTTTAAATTTTAGTTCATATTACCAGTTTTTATATTTTTTTCCACGCCCTTTTATTTTCTTTAATGTTTCTTCTATATCCACATATTAAACATCTATTAACTTAACCAAATAATTAAAAATATCTGCTATTTCTTTTTCAATCTCTTCTCTTTTTTTGGGATCATTTATCTCATTCAGACCACCATCATTAGACCACTGAAAAATCTCTAATAGTTCTGATGCTTCAACTGAAAGTGCTGTTGCTAGATTTTTTGGATTGTGAAACTGTTCCCAGTCTCTTTCTTCTGTGAATTTGCGGAGAGTTTTTTTTATCTTTTCGAGGTCCAAAATACTCCCAATTATTCTCTGTTCAAACTCATTCTACCGTAACGGACTTGGCTAAATTTCTTGGTTTATCAACATCATTCCCTTTTTGTAGCGCAACATGATAGGCAAGTAGCTGGAGTGGAATAGCATGAAGAATAGGACTAAGGAGTCCTGCATGTTCTGCCATACGAATAACATGAAGTCCTTCACTATTCTGAATTACAGATTCGGCATCTGTAAAAATATAGAGTTCCCCTCCTCGCGCACGTACTTCTTGCAGATTCGATTTTAATTTCTCTAATAATGTATCATTAGGAGCAATTGCAACTACAGGCATATCACTATCAACTAAAGCGAGGGGACCGTGTTTCAGTTCGCCTGCAGCATATGCTTCTGCATGAATATAAGAAATTTCTTTTAATTTAAGCGCTCCTTCCATAGCAATAGGATAATGCATCCCACGTCCAAGAAACAGGGTATGGCGTTTATGGAAAAACCTTTCGGACCATAATTTGACAGGCTCCTCCACTTTAAGTGCATGCTGCAATGCAACAGGTAAATGCCTTAGCTCAGCAATCATCTCAAGTTCACGCTCACCTGACAACTTTCCATTTAACTTTGCTAATGTCATAGTAAATAGCATTAGTGCTGCCAATTGCGTAGTAAATGCTTTAGTAGAAGCCACCCCAATTTCTGGTCCTGCTCGTGTAAGAAAACATAATTCTGTTTGCCTCACAAGCGTACTTTCTGCAACATTACAAATTGCAAGACTATGGGTATTTCCTAATGACTTAGCATAATTAAGTGCAGCAATAGTATCTGCTGTCTCTCCAGACTGTGAGATCCCTATTACCAATGTATTAGGATGAGAAACTGGATCACGATAACGATATTCACTTGCAATCTCAACTTTGCAAGTGACCCCAGCTACAGACTCAAGCCAGTAACTAGCAACTAGCCCAGCATGATAACTAGTACCACAAGCAAGTATCAGAATTCCATTGGTTTTCTTAAAAATCATCTCTGCATAATTTCCAAATAATTTTGGAGAGATTGAATGAGCATTGAGCACCATTTCTAATGTATTAGCTACTGCACTCGGTTGCTCAAATATTTCTTTTTGCATGAAATGATTGTAAGGACCCATTTCTACTGCTGAATTTGTGAGTTTACTTTTATGTATTTCACGTATAACTTTTACATAAGGCTTAATGCCTAAGCAATTTACAATACGATAGCTATCTTTATATAGTTCTGCAACATCTCCTTCTTCAAGATAAACCATGCTCTTGGTCACTTGTAATAATGCCGAAGTATCTGAAGCGGCATAGTTACCATTCTCTCCTAAACCAAGTATCAATGGGGCTCCATTACGAGAAACAATAATACGCTCTGGATGCGATTCTTCAATTACAGCAATTGCATAAGCGCCTTGTAATTCAGAAACAGAGAGACAAACCGCTTCAAATAAATCAGGTGTCTTCTTTAAATTAAAAGTAATAAGGTGAGCTATAACTTCTGTATCTGTATCAGAATTAAAATCGAATCCTTCATTTTTTAGTCGTTGATATAACGCCTCATGATTCTCAATAATACCGTTATGTACTACTGCAACTTTTGACGCATCACCAGAAAAATGTGGATGCGCATTACGCTCAGAAGGAACCCCATGAGTAGCCCATCGGGTATGAGCAATACCAATTTTACCTTTATATTTTTGCTCACTGACAAGACTACTAAGTTCAGCTACTCGCCCAGTAGTACGTACCCGATTCAATTTACCATTTAGTAATGCTAATCCAGATGAATCGTAACCGCGGTATTCAAGGCGATGTAACCCTTCTAGCAATACGGGAACAATATTATCCCAGGCCACTCCGCCGACTATTCCACACATGGAAATTTTCCCTTATTAATTTGATCTATGAATAGCTATAAGACATTTAAAGTTTATAATGCTAACCTCATTTTTTAATTGGGCGCTTCCAACCTGAAACACTTCTTTGCCTAGAGCGTGACAAGGTTAATTGTTCTGGAGGAGTATTAACCGTAATAGTTGACCCTGCTCCTATAGTGGAACCACTAGTTATTTTTACAGGGGCAATTAATTGTGTATCTGAACCAATAAAAACATCGTCTTCAATAATCGTCTGAAGCTTGTTCACCCCATCGTAATTACAAGTTATTGTCCCTGCGCCCACATTAACCCTTTTCCCTATTTTTGCTTCCCCTATGTAACTTAAATGATTCACCTTACTACCAATATTGATATTACTATTCTTAACTTCAACAAAATTACCAATACGGACCTCATCAGCAAGGCTTGTTCCTGGGCGTATACGGGAAAATGGCCCAATTTGACAATTTTTCCCTATATCAGCACCCTCAATAAAGCTAAATGGAAGAATAATAGTACCAGACTCTATTTTTACATTTTTTAATATGCTATTAGCACCAATTTTTACTCCATCACCTATCCTCACCACACCCTCAAAAACACAATTAATATCTATCTCTACATCTTTTCCAGAAGTCAATTGTCCACGTATATCAATGCGTGAAGGGTCACTAATTGTTACGCCTTCTTCTAATAATTTTCTTGCATAATTTTTTTGATAAGTTCTTTCAAGCATGGCCAATTGTATTTTGCTATTTACTCCATAAATTTCCCAAGTATAAAATGGTTGTGCTGCCTCTATTCTTTTTCCAGATTTAACTGCCATTGATACAATATCAGTCAGATAATATTCTTTTTGTGCATTATTATTTTCTAGTTTAGGTAACCATTCATGTAAATAAATATTAGAAACCGCCATAATACCTGTATTAATTTCACATACTTCTAATTGATCTTTATTTGCATCTTTTTCTTCAACAATCTCAATAATTTTTTTAGTTGTAACATCTCTTATTATTCTACCGTAACCTAATGGTTCATCCAGCTCCACTGTAAGTAAAGCCAAAGATTCTGATGATACATCTGATATTAAGTTTTTAAGTGTTTCAGCATTAATTAGAGGTACATCCCCATATAAAATTAGTGTCACACCTCTTTTATCTATATATGGCAGGGCCTGCAACAATGCATGACCAGTGCCTAGCTGTGGCTCTTGTTTTACCCAAATAACCTGTTCATCTCCTATCAAATTTGGAACAGCTTCATTTCCATGACCATATACCACACAAATTTTTTGTGGCGATAATGTGTGTGCCGTAATGAGTACATGCTCTAATAAAGGCATTCCTGCTAGTAAATGTAAGACCTTTGGTGTAGCTGAATACATGCGCTTACCAAGTCCAGCGGCTAAAATGATGATATTAAGATTTTCCACTTATTAATTTATATTTAATTTATCTAGATAGAATCTAAGAGAAAGTTTAACTTTTATTTCTAATTTATGCATGTTTATATTCAGAAAATAAAAAAAGGCGACCTAAGTCGCCTTTTTTTTCAATTTACTAAATTTACTAACGCGACCGCTTCCTAAGCTTCTCAATTGCTGCTATTTGAGCTATAGACTCTGCTAATTCTGCTTGAGCTCTAGCATAATCAATTTTAGAGGATTTATCTTTCATGGCTGCTTCGGCGCGCCCTTTAGCTTCAAGAGCTTTAGTTTCATCTAAATCACCACCTCTAATAGCTGTATCAGCAAGAATGGTCACCACACTAGGTTGAACCTCTAACATTCCACCAGAAACATAAATTAGTTCATCATCTGTTTGCTCAGGAATTTTAATTCGTACTGAACCCGGCTTTATTCTTGTAATCATTGGTGCATGACGTGGGTAAATACCAACCTCACCCATCAGCGCCGGCACAATAACTAACTCGGCTAACCCAGAATAAATCTCCTGTTCAGCACTTACCACATCTACATGTATTGTCGTTGCCATAAATTAATTATTACTAAATAGTCTTAGCTTTCTCTACTGCCTCTTCTATACCACCAACCATATAAAAAGCCTGCTCTGGTAAATCATCATATTCACCATTAACAATACCTTTAAACCCTTTAATAGTATCTTTCAATGAAACGTATTTACCAGGTGTACCAGTAAATACCTCTGCAACATTAAATGGCTGAGACAGGAATCGTTGGATTTTTCGGGCCCTTGCTACAGCTAATTTATCTTCTGGAGACAATTCATCCATTCCTAAAATAGCAATAATGTCACGAAGTTCCTTATAACGCTGAAGGGTTTGCTGAACATCACGAGCTGTATTGTAATGATCTTCGCCAACAACTAGAGGGTCAAGCTGACGTGAAGTAGAATCAAGTGGATCTACAGCAGGATAAATTCCCAAAGAAGCAATATCACGTGACAATACTACAGTTGCATCCAAATGGCCAAAAGTTGTTGCAGGAGAAGGATCAGTCAAATCATCTGCTGGCACGTAAACTGCTTGAATAGAAGTAATTGATCCTGATTTCGTTGATGTAATTCGTTCTTGCAAGCGCCCCATTTCTTCTGCCAACGTAGGCTGATACCCTACTGCAGACGGCATTCTCCCAAGTAATGCAGATACTTCTGTTCCTGCCAATGTGAATCTATATATGTTATCAACAAAAAATAGAACATCCCGACCCTCATCACGGAAACTTTCAGCCATTGTTAAGCCAGTTAAAGCTACACGCAATCTGTTACCAGGAGGCTCATTCATCTGCCCATAAACTAACGATACTTTATCTAACACGTTAGAATCTTTCATTTCATGATAGAAGTCATTTCCTTCACGTGTACGTTCACCCACTCCAGCAAATACGGAATATCCACTATGCTCAGTAGCAATATTACGAATTAATTCCATCATATTAACGGTTTTACCTACACCCGCACCACCAAACAACCCTACCTTACCACCCTTTGCAAAAGGGCATACCAAATCAATAACTTTAATACCTGTTTCAAGTAGCTCAGTAGATGCAGATAACTCATCAAAGGATGGTGCCTTACGATGAATAGACATGGCTTTTTCCGCACCAATAGGACCCATTTCATCAATTGGAGTCCCTAGTACATCCATGATGCGTCCCAATGTTTTAGAACCTACCGGAACCTTTATCGGCTCTTTAGTATTACTTACCATCATTCCCCGACGAAGCCCATCCGAAGATCCTAGAGCAATTGTGCGAACTATGCCGTCACCCAATTGTTGCTGAACTTCTAAAGTGAGCTCTGATCCTTCCATTGTTAGCGCATCATATACCTTTGGCATTGATTCACGTGAAAACTCAACATCAACTACTGCGCCAATACATTGAACAATTTTTCCTTGGTCCATGGTTGTCCCTTAATTACTAAATCAAAAATTATTAAACTGCTGCAGCACCAGCCACTATTTCAGAAAGCTCTTTCGTTATAGCCGCCTGACGGGTCTTGTTATAAACCAATGTAAGCTCGTTAATTACATCACCCGCATTATCCGATGCAGCCTTCATTGCCACCATTCGAGCGGATTGTTCAGAAGCTATATTTTCTGTCAACGACTGATAAATAAGTGCTTCTATATACCTAACCATAACATCATCTATAACAGTTTTTGCATCAGGTTCGTATATATAGTCCCATGTTCCAGCCGGCCCATCATGGTATTTATCTTGCTGTTTTTCACTACCACCCTGTAACTTTTCATCCGACAATGGAAGCAACTGCTCCATCATTGGCTCTTGCTTCATGGCATTAATAAAACGAGTATAAAAAAGGTAGACTCGATCAAAGCGATCTTCATTATAACCATCAGTCATTACTTTCACTGCACCAATAAGGCTTTCAATTTTTGGTGTATCCCCCAGCCCTACAGCATTAGATACGACATTAGCGCCAACACGAGTCATAAAGCCTAAACTTTTATTACCAATGCAACAAATTTCAATCTGCTCTCCCTCACCTTCCCATTCTTTAATCTTTCCCGTAGCTAAACGTAGAATATTAGTATTAAGTCCTCCACATAACCCTTTATCAGATGTAACTATAATTACACCAATCCGCTTAACTGTATCCCTCTCAATAAGAAAAGGGTGCCTATATTCACTACTAGCTCTACTCATATGTGCAGCAACATTGCGGATTTTATCTCCATATGGCCGCGCTTTTTTCATCCTCTCTTGCGCTTTCCGCATCTTAGAAGCAGCCACCATTTCCATAGCACGCGTTATTTTTTGCGTATTCTTTACGCTACTAATTTTTGTCCTTATTTCTCTGCTTCCTGCCATAACTTAGTAAGATCCAGTAGATTTAAAGTCTCTAACCGCAGCATCAAGTTTTTCTTCTGTTTCAGCATCAAGCTCACCACTTGATTGAATCTTATCCATTATGTCACTATGATTGCTCTGCATATGACCTTTTAATGCAGCCTCAAATTCCAAGGCACGGTTAACTTCTACATCATCCAAATAACCCTTATTAACAGCAAATAAAGTAAGAGCCATTTCAGATACACTTAAAGTTGCATATTGTGCTTGCTTCATTAGCTCTGTAACCATTTTTCCACGTTCAAGTTGTTTTCTAGTTGCCTCATCAAGATCAGATGCAAATTGAGCAAATGCAGCCAACTCTCGATACTGAGCCAAAGCAAGGCGTACACCACCACCAAGTTTTTTAATAACTTTAGTTTGTGCTGACCCGCCTACTCGTGATACTGATACTCCAGCATTAATAGCTGGGCGAATACCTGCATTAAATAAATCTGTTTCAAGAAAAATTTGACCATCAGTTATTGAAATGACATTAGTAGGAACAAATGCTGTAACATCACCTGCCTGAGTTTCAATTACTGGCAATGCAGTTAAAGAACCCGTTTTACCCTGAACCTTACCCTCAGTTGCCCGCTCAACGTAATCTGCACTAACACGAGCAGCACGCTCTAATAATCGAGAATGCAAGTAGAAAACATCACCAGGATAAGCCTCTCGTCCAGGCGGCCGACGCAGCAATAATGAAATTTGCCGATACGCCCAAGCCTGCTTTGTTAAATCATCATAGATAATAAGAGCATCTTCTCCCTTATCGCGAAAATACTCTCCCATCGTACAGCCAGAATAAGGCGCAATAAACTGCATTGCTGCAGACTCTGATGCTGTTGCAGCAACAACAATTGTATACTCCATGGCCCCATGCTCTTCTAATTTACGGACCACATTTGCAACTGAAGATGCTTTCTGTCCAACCGCAACATAAATACAGGTCATGTTTTGACCTTTTTGATTAATAATGGCATCAATTGCAACCGCTGTTTTTCCAGTTTGACGATCACCAATTATTAATTCACGTTGTCCCCTCCCTACAGGAACCATAGCATCAATTGATTTCAAACCTGTTTGTACAGGCTGATCTACAGACTGGCGCCAAATTACTCCTGGAGCAATCTTTTCAATTGGCTCAGACTCTTGGGCATTTATTGGGCCCTTGCCATCAACAGGCTGCCCTAATGAATTAACAACCCTACCCTTCAATTCTTCACCTACTGGAACCTCCAAAATACGCCCAGTACATTTTACAATATCACCTTCAGTAATATGCTCATATTCCCCTAGAATCACAGCTCCCACAGAGTCTCGCTCAAGATTGAGCGCCAACCCAAAAGTGTTGCCTGGAAACTCCAGCATCTCTCCTTGCATAACATCAGATAACCCATGGACACGTACAATTCCATCAGTTACCGAAACTACGGTACCTTGAGTTTTAATTTCCGAAGCGGCATCAAGCCCCTCTATTTTATTTTTAATTAATTCACTAATTTCAGATGGATTTAACTGCATTTCTTTTAACTCCTAGCTTTTAAGCGCTACAGACATGGCTTCAAGTTTTCCTCGCACAGAGGCATCAAACACCTCGTCTCCAATTTCAACTTTTACCCCACCTATTAATTCTGGTTTAACTTCTACTGTTGCCTCTATTTTGCATTTCAACTTAGACTCGAGGCCCATTACTAAGTCATTAATTTGTTGACCATTTATAGCAAATGCCGAACTAATTTTAGCTTCTAACATTCCATCATGGCGTGTTTTTAATTGCTCAAATAACTCGCTTATTTCTGGCAGCACCCCAACCCTCTTATTTTCAACTAACAATAATATGAAGGTATGACTATCTTTACTAAGCTTCGTACCACATATACCATGATGAATAATACCGCAAATATCAAGAAGCAATTCCCCCAAATGCTTTGCAGATATCTTTGGGTTACCAAGAAGAGCTCGAATACGTTTATTATCTGCCACAAAAGCAGTAATTTTTAGCATATTAGACCAACCAGACAAATTATTACCTGATTTGGCTAATTTAAATGCCGCTTCCGCATAAGGCCTTGCAATTGTTAGCGCTTCAGCCATTGATTACAGCTCTGCCTTAATAGTTTTAAGTAAATCAGCATGAGCTTTTGCATCTACCTCTCGGTCAAGAATTTTTGCTGCTCCAGCTATCGCCAAATCAGCAACCTCTTGTCGCAAAACTTCCCTAGCACGAAAAATTTCTTGCTCAACCTCTGCCTTTGCACTTGCTACAATTCGATCTCCCTCTTCTTTAGCAAGACCCTTTGCTTCTTCAACAACTTGAGATGAACGCTTCTCAGCTTGAGCAATTATTTCAGCAGCCTTCTGTTTTGCTTTTTCTATATCCTCAGAGGCAGATTTAGAAGCCAACTCCAACTCACGCTTACCCTGCTCTCCTGCTGCCAATCCATCAGCAATTTGCTTCTTTCGATCACTCAGCGCCTGCATTATAGGCGGCCATACAAATTTCATACAGAACCATACAAACAAAACAAACATGATTGTTTGTGCGATTAAGGTAGCATTGATATTCATGTTCGAGCCTTTTTAATAAAAAACAATGTTGCGGCCCTAACCACCAACTACCGCAAACAGAATATACATAGAAATACCAACAGCAATCATTGGCACAGCATCAACAAGCCCCATAACAATAAAAAACTGAGTACGTAGCATTGGAATTAATTCTGGTTGGCGTGCCGCACCCTCAAGGAACCTTCCTCCCAAAATGCCGATACCAACCGCAGCACCAAGAGCGCCTAGGCCCATCATGATCGCGCCAGCGATATATAATAATGATTGTTCCACAGAGTTCTCCTATAAATAAAATAATGCAAAAATCAATGATGCTCCTGATGAGCCATGTCCAAATAAACTATTGTAAGCGTCATAAATATAAATGCTTGCAAAGTTATAATCAATATATGAAATATTGCCCATGCTAAAGATAACAATATTTGCGATCCAAACAATACTGAGGATCCACCAATACTTGCAGCCGCAAATGAACCGCCCATTATTGCTAATAATACAAATATCATCTCTCCAGCATACATATTCCCAAATAACCGTAATGAGAGTGAAATCGGCTTAGCAATTAAGTTTACACCTTCCAAAAATAAATTTATAGGAATAAATATTCCCTTTATTACTGGGTTATCACTACTAAATGGTTGTAGAGTTAATTCTCCAGCAAATCCAGCCGCACCTTTAACCTTGATGCTGTAATACACTACTAAAACAAATACTGCAATAGACATACCAAATGTGGCATTCGGATCTGTTGTAGGCACCACTTTAAGAAAAGGAATCCCAAGCGCAGTAGCTAAACCAGGCAAATAGTCTACAGGAACCAAATCCATCAAATTCATTAAAAAAATCCATATAAAGATTGTTAAAGCTAACGGAGCCACTAATGGATTTTTACCTGTAAATGACCCCCGCACACTATCATCAATAAATTCAATTATCCACTCAACAAAATTCTGACCGCCTTCTGGAGTATTTGAAGTTGAATTTTTCGCTATCTTAGCAAAAAAATATAGAAATATTGAACCCAGTATTAAGGATATTAAAACAGTATCTAAATTAATCGCCCAAAACCCCATGGCCTGTGCTTGCTCAGAAGTTTGAGCCAACCCCCACGAACCATCTGGCAATTCTCCAAAAGTAAGATTCTGTAAGTGATGCTTTATGTATTCAGTTGAGCTGTGTGTTTCGCTAGCCATAAATTCTTTATTTTCTTTAATTGCCTTTATTCGTGTCTTGTAGCGGAGCAATTATCCACACCAACTGACTCACTACAAAACCAATTAAAACTGCTAAAGGAACAAGTTCAAGCATGCCCATCCCCATAGCCAAAAGTATACTTAGTGCCAAAAAACGCTCCAATCCAGAGCGATAAAATATCCACAAATAATACTTCGCATCCATCAAGGTATTATTTTTTACGCTTTGCATACGCCAAAGCAGTAGCAAAGTACCAACCAAAGCAACTGCCCCACCATAAACCACTGCTATTGCTTCTTCTTCACCCTCTAGGGCATATGCAATTATCCCGACTATTACGGAAATTATAATTTGCAATACTGCTGTAAGGTGTACGCTGGATTTCATTACCACATCTCAACGCATGATTTCCGAAGTCCAACTCTGGAAAAAGCGAAAGTTTAATGTTTCATTTAAAGACTGTCAAGAGACAACTCTTGGGGATTTTAAGCTATATATCTTAATAAGGATTAATCAACTTGAAACCAAAGGAATTAATAAGATCACTTAATTATATCAATTTCAACCTAAATTCTTATTCTTGACCATAAAGAAAAGTAGCTCTAACATGATAATAACTCAACAGCACCCTCTTTTATAGCTTATAAAATTAGCCCTAATTATTTAAGCAATTTTTAATATTTAGCGTAGAACCGCAACCTTAACAACATATATTGAAATACCAGAAACAGTAAAAATTTAACTAATGACAATGATCAATGTAAACTCTAACCTAAAAAATATTAAACAAAAAATAGCAACTGCCGCTACCAATGCTAATCGACAGCCGAATGACATCACACTTCTAGCTGCAAGCAAAACCAATCCTCCTGAACAAATAAAAGAAGCATGGCTAGCAGGACAAACTATTTTTGGTGAAAACTACCTTCAAGAAGCACTAGAAAAAATAAACGTACTATCAGATTTACCCATAGAATGGCATTTTATTGGCCCTATTCAAAGCAACAAAACAAAGCGTATTGCCGAAAATTTTGCTTGGGTTCATAGTATAGACAGAGTAAAAATTGCTAACCGCCTATCACGTGATAGGCCTAAAGCACTCCCCCCATTGCAAGTTTGTTTACAAATAAATGTAAGTGGTGAAGATACTAAAAGTGGGGTGCCCCCTGAAGATGCAGCGTCCCTAGCAGCTCATATAAAAGAGTTGCCACACATGAAACTACGTGGATTAATGGCCGTACCTGTTCTTACTACGGCCACAGCCTTGCAACGTAGCCAATTCCAAATACTTCGAAAAATTTACGATCAATTGAACCAAAATGGATTTAATCTTGACACGCTCTCAATGGGCATGTCAGAAGACATGGATATTGCTATCGAAGAAGGATCAACTATGGTAAGAATTGGAACTTCTATTTTTGGGCCCAGGAAATACCCCATACCCGAAGAACTAGCCAACACCAAAGCTATTCGTTAATAGAAATATACTTGTCTCTTAACTGTTCTTTGGTCTCTATAATATTTGGATTAACAACAATACAATTTACTGGGCATACTTCAACACATTGTGTTGTTTCATAGTGCCCCACACACTCAGTACATAAATTTGGATCTATTATATAAACCTCCTCCCCCTGTGAAATTGCACTATTAGGACACTCAGGCTCACATACATCACAATTTATACACTCATCTGTAATCATTAACGCCATATAAACCCCTATAAAAATCACACCCCAGATTTAATGCAAAATCGCTTTGCTACTAAAGGGTGTACAAACTTATTTACATTACCACCAAGCAGCGCAATTTCACGTACGATGGTTGCAGAAATAAACATATATTGCTCAGATGGGGTCATAAATACTGTCTCAACATTTGGATGCATACAACGGTTCATCCCTGCCATCTGAAATTCATATTCAAAATCAGAAACTGCACGTAATCCGCGCAATATCACTCTGGCATTTTGCAACCGTAAAAATTCCATCAATAATCCAGAAAACTTTATTACTTTAATATTAGAGCAATCTATTAATACCTCGCGGGCCATCTCTACACGTTCATCAATTGTAAAAAATGGTTTTTTCCCACTACTGGCGGCTACTGCAACCACCACATGGTCAAATAAATTTGATGCACGCCGAACCAAATCTTCGTGTCCGCGAGTAATAGGATCAAAAGTTCCTGGATAGACAACTTTATCAGTTTTTTTCATATTTTAATAACTGGTAATATACTTTTCCTGCCTGACCACTACGCCAAACTAACCAATCTGCATTTGGCTTAAAAAAGTTACCTGTCTCTATATATATCAGACTATTTTTTGTAATATGTGGTGATAATAAATTTAATATTTTAGGTAGCAATCTTAACTGATAAGGCGGATCAAGAAAAATTACATCAAACAACCTCTTGTCAAATGTTATAAATTTTAACGCATCCATCATTACTAACTCTACTTGGTTTGCTTTTAATTTTTGTATGCCAGCCTGTAAAGCACCATATGCCCTATAATCAGATTCTACCATCACCACATGTTCTGAACCCCTAGATGCAGCTTCAATACCCATTGCCCCGCTACCAGCAAACAAATCAAGGCAAGACTTGTCACTCAGATCCTGTCCTAGCCAATTAAAAACTGTTTCACGAACTCTATTAGGTGTTGGACGTAAAGCAACATTACCTGGAAATGTAATTACACGACCCCGCCATTTACCACCAATCACACGGATTTTATTTTGAGCTAAAGGCACAGATAATAAATTTATGAGAATACGTATTTAATTAATTATTGTCTTCTTTTTTTGTGGCTCCCACAATAACAGCCGACACCTCTTTTAAAGGAATACGCCTCTGAAACGCATCTTTAATCTGCGCTACTGTAACACTATCAACAGCTTTCACGTAGTCATCTAAAAAAGTAAGAGGAAGTTTATAAAATCCTATTACAGCAAGATACTCTATAATTTTCTTATTACTATCTATACGCAAAGGAAACCCTCCAATAATATTTCCTTTTGCTGCAATCAATTCTTCCTCAGTTGGGCCCTTAGTAATAAAATCAGCCAAAACTCTTTTTGTAATCATTAGAGCTTCTTCAGATTGATCTTTTTTAGTCTGCAAACCAATTTGAAATAAGCCCACCTGCTTTAATGGAAAAAAAACACTATACACACTGTAGGCTAATCCACGTTTCTGTCGAATTTCTTCCATCAAACGAGATGCAAATCCTCCTCCACCAAGAATATAATTTCCCACTAATAATGGATAGTAATCTGGATCATTCCGCCTCAAACCCAGATAACCTAATAAAATATGACTTTGTGATGCTGGATGCACAATTCTTTTAATATAAGAAGTGGGCTTATTAAGTACCGGTGGCAATGTATTGATAACCCTGCCCCGTGGCAAACCCTTTGATAATGCCTCAGCGATATTAACTGCTTCAACACGACTAATATCTCCCATAATTGAAATTACAGAATTTTCTGCTGAATAATGGGTTTGATAAAAATTAATTAAATCTTCACGCTGTAATCTGCCTAATGTATCTATTTCACCAGAACCCCTTAATCCATATGGGTGGGCCCCATATAACATTTTCGATAATTTATGACTTGCAATATAGCCAGGTTTGGTTTCTGCTTCTTTTAGCCAAGAAATTACTCGTGCACGCTCTCTTTCTAAAGCTTTTTCAGGAAACTCTGGACTCTGAATCACTTTAGCAAAAATATCTAACGCCCTATTACGTTCATCTTTATTACTTAAAGTTCGCAATAAAATACCTGCGCGATCTCGATCAAAGCGGGTGCTTAACTGCGCACCAACATCAGCAAAAAACCCAGAAATTTTATCTTCAGATAAACCACCCGCCCCAAGATCAAGAAGCTTTAGAGTTAAGCTTGCACAACCTGATTTTTCTGGGATATCAGCACCACTTCCCGCATTAAAATCAATGCCTATATCAAGTATTGGTAGTCCACGATTTTCTACAAAAAATACCTGAGCACCAGAAGAAGTTTGCCAATGCTTAATAGGAAGAGTCGCTAACGCCAACTGAGAGCAAATTCCTAGGAATAAAAAGATAAAGCAATAAATTAATCGCAATGAAGCCATTTTTATAGATGCTTTTTTCATATAAGCCTAATTTTAATTATTATATTTAATGGCGCAATTTTGAAGATGGATATATAACAGCCCTCTTTTCTATTGGCTGTGGGTCAAGAACTGCTACTGTTAAGCTATCATCTATCAGATATTTTATTGCCACATCTCGAACCTGTTTAGCTGTAACAGACTGTAATTTCTTTATAATCGTATCTACATTATGGTATGACAACCCAACAGACTCTAATTGGCCAATCTGCATAGCTTGATAAAACATTGAGTCAAGTTGAAATACATGACCAGACACCACCTGTGCCTTAGCTCGTGAAAGCTCCTTCTCAGTCACCCCGTTACTTACTATTCTTGCAATTTCACTTCGCAAAGCCGCCTCTAACTCGTCTACCGACTTCCCTTCACTTGGAGTGCCATTTAGAAAAAACATACCAGGACCTCGCCCCACTGAGTCATAATCAGCACTTATTGAGATGGCAATATGCTGATCACGGACCAATTCTTTATTTAACCTTGCAGATTCATTCCCATCTAACACCCCTACCAACATCTCTAAAGCATAAGGTTCCCAGTCATTCTCCACATCATGTAAAGTTGGCACATGATACCCCATAATAAGATAAGGCATCTTAGCTGGTGCTTTTACTTGTATCCTCTTAATTCCTGTTTGTACCACCTCTCTTTGTGGTTTTCGTAAAGCTAAGGATACTATAGGGCGCGCTTTAATCTTGCCATAATATTTTTGTGCTAAAGAATAAACCTCTTTTGGGTCCACATCCCCCACTATTACTAATAAAGCGTTATTTGGAGCATACCAGCGATCATACCATTCCTGAGCATCGCCAACACTCATATTCTCTAAATCATTCATCCACCCAACAATTGGGCGCCTGTATGGATGTGACTGATATGCAACAGACATTAATTTTTCATATAAAAGTGCATGCGGTCTATCATCCGTACGCAACCGGCGCTCCTCCATTACAACTTTAATTTCTTTGGCAAATTCCTCCTGTGTTAACACCAAATTACGCATTCGATCAGCTTCTAATTTCATAGCTAATGCTAAATCAGACTTATGTAACTGCTGAAAATAACCAGTAAAATCGCGACTAGTAAATGCATTATCACGGCCACCTACTGCTGCAATTTTCTTAGAAAAATCACCTTTATCAACATTCTTGGTTCCTTTAAACATCATATGCTCCAATACATGAGCAACGCCTGTCGTACCGTTCAACTCATCAATACTTCCAGCTTTATACCATATTTGGGATACAACTACTGGGGAGCGATGATCTTCTTTAATAATCATTTTAAGACCATTAGCAAGCATGTATTCATAAGAACCAGCAAAAGTTTCAAATGGAATTAATATAAAAATAAAAATTGCCGTTCTACAAATATGAAAGAAAAAACTAAAATAAAATTTCACTTTTAATAACCTAAAATTAAAATAATAGAATAAAATTTCAGTATTACACCTAACGATAAACCAATTTTATTAGACCTCTTATCAAAATGAAAAGTTTCACTGAATACAAAAGCAGTACAATCAAATATAAATTTTTATTTCTTGACCAAACAACCATTACGAGCCGAGGCTTATTATGATCTGGGGAAATCTTGGAAAACGATTATCAGGTATACTAAGCAACGGTAAAATAGATGAAAACCTCTATGAAGAATTAGAAACAATATTACTCACTGCCGATGTAGGTATATATGCTACCAACTGGCTACTAAATAAATTACGTAAACAAGTAAAACAGAAAGGGTTAACTAATGCAACAGAATTAAAAGAAGCATTAAAAGAAAATTTATCTGCTTTACTTACTCCACTTGAACTCCCTTTTGATTCTAGCACAGAGAAACCATTTATCATTATGGTTACAGGTGTAAATGGCGCAGGAAAGACCACTTCTATTGGTAAGCTTGCAAATTATTTTCAATCTCAAAAAAAATCTGTATTACTTGCCGCTGGCGACACATTTCGTGCAGCTGCTCGTGAACAACTCGTTATATGGGGAAACCGTAATCATATACCTGTTATTTCACAAGATACCAATAATCAGCAAAATAGTGATCCAGCTGCTATTATTTTTGATGCAGTTAATGCCGCCAAGGCCCGTAATATAGATATTGTATTAGCAGATACTGCAGGCCGCCTAACGACACAATTACACCTTATGGAGGAGATAAAAAAGATAAAAAGAGTCATCTCAAAAGCAAACCCAAATGCACCTCACGAGATATTATTAGTCCTAGATGCAAATACCGGCCAAAATGCTATTAGCCAATTAAAAGCATTTGATGAAACATTAAATATTACAGGCCTTATACTTACCAAATTGGACGGCACTGCAAAAGGTGGTGTAATTGCTGCTATTGCAATGCAACGACAAGAGAACCCTATTCCTTTATATTTTATTGGGATAGGCGAAGACATTAATGACTTGCAGCCCTTTAATGTAAGAAAATTTACAGAAGCTTTGTTTGATTAATTTCTCCGATTTTAATGTAATATCTGCAACCTAATAAAATGCCTATATGATTATTTTCAGCAATATTTATAAACGTTATCCAAATGGGTTTGAAGCTATAAAAAATATTGCCTTCACTATTAAACAGGGTGAAATGGTTTTCATAACAGGACATTCTGGTGCCGGTAAAAGTACAATTTTAAAATTAATTGGAGCTATCGAACACCCAACAGCTGGTGACATCATTGTCAACAACCATAATGTCAACAAACTAAAGAGCCATGCAATTCCATTTTTACGTCGCAACATTGGCATGATTTTCCAAGATCAAAAAATTTTATTCGATCGATCAATTTTTGAAAATGTTATATTGCCTTTACAGATCTGTGGGCTTAATCGCCGACCAGCAATTACGAGAGCCCATGCAGCTCTAGATAAAGTGGGCTTATTAAGTAAAGAAAAAAACTTTCCTATTACACTCTCAGGTGGCGAAAGACAAAGACTGTGTATTGCTCGTGCTGTAGTCAATCGGCCATCTATTCTTATTGCAGATGAACCAACTGCCCATCTTGACGAAAGCGATACAAAAGACATTATAAATATGTTTGAATCATTTCATCATGTAGGTGTTACAGTACTGATCACCAGCCCTAATACAGAATTTTCTAAAAATTCCAAAAGTCGTATTCTGACTTTAAATCATGGAGAACTAATACCATGAGCATGTGGCTTTCTTATCATTGGCATGCACTCTTTCTGTCTCTTAGGAGATTATTAGGAACGCCATTCACAAGCTTGCTTAATATTATTGTAATAGGTATTGCTTTCAGTTTTCCTACTGGTGTATACATGCTTCTAAATAATATTCAAAACTTATCCGGCCAATTATCAGGCGCGCCACAATTAAGCATATTTCTTAAACCTGATACAGACAATTCTGCCATAGAAAAACTAAAATCACATTTAAAACAACATCCAAAAGTTGCAAATTTCCAGTTCATTTCAAAAGAAAATGCCCTAAAACAACTAGAAAAAAGAAGTGATTTAACTGATGCATTAAATAGCTTAACAAAAAATCCATTACCTGATGCGTTTATAATTAATGCCAAAGATTCCTCTCCGGAAACACTAAGAAAATTACGAACAGAAATGCTAAAATGGCCCAATTCTGAGCATGTTCAACTTGACTCTGCTTGGATGGAAAAATTAAACGCATTAATAAATATTGGAAAATTAATAATACTATTACTAGCAATATTGTTAAGCTCTGCTTTAATAATAATAACTTTTAACACCATTCGTTTACAAATCCTTACAAAACAAGATGAAATTGAAGTTTCCAAATTAATTGGAGCAACCAATAATTTCATCCGCCTCCCTTTTCTATATTTTGGAGCTATTCAAGGCATGGCGGGAGGGGCTATAGCATGGCTTATTGTAGCTATAATTATAAATTTAATAAACAATGAGCTATCAAATATAATACAAATATATACTATAAATTTTCAATTGAACCATATTTCTTTTGAAGATAGTATCTTCCTATTATTATCTTCATTCTGGCTGGGATGGCTTGGATCATGGCTATCAGTTACAAGCCACCTCTAATAAATAAAATTCTCAATAATTATAGGCGCTATTATCTTATCTATAGAAACTTTTAAGATAATTAGCACTCAAAACCATAAAATGCTAAAATGAATAGTTATAATATAAGGAGCAAACAATGACTTTTGATCTAGCAATGCCCGCAACTAGCGGTAGTATTGAAAGTTATATAAGATCTGCTAATAGTTTTCCTATACTTTCTCAGGAAGAGGAAGTTAACCTTGCGCGCCGTCTCAGAGACAAAGACGATATAAATGCTGCACGCCAATTAGTACTATCACATTTACGTGTTGTAATTTCTGTTGCAAGAAGATACAAAGGATATGGCTTACCCCAAGCCGATCTAATTCAAGAAGGAAATATTGGACTTATGAAAGCAGTCAAACGCTATGATCCAGAACGTGGCGTTCGACTTATATCATTTGCAATACACTGGATTAAAGCAGAGATCCATGAATTTATATTACGAAATTGGCGCCTTGTTAAAATTGCAGCAACAAAGGCACAACGTAAATTATTCTTTAATCTTCGGAGCATGAAACAGAACCTTGATAGTATAGGACCAAATGAAGCAGATGCGATTGCAAAAAAATTAAATGTAAAAACTGAAGAAGTAATAGAAATGGAAACCCGTTTTAATGGGCGTGATATTTCAATTGAACCAATATCCCAAGATAATGATGAGGCTAGTTATAATCCTATTGCTTTCCTTACAGATGGTACTGAGCCATCACAAACAATAGAGGCAAAAGAAAATAACTACCTAAATAATAAAAATCTTAAACAAGCATTAGCTAATTTAGACCCACGTAGCTACCGCATCATAAAAGCTAGGTGGCTAAACGAAGAAAAATCTGTAACGCTTCATAAACTTGCTGAGGAATTAGGGGTATCTGCTGAGCGTATCCGACAAATAGAGGTTAAAGCATTACAAAAAATGCGTGAAGTAATGAAGTCGAGTTCTTAAAAACTGTTCTTAACCCCTAATTTTCTTTTAAAAGATTAAGCTATTGCTTGTATTCTATTTATATTTCTCCCACTGCTCTGGCGTCAATGTTTTCATAGATAATGCATGAATTTCATGCCCCATTTTCTCTCCTAGGGCATCATAAACTAGCTTATGTTGCTCAACTATACTCTTTGCCCGAAATTCAATACTAACAATAGTAGCATTAAAATGCTGGCCATCATCACCCTCTACATGAATAAATTCACATTGTATAGCATTCTCAATTTGCATTTTTATGCTACCCGATGTAACCATTCTAAGCCCCTATAATTAAGAAAAATTTAATTTTTTGCATAACCTTTATTCAAGAATTAATACTTTATTGACGAAGCTTGTACCCTGTTCTAAGCATCTGCAATGTTATCCATGATACCAATAAAAAAAATATTACTACAACCATAAGGCTAAAATAAGGCGATATATCTGAAACACCAAAAAACCCGTAGCGAAAGCCATCAATAACATAGAAAAAAGGGTTAAAATGTGAAAGATTTTCCCAAAAAGATGGCAACGAATGAATTGTATAAAATACTCCTGACAAGAATGTCAGTGGCAGAATAACAAAATTCTGAAATGCAGCAAGCTGATCAAATTTCTCTGCCCAAATAGCAGCAATAATACCTAGAGCACCCAGGAATCCATTACCCAATAAAGCAAAAACAAAAATCCAAAGAATCGATCGTAACGGCATATCAAAAAATACTAAAATTACCAAATAAATGCCAATTCCCACTAAAAATCCACGAACTATGGCAGCTAACACATAAGCAACAAATATTTCCATATAAGATAATGGGGACAACAGAACAAAAACAATGCTTCCAGATATCTTTGATTGAATTAAACTAGATGATGAGTTTGCAAAAGCATTTTGTAACATGGCCATCATGATCAAGCCTGGAATCAAAAAAGTTGTATATGTAACATTAGGATATGCTTGAATACGGCTCTCCAACATATGAGAAAAAATTAGCAAATAAATTAATGTTGCCATCATTGGTGCAAATATAGATTGAAGACCCACTTTACAAAACCTTAAAAGCTCCTTTTGAAGAAGGGTATAGAAACCACTCATACCAACTCCTTCTTATCTGCTCTATCCATAATTTGTACAAATACCTTTTCAAGGCCGGGTTGTATTACCTCCATTTCTAATACCTCAATCTTTCCTATACGTAATGCTGCTAATACACCTTCAATACTTGAATAATTATCTATTCTCAAAGTAAAGGAATTTTCAGCATAATCTTCCACTAATGATTGTAGCTTAATTGGCAATATACTAGATGTTAAGCGTAGCTTTATCAAACAACTATTAAAGCTATTTATAAGATTTTTAGTGCTATCAAGTGCCACAATTCTTCCTTGTTTCATTATGCCAATACGACTACATAAAAACTCTGCTTCTTCTAAATAATGGGTAGTAAGCACAATAGTGTGACCATCACGATTTAACTGTTTTATAAAATCCCATAGCGACTGACGTAATTCTACATCCACACCAGCAGTGGGCTCATCCAATATAATCACCGGGGGCTTGTGTACTAATGCCTGAGCCACTAATACACGACGCTTCATTCCGCCTGATAATGTTCGCATATTAGCGTTTTCTTTTTCGCTTAGATCTAAATAGTGAAGCACCTCATCTATCCAATTACTGTTATTTCTTAAGCCATAATAACCAGACTGAATAGAGAGCATTTCTCGTACTGTAAAGAATGGGTCAAAAACTAGCTCCTGCGGTACCACCCCCATAACTTGGCGAGCTTCACGATAATTTAATACTACATCATGACCTAATATTCTAGCCCTACCATTACTAGGAAGCATTAACCCTGCCAATATATTAATTAATGTAGTCTTACCCGCTCCATTGGGACCCAGCAAAGCAAAAAATTCCCCCTGCTTAATTTCAAGATTGATATCTAATAGGGCATCTACTACCCCAAAGTGTTTATATACTTTATTTACTTCAATTGCTGGGGTCATTAAGAAATTTAATTTGAAGAAGTATTTACTATAGATTAAGCCATCAATTCTTACTAAATGAAGGCAAATGTCTAGATAAAAAGAAGTGCTATAAATATTTATTACTGATATACATTAAATATTAATGTTATACAGATGGAATTAATTCAACAACACCATATAATTGAGCAAGATTTTTTAGATTTTCTGGTATATGTGAAAAATATACTCGCTGATTGTTTTTCTGGGCTCTTCTCTGCCATTCTAATAACATACTGACTGCTGATGAATCAATGTCAGTAATTTGCTCAAGATCAACAATAAAATCACCCTGATCAGATAAATCATTACCTTGTTCTAATATTTCAACCACATTAACAATAGTTATAGGTCCTTTAACAGTTATTTTTCCATCATTACGTATAAGCATTTTACGCTTTCTTAAATTTTATAGCTAATGCCGCATCATTATCTTTTTGCATTAATGAGCGATTTTTCCTATTAAGCGCTTTTATCAGCCCCTCAACCCCACCTGCACGAATCTTAGAATTAAATGAACCCCTATAATTAATAACCAAGCTTATACCTGCAACTGTTATATCATATACCTTCCATATACTATTATTTTTTTCCATACTGTAATCAATAGATATAGGCTGACCATGTTTCTGAATTACTTTAGTTTTTACAATAACATTAGTCTTTTCACTCAAATCTTTCAATGGTGATACTTTTATAATATGATCACTATATATCGCTAAAGCTTTATAATAAGTTCGCACAAGAAGTGTACGAAACTCTTTTTCTAACTCCTTTCTCTCCTGTGAAGAGGCCTTACGCCAATTCTTACCCATGGCAAGCCGTGTCATACGAGTAAAATTAAAATGTGGCAGAATTTTAGATTTTACTAAATTTAGAATTTTTTCTTTATCACCAGACTGGATATCCTCATCCTGCTTGATAATCGCAAGAACTTCTTGAGCAGTTTTTTCTACCAAAATATCAGGCCTATTTTCAACAGCCCATACACTAGGTGCTAATAACAACGCAGATAACACTACTACAATACTACTAATTTTCTCTTTTACCATGATTTTTCTCTTTATTATTATTTACATTCCGTAAGTTAAATTTTTAGTACATTAAGATAGTTAAACTTAAAACTCACTACTACCTTCTTTCTCATCCTCTGAAGCCTTATCAAATAAAAACTGACCGATCATTTCTTCCAACACCAACGCTGAATTAGTTTTCATGATTTTATCACCATTCTGTAGCATATCTTCATCACCTCCTGCAGCTAAACCAACATACTGTGCTCCAAGTAAACCAGATGTAAGAATGCTAGCAAAAGTATCCTTTGGAAATTGATAACGATCATCTATACTCATAGTTACCATAGCATCAAAAGTTTCAACACTAAATTGAATATCTATTACACGCCCAACTACTACACCAGCACTTTTTACTGGCGCCCTAATTTTCAAACCACCAATATTCTCAAAATTTCCAGTTATAATATACCTTTTACCCTCACTATAAGTACCCAAATTTCCTACTTGTAAGGCTAATATTAATAATGCACCAATCCCTGAAATAACAAACAACCCTACCCATAAATCCATTTTTGCTCGCTGCATTAGCCAACTCCTCTAAACATAAATGAGGTCAAAATAAAATCTAACCCTAGGGTTACAAGCGCGGAAGTTACCACAGTTCGCGTTGTAGCTCCTGAGACTCCTTCCGCTGTAGGCGGCGCATTATAACCTTCAAAAACAGCAATGGCAGTAATAGCTACTCCAAATACACAGGTTTTAATAATACCGTTAACAATATCAAACCTAAAATCTACAACACTCTGCATTTGCGACCAGAAAGAACCTTCGTCCACTCCAATAAGCACTACTGCTATCAAATACCCACCAAATACCCCCATGGCAGAGAATATTGCAGCTAAAAGCGGCATAGAAATCACACCAGCCCAGAACCGAGGAGCAACAACCCTAGCAATTGGATCTACAGCCATCATACCCATAGCTTCTAATTGCTCTGTTGCTTTCATTAAACCAATCTCAGCTGTAATAGCTGAGCCAGCACGACTAGCAAACAATAATCCAGCTACAACTGGCCCTAATTCACGCACCAATGATAAAGCCACCAATGTCCCTACAGCTGTTTCTGCCCCAAATTTCTGTAATGTTTCATACCCTTGAAGACCAAGAACCATTCCAACAAATAGCCCAGATACTAATATTATGACCATTGTTAGCACACCAGTAAAATATAATTCACGAATAATTAAACTAAACCGCCGGATGCTAATACCCGATTTTAATAATATCAAGCTAAAAAACCTAGCTGCATAACCTAGCTGCCATACACTATCAATCACTTGATGGCCAACACTTTGGATACCAGTGATAATGCGCCTAGGCAAACTTATTCTCCAAATTTAAATCTGCCTCATATTTTTCTGAAGGATAATTAAATGGAACTGGCCCATCTACTTTACTATGAATAAACTGATGTACAAAAGGTGAAGTTGCTCTTTTTATTTCTTCTGGCGTACCATGTGCAGCTATTACTCCCTCAGAAATAAAATAAACATAGTCCACAATTTTTAAAGATTCATGCACATCATGTGTTACCAAAATTGATGTCATTCCTAATGCATCTGTAAGTCGCCGAATTAGATTACCAATAACACTTAAAGAAATAGGATCAAGCCCTGTAAACGGTTCATCATACATTACTAGCATTGGGTCAAGTGCAATCGAGCGAGCCAAAGCTACCCGCCTAGCCATACCCCCTGATAGTTCTACGGGCATTAAATTTTGTGCGCCACGCAAACCAACCGCATGTAGTTTCATAAGTACAAGGTCACGAATTATAGATTCTGGCAAATCTGTATGCTCCCTTATTTGAAATGCAACATTATCAAATACTGATAAATCAGTAAATAATGCGCCAAACTGAAATAACATACTCATTTTCCTACGCAAAGAAAACAGCTTATCCCTTCCTAATTCATGTACTTTTTGGTCATTAATTTTTATGTAACCTGAAGATGGAGCTACTACACCCCCAATCAAACGTAGCAGGGTTGTCTTACCACAACCACTTCCCCCCATAATAGCTATAACCTTGCCGCGCGGCATAGTCATATTTATTCCTTTAAGAATAGCGCGGTTATCATAAGAAAAACTTAAATCTTTAATTTCTACTAAGGGTTTAATTTTCATGATACTGTTAAGAGCGGTTAAAGACAGCTCAAACTGAATAAAATAAGATTTTTATTTGATTCTACTATCTATAAAATATTGACTAATAGATAATTAATGAACATTGTACTCGGGGGCTAAGGGTAAAGCAAAATCAACCGATATCCAACTGCATTTAAATCTCCACTATCAATTAATAATGCCACCTTGATTTCTGTATTAGCATCAATAATATGTACAGGGGTTTTATCTTTAAAATAGTCATCAGGGGTAAAAATACGGCTAGCAAGGGCCTGGTCACGAATATCCGTAAGAGTAAGCTCCAGCAAGGGAAGCTGTTGAGGAAAACTTGCTTGATTACGTATTATTGCTATTAATGTAGTCACACCTGGTTGTTGTGTCTTCCCTTTCTGCATATCAGTTGATTCAATACTCAAAAAATCTATTTGCTTTGGCATTGGTATTTTACAGTTCAAAATATCACAATATTGCTTTAGATAAGGACGAATCAAAGGTGAAGAAATAAAAATCTCTGCACGATATAAGTAAACTGTATGTCCTACCAAAAAAAGCAAAAGAAATATATTAATACCCCCCCATATAGGTGAAACTCTCTGTGGCTTAATAGCATCAAAAGCATAAGAACCAAATTCTTTTGCTTTAATTGAATCTGCTGTTTCTATTGACAAACTATCCTTTTTAAAAGTTTTTTTTATTCCCTTGTCTTCAATCGGTAATTTTTCTGGCTTATTTGTATCTACCTCTTGTAAGGTAGCTAAATCTCTATAGCCATTAAAAACTTTTAGACAACACCCACAACGAACAACACCCTCCTGCATTTGTAAGTGCTGTGGAGCTACTTTAAAAACCGCGGTGCAATTAGGACAGCGAGTTACCAAAGCCATTTATGAATATTCCAATGTCTTATTTTCTTATTCCAACCAATAATGACCACCCATCCTGCTCCCATGCAGGATATATTTTGAACCATTTTTGATATATTTGTGCAACCTCTCTCACTTGTTCAGTTAGTATTCCAGAAAGTACAATACGTCCATTATTATTGCTTACTCGTCCCAGTAATGGAGCAAGAATTAGTAAAGGGTTAACAAGTATATTTGCAATAATGACATCTGCCCACCTATCTATCTGTCCTGATTCAGCCATATAATCAGCCAAGTAAAATTTAATCTTATTTTGGTCACATTGATTATATACAGCATTCTTAGTGCTAACCTCAACTGCTATAGGATCTATATCAACCCCTACTACACAATTAGCCCCTAACTTTAATGCGGCAATAGCTAATATGCCAGACCCACAACCATAATCTAAAACCCGTTCACCGCCTTTTAAATTTTTATCAAGCCATGATAAACATAATTTAGTAGTCGGATGAGTACCAGTACCAAAGGCTAAGCCCGGATCAAGTATTAGGTTAATAGCCTTAGAATCAGGTGCTTGATGCCAGCTAGGCACAACCCATAACTTAGGTGATATTTTAATAGGATCAAATTGTGACTGTGTTAAATGGACCCAATCCTGATCCTCAATTTTTTTAACTCTATAAACAGGCAGGCAAGTTAATTTAGCGCTTTGAGCCGCTGCATGCAAAATTTCTATTACGTCTATAGGTTCCTCAAAGAGAGCTGTTATTTCTACATTAGACCAAATAGGTTCTGAGGAATCATTAAACTCTACAAATAAAGATTCCTCTTGTTTGGTTTCAGCAGCGGCATCGTGAGTATCTACTGAGAGTGCACCTTTCTCAATTAATAAATTATTAAATACTTCAGTATAGACAGCATCAATTTTAATAATAATTGCTATCCAGTGCATTCTAAAATATAGATGGATTCAAATTAACTAAACCATACTTATTAAACATATGTATTTAGTATTTTAGTTGTATATACGACTAAAATTTATGAAAGTTATTACAATTACAATAAATCATTACCCCTGCTTCTTATGTTGTGCCAATAATTGCTCTAAATAATGAATGGTAGCACCGCCACGTAAAAATGCTCCATCATGTAACAAATCAAGGTGCAACGGAATATTAGTATTAATTCCTTCAACTACCATTTCTGATAATGCAATACGCATACGTGCTATTGCTTTATCCCGATCATCACCATATGCAATAACTTTACCTATTAAAGAATCATAATGAGGCGGTACCGTATAATTATGATAAACATGAGAATCAACCCGTATACCTGGCCCTCCTGGTGCATGATATCGAGTAATTTTACCCGCAGATGGGATAAGATTATAAGGGTCTTCAGCATTAATTCTACACTCTATCGCATGACCTTTTGGTATAACATCCTTCTGCCTAATACTTAATTTCTCACCTGCTGCAACACGAATTTGCTGTTGCACTAAATCAATTCCGGTAACCGCTTCAGTAATTGGATGCTCTACCTGAAGGCGTGTATTCATTTCAATAAAATAGTACTCCTTATTCTCATACAAGAATTCAAATGTACCTACACCACGATACCCAATACGACGACAAGCATCAGCGCAACGAGAACCTATTTTATCTCTAGTTCTAGGATGTAAATCAGGAGCTGGCGCTTCCTCAATAATTTTCTGATTACGCCGCTGTACTGAACAGTCCCTTTCTCCTAAATAAATAGCATTTTTATACTCATCAACTAAAACCTGAAATTCAATATGCCTTGGATTTTCCATAAATTTTTCTACATATAGCATGGGATTACCAAAAGCAGCTTGTGCTTCATTTCGAGTCATAATAACTGCATTAGATAAGGCTGCTTCTGTATGCACCACCCTCATTCCTCGCCCACCCCCTCCTCCAGATGCTTTAATAATTACAGGATAACCAATGGCACGAACAATTTCTTTTATTTCGTCAGGAGACTCTGGCAAAGCACCATCTGAACCAGGGACACATGGCACTTTAGCTTCTCGCATAGCATTTTTAGCATTTACCTTATCTCCCATAAGACGAATAGTTTCAGGACGAGGACCAATAAAAACAAATCCACTTTTTTCTACTCTCTCAGCAAAATCAGCATTCTCTGCAAGAAATCCATATCCAGGATGAATTGCTGCAGAATCTGTTACCTCTGCTGCACTTATAATTGCCGGTATATTAAGGTAACTTAAGGTTGACGGTGCTGGCCCTATACAAACTGACTCATCTGCTAATTTCACATATTTTGCTTCTGCATCTGCTTCAGAATGAACAGCAACTGTCTTAATGCCCATTTCCCGACATGCACGCTGAATTCGTAAAGCAATCTCACCCCGGTTGGCTATAAGTATTTTTTCAAACATATCTATCTAGGCAAATCCTATTTGTATGACTAGGGTACAAATTATCCTTTAATCTAATGCGCCCTAAAGAAGAGATTAAATAAAATTACTCAATAACAAATAAAGCTTCTCCAAATTCAACTGGTTGACCATTCTCAATTAAAATAGCCTTAATAGTCCCATCTTTATCAGCTTCAATTTCATTAAGAAGCTTCATTGCTTCAATAATACATAAAGTATCCCCAACCTTGACTTCTTGCCCCACTTCTACAAATGGATCGCTTCCTGGCGCTGAAGTACGATAAAAAGTTCCAACCATAGGAGACTTAATCATATGCCCAGCTAGCGACCCTGATTCATTTTTATCAAAATCTTCATCAGCCTTTTGCATGACCGATGGAGCCACATTTGGAGTTACAGCGACTGGTGCTGCAACTTGAACTGGGGCTGCAGCTCCAGATTTACTAATACGAACCCTTTCCTCACCTTCTGTAATCTCTAATTCAGAAAGGCTTGACTCTTCAACTAAATCAATTAATTTTTTAAGCTTTCTTAAATCCATAATAGCCCTCCCAGGGCAGTATTATATTTATGACATTTAAACCATTTAAACCTTTACTACTTAAGTGCCACGCATTTTGGTTTTATGAGCCAGAATCTTCATTACTGTATTACAAGGAATGAGGCCCCAATTAATAAATTTTTACCGCATACTGTAGCGCCAAATAATAACCCTTAGCACCCAAACCACTAATAACACCTAATGCAATAGAAGAAAAATATGACTCTCTTCGGAATGATTCTCGTGCAAAAATATTTGTAAGATGAACTTCTATAAATGGTATATGTGCAGCCAATAAAGCATCATGCAATGCAATACTTGTATGTGTAAATGCCGCAGGATTAATAATTATAAAGTCAGTTTTATCACCCATGGCCTCTTGAATTCTACTTATTAATTCTGCTTCACTATTACTTTGAAAGCTACTTAAATTAATATCATAGCTCTTAGCTAATTTATTTAAATTTTCATTAATTTCTTCGAGGGTTTCGTTACCATAAATATCAGGCTCTCTACTACCTAAAAGATTAAGATTGGGACCATTTAAAACCAAGATATTTTTTGCTACAAAATATTCTTCTTTCATTTGTTAATTTTGCCGTATTTTTAAAAGAATGTCTACACGTTTAACGATTTTAGCCGAAATTAAGTATTATCATGTAACGCATTTTATCCTATAAAGCCAACCACCAAACTTTATAGACATTTATTTTAATATAGCAACATTTTGGCAGAAAATTGCTGATTTTATAAACATAATTACAGATTTTATGAGAAATATGATCAAATTATAGACAGTATATTAAATTTTTTAATCTCACCCAACAAGATTAATTTTCTTTGCTCAATTAAAGCTCATTTTTAATGATTTTATAGCCATAATCACAGATTTTAGAAGAATTAACCTGTAATTGTATAAATCATTACAATCTCCTGATATTGATCAAATTACTTAACTTAAAAAATAAAATTTTTTGTTTTAATATTACATTTCTAAATTAAACAAACTTCAATTTGCTGACTATATTCCAAACCTCTATAATCTTTTATAGTAATATTTTTGCTGTTGTAGCTCAGTTGGTAGAGCAACTGATTCGTAATCAGTAGGTCGGAGGTTCGATCCCCCCCAACAGCACCGTAAATTAATGATATTCACATGCACCTTCCTTCTTTTCTCCACTAAAAATATACGAAACAAGTACTTAATAAATCTGGCCCCTCTTATCAAATTTTTGTATTTATTTTGAGCACACCTAAATATTTACAATAAACTCATTAAATGCAATATTTGTTATCGTCAACCAAAAAAATACGAAGATTTCAAATAGAATATACTTATACTAGAAACCTCAATTTAGTTAAGATAACATGCTCGCATGGCTCAATATATTGCTATGCTTTTCTAAAAAGTTAAATTCTAACCAATAATATAAAAGCATAATTAATTTTAAAATTTTACAATACTTGCAATACTATTTTATATGCATATAATAAGAATCATTATCATTTGTGCCTGGTTATGAAATCACTAACTTTTAATTTAATGTAAACACGTATACAGAGATTAGTTTTCTTGCTAAATGAATTAGCATGATTTAAATCAATTAAAGTTTTTTATTTTTCACCCTCACAAAAAATTAAAAATAAATATAAATACTTAGGAGAAATTATGACTGTTCTTGTTGGAAGAAATGCACCAGACTTTACTGCTCCCGCTGTCCTGGCGAATGGAGAAATTGTTGATGAATTAGTTTTCTCTAAAATATCAAAATCCAAATATTCTATACTTTTCTTCTACCCCTTAGACTTTACCTTTGTGTGCCCTACTGAATTATTGTCTCTTGATCACCGTGTATCAAAATTTAAAGAACGAGGCGTAGAGCTTATCGGTATATCAGTTGACTCACATTTCACCCATAATGCCTGGAGAAACACACCAATATCAGATGGTGGTATCGGAGCAGTTAATTTTTCTTTAGTGGCAGATATGAACCATAATATATGTAGATCTTATGGAGTAGAAACTCCTGACGGAAATGTTGCTTATCGCGCATCATTCTTAATTGACAAAGAAGGCATAGTACGCCATCAAGTTGTTAATGATTTACCACTAGGAAGAAATATCGATGAGATGCTGCGTATGGTAGATACACTATTATTTTATGAAAAATATGGTGAAGTATGTCCTGCTGGCTGGAATGAAGGTGATAGTGGAATCAAAGCCACGCCTGATGGTGTAGCTAAATATCTTGAGGAGCATGCAAATGATCTGTAAAAGCAAATCAGGACTTGCTAAAAATACTGAAATTGAAATATTGATAGCAACTGTTTTTCTACTAATGACTAGATATGCAAGTACTCAAGAAAAAGAATTAATTAAACCAATTATTGAACATTTTAATTGGATAAATAACCACCCTAATCTTGCAAATCCGCAGCTTAAAAATATTTGCACTAAATTATCTAAATGCTGGAAATTTATGGAATTTGGTGGAGAAATAACAATCAAAGACTATCATAACAATAATTACATTCACTAAACCATAATCTACTCTTACCCTTAAATTCCTATAGGATTAGCAAATTTGATATATATAGATAATACAGTTAAGAACAAAGAAATCTCATAAATTAATGAAAGATTATCTGAGATTTATCTTCATCCTATTATTATCCTTAATAAATTTGGGCTGCGCCCATTATGAAAATGCTGCTTTTACTATACAATCCGACACCAAAAATAATGATTTTGGTGTTTTAATAATGGCCCACGGCGGGTCTTCTGAATGGAATGAAAACGTCTTAATGGCTATAAAGCCTCTCCAGGAGAAATATAAAATTGAAATTGCTTTTGGAATGGCAGATGCCGCTAGAATGCAAAAAAGTGTTCAAAAACTAGAAGCTCGTGGAGCAAAAAAAATAGGTGTTGTACGCCTTTTTGTTAGTGCAGGAAGTTGGTATACACGTACAGAACAAATCCTTGGCCTTCGCCCTGGGGCACCAAAAAATCAGCCTATACCAATAAGCAAACCAAATAAAAAACAATACAAATCTAACCATCACATGCAATTCTGGAAAATAAAAACCAGAGCATCTTTTGCTCTGAGTAAAAAGGGCCTAAGCGAGTCAAGCCTCATGGGTGCCGTTCTTGTAGATCGAGCGCAGACCTTGAAAAGAAACCCAAAAAAAGAGGACGTTCTTATACTTGCTCATGGCCTTAGAGATGATATAAAAAATAATAAATTACTTGAATCACTTGATCTCCTAGCAAACAAGATAAGATCTTCAATACCTTTTAAAAGGGTTAAGGTAGAGGCTTTACGTGAAGACTGGCCAGAAAATAGTAAAAAAGCTAAGCGTAGAATTCGTATATTCTTTCAACAGGCTAAAAGTGAAGGCAGGGCAGTCATTCTTATTCCATTCCGAGTATATGGATCAGGTCCTTATGCAGAAATTTTAAAAGATTTTAAATATATTTCTAATAACAAAGGGCTTCTTCCACACCCCAATGTAACAAAGTGGATTTCTAATCAAATTCAAATACTTGAACAAGAACTCTTTAAGCCTATAATTCATTAATAATAAACCTTATTTAAATTTGGTAGGGGTTTCTTATATTTATAACCAAACAGTACCCCATTCAATAATCAAGTATCCATAACTAAAATAATTAACGATTGCAACTTATGGTGAAGCTAATGAGTTTTTTGCCTAAATAATCATATATAATTCTAAATCAACTTATATTTAATTCCCACTTAAAGCCTAAAATTTATAAAAAAATATAAATATATTCCACTATACTGCTTTTTTCATCTTAATATCAGGATATTTTTCCACACCAATTAATTTTATTTACCTGGCGACTACAATTAATTACACTATAATAATCTATTGAACTTATTAACATTTGATGCTGTTCTCTAACTATTCTACTTAATTCACTTGGAGGATTCTTAAATGCTAGACTTTATAAATTCAATTGCCATATTATTAGCTTCATTAACCTTTATAGCTGGCGCGTCCTCATGGAGAAGAGAGTTCATTGGTAAACGACGTATTGAACTTGCAGAATTAGTATTAACAAAATTTTATGAAGCAGAAGATGTAATCAAACAAATTCGCAATCCTATTTCATTTATCGGTGAAGGAAGCACGAGAAAAAAAGAAAAAAACGAACTAAAAGAAGATTCTATTCTACTTGATCGCGCTTATATAGTAATTGAAAGATATCAAAAACATAATACGCTATTTTCACAAATCAAATCGATGCGCTATCAGGTAAAGGCAGTATTTGGCTCGTCTGCCATTGAACCTTTTAATGAACTTGAGACAATATTAAATGAAATTTTTAATGCGTCACATATACTTGGATCTCATTATTGGCCAAGACAAGGGCGGGTTAAAATGACAACCCAGGACTTTAAAAAACACTTACAAGAGATGCAAAAATATGAGGAGATATTTTGGCTAACTGAAAAAGATACAATTTCTCCTCGTATTCATAAAACAATAGTAAAAATAGAAGGTATATTGCAAGTTGCTTTTATACCCCCAAATGACCTTATAGCTGGCGCTCTAGATGACATAAGAAATTATATAGGGGCATTTATTAGTTTGTTCAAAAAACAAGATTCTAATAACAAATAACCACATTGCTATTAGGAAGGCTTCATGAATATCATATCTAAATTTTCAGCTTATATATCTCATATATTTAATAGGTATCTATTTCTATTAATACAACATTAGCTATTTATAGCCTAAATTTAAAAATAATTTCATTCATATAAAAAATTAAATGCTATGTAGAAGGACAAAATGAATATAAAGGAAAATAATCAAAAAATTAAAACTGACAAACTGCGGCCACTCCCGCGCTGGATTTTTATGAGCCGATGGCTCCAAGCGCCACTATATATTGGCCTAATTGGGGCACAGGGACTTTATGTCTGGGAATTTTGGCGAGAACTTTTACATCTATTCGATCAGATGGTAATTAGTGAAGTAACCGAGGTTGAATTAATGCTAATTGTACTAGGATTAATAGATGTAGTTATGATATCCAATTTGCTAGTAATGGTCATAGTTGGCGGCTGGGAAACATTTGTATCTAGATTAGCACTTCATAATCATCCAGACCAACCAGAGTGGCTATCACATGTAAATGCTGGCGTTTTAAAGGTTAAACTCGCTACAGCAATTATTGGCATTTCTTCTATACATTTATTAAAAACTTTCATAAATGCTGCACAATACGATACTAAATTATTACTATGGCAAACCCTAATACATTTAACATTTGTTTTATCTGCTATTGCTATCGCATATACTGAAAAAATCATGAAAGATGTACATTAATGTAAACTTTATATTAAAAATCATAAATAATTCTTCAATCACTAGTGCCTTTAGAAGATAAGCCTACAAACCTTATTAAAAATATAAGCAAACTAGAAATATGGTCATGGGCCATGTTTGATTTTGCAAACTCTGGATATACTACTGTTGTTATCACAACAATATTTAATGTTTATTTTGTAAGTATAGTAGCTAATAATCAGGACTGGGCAGCTTTTGCTTGGACTGCCACCTTAGCAGCTTCATACACACTAATTATTATAACTGCGCCAATTATAGGTATATATGCAGATATTTATGCGGCTAAAAAACGTCTGTTGCTATTTACTGTTATAGGCTGCGCACTCTTTACTTTGTTGCTATCCTTTGTAGGCACAGGAGATTTATGGCTTGCTATATTATTTGTAATTCTTGCTAATTTCTTTTTTGGTACTGGAGAAAACATAATTGCCGCCTTTCTACCAGAAATTGCAAATAATGATTCCTTCGGAAAAATATCTGGTTGGGGCTGGGGCCTCGGATATATTGGTGGCCTAGTAAGCTTAGGGTGCTCATTTATTTACATACTTTGGGCAGAGTCTCAAGGACACCAACCCGAAAAATTTATACCGATGACTCTTCTAATAACCGCCTTACTATTTGCTATTTCAAGCTTACCTACATTTCTCTATCTAAAAGAACGAGCACAACCACAAGAAAACATATACCACCATAATATAATTAATGAGGTTTTTTCTAGATTAATTTTATCAATAAAACAATTACATAACTTCTATGATTTAAAACGATTCCTAATTTGCCTAGTTTTCTATCAAGCAGGTATCCAAACCGTTGTCGTAATTACAGCAATTTATGCACAACAAGTTATGAGCTTTAATTATAATGACACCATTCTACTTGTAGTTTTAGTTAATATTACTGCAGCATTAGGAGCATTTATATTTGGTGCTATACAAGATAGAATCGGTCATACTCAAACTATTGCAATAGCTCTTATTGGTTGGATAATAATGATCTTACTGGCCTGGGGGTCACAGGATCGTACAACATTCTGGGTGGCTACCAACATAGCAGGAGTTAGCTTAGGCGCCTCTCAATCTGCTGGTCGGGCACTAATTGGATATTTAAGTCCAGCTTTACGACATGCTGAGTTTTTTGGTCTTTGGGGGCTCGCTGTTAAGCTATCCTCAATTATTGGCCCAATAACATATGGGCTAGTTAGCTGGATATCACAAGGTGACCATCGCCTTGCAATGTTAATCACTAGCAGTTATTTTATTGTGGGCCTATTAATTTTAATAGGTGTAAATGTACAAAGAGGCCGAGAAACTGCGTTAAATAACAATTAAGACTGTATACAATATCTTAAATAAAACTGCCAACAAATTGTGGGGTTTTTACTTTTATTAACTCTATTCTTAATTTTTTATATAAAATAACAACTTACTTTATATTTAATGGCCATCGTGGCTATTGCTATGCTGGTCCATTTTATGCTCATCATGATGATCATGAGAATTAACGGCGCTATTGCTATGTTGGTCCATTTTATGTTCATCATGAGAGTCAACGTGACTATTAGAATTTTTTATTGTTTTATTGTTTTTTACTACCTTTAGTGGAGTAAAGCGAGCTGCTTGTGCATCCTGACCAGGTAATTTAACAAAAACCATAATCTTTGTTTTAGGGGTAACAATAAAATTACCCTTCCCTCTAAATAAATTATTACCTTTCGGCTGCAGTTTAACTGTAGTTTTAGCCTTTCCATTTTGAACAGTAGCTTTAGCTATTCCCTCATCAACACTAACTTTAACGTTTGCATGATCTGTTATATATAACACTATTTCTTTATCCTTTGCTACAATTTCCATATGATAAGGGCCAGCCATACGCATTTGCCCACCATGGGGCGCTACTACTGAATCGAAATATTGATCAGTATGAGACCAGGCCAATGACGAAAAAAACGATAAAATAAACGGTAAAATAAACGCTCCTAATTTATTCATTTCTCCTCTCCTAAGCAATTGAATCTAATATAAAATTGTATATTTACCTAATGTACCATATCGTCTGGAGGTGGCAGAATTTCTTTTTCTTGCTTTAATTGGACAATTTGTTTTAATAATAAATTCATGTTTTTCCAACCATCACCGTCAGCTATAGGAATCCAACGTGCTCTCAAATAGCCAAAGCGATCTACCAGAAACTCTAAATGGTCAGGAATAGCCCCCACCCCTAAAAGATCAGGGCGTCCTAATGTCCTACGGTATAAAATATAACTTTGTGTAATTTCTTCTGCCCCTTGTACTACAACTGGAAATGGCATTTCTGCTGTGATCTCTGCTAAACTCTCAGAACTAAGGCTATGCATGGGAATAGCGAGAACCTCTGTGCCCCCTTTTTCCACCTTATCATATTCCATCCTCAACTGAACAAGACGTTCACGTGACTCTGGCCACGAAAACAATACTAATAAAACAGATTTCTTGTACCTAAAATCTTGAAGTATTCCATGCGAACCATCATGTGCAGTATAAGAAAAATTAGGAGGGCCAGTAGAGGGGTCATCAGGTATAACTTTCGGGCCCATAAGACGCGCTTGATAACCACGGGACATCGCATGTATATAATTTACCACATCCCAGCGACCCTCTTCATCAAGTTTGCCTTCAAAACCCGGCATGCCTGTATCTGGTATACCCTTAGTTAACCAATTAAAAAAATCTCCTGCGGTATGTCTTTCAGTATGTGGCTCTGTAAGTAGATCTGCTGGAGGCTTAGTAAAGCTTTTTGCTAAAACACCATTCCCCTTGCCCTGAGGCCCATGGCAAGCAACACAATTTTCTGCAAAATAACCTGATCCATTAGCAATAGAAATAGAATCAAATGGAACTGGTGTATTACGATAGGTTTCAGGGTATGCCTGTACCGCTATAGGAGGCAATATTATTGCAAACGAACTTAATATAACTATCCCTGATACTACAACACTTCTAAATAATGCCCACCTCTTTATTCTGCCAAATATAATTACACCTATAGCAAACAAAAATAAGGAGCCACCCAACAATACCTGTGTTTGTACAGATGGGTCTTCCCAAGTTGCGTCGATAGAAAAACGGAATGGATAAGGCCACTCTTCTATAAGAGAATGCTTTGCCGGAATTGTATTTGCTAATATAGTTGCTAATAATACTATTACTCCAGCAACTATAAATTCAATACGAACCCATTTTCTCAAATTTTGCGCACCCATTACGACCAAATCCTGTCCCTGAGAGAGCGCTGGAAGCCAAACAGAACGTGCACGTGAAGCTATTACCAAAACAAATATAAGCAAAGTAACCTTAGTAATCAGAAGCCAACCATATTCAGTTGCCACTAAAGCTCCATATAATGTATCCACTGCACGATCTGCAACAATTACACCAGTTATAATTATACCGAGCATTACAGGCAATGCTATAACTGAAAATCGTTTTAATGTTTGTATACCAAACTGATCAATTTCCTGACTAATCTGCCCTTTTTTCTTTGTAAAAATAGTTAATAAAAACGCTGGTAGAGCTCCAAACCATATCCCAGCTAAAACTATATGCAATGTATATGGAAGTATTGAAGAAACTGACATCTCTTCTGCAGCAGCATGGCTTCCAAGAGAGCCTAATGACAAAGTTACAATAGCTAATATTGAGCATAATACATATTGCCATTGAGCCCTACCTAAATATGGGCTTCGAATTAAGAAAGCTGCACCTAGTGCCAAAATTGCAAAACCCTCACGCCACATCCAAATATGCCCAGTACGTGTTTTCATAAGAAATGTATACCAAGCACTTGGTTGCCAAGCATGCTCAATGACCCCTGTTGCCAAGGAAGAAGATACCGCGAGTAGTACTAATAGCCCTATTACAAGAATTCCTGCTATCCACGGTAAGAGTCGCTCCAGCCGAATAAGCCACGGCATGGATTTAACAACACTATTATAAACTGAGATTGCAAGAAAAATACTACTACCTATCAAGATCATATTAGCCGCTAACTGAACCCAGCGGACAATTGCAGCTACAATCTCGATCATTTGCCTACTTTATTTTTTACCGTATAGTTAAAACTAGAATCAACAACATGGCCATCTACTGACAACACCCTAAATTTAACTGTAAATTTTCCCGGCTTAGTTTCAGGTATAGGAAGAATAATTGATTTGGGATCATCTTTAACCACCCTTGGCTTTGCATTTGTTATTAATTTCTTATTTGTTCCTGAGACTGTTAATGTGGTGTATGCCCCCTCAATCTCTTCATTAAACCAAAGCCTTATTTGTTTTGGGGCGACATCTAAAGCCGCCCTACGTGCTGGTTCTGCTTTAATTAGCTGCGCATGTGCCCATACTTGTGAAGCAAAAGACAACATTATAGCAACTATAACAATACCTATTGTTACTCTTATATATACCATTAATTTTGTTATTCCCATCTTTCCCTCTATTTCAGATCTAAAGTTTCTTAGACCTTTTACTATCTATATCTTATTGACAAAATTATTTTTAAATTGTTCATTCAACTAAGTAGCAAGATTATTTTATTATGTGGCAGACTTATCCTGTGATTTTTTACCCACCTTAAATAAAAAGAAAGCACCCAAACCTAAAGCTGCTGCAATAGCAAATACCAAGCCTGGGGGCATACTACTTGAGCCTTCTCCAACCGAAAACGGAAAACGTGAAACATGTTCTTGGTTTTTACCAGATGTTACTAACCCAACAAATTTGCCTGGTTCATTAAACGTATGCTCGAAATTAATAGAACCATTTGAATATACCTTAGCTGGTAAATGTAAAATTGTAATACTGTCTAAATTTTCTTCTGACCCGGTATCTTTAATTACCCTTACTTCTGTAGGTAACGGCCTAAGGGCTTCTTCAATGTAATCTAACGCGACTACTGTACGCCCGGTTGCAGGAATATCTTCACAAAACTCTTTTTCTTTAGAGCTATTTGGCTGATAACCAGTAAAATGCATCGTATATGGCCCAACCGTCAATTTACACATATCATCTGCAAGAGACAAGCCACCATGAGCTTGTACCTGAGCAGTAAATAAAAACGAAAGTAAAATTGGCCACATATATTTTATAAACATCATTAAAATCCTTTTATAAATTTACAAACTTATCGCAAGATTTGATCTTATAGCTTATCTAATTATCCCTTACACTTTTCTTTCATATGCTTCATTTTTTCCTAAGAGCGCTTAGAAGCCAGCCATTTTTGCACTCTTTTAGTTTTTGTTAATTTATATCCAATAAAGATAAGCACTAAAATAGCTATTGTTGGGCCTATAGCTTTCTTAAACAGCTCCGTATAATTAATCATCTCTACGCGTAATGGATACTCATATTCTACTGGAGGAACGCCTTGCCCCTTTATAATTACTGTATATCGGCCTTGCTCTAAAAAAACATTCTCAGCAACCACACCATCTGGATGATTAATAGGCTTAACTATTTTTATAGTTTCTCCATTTGCCTCATCAGTTCCTTTAATTATGCGAACGCCTACTGGCATATCACGTAAGGCTGGATCTACAAGATCTATTACTAGAAATGTTTCGCCCCCATGTGGTATATCTGTACAATAATGTGATTTTGGCTCAATTTTAGGCTGATATACACTAAGATGGATCATGCTAGAGCCCGCTCTTCGCATACAGCTGTCTTGCTCTAACGCAACTTTTCCATGGGCACCTACCACACCCACATGAAGTACCGTAGCTATAATAAAAGCTATTAAACCCGCCCTTATTGTTTGCTTTACCACGGACTGTCCTCCTGTGTCATATTACAATAATTTATTAACTCTTATATAAACAGCTTATAATCCTTGAACTAAATATACTTACAAAGCCCACTAAAACTCTTTCTTCATTAAAAAAACCGACCCACCATCCCGTCAGAAAGACGGGGAGGCGGATCGGTGTCTTG
>CAXGWP010000002.1:0-106222 GCA_964013575.1 uncultured Nitrosomonadaceae bacterium
AGAAGCAATTAACTGAGGCTGGTGCAACTTGTGAGCTTAAATAATATTGTTTAGAAGAACAACACTAGCGATACATAGCGTATCGCTAGTGTTGTTTATCTGGCCCAATAATTCAATAGTGTTACAAGTATATAACACAGTGATCAAAAGCTTAAATTTTGTTTTCTGCTCCCCCGGAGAAATTCTATGAGCTATTCATTTACCGAAAAAAAGCGTATTCGAAAAAGTTTTGCAAAACGTGCAAGTGTTTTATCAATTCCATATTTGCTTGCAACACAACTTGAATCTTATGAAGCTTTTTTACAAGAACATGTGCCTGCTGAAGAAAGAGAGAATCGTGGGTTACAAGCCGCATTTACTTCTATTTTTCCAATTGAAAGTCATTCAAAGAATGCTCGCCTAGATTTTGTTAGCTATATACTTGGTGCTCCTCCTTTTGATGTAAAAGAGTGCCAGCAACGTGGCCTCACTTATGCTTCGCCATTACGTGCGAGAGCACGATTAACTATTATGGATAAAGAGGCTTCCACGCCAACACCAAAGGAAGTTAGGGAACAGATAGTTTATATGGGGGAAATTCCTCTTATGACTACAACTGGTTCATTTGTGATTAATGGTACAGAGCGAGTGATTGTTTCGCAGTTACATCGTTCTCCAGGTGTATTCTTTGAGCATGATAGGGGTAAAACTCATTCATCTGGAAAATTATTATTCTCAGCACGCATTATTCCTTACAGGGGTTCTTGGCTTGATTTTGAGTTTGATCCTAAAGATTATCTTTATTTCCGAGTAGATCGTAGAAGGAAGATGCCTGTTACCGTTCTTTTAAAAGCCTTAGGGTATACTGCAGAGCAAATTCTTGCTGGATTTTTTGAGTTTGATGTATTTAATTTTTCTAAGAATACTATTAACTTTGAACTTGTGCCAGAGCGTTTGCGTGGTGATATAGCTCGTCTTGATATTGTCACGAAAAGTGGAAAAATAATTGTTCAAAAAGATAAACGTATTACTGCTAGGCATATTAGGGAATTAGAAAAGGCTGGTATTGATAAATTGGTGGTGCCAGAGGATTTTTTATTGGGAAGAGTGCTTGGTCACAATGTATTAGATCAGGAGACTGGAGAGATTATAGCGCAGGCTAATGATGAAATTACTGAAGAGTTGATAGTTAAATTTCATGAATCTAGTATTGACAAGATTTATTCTATCTATACGAATGAACTTGATCATGGCGCATATATTTCACAGACACTGAGGATAGATGATACAACTGATCAGTTGACTGCTCAGGTAGCAATTTACCGTATGATGCGTCCTGGAGAGCCGCCAACTGAGGAGGCTGTCAAAGCATTATTTAATGGATTGTTTTATTCGGCAGATCGCTATGATTTGTCTGCAGTTGGGCGGATGAAATTTAATCGGCGTGTTGGTAAAACTGAGCTGACTGGTCCAAGTACTTTATCAAATGAAGATATTATTCGAATAATACAAATACTAGTTGAGCTTAGAAATGGACGTGGTGAGGTAGATGATATTGACCATCTTGGTAATCGTAGGGTTCGTTATGTTGGAGAGTTAGCAGAGAATCAATTTCGATCTGGGCTTATTAGAGTTGAGCGAGCTGTTAAAGAGCGCTTAAGTCAGGCAGAATCGGATAACCTTATGCCTCATGATTTAATTAATGCAAAACCTGTATCAGCGGCAGTACGTGAATTTTTCGGATCAAGCCAATTGTCTCAATTCATGGATCAGACAAATCCTCTTTCAGAGATTACTCATAAGCGTAGAGTATCTGCATTAGGACCGGGGGGGTTGACGCGAGAGAGAGCTGGGTTTGAAGTGCGAGATGTTCATCCAACTCATTATGGTAGAGTTTGTCCGATTGAGACTCCAGAAGGGCCAAATATTGGACTTATAAATTCATTGGCTTTATATGCTCGTACCAATGAATATGGTTTTCTTGAGACTCCATATCGTAAAGTGAAAAATAATAAAGTAACTGATGAAATTGACTATTTATCAGCTATAGAAGAAGGACAATTCATTATTGCTCAAGCAAATGCTGAATTAGATAACCGTAATAAATTTATTAATGATATTGTTTCATGTCGTCATAAGAATGAGTTTACATTGGCTGCGCCTGACCGTATTGAATATATGGATGTGGCGCCCGCTCAGATTGTTTCAGTTGCAGCATCATTAATTCCTTTTCTTGAGCACGATGATGCTAATCGTGCTTTGATGGGGTCAAATATGCAGCGTCAAGCAGTGCCTTGCCTTCGGGCAGAAAAATCGTTTGTTGGTACTGGGATAGAGCGAGTAGTTGCAATGGATTCAGGTACTGCAGTAATGGCAGGTCGCTCAGGAATAGTAGATTATGTAGACGCAGGGCGTATTGTAGTAAGAGTACATGATACTGAGACACGAGCAGGTGAGGTGGGTGTTGATATTTATAACCTTACAAAATATACCCGCTCTAATCAGAATACAAATATAAATCAAAGGCCTTTGGTAAAGAATGGAGATGTGATTGCTGCTGGTGATGTGATTGCTGACGGTGCTTCAACAGATTTAGGTGAGTTGGCTTTGGGTCAGAATATGTTGGTGGCATTCATGCCATGGAATGGTTATAACTTTGAGGATTCCATTCTAATTTCTGAGAGAATTGTTTCTGAAGATCGTTTTACATCTATTCATATTGAAGAGCTCGTTGTAGTAAGTCGTGATACAAAATTGGGGACAGAAGAAATTACGGGTGATATATCAAATCTTTCTGAAGTACAGATTAACCGTTTAGATGATTCTGGCATAATTTATATTGGGGCTGAAATTGAGGCAGGTGATGTTCTAGTTGGTAAGGTTACCCCAAAAGGAGAAGTTCAGTTAACTCCAGAAGAAAAGCTTTTACGTGCAATTTTTGGTGAAAAAGCATCTGATGTTAAAGATACCTCTTTACGTGTTCCATCAGGCATTTCAGGTACAGTTATTGATGTGCAGGTATTTACTCGTGAGGGGATAGATCGTGATAAACGCGCACAACAGATTATTGATGACGAATTAAATCGTTATAAGAAAGATCTCTATGATCAGATGCGGATTGTTGAGTCAGATGCATTTGAGCGTATTAAGCGTTTGCTGAAAGGTAAGGTGGCAAAAGGAGGCCCTAATAAACTTGAAAAAGGCGCGCGTATTACAAAAGAATACCTTGATAGTATAGAACCACATAATTGGTTTGATATTAGGTTGTCTAATGAAGAGGCAAGTATTCAATTAGAGCAGATAAAAGACGGCCTTTCTCAGAAAAAATTAGATTTTGATGCTTTTTTTGAAGAGAAGAAAAAGAAACTTACTCAGGGTGATGAGTTACCACCTGGGGTACAAAAAATGGTGAAAGTTTATATTGCTGTGAGAAGAAGACTGCAACCAGGAGATAAGATGGCTGGACGCCATGGCAATAAGGGTGTTATTTCAAGGATTGTTCCAGTTGAAGATATGCCTTACATGTCTGATGGTACTCCTGTTGATGTGGTGCTAAATCCGTTGGGTGTTCCTTCTCGTATGAATGTTGGGCAGATTTTAGAAATTCATCTTGGGTGGGCTGCAAAAGGGTTAGGCCTAAAGATTGATAACATGCTTCGTGCACAAAGCGATGCAGCAGAACTTAGGGAGTTTGTTAATAAAATATATAATAATAGTGGTAAGCAGGAAGATATTTCTTCACTTACAGATATAGAAATCATTGAGTTGGCCAATAATCTGAGAAATGGTGTCCCATTTGCAACTCCAGTATTTGATGGTGCTACAGAGCATGAAATTAAAGATATGCTTGAACTTGCTGGTTTGCCTAGATCTGGTCAGATTACATTATATGATGGCAGAACAGGAGAGGCTTTTAATCGTCCTGTTACGGTTGGTTACATGCATATTTTGAAGCTTCATCATTTAGTTGATGACAAAATGCATGCTCGTTCTACAGGCCCTTATAGCCTGGTAACTCAGCAGCCATTGGGTGGTAAGGCTCAGTTTGGGGGGCAACGATTTGGTGAAATGGAAGTTTGGGCCTTAGAAGCCTATGGTGCAGCATATACTTTACAAGAAATGTTAACAGTTAAATCTGATGATTTGAATGGGCGTACTAAGATATATGAGAGCATTGTAAAAGGTGATCATAAAATTGATGCTGGTATGCCAGAATCGTTTAATGTGTTAGTAAAAGAAATTCGTTCACTTGGGATGGATATAGATTTGGACCGGCATTGACAAAATTCACTAGAGATAATTTTTTAATCTTTGGTATTTAGTAATTTACTGCCGAATTTTTTGCATTGTCCCCTGATTAACAGGAGTAACAAATGAAAGCGCTACTTGATTTATTTAAACAAGTTACCCATAAGGAAGAATTTGAATCTATCAAAGTCGGACTTGCTTCGCCTGAAAAAATACGATCTTGGTCTTATGGAGAAGTTAAGAAACCGGAAACTATAAATTATCGTACCTTTAAACCAGAGAGGGACGGGTTGTTTTGCGCAAAAATTTTTGGCCCAGTAAAAGATTATGAGTGTTTATGTGGAAAATATAAACGCTTAAAGCATCGAGGCGTCATTTGTGAAAAATGTGGTGTTGAAGTGACTTTGTCGAAGGTTAGGCGTGAACGCATGGGGCATATACAGCTAGCCTCACCTGTTGCTCATATTTGGTTCCTAAAGTCTTTACCATCTCGTTTAGGAATGGTTTTAGATATGACTTTACGCGATATTGAGCGTGTGCTTTATTTTGAAGCATATGTGGTAACTGATCCAGGAATGACTCCATTGGTAAGATGTCAGTTATTAACTGATGATGATTATCTCGATAAAGTAGAAGAATATGGTGATGATTTTAATGCGAGTATGGGAGCAGAGGGAATACGTGAATTATTACTTAATCTGAATATTGATATTGAGATTGATAATGTTAGAAAGGATATGGAGGCAACTAATTCTGAAACAAAAATAAAGAAACTTTCTAAACGTTTAAAAATATTAGAAGCATTTAATAAATCAGGTATTAAGCCAGAATGGATGATATTTACAGTTTTACCATGTCTTCCGCCAGAATTAAGACCATTAGTACCACTTGATGGTGGACGTTTTGCTACATCTGATCTGAATGATTTGTATCGTAGAGTTATTAATCGTAATAATCGTTTGAAACGCTTACTTGAACTAAAAGCACCTGAAATAATTGTACGTAATGAGAAGCGTATGCTTCAGGAGGCAGTTGATTCATTATTAGATAATGGACGTAGAGGTAAAGCAATGACAGGTGCAAATAAAAGGCCACTAAAGTCATTAGCTGATATGATAAAAGGAAAAGGTGGTCGTTTTCGCCAAAACTTACTAGGAAAAAGAGTTGATTACTCGGGACGATCAGTAATTGTTGTTGGACCACAACTTAAGCTTCATCAGTGTGGCCTACCAAAAAAGATGGCTTTGGAATTATTTAAACCATTTATTTTTAGTAAATTAGAAATAATGGGCGTTGCTAGTACTATTAAGGCGGCTAAAAGAGAAGTAGAAAATGAAACTCCAATAGTATGGGATATTCTTGAAGATGTTATCCGTGAACACCCCGTAATGTTGAATCGTGCGCCAACACTTCATCGTCTTGGTATACAAGGGTTTGAACCTGTATTAATTGAAGGAAAGGCAATTCAGCTTCATCCATTGGTATGTGTTGCATTCAATGCTGATTTCGATGGTGATCAGATGGCTGTACATGTCCCATTATCTTTAGAAGCGCAAATGGAAGTTCGTACATTAATGATGTCTTCTAATAATGTTTTGTCTCCAGCAAATGGAGAGCCAATTATTGTGCCGTCTCAAGATATAGTATTGGGCTTATATTTCATGACTCGTGAGAAGGTGGGGTCAAGAGGGGAAGGTATGATATTTCCTAATATTAGTGAAGTATCTCGTGCTTATGAGTGTCGTTCAGTTGAACTAAATGCTAGGGTTCAAGTTAGAATTGAGGAATATGAAACGGATGCAGAGGGTAATCAGCATAAAAAGATAACACGTTATGATACTACTATTGGGCGAGCACTTTTATCTGAGATTTTACCACCTGGACTCCCATTTGCTTTAATAAATAAAGCACTTAAGAAGAAAGAAATATCTAAGCTTATCAATTTTAGTTTCCATCTTTGTGGTTTACGCGCAACAGTAATTTTTGTAGATAAATTAAAAGATTATGGATTCTCGTTTTCAACTCGAGCTGGAATTTCTATTTGTTTGGACGATATGCTGGTACCAGATCATAAGAAAAATATTATTAGTGGTTCTGAGAAAGAAGTAAAAGAAATTGAAGCTCAATATACCTCAGGCTTGGTGACCCAGGGTGAGCGTTATAATAAAGTGGTTGATATTTGGGGACGTGCTGGTGATAAAGTTGCTAAAGCTATGATGGATCAGCTTGGCACAGAACTAGTATATGATCAGCAAAGTGGGAAAATCAGGAAAGATAAGAAGGGGAAACCGCTAATGCAGGAATCATTTAATTCTATTTATATGATGGCTGATTCTGGCGCACGTGGTTCTGCTGCTCAGATACGACAGTTGGCAGGTATGCGAGGTTTAATGGCAAAGCCTGATGGTTCAATAATTGAGACGCCTATTACTGCAAACTTTAGAGAAGGCCTTAATGTACTGCAATATTTTATTTCTACTCATGGAGCACGTAAGGGATTGGCTGATACAGCATTAAAGACTGCAAACTCAGGTTATCTTACTCGACGTTTAGTAGATGTAACTCAGGATCTTGTGGTAATTGAAAATGATTGTAAAACATCAAATGGCGTAGCAATGAAAGCTTTAGTGGAAGGGGGAGAAGTTATTGAAGCACTGCATGAGCGTATCCTTGGTAGAGTAGCTGCAATTGACGTTATTAATCCAGAAAATCAGGCTATTTTATATCCTGCAGGTTATCTCTTAGATGAAGGTGCTGTTGCAAAAATTGAATCACTTGGTATAGACGAAGTAAAGGTACGGACTCCTCTTACATGTGATACCCGACATGGACTGTGTGCAAAATGTTATGGGCGGGACCTGGGAAGAGGAACAATGGTAAACCTAGGTGAAGCAGTTGGTGTTGTTGCGGCACAATCTATTGGCGAGCCTGGTACCCAACTTACTATGCGTACATTTCATATAGGTGGTGCTGCCTCAAGAACTGCAGCAACAAGTCAAATAGAGAGCAAATCAAATGGAACAGTAAGCTTTTCTTCCACAATGCGTTATGTAACAAATTCTAATAAAGAATTAATAGCAATTTCTCGTAGTGGGGAAATGGTAGTGCATGATGATAATGGGCGAGAACGTGAGCGGCATAAGGCTCCATATGGAGCAACTTTGTTAGTCCATAATGGAGAAGCTGTGAAAGCTGGTCAGGTAATGGCATCATGGGATCCGCATACTAGACCAATAATAACTGAATATGCAGGTAAGGTCCGTTTTGAGAATGTTGAAGAAGGGTTGACTGTTGCTAAACAAATTGATGATGTGACTGGTTTATCATCAATGGTAGTTACTGACCCAAAACGTCGTGGTGCATCCCAAGCTAAAGGATTACGCCCACTAGTTAAATTGTTGGATGAAAAGGGTGAAGAAGTAAAACATTCAGGTGATGATAAATTATCAGTTAACATTACCTTCCAAACGGGTTCAGTTATAGTTGTACGTGACGGTCAACAAGTAAGCGTAGGAACTGTTCTTGCAAGAATTCCACATGAGAGCTCAAAGACGCGTGATATTACAGGTGGCTTACCTCGAGTTGCAGAATTATTCGAGGCTCGTTCACCAAAAGATGCAGGTGTATTAGCTGAGGTTACCGGTGTTGTATCTTTTGGTAAAGATACTAAAGGTAAGCAAAGATTAGTTATTACTGATACAGAAGGCGTTGCACATGAATATCTTATACCAAAAGATAAGCATGTAACGGCACATGATGGCCAAATGGTCACTCAGGGGGAGAATATCGTTGATGGTCCTTCTGATCCACATGATATTTTACGTTTGCTTGGAGTTGAGGCACTAGCACGATATATTACTGATGAGGTACAAGATGTTTATCGTTTACAAGGTGTAAAAATTAATGATAAGCATATTGAGGTTATCGTGCGCCAGATGTTACGCCGAGTTCAGATTATCAACCCAGGAGACACAAGGTTTATATTAGGTGAGCAAGTAGAGCGTGCTGATTTATTAACTGAAAATGAGAATATGGAGGCTAATGACAAAAAGCCGGCAGAATATCAATTTGTTTTATTAGGCATTACTAAGGCTTCACTTTCTACAGACTCATTTATTTCAGCTGCATCTTTTCAAGAGACAACGCGTGTTCTTACAGAGGCAGCAATTATGGGTAAGAAAGATAATTTACGTGGATTAAAAGAGAATGTAATTGTTGGGCGTCTTATTCCAGCTGGAACTGGCTTAGCTTTTCATAATTTAAGAAAAAGGCAAAGGGCAGAAGAAAACGATATAGAAAATACCTTTATTAGTAAAGAAGATACAGGAGAAGAGAAAAAGACTGAAGCTGTCTAAATTATATTTAAAAATTTATTAGGTTAATGAGATAAAGTTATTACAGCATAATTTATTTATACTAAATTATTCTTCAGCAGTTATCAGAATATATGGTGATTACTTTAGTAAAGTATTTTAACTCTATAAGGTGATTTAGCTATCAAAGATTAATGTTTAATTTTTTCTCTCTAAATTGTATGTATCATTTATAGTGTTTTCATGGAATATTATGAAACCAATTCTTTTAATGTGTCCTGCATTAGTAGTTATTTGAGTGTAAGTACCTGATCAAAATAGATAAAATTTAATAGGTTAAAAGGCATATTTTATCTGTCACATGAATGTAACATTATAGTCGTAATATTGCATATATTAAGATTTCATAGATGGGGTTCTTAGTTTATGCCTATGCAATTTTTTTCTAAAAACGGTCAGTCGGGGAAATTAGGGTATAGTTATCGTCGTCATATACGAGAGCATATTATTGAAGCTCTTTTATTTATGATGGCGCTTACTTCAGTAGCTATCACATTTTCAATTGTAGTCATGCTTGTTAAAGAGTCCCTTGTTTTTTTTGAACAAGTCTCTCTTTGGGATTTTCTTACTGATACACAATGGACGCCACTATTTGATGATGCACATTATGGGATACTACCATTAATATCTGGAACAGTTGTAAGTTCAATAGTTGCCTTGGCTGTAGCTATTCCTATTGGGACTATTATTGCTATATATCTCTCAGAGTTTGCTCCTTTTACTGTTCGAGAGATTGCTAAACCCTTTTTAGAGCTGCTTGGTGGCATTCCAACTGTTGTATACGGCTATTTTGCATTATTATTTATTACTCCTTTATTACAAAAAATATTTCCAGAACTCCCAGGGTTTAGTTTGCTCTCTGCTGGATTAGTTATGGGTATTATGATAGTTCCATATATTAGCTCGTTATCTGAAGATGCAATGCGGGCTGTGCCAATGCATTTGCGTGAGGGGTCTTATGCGATGGGGGCAACACGTTTTCAGACTGCTACTAGAGTTGTAATACCAGCCGCTTTCTCAGGAATTGCAGCATCTTATATTCTTGGCATTTCCCGTGCAGTAGGGGAAACAATGGTCGTTGCAATAGCGGCTGGTATGCAACCTAACCTTACCTGGAACCCAATGGAGCCGGCTGCAACTATTACTGCTTATATTGTGCAAGTAAGCTTAGGAGATTTACCGCATGGGAGTACTGGTTATCAGACTATTTTTGCTGCAGGTCTTACCTTATTACTTTTAACGCTTACTTTTAATGTTCTAGGTCACATATTACGTAAACGTTATCGTGAAGTATATTAATAGTATCAATCATTGATTTGATTTATATCAATTTTAAGATTTTGGTAGTTAATTTATCTGTAATTAACGGGACTAACACTAATGCATAAAGTAAAAGGTCTTCAAGAAATTCGATTAATGATTGCTCGTCATAAAAGATTTGATAAGCTATTTATGATTATTGGTGTATTTGCATTAATGATAGCGGTGTTTACTTTTATTGCATTGTTCGCTCATATGCTTATTGATGGAATGCCACGCCTAACATGGGATTTTTTTATATCATTTCCTTCACGGCATCCAGAGATCGCTGGCATACTCTCAGCCTGGGTTGGTACTATATTGGTGATGCTAGTTACAGCAGCTACTGCTGTACCAATTGGAATTGGTACAGGTGTTTATTTAGAAGAGTATGCACCAAAGAATATCATTACAGAAATAATAGAAATTAATATAACTAATTTAGCTGGAGTACCTTCAATTGTTTATGGGCTGCTGGCTTTAGGTATGTTTGTGTATCAGTTAGGGTTTGGTCAAAGCGTCCTATCAGCAGGATTAGCATTGGCATTACTAATTTTACCAGTAGTAATTGTTGCTACTCGTGAGGCAATACGAGCGGTTCCTGTAGGTATTCGTGAGGGCGCTTATGCTCTTGGGGCAAGTAAATGGCAAACTGTATCAGATCACCTGCTTCCATATTCTGCAGCAGGTATTATGACTGGTGTCATTATTGGATTGGCTAGGGCAATTGGCGAGACAGCACCTATTATTACTATTGGTGCCCTAACTTTCATTGCATTTCTACCACCATCCCCAATTAAAGGAGAGTTTCCTTTCATATCATTTGAGTGGTTGACAGCACCTTTTACTGTAATGCCAATTCAGATGTTTAATTGGGTTTCACGTCCACAGGAAGAATTTCAGGTCAATGCGGCAGCAGCGGGGTTGGTGTTAGTAATAATGACACTTACTATGAATGCATTGGCCATTTATATTCGTTATCATATGCGTAAAAAAATTAAATGGTAAAGAGGCATATATAAGATATGCTCTTTTTTAAGAGAATCGAGGTTCTTGGGTTATATAATTTTGGGGTGGACTGGAAAATATTTATAGAAATAGTAAAGGCCCTATAAGAAGCTAAAGGAGAAGATGGTGGAATTCGAAAATATCCAAGAAAATCAATTTCAAACTAAGACTATGAAGACTATAAGTGATAATGATGCGAATGACATCTCAATGGTGCAGAGTAAATCTGAAATTAAGGATCTTAATTTTTATTATGGTGAATTTCATGCACTGAAAAATGTTAATATGTTGTTGCATGAGAAAAAAGTAACTGCATTAATTGGTCCATCCGGGTGTGGTAAGTCAACTTTGCTAAGATGCTTCAATCGTATGCATGATTTATATCCTGGTAATCAGTATGTTGGAGAAATTATATTACAGCCAGATAATGTAAATATTCTTTCCAGTGATGTAGACCCAATTGAAGTTCGGATGCGCATTAGTATGGTATTTCAGAAACCTAACCCATTTCCTAAATCTATTTATGAGAATGTTGCATATGGACTACGTGTTCGAGGGGTAACTAAGAAACTTTTATTAGATGAAAAAGTAGAAGAAGCTTTACGTGGTGCAGCATTATGGGATGAGGTCAAGGATCGTATACATAATCTTGCTTTTGAGCTTTCTGGTGGACAGCAGCAGCGGTTGTGTATTGCCAGAGCACTTGCTACAGATCCAGAAATTTTATTATTTGATGAGCCCACATCAGCACTTGATCCTATTGCTACTGCAAGTATAGAAGAGCTTATTGCAGACCTTAAGAAACAGGTTACTATATTGATAGTTACACATAGTATGCAGCAGGCAGCCAGAGTATCTGATTATACAGCCTATATGTACTTAGGTGAGTTAATTGAATTTGGTGTTACAGATACTATTTTCATAAAGCCCAAGAATAAAATGACGGAAGATTATATAACCGGACGTGTTGGATAATTTTTAACCTCAAGTACATAAGGTATACCTAATTTTTCTAATTATGATGTGATGTATTTTTATATCAATTAATTGTTAGTACAAATATAACAGTATCATCTTATTTGTAATGCACTAAATACAGATATTTTCCAAGATTGACCCCGTATCTTTTCACAGGTAAGATCCTAAACTTTTGACTTTTGAGGAAAATGGCTATGCGAAAGAAACTAGTTGCCGGCAACTGGAAGATGCATGGTGGGATAGAATTCAATAAGAGTTTATTAAGTAAAGTAATTACTGGCACTTTGGGAGCAGATAAAGCAACCTTTACAGTATGCGTGCCTTATCCATATTTGTCTCAAGTGTCTTCTTTATTAAAAGATACCCATATTTCTTGGGGAGCACAGAACATAAGCCGGTATGATAAGGGGGCATTTACTGGTGAAGTTTCAGCAATAATGCTGAATGACTTCTGCTGTCATTATGTTATTGTAGGCCATTCAGAAAGGCGTACTTTATATGGTGAAGATAGTAAAACAGTTTCTTACAAATTTAAAGCCGCTCAAGATGCTGGTTTGGTTCCAATTCTTTGTATTGGCGAGACTCTAGAGCATAGGGAAGCTGGACTTACAGAACAAGTAGTAAGTGAGCAGTTAGATGCAGTTATTGAGCTATTGGGCGTAGATGCCTTAGAGTCTGCTGTATTAGCCTACGAGCCAGTTTGGGCTATTGGAACAGGGAAAACAGCGACACCTCAGCAAGCCCAAGATATTCATACCTTTATTAGAAATAGGATAGCAAGCCATAATTTTCAGATTGCAACAAAGGTACAAATTCTTTATGGTGGTAGTGTAAAAGCAAATAATGCTGTTGAGTTATTTGCCATGCCTGATATTGATGGTGGTTTGATTGGAGGGGCATCATTGCTTCCTGACGAGTTTATCTCAATTTGTATGGCTGCAAATAATTGATCTTTATGGAGTAGAAATTGGAAACATTTATCTTAGTTGTTAATGTGACTTCCGCTGTTAGTGTAATTGTATTAATTTTACTTCAACAGGGTAAGGGAGCTGATATGGGAGCCGCATTTGGTAGTGGTGCCTCAGGGAGTTTGTTTGGTGCGAGTGGTTCAGCAAATTTTTTAAGTAGGACTACAGGGATTCTTGCAACAGTATTTTTTATTTCTACCCTAGGTCTTACTTATTTATCAGGTAATAAATCGGAGAGTAAAGGTGTTATGGATAATTTGACACCTAGTAAGTCTTCAGTTGTAGAAAAGATACCAAATCAGTCTTCAACTTCAGAAAAGATACCTGATCAGTCTGTAATCTCAGAAAAAGGACCAGACCAGTCTTCAGTTGCAGCAGAGAAGTCAACTACTGTTGCACCGAAAATTCCTGCAAATGAGGGAGTATCAAAGGCGGCAGAAATACCAAAATAACCTAGTGGGGTAGAATTTAATTTTTAAATTGTAAATTAATGTTGCCGACGTGGTGAAATTGGTATACACGCCGCCTTGAGGGGGCGGTAGCGCAAGCTGTGCGAGTTCGAGTCTCGCCGTCGGCACCATAATGTAATATTGATAAACAATTGAAGGTGAAATGTTATGATAAAAATCTTTATTTGAAGATTCTAAAGACATTTTTTAGGTAAGATATAATTTATTTTTCATTATTTTTGGTTATTTTAAAGGATGCTAGAAAATTATTTTTCAATTCTAATTTTTATCTTTGTAGGGCTAGCTATAGGTGTTGGTCCAATAGCCATAGGGTGGTTACTTGCACCTAATAGACCTGATAGTGAGAAGCTTTCACCTTACGAATGTGGCTTTGAAGCATTTGAAGATGCACGTATGAAGTTTGATGTAAGATATTATTTAGTGGCTATTTTATTTATTCTTTTTGATTTAGAGATCGCATTCCTATTTCCATGGGCAGTGGTATTGAATGAAATTGGCTTATTTGGATTTATTGCAATGATGATATTTCTTGGTATTCTTGTGGTCGGTTTTATTTATGAGTGGAATAAGGGAGCATTAGATTGGGACTAGTAATATGAGTATTGAGGGCGTATTAGAGAAAGGGTTTGTTACTACTAGTTTAGACAAAGTTATTAACTGGGGACGGACAGGTTCAATGTGGCCGATGACTTTTGGTCTAGCATGCTGTGCGGTAGAAATGATGCAAGCAGGAGCTTCACGTTATGATTTAGATCGTTTTGGCGTTGTATTCCGCCCTAGCCCTCGTCAGTCGGATGTTATGATAGTTGCAGGTACATTGTGTAATAAAATGGCACCTGCGTTAAGAAAAGTTTATGACCAAATGGCAGAACCAAGATGGGTGATTTCTATGGGGTCTTGCGCTAATGGGGGCGGATATTATCATTATTCTTATTCAGTAGTACGTGGCTGTGATCGAATTGTACCTGTGGATATTTATGTTCCAGGTTGCCCTCCAACTGCAGAGGCACTCCTCTATGGGATAATTCAGTTACAAAATAAGATTAAGCGTACTAATACAATAGCTCGTTAAGGAAATAATATTATGTCGGGCTCTCGTTTGGATATACTCTCACTTAATTTGAAGAAAATTTTTGCAGATAGGTCTTTAAAGATATCTGATCTATCAGGTGAATTGACGCTTGAAATAGAATCAAGTGAATTACTTCGGATAATGAAAACTCTTCGTGATGATTCAAAGTTAGAATTTTCAATACTTATCGATTTATGTGGGGTTGATTATTTGTCTTATGGTGTTGAATCGAATACTGAAACTGAATATCACCATAAACGTTTTGCTGTTGTATACCATCTATTATCTGTAAGTCATAATTATAGATTGCGAGTTAGAGCTTATGTTGATAACGATGAAATTCCTGTTTTGGATTCTGTTACTAAAATATGGCCAGTTGCTAATTGGTTCGAGCGTGAGGTATTTGATCTTTATGGCATTGTTTTTAATCAGCATCCAGACTTGCGCCGTATTCTTACAGATTATGGTTTTATAGGTAATCCATTCCGTAAGGATTTTCCATTATCAGGTAATGTTGAGATGCGTTATGATCCAGATCAAAAGAGGGTAATTTATCAGCCAGTAAGCATTGAACCGCGCGAGCTTAGTCCACGTGTAATACGTGAAGAGCATTATGGGGATAATAAATGAGTATTTTTTTTGAGAATATTTAATTATGGCTGAAATACGCAATTACACAATGAATTTTGGGCCACAACATCCAGCGGCGCATGGGGTATTACGTTTGGTTCTTGAACTAGATGGTGAAGTTGTGCAGCGTGCTGATCCGCATATTGGGCTGTTACATCGAGCAACTGAAAAATTAGCTGAGAATAAACCATATATCCAATCAGTTCCTTATATGGATCGATTAGATTATGTTTCTATGATGGTAAATGAGCATGCATATGTGATGGCAATTGAGAAGTTGCTTCAACTAGAAGTGCCACTAAGGGCACAATATATTCGAGTTCTGTTTGATGAGATAACTCGAATACTCAATCACTTATTATGGTTAGGTGCTCATGCATTAGATGTGGGCGCAATGACAGTTTTTCTCTATGCTTTTCGAGAACGAGAAGACCTTATGGATTGTTATGAGGCTGTATCAGGGGCGAGGATGCATGCTGCTTATTATCGTCCAGGAGGTGTGTATAGGGATCTCCCTGATTCAATGCCGAAATATAAACTTTCAAAAATTCATAATGAAGCAAAGACTAAGTTTTTAAATCAGAATCGTGAGGGTTCTTTACTTGATTTTATTGAGGATTTTACCAACCGCTTTCCTACTTACGTTGATGAATATGAAACTTTGTTAACAGACAATCGTATATGGAAGCAGCGCTTAGTTGGTATTGGTGTGGTTTCTCCTGATCGGGCTAAGGCTCTTGGCTTTACAGGAGCAATGTTGAGAGGGTCTGGTGTTGAATGGGATTTGCGTAAAAAACAGCCATATGAGGTTTATGATCAGATTGATTTTGATATACCAGTTGGTGTAAATGGAGATTGCTATGATCGCTATTTGGTGCGCATGGAAGAATTTCGTCAATCTAACCGCATTATTAAACAGTGTGTTAAATGGCTACGTAATAATCCAGGTCCTGTAATCACAGATGATCATAAAGTTGCACCACCTTCCCGTGTTGAGATTAAACAAAATATGGAAGAGCTAATTCATCATTTTAAACTTTTTACTGAAGGTTTTCATGTGCCGCCAGGTGAAACTTATGCGGCAGTTGAGCATCCTAAGGGTGAGTTTGGTATTTACCTTATTTCTGATGGTGCGAATATGCCTTATCGTGTAAAAATACGTGCCCCAGGATTTCCACATTTAGCTGCATTGGATGAAATGTCTCGTGGACATATGATTGCGGATGTTGTAGCCATAATTGGCACACAAGATATTGTATTTGGTGAAATAGATAGATAATAATAGGTAGGTTATTAATTGAGATGCTAAGTGCTCAGGCTCTAAAAAGAATCGATCATGAAATTAATAAATATCCTTCTGATCAGAAGCGATCAGCGGTGATGTCAGCACTTGCTATTGCTCAAGATGAAAAGGGCTGGTTGGCTAGTGAGACAATGGATTTTATTGCAGAGTATCTTGGGATGAGCCCGGTTGCTGTGTATGAGGTGGCAACTTTTTATAATATGTATAATTTGCAGCCTTTAGGTAAGTATAAAATTACTGTTTGTACTAATTTGCCATGTGGTTTGTCTGGTGGAATTGATGCTGCTGACTATTTAAAGAAAAAGCTAGGAATTGATTTTAATCAAACTACGGAAGATAAAAAATTTACCCTTAAAGAAGGAGAATGTATGGGTGCATGTGGAGATGCGCCAGTATTATTAGTTAATAATAAACGAATGTGCAGTTTTATGTCTGAAGAAAAGATTAATAAACTACTTGAGGAATTAGACAAATGACTCGGCCAACTAATATTCTGGGGCCAGGAGTTTTGTTACCAGGTATAATTCCTTCTGACCCAGATAATTGGAGATTGAAGTGCTATGAGCAGAGAGAAGGTTATGTGGCATTAAGAAAAATCCTTACTGAAAAAATTTCACAAGATTCCGTTATAGAAGAAGTAAAAAAATCTGCACTACGTGGCCGCGGAGGAGCAGGGTTTCCTACAGGAATAAAGTGGGGTTTTATACCGAAGCAGTTTGAAGGAGATAAGTATCTAGTATGTAATTCAGATGAAGGTGAGCCTGGTACTTTTAAAGATAGAGATATTATGCGGCATAATCCTCATATCTTAATTGAAGGAATGCTGATTGGTGCTTATGCCATGGGTATCCAGACTGGCTACAACTATATTCATGGGGAGATATGGGATACATATGAACGTATGGAGGAGGCGGTAGATGAGGCATACTCTGCAGGTTTATTGGGAGAAAATATATTAGGCTCAGGATTTAGTTTTAAACTTTACAACCATCATGGTTATGGAGCTTATATTTGTGGAGAAGAAACAGCACTGTTAGAGTCGCTTGAAGGTAAAAAAGGGCAGCCACGCTTTAAGCCTCCATTCCCAGCAAGTTTTGGTCTTTATGGTAAGCCAACTACAATTAATAATACAGAAACGTTTGCTTCTGTACCTTGGATTATTCGTAATGGCGGAGAAGCCTATTTAGAGCTTGGTAAGCCTAATAATGGCGGTACTAAATTATTTTCAGTATCTGGTCATGTTAATAACCCGGGTAATTATGAAGTTCCAATGGGCACACCTTTTGCAAAACTATTAGAAATGGCTGGTGGTATGCGAGGGGGAAGGAAATTGAAAGGATGTATTCCTGGGGGATCTTCTATGCCAGTTATACCTGGAGATACCATGATGCAGACAGATATGGATTATGATTCAATAGCTAAGGCAGGATCTTATCTAGGCTCAGGTGCAGTAATTATTATGGATGATACTACGTGTATGGTTAGAGCATTAGAGCGGCTTGCATATTTTTATTTTGAAGAGTCATGCGGTCAGTGTACACCTTGTCGTGAAGGTACTGGGTGGTTATATCGTGTAATACAAAGAATCGAAGCAGGAAAGGGACGAGCAGAAGATTTAGATCTTCTAAATAATCTTGCTGATAACATACAGGGCCGAACAATTTGTGCGTTGGGAGATGCTGCAGCAATGCCAGTGCGTGCCATGATTCAACATTTTCGTGATGAATTTGAATATCATATTGCACATAAAAAATGTATGGTCTAATTCTTTAATAAGCTCGGGCTCTAAATTTATTATTACCTATAGAGTGTATTTATAAATATTAATTTTGAAATTATTATCTAATGATCAAGATTGAAATAGACGGAAAACAAGTATCAGTACCTAAGGGTGGAACCGTCATGGATGGCGCTAAGCAATTAGGTATTTATATACCGCATTTTTGTTATCATAAAAAATTATCGCTTGCGGCAAACTGTCGCATGTGTCTTGTGGAGGTAGAGAAAGCACCTAAACCTTTACCAGCTTGTTCTACATTTGCTGTTGAAGGAATGAAGGTGTCTTCACATAGCGAAAAGGCAATTACTGCTCAGAAGGGAGTGATGGAGTTTCTTCTTATTAATCATCCTCTAGATTGCCCGATTTGTGACCAAGGTGGAGAATGTCAGTTGCAAGATTTAGCTGTAGGGTATGGAGCTGATTCATCAAGATATGAAGAATCAAAGCGTGTTGTGAAAAATAAAAATCTTGGGCCACTTATTTCAACAGATATGACTCGATGTATACATTGCACAAGGTGTGTACGTTTTGGTCAAGAAATTGCTAATGTTATGGAATTAGGTATGGCGGGGCGTGGAGAGCATTCTGAAATATTATCTTTTGTTGGTAGCACAGTAGATTCGGAATTATCTGGAAATATGATAGATCTTTGTCCTGTTGGAGCGCTTGTTAGTAAGCCATTTAGATATTCTGCTCGTACATGGGAATTGTCTAGAAGGAAGTCGATAAGTCCTCATTGTGGTCTCGGTTCAAATTTAATAATACAAATAAAGAAAAATCGTGTAATGCGTGTATTGCCACGTGAGAATGAAGAGATAAATGAGTGCTGGTTATCAGACAAAGATCGCTTTTCTTATGAAGGTCTTAATTCAGAAGATCGTCTAACTTCACCTATGATAAAACAAGGTGGAGTATGGAAAGAGTGTGATTGGAAAGCTGCTCTTGAATTTGTTGCGAATAGATTAAAAAATGTAAAAGAAAAATTTGGCTCACAGAATATTGGCGCATTAGCTTCACCTCATAGCACTTTAGAAGAATTATATTTGTTACAAAAATTAATTCGTGGTTTGGGTAGTGAAAATATAGATCATAGGTTACGTCAATCTGATTTTAGTGCAGATGGCCATATGAGCGGATCGCCTTGGCTAGGTATGAATATTGCAGGCATTTCAGATCTTAAATCAATATTAATAATTGGTAGTAATTTACGTAAAGATCACCCACTTATAGCACAGCGTATACGTAGAGCAGTAGAAAATGGTGCAGAATTAAACTTGATAAACCCAATAAGTGATGATTTATTAACAGAAGTTGCTAATCAAGCTATTATTCCGCCTTCAGATATAGTTGTACTTCTTGTGCAAGTATTAAGAGTCATGTTTGATTTAAAGGAAGAAGAATATCCAGATAACCTGAAAAAAATGCTAGTAGGGTTAGATGATATAAATGATGAGGCGCGTTCAATAGCAGAGAGTCTGATAAATAATAATCCTGCTTCTATTTTTCTTGGGAATTTAGCACAGCACAATCCACGGTACGCAGATATTCAGTTATTAGCACAGTATATAGCAGAATTAGCAGAAGCAAATTTTGGTGTTCTGGGTGCAGCTGCAAATAGTGTGGGAGCTTATATAGCTGGAGCAATTCCTACTAAGAATTTTATAGAGGAATCAGAAAATGGGGGATACAATACATACCAAATGCTAGGAATGGATGCTTCTATCACTAAGCCATGTCGAGCATATATATTATTAAATTTAGAACCGGAGCTTGATACTTATAACCCACAGAAAGCAGTAAAAACCTTAAATTCAGCAGATTTAGTTGTAATGATGAGCTCATATAAGAAGAATGTTGCTGCTGATACAGATTATGCTGATGTAATGCTTCCGATTTCTCCTTTCACTGAAACCTCAGGAACTTTTATCAATACAGAAGGACGTGTACAAAATTTTAATGGTGTTGTTTCCCCTTTAGGAGAAACACGGCCCGCATGGAAGGTATTAAGAGTATTAGGCAATCTTCTACAGTTAGAAGGTTTTAATTTTGATACTCCTGAACAAGTATATTCGGAAGTTATACCTGAAGGTTTTGATATTAAAAATCTTTTAAATAATAAATTAAGTAATTTAACAATAAGTGAATTCTCTCAAGAAAATGAAGGAGTTCAACGTATTGCCGAAGTACCAATTTATCAGGCTGACCCAATTGTACGTCATGCAGAGTCATTACAGCTTACTCATGATGCTATTGAAGAGCCTGTAGTATGGATGCCAGAAAATTTACTTGAGGAATTTGGTTTAAGTATAGGTGATAAAGTAGAAGTAAAGCAGGGCGAAGGTGAGGTTTTGTTAAGGGTAGATTGTGATAATAAAATACCTTCTGGCTGTGTTCGACTTGTGACTGCACACTCAATGACAGCATGTCTTGGTGACATGTTTGGGAATATAACAATAAAAAAATGATAGCTAGAGACAGGATTTATTAATGGAACAGGCACAACAATTGTTTGGAGAATTTTTTGGTATAGAGTGGGGTGCAGTGATATTCTCGCTGTCCAAGAATTTAGCTTTGATTTTTGCAATAGTTATTCCGTTGTTACTAGCTGTAGCATATTTGACATTTGCGGAAAGAAAAATTATAGCTTCTATGCAAATTAGAGTTGGCCCAAATAGAGTAACTTTTTTTGGTATTCCCTGGTTAGGAGGTTGGGGACAGCCTATTGCAGATGCAGTTAAGGCAATGATGAAAGAAATTGTTGTGCCAAATGGTGCTAATAAAGCTTTATTTATATTAGGTCCAATCTTAACTATTGCACCTGCTTTAGCTGCATGGGCAGTAGTGCCTTTTTCACCAGAAATGGTTCTAGCAGATATTAATGCAGGGTTACTTTATATTTTAGCTATGACTTCTATGGGAGTTTATGGTGTCATTATTGCAGGTTGGGCATCTAATTCTAAATATGCATTTTTAGGTACAATGCGTACTGCTGCTCAGGTTGTTTCATATGAATTAGCGATGGGGTTTGCATTGGTATGTGTATTGATGATGTCGCATAGTTTAAATCTAGGTGATATTGTGAATGGGCAACAGGGTGGGAGTTTAATAAACTGGTATTGGCTACCATTGTTCCCTATGTTTCTAGTGTATTTTATTTCTGGTGTGGCAGAAACAAACCGTGCACCTTTCGATGTGGCTGAAGGTGAGTCTGAAATAGTTGCAGGTTTTCATGTTGAATATTCTGGGATGGCATTTACTGTATTTTTTCTTGCTGAATACTCAAATATGATTTTGGTAGCAACACTTTCTAGTTTAATGTTTCTGGGAGGTTGGTTACCACCGTTTGATATAGCTCCATTTACACTAATTCCTGGATTCATTTGGTTATTATTAAAAATTGCGTTTTTGTTATTTTGTTTTCTTTGGTTCCGTGCTACTTTCCCACGTTATCGCTATGATCAGATAATGCGTCTTGGTTGGAAAGTATTTATACCCATAACATTGGTATGGATTGTTTTCTTAGGTGGGGTTATGCAACTGCCTCCACCTTTATTAAATATGTTTCCGTTCAATTTGTGGTTTCATTGAGATGGGGGTTATAGATGAATCGCATAAAAGACTTCTTTAGCACTTTCCTATTAATTGAGTTACTTAAAGGGATGATGCTAACTGGCCGCTATTTGTTTGCTCGGAAAATTACAGTACATTTTCCAGAAGAAAAGACACCACAATCACCTAGGTTTAGAGGGCTGCATGCGTTACGCAGATATCCCAATGGGGAAGAGCGCTGCATTGCATGTAAATTATGTGAGTCAGTTTGCCCTGCATTAGCCATAACAATTGATTCAGCACAAAGAGAAGATGGAACCCGCCGTACAACACGCTATGATATTGATCTTACAAAATGTATATTTTGTGGGTTTTGTGAAGAATCCTGTCCAGTTGATTCTATTGTTGAGACTCGTATCCTTGAATATCATGGAGAAAAGAGAGGAGACTTAGTTTATACCAAGGAGATGCTGCTTGCCGTTGGAGATAGGTATGAAGATCAAATAGCAAAGGATAGACAGGTAGATGCAAGCTATCGATAATTTTTTTTTATAAACTTATGGATTTCATCGAAATAATTTTTTATTTTTTTTCTACAGTTCTGGTGCTTTCTGCTTTAGGCGTTATTACTTCTCATAACCCTGTGCATGCGGCGTTACTTTTGGTATTGGCATTCTTTACTTCTGCTGGGCTTTGGTTGTTGCTAGAGGCAGAATTTCTCGCAATCACATTAGTCTTAGTGTATGTAGGGGCAGTGATGGTGCTTTTCTTATTTGTCGTAATGATGCTAGATATAAACCTTGATCGTTTACGTGAAGGTTATTGGAAATGGTTTCCTTTTGGCTCTCTGTTAGCTGTAGTTATGGCGGCTGAAGTAGCAATGGTTTTAATTAATAAAAATTTTGGTATTGATCAAATGCCTGTACCACCACCGCATGCTCCTGATTATAGCAATACAAAAGAACTAGGTGGTTTGATCTATACTGAATATGTGTATGCTTTTGAATTAGCCGCGGTAATTCTTTTAGTGGCAATGGTTTCAGCGATCGCATTAACTTTACGGAGTCGTTCAAAAATAAAATTTATGGAACCATCTCAACAAGTAGTAGTTAAAAAGAAAGACAGAATACGGGTGGTATCGATGCCATCTGAGAAAAGAGAGAAATAATTTATAGAAAGATTTTAGTATTTTCAAATAAGGGGTAGTTCGTTTGATATCGTTGTCTCATTATCTGGCACTTGGTGCCATTTTATTTTCAATTGGCATTGTTGGCATTTTTTTAAATCGAAAGAATGTAATAATCTTGTTGATGGCTATTGAGCTAATGTTACTAGCAGTCAATATGAATTTTGTTGCTTTTTCTTATTATCTTCAAGATTTATCAGGCCAAATATTTGTATTTTTTATATTAACTGTAGCAGCTGCTGAGGCTGCAATCGGTTTGGCAATATTAGTGGTGTTGTTTAGAAATATTAGAACTATTAACGTTGATGATTTAGATAAGCTTAAGGGATAAATTTCTGAGATGGGTTGTTGAATAAATACCCCAAGATAAATACAAAGCCATATGATTGAAATTCAAAAACTTTATTTATTGGTTCCATTAGCTCCCTTAGTTGGATTTATTTTTGCTGGATTATTAGGGCGTGTGATAGGTGTGACATGGAGTCATCGTATTACTATTGGCATGATGTTTGTATGTTTGGCAGCATCTATTACCATTTTTATCGATGTGGCAAATGGGAATACCTATAATGGAAGCATCTATACCTGGATGACTATTGGCGAAACCAACTTAGAGATTGGGTTTCTGATTGATAAGCTTTCTGCCACAATGATGGTTGTTGTTAGTCTTGTATCCCTTATGGTTCATATCTATACCATAGGCTATATGCAGGGTGACCCTGGTTACCAGAGATTTTTTAGTTATATATCCCTTTTTACTTTTGCAATGATGGCATTAGTAATGTCTAATAATTTCCTTCAACTTTTCTTTGGTTGGGAAGCGGTTGGCTTAGTTTCATATCTGTTGATTGGTTTTTGGTATACCAGGCCAACAGCGATTTATGCAAATTTGAAAGCTTTTTTGGTTAATCGTGTTGGTGATTTTGGTTTTCTTCTTGGTATAGGTTTAGTTTTAGTAAATTTTGGATCATTGGATTATATAGCAGTATTTGATCAGGCACCCAGAATAGCTTCTCAGAGCATTGAAATTATTCCTGGTTTGCCGTGGATGCTTATATCTGTAATATGTATTCTTTTATTTATTGGTGCGATGGGAAAATCTGCACAGTTTCCATTGCATGTCTGGTTGCCTGATTCTATGGAGGGGCCTACACCAATATCAGCTTTGATTCATGCAGCAACAATGGTAACTGCAGGTATTTTTATGGTGGCACGTATGTCTCCATTATTTGAATTATCTGATACAGCCTTAACTGTTATGTTGGTAATAGGTAGTATCACTACTTTATTTATGGCATTGGTTGCGATTGTTCAAAATGATATAAAGCGGGTTGTTGCATATTCAACTTTATCGCAGCTTGGTTATATGACAGTAGCATTAGGTGTATCAGCCTATTCAGTAGGAATATTTCATCTTATGACACATGCATTCTTTAAGGCAGTGCTATTTCTTGGAGCAGGGTCTGTAATTATTGCAATGCATCACGAGCAAGATATGAGGAAAATGGGTGGTCTTAAAGAATATATGCCGGTTACTTATGTGACAATGCTTATTGCTGGATTAGCTAATATTGGATTCCCAGGGCTTTCTGGTTTTTTCTCAAAAGATTCAATTATTGAGGCAGTGCACTTTTCTGATATTGCTGGATCAAGCTTTGCATATTTTTGTGTCTTAACAACAGTATTTGTTACTGCATTTTATACATTCCGTATGTTATTTATGACTTTCCATGGTAGTCCACGTATGGATAAACATACTAAAGAGCATTTACATGAATCACCATGGGTAGTTACTTTACCTCTTCTTGTTTTAGTAATACCGGCAATTGGAGCAGGCTGGTTCATTGAACCAATGATATTTGGTAATTATTTTGGAGATGCCATCCAGATTGGATCACAGCATGATGCAGTTGCTAAATTGGGAGCTCAATTTCATAGTATTTGGGGAATGATTTTACATGGACTAATGACGTTACCATTTTGGCTTTTAGTCGGAGGTATTTTTACTGCTTGGTATCTATATATGGTGAACCCTGATATGCCAGGAAAAATTAAGCAGATATTTAGGCCTATTTCTAATTTGTTAGAACACAAATATTATATTGATGAGCTTTATTCTTGGTTGTTTGCTGGTGGGGCGCGTAGTTTAGGTCATGTTTTTTGGAAATTTGGTGATGTAAAGGTAATTGATGGATTCTTTGTGAATGGTTCTGCTCGCGTAGTTGTTTGGGCTGCTGCAATTATTCGTAAATTTCAGTCAGGGTATATCTATCATTATGCGTTTACTATGATTGTAGGCGTATTTGTTCTACTAAGTTTCTGGTTATATTAGGGATAAAGATATGGGGTTTTTGAACTGCTATATCTTTGAAATTAAGGGTAGCTAAAATCTAATAAATAGAATGGAATAAATATGTTGTTTGGTTTTCCTTTATTAAGTCTAGTTATCTGGCTGCCAATTTTAATTGGTATGCTAGTGTTTGCTACTGGTAGTGATCAAAATGCGCGCTTAGCTAGATTGATAGCATTGGTAGGATCAATATTAAGCTTTTTAGTAGCGATTCCGTTATATACTCAATTTGATCCAGCTATGCTTGGTATGCAATTTGTTGAATATCATAATTGGATTGAACGTTTTAATATTCACTATCACTTGGGTATAGATGGCATATCTATGCCCTTGATTTTATTAAATTGTTTTATTACTCCATTAGTAGTTCTTGCTGGTTGGAAAGTAATACAAAACCGAGTTTCTCAGTATATGGGAGCATTCCTAGTTATGTCTGGGATTGTTAATGGTGTTTTCTCATCACTTGATGCTATTTTATTTTATGTATTTTGGGAGGCATCATTAATTCCAATGTTCCTAATAATTGGTGTTTGGGGTGGCCCTAATAGAGTTTATGCTGCGATCAAATTTTTTCTTTATACCCTCATGGGTTCGTTATTAATGTTGGTCGCATTTATATATCTTTACTATATGTCAGGTGGTAGTTTCTCAATACTTGATTACCATGAATTATCGTTGCCACTAACCCCACAAATTTTAATATTTGTTGCATTCTTATTAGCATTTGCAGTTAAGGTGCCAATGTGGCCAGTTCATACTTGGTTGCCTGATGCACATGTTGAAGCGCCTACTGGTGGTTCAATTGTTTTAGCAGCTATATTATTAAAATTAGGTGGGTATGGTTTCCTAAGGTACTCCTTACCGATTGTTCCAGATGCTAGTCACTATCTTGCAGATATGATGATAATTCTGTCACTAACTGCGGTTGTATATATTGGATTAATTGCCTTAATACAGGCAGATATGAAGAAACTTATAGCTTATTCTTCAGTTTCCCATATGGGGTTTGTTACCTTGGGATTCTTCTTGTTTAATACCTATGGTATTGAGGGTGCAATGGTACAGATGGTTTCACATGGGTTTATTTCTGGGGCAATGTTTCTTTCTGTAGGTGTGATGTATGATCGACTACACTCTCGCCAGATTTCTGATTATGGTGGTGTAGCAAATAAAATGCCTATATTTGCAGCATTCTTTATGTTATTTGCAATGGCAAATGCAGGTTTACCCGGCACCAGTGGTTTCGTTGGAGAATTTATGGTTATCATGGCTGCGATAGAAATAAATTTTTGGTATGCTTTTTTAGCAGCTACAACACTTATTTTTGGTGCTGCTTATACCTTGTGGATGTATAAAAGGGTGGTATTTGGCGTGGTAGTAAATTCTAAAGTTGAAACATTAAGTGACGTTACTATCCGAGAAATTCTTATATTAACGATTCTAGCAGCTGCTGTTCTATGGATTGGTCTTTATCCAATGCCCTTAACAGAAGTTATGCATGTAACAGTAGATGATTTATTAGCACACATGTCGCGCAGTAAATTGTAGAAAATAAGATGTAAATCTCTATAAAGAGGAAAATGAATGAATTTTCTTGCACCTAATTTAGTTCCTGCCTATCCGGAGATATTTCTTCTGATAATGGTATGTGTGGCGTTATTAGCTGAAATTTTAGTAGGAAATAAATTGCGCTATATTTCATATATTTTAGCTCAGATCGCACTCTTTGGGTGTGCACTCATTACTTTTTTCACTGCTTCAACTGAAGTTGTTTACACTTTCTCAGGCATGTTTGTAGATGATGCTTTGGCTGATGCACTAAAGCTAATTATATATATAACAGTATCTATATTTCTCGTTTATTCCCATAAATATATTGCAATGCGTGGTATGTTCAGTGGGGAGTTCTTTAGTTTAGTTCTATTTGCTACGCTTGGTATGATGGTTATGATTTCAGCTAGTAGTTTCCTTACACTTTATCTGGGATTGGAGCTTTTATCGTTGTCGCTTTATGCCATGGTTGCATTGCAACGTGATTCTGTGGTTGCAACTGAATCTGCAATGAAATTTTTTATTTTAGGGGCGCTCGCTTCTGGATTCTTATTATATGGGATGTCATTAGTCTATGGGGCAACAGGTGGCGCTCTAAATATTACCCATGTTGCAGAAATCATCCAATCTGGTGTTGATAACCAAAAAGTTCTTATAGTAGGTTTGGTTTTTATTATTGCCGGAATCAGTTTTAAACTTAGTGTGGCTCCTTTCCATATGTGGGTTCCAGATGTATATCATGGTGCTCCTACAGCAGTTGTATTATTTATTGGATCAGCACCTAAATTAGCAGCCTTTGGTTTTATTATGCGCTTATTAGTTGATGGGATGGGTGGATTAGTTGCTGACTGGCAAGGAATGCTTATTATTATAGCAATACTATCAATGGTGGTTGGTAATTTTGCTGCAATTGTACAGACTAATATTAAACGTATGCTTGCATATTCTACTATTTCTCATATGGGGTTTATGCTTCTTGGCATCATTAGTGCTAATAGTAATGGTTATAGTTCTGCAATGTTTTATATGGTTGTCTATGTCATTATTACCCTTGGTACATTTGGCATGATCATGCTACTTTCACGCGAAGATTATGAGGTGGAAAAACTTGAAGATTTTAAAGGACTTAATAGGCGGAGTCCTTGGTATGCTTTTATTACTTTATTATTTATGTTTTCATTGGCAGGAATACCGCCTACAGTTGGATTTTATGCAAAATTATCGGTATTGCAGTCAATTTTAGGAATAGGTTATATTTGGTTAGCTATTGTAGCGGTATTATTTTCCTTGGTAGGTGCCTTCTATTATTTACGTATTGTTAAGCTCATGTATTTTGATGAGCCCGAATTTACTGATCCTATTGCACCAAATGGTGATGTTGAATTATTGATAGGTATAAATGCTATGGCTGTGCTTATTCTTGGTATTTTTCCTCAGACACTTATGACGCTATGTGTTTATGCTCTTCATTATTAATACAAATATTCTAATTAAATTTAGCTTTATTTTTATGAAATAACAGAAAAGTATTTAGGTGTTTCTGTATTGGGGTACTAGGTATCATTATATTTTTTCAAGGAGAATTAATTATGGAATCTTCAGATACTAAAGAAAAACTTAGTTTTCAAACTGAAGTTACACAGCTTTTAAAACTTATGATTCACTCCCTGTATAGTCATAAGGAGATTTTTCTAAGAGAGCTAATTTCTAATTCATCTGATGCTGCTGATAAACTACGTTTTGAAGGCTTGACGGATGCCTCGCTTTACGAATCTGACTCAGATCTAAAAATTCGAGTTGATTTTGATATTAATGAACGGACAATATCTATTTCTGATAATGGTATAGGTATGTCTCGGCAAGAGGTTATTGATCACATTGGAACTATCGCGAAGTCAGGTACAAAGGAATTTTTTGACACATTGACTGGTGATCAAACTAAAGATAGTCATTTAATTGGTCAGTTTGGAGTTGGGTTCTATTCATCTTTTATTGTTGCAAAAAAAGTTACTCTTATAACACGACGCGCAGGGTTATCCTCGGAACATGGCGTACGTTGGGAATCTAGTGGTGAGGGTGATTATTCGTTAGAAACAGTTAAAAAGAATACTCGTGGTACAGATGTGATTTTGTATTTGCGAGAGGGTGAGGATGAGTTATTAAATGGTTGGCAGCTACGGTCTATAATACGTAAATACTCCGATCATATTGCGCTTCCTATAATTCTAAAAAAAGAAGAATGGTCTGAAGAAAAGAAAGAAAATATTATCACTGATGAAGATGAAATTATTAATCAGGCAAGTGCTTTATGGGCACGTCCTAAAAATGATATTACATCAGAACAATATAATGAATTCTACAAGCATGTCGCACATGATCATGAAGCGCCATTAGCTTATGTTCATACTAAAGTAGAAGGTAGACAAGAATATACACAATTATTCTATATACCTTCACATGCTCCATTTGATTTATTTGATAAGGATCGTCGTCATGGAATAAAACTTTATGTACAACGTGTCTTTATTATGGATGATGCTGAAAAACTCATGCCAAATTATTTACGATTTGTGAGAGGTGTCATTGATTCAAATAATCTGCCCTTAAATGTTTCTCGTGAGATTTTACAGGAATCTAAAGATATCGAATCAATTCGATCAGGTTCAGTGAAAAAAATATTGGGGTTACTTAATGATTTATCAAAAGATGAGAAGGATAGTGATAAATATAATACTTTTTGGAAAGAATTTGGGCAGGTGCTTAAGGAAGGTGTAGGAGAAGATTATGCGAATCGTGAGAAAATTTCATGTTTACTACGTTTTGTTTCTACTTTCTCTGATAGTGATGAGCAATTGGTTTCATTAAGTGATTATATAGGTCGTATGAAAGAAGGCCAGGAAAAAATTTATTTTATTACTGCCGAAAGTTTGAAAGCAGCTAGAAATAGTCCACATCTAGAGATTTTCCAGAAAAAGGGTATAGAGGTTATATTATTATTTGATCGTGTTGATGAGTGGCTTGCATCAAATTTGAAAGAATTCGAAGGCAAATCGTTGCAATCAATTGCAAAAGGTGATCTTGATTTAGGTAGTCTTGAAGGAGAAGAAGAAAAGAAGGAACAGGAGAAGGAAGCAAGTGAGTATAAAGAACTTACTGATAAAATTAAGAGTGCTTTAAGTGAGCAAGTGAAGGATGTTCGTATTACTTTACGTTTAACTGAGTCTCCTGCGTGCTTGGTAGCTGATAGTCATGAAATGGGTGGTAATTTAGAACGGTTATTAAAATCAGCTGGTCAGAAAGTTAATCATTCTAAGCCAATCCTTGAGATCAATCCGCATCATCCAATGGTTCAGAAATTAAAATATGAGGAAGTACGTTTTAATGATTGGAGCAGTATTTTGTTTGACCAAGCGTTACTTGCTGAGGGAGGGCAGTTAGAGGATCCTGCTGCATTTGTTAAAAAACTTAATGAACTTTTATTACAGACAGTTTAGGACATCCGTTAAGTATTTGTGGGGGTATGCTAGTATCTAATCTTTATTGAGAAATGTATATTAATATAAAACTACATTAAGAATAGGAATTTATTAGAATACTTTAGGTGCCAAATTATTGGTATCCATATTAGGTTTTAATATCCTGCTTATATTCCTTATGATTAGTTATATTTACAAGTGCCAAATATCATTTTTTTCAAAGATGAAAATTAGACATATTGGAGTTCCATATTTGAATCGTGTTCTCTTTGTACTGACAGTTATGCCATTAGCTTCAGCATTTGCTGATAAGCCTATATCTGAGTTAACTGCGGCTCCTACTGTATTTATTTCTATCCCTACTCTTCAAAAATTAGGGTTAGAAGCAAATGGATTAATTCGTGCTGCAAGTTCTAGAGTTGATGCTGCTAAAGCAGGGGTGGTTAGTGCTGGTGCATATCCAAATCCAGAGTTAGAATTTGTTGGGGGACATAATCGTGCAAGAGCTTCTGGGCCGATATCCGGTAATACTTATGGAGCATACATTAGCCAAAGAATTGAGAACCCATTCATGCGTAGCGCTAGAATTAAATCTGCTGAAGCAGATGTAGAAGCTAGTAAAGCTGGCTTGGATCGATCTCGAGCTGATTTGGCAGCTGCGTTACGGGTTCGTGCGTATGAACTTTTGTTACGTCAAGAAATTGCAAAAGTAGAATCTGGTGTCCTTGAACTCATGGAAGAGATACGTAGACGTGTCCAGGTCGGTGTAGATACAGGAGAGTCAGCACGCTTTGAATTGATTAAAGCCGATGCTGAAGTCTTGACTGCAAAAAGTAGAAAAGAAACTGCCTTATTAGATTCTTTACGTGCTAGAGTGAATTTGATAAAACTTACTGCTGGTGCTTTAAGTGATTCTTTTGAAATTAAAGCATCTTTACTTGATCAGGAATCCTTGCCTTCTCTAGAAACTCTTCGTGAAGAAATTCAGGTAGTAAATCCAGATGTTTCAAGGTTGTTAGCTGAATTAAATAGTGCGCATCTTACAACAAAGAAAGAGCGTGCTTCTGTGCTTCCATCATTACAGCTAAAGTTTGGTCAGGAGCGTGATCCTGAATTTGCTTATAATATAGCTAGTTTAAATCTTGAGATACCGCTATTTGATCGCCGGCATGGTCCAATTGCAGTTGCTGCCTCAGAAGCAGAACAGGTAAAGGAAACCTTAGATTATCGTAGATTTGAGATTATTCAGCTACTTGAATCGTCTTGGCAACGGAAAAGAATTGCTGAGCGTAGAATAGAAATGTTTGAAACAGGAATAATTAGCCAAGCAGAATCAGCGCTTCGTGTAGCTCAGGCAGCATATCGTTTTGGTGAACGAGGATTACTGGATGTACTTGATGCACAACGTGTATTACGTAGCGTGCGAGCAGATCTATTACAAGCTCGTTTTGAGTATCAGATGGCTGTCTCTGAGATTCTCCGACTTCGAGGCCAATATCCAAAGGAGAAAGTTATAAAATGAGATTTATGGTGTTAAATAGGTACGCTATTATTTTCATTTCTTTATTTATAGGTGGGTGCAATAGTAGTACTCCTATAGTGCTTCCTGAAGAGCAGCGGCCGCTTTTACCTAATAAAGATATTTATAGTATTAAGGTTGAGCCAGAAATGGCTAAGCAATTAAAAATAGGCTTACCTGTATTATTGGAAATTGCTGATAGATTACGGGTACCTGGTAGAGTAGAAGAAGATGAACAAAAGCTTGTCCGTATCGGTGCAAATGTAACTGGCAGAATTGTAGAAGTAAATTCAAGGCTAGGTGACGAAGTTAAGCCTGGTACAGTTCTAGCAAAAATATCTAGTCCAGAATTTACTAAAGCACAGCTTGCATTTTTACGTGCAAATTCTGAGACAACGTTAGCTGAGCGTGCATCTGAGCGTGCAGCCCAATTATTACTAGCTGATGTAATAGGGAGCGCTGAACTACAACGTAGAGAATCTGAGTTACAAGTTTTTCGTGCAGAGAGAAGTGCAGCAACAGATCAATTACGCTTATTAGGAATAGGTAGTAAAGATCTTAGTATTCTTGGGGAATTTGGTCGTATTCTTCCTTCAGTTGAAATTGTTGCTCCAATAGAAGGTACTGTGATTGAACGTCGGGTTTCAGTTGGACAGGTAGTAGAACCTTCTGATCAATTATATGCAATTGCTGATTTATCTTCAGTGTGGGTAGTAGGAGATGTGCCTGAACAAAGTGCAAGAGAAGTAAAAGATGGTCAGCATGTAGAAATATATATACCAGCATTAGGTGACGTGCGTTTAATAGGGCGTATTGTTTTTGTTGCAGATATTGTTGATCCAGAGACTAGAACAGTTATGGTACGTACACTAGTGGATAATGAGAAGCGAAATTTAAAACCAGCTATGTTAGCAAGAATGTATATAACAGGGATAACAAATAAGAAATTGGTTATTCCAGAAGGGGCGGTAGTACGTGAGGATAATCGTGATCATGTTTTTATTGCACAGGGTGATAACAATTTTCTTCTTGTGCCTGTTGAGCTAGGTGAAGCAATTGGAAAAGTAAGGCCAGTAATTGAAGGGATTGATAAAGATCGTGAAATTGTTCTTGATGGAGCTTTTCATTTAAATAATGAGCGCAAACGCGCTGACTTGGAATAAAAGATGCTTGATCTACTGGTGCGTGTATCAATTAAGCATCGACTTATAGTAGTAGTGACCGCTTTTATTTTATTAGGTTTGGGTATAAGAGCGGCTCAGAAATTATCAGTTGATGCTTTTCCAGATGTAACTAATGTACAAGTACAGGTTGCAACTGAGGCATTAGGAAGAAGCCCAGAAGAAATTGAGCGTCTAATTACAATACCAATAGAAATTGAAATGACAGGTTTGCCTGGTTTGGTAGACATGCGTTCATTAAATAAGAGCGGGTTATCTGTTATTACTTTGGTATTTACGGATGATACAGATGTATTCTTTGCACGTCAGCTTGTATTAGAACGTTTACTTAAAGTAACAAGCATTATGCCCCCAGGTATTAGACCTATTCTTGGGCCAATTTCTACTGGTCTAGGAGAAGTGTACCAATACATAATTGATCACCCAGATGATGGGAATCGTACACTTTCAATAGAGGAGCTAACGGAAAGACGTGTAATTCAGGACTGGATTGTACGACCTATGTTACGCTCAATTGAGGGTGTTGCAGAAATCAATTCGCAAGGTGGATATGTCAAACAATATCAGGTATTAGTAGATCCAGTTAGATTACGTCACTACAATTTGACACTTACTCAGGTTGACCAAGCTATAAGTAATAATAATGCTAATGCTAGTGGAGGAATTTTGCCATTAGGTGCAGAACAATATTTAATAAGAAGTGTAGGGTTGCTCAAAACAGTAGAAGATATTGGTAATATTGTACTTAAAGAAGATGATGGTGTACCTATTTTTATTCGTAATATAGCAGAGGTAAGAATTGGCACGGCTGTTCGTCAGGGAACTGTACTAAAAGGTAGTCACACTGAAGCAGCATCAGGTATTGTAATGATGATGAGGGGTGGGAATGCTAAGGATATTGTTGGGCGAGTAAAAGAAAAAGTAGCTAAAATTAATAGTCTTAAATTATTGCCTGGTGGGCTTCAAATAACACCATATTATGACAGGACTGAACTTGTAGATGCTGCTTTATTCATGGTAAGTAAAGTATTATTAGAAGGAGTTTTGCTTGTAATTTTTATTTTATTTATTTTTTTAGGGGATGCTCGTTCTAGTTTAATCGTTGTAGTCACACTGATTATTACGCCATTAGTTACTTTTATTGTAATGAATCGATATGGGATCTCTGCGAATCTTATGTCTTTAGGTGGATTAGCAATTGCTATAGGACTAATGGTGGATTCTACTGTTGTAGTTGTAGAGAATGTTTATCATCGCCTCTGTAATCCTACTGTATCAGGGAAAAATTATCTACGAATACATGCAATCATTGATGCCGTTTCTGAAGTAGGTATGCCTGTTGTTTTTGGTGTTTTTATAATTATTCTTGTTTTCCTGCCACTCATGACATTACATGGCATGGAAGGAAAAATATTTAGCCCATTGGCATTTACAATTGCAATTGCACTCACGATTTCCTTATTTTTTTCATTAACACTTTCACCAGTTTTGTGCGCTTTCTTCCTTAAGGGTAATACTATTGATCATGATACCAAGGTTACTTCTATTTTAAGGGGAGCTTATGAATATATACTAAAATTTGCAATGAGAAAGGAAAAAATTATAATTTTTATTGCATCATTATTAATAATATTAGGATTAATTTTTTATTCTTTATTAGGTAAATCATTTATACCTATTATGAAAGAAGGATCTTTAGTACCACAAATTAATCGTGTTGCATCTATTTCACTTAATGAATCCATTAAAATGGAAAAAGAAGCATTAAAAATGATTATAGGAGTACCTGGTGTAAAGAGTGTAGTAACTAAACTTGGAAGAGGTGAATCGCCAGCAGATCCAGTAGGACCAAATGAGTCAGATCCAATTGTGACTTTGGATCTTGGTGCTGGACGTAGTCAAGATGAAATTGCAGATGATATTCGATCCCGTTTGGGAGCACTACCTGGTGTACAAATTGTCATGTCCCAACCAATTGCTGAGCGAGTTGATGAGATGGTAACTGGTGTTCGTTCACAGATAGCTGTAAAAATATTTGGTGATGATATTGGAGAATTACGTAGGTTATCAGAGCAGGTTATACGAATCATTAGAACAGTACCAGGTGCACGTGATGTTCGTATGGAGAGACTTTCTGGGCAACATTCTTTGGCTATTAAAATAAACCGTCGTGCTATTGCACGTCATGGTATTAATGTATCTGATGTTAATGAGCTAATTGAAACTGCTATAGGAGGCAAAGAAATTACTAGTCTGTTTGAGGGCGAAAAAAGGTTCTCTATTTTGTTGAGATTGCCAAATAGATTACGTAATAATATTGATTCAATTCATGATCTGTTATTATTAGCTCCTAGTGGCGCATTGGTACCACTAAATGCATTAGCAACTATTAAAATTATAGATGGACCTGCACAAATTTCTCGTGATAATGGGAAACGTAGAGTTGTTGTTGGCGCTAATGTCAGTGGGCGAGATTTAGATGGTTTTGTAAAAGATATACAGTACCGTGTAGCAGAAAAGATTAAGTTACCAGATGGATACTTCTTCAAATGGGGAGGACAATTTGAAAGTATGGAACGTGCTATGGAGACCTTGTCATTGATAGTTCCACTTACAATTGCAGGAATATTCTTTCTTTTATACCTTCTATTTAAATCAATTAAGCTTGCTGGCCTTATTATTTTAGTTTTACCATTTGCATCCGTAGGTGGGGTGTTCTCATTATTTGTTACAGGTGAATACTTATCTGTACCTGCATCAGTAGGATTTATTGCATTATGGGGAATTTCAGTATTAAATGGTGTAGTACTAGTTTCATATATTAAAAAGCTTCGTAATGAAGGCATTGCTGTGACTGAGGCTGTAATTAAAGGATGTGCCCAGAGATTTCGACCAGTTTTAATGACTGCTACTGTTGCAATGTTTGCATTAATTCCTTTTCTTTTTGCTACGGGTCCTGGATCTGATGTACAGCGGCCACTTGCTATTGTAGTGATTGGGGGGCTAATTACTTCAACTTTGTTGACGTTAGTAGTATTGCCTATTTTATATCGTTGGTTTGATGATAAGTACGTAATAGGAAAAAATTAAGTTAAAACTAGTTGTTAGTTTAATAACAAATAAATTTTATAGTATGCAGGTTTAATTCCAGAATTGAATATTTACTTTATGGCTTACGTTGTAAAATAGAAAAAAATTATAGAGAGAGGATATGCCACAATTATCATCAATATCAAATGAGAAGGCTAGAATTCTTGCTGAGGCAATACCATATATTCAGCGTTTTCATGGGAAAACAATTGTTATTAAGTATGGTGGTAATGCCATGATTGATGAGAAATTAAAGAATAGCTTTGCTCAGGATGTGGTTTTACTAAAATTGGTAGGCATGAATCCTGTGATTGTTCACGGTGGTGGGCCTCAGATTGATAATATGTTGAAGCGTGTTGGAAAAAAGAGAGAATTTATAGAGGGTATGCGCGTAACTGATATAGAGACTATGGAAGTTGTTGAAATGGTTCTAGGTGGGCTTATTAACAAAAGTATAGTCAATTTAATTAACCAAAATGGGGGCCATGCTGTTGGCTTAACTGGTAAAGATGGGTCTTTTATCCGTGCAAAGAAACTGCAGATTCTGGATAGAAAGAAATCAGATGAAAGAATTGATATAGGCCTAGTAGGGGAGATCGAAAGTATTGACCCAGAATTAATTTCTTTATTAGATACTCGGAGTTTTATTCCGGTAATTGCTCCGATTGGTGTAGGAGAAAATGGAGAATCCTATAATATTAATGCTGATCTGGTTGCTGGGAAGCTTGCCGAAATATTAGATTCAGAGAAATTAATACTCCTTAGTAATATCCCGGGTGTTCAGGATGAGAATGGGAATTTATTGACTAGGTTGACTATAAGGATGGTGGATACACTAATTTCAAATAGGGTGATTTCTGGTGGGATGCAGCCTAAAATAGAGGCAATATTAGATGCAGTAAAAAATGGTGTACACTCTTGTCACATAATTGATGGGAGAGTTGAGCATGCATTATTACTAGAAGTGTTAACAGATACTGGTGTTGGAACTCTTATTACAGAAAAATAATTTTAGAAGATATATAAATGGAAATATTTAACTTCCTAACATCATTAGACTTGTCTTTTATTAGGTGTTAATACAACATACAGTACATTCTGGATCTTTTTTTAGATTTATTGAGCGCCACTCCATAGTTAAGCTATTAAGTAACATTAATCGTCCATTTAAAGTGTTCCCTATATCAAGTAGGATTTTGGTTGCTTCTGCCGCTTGCATGGAGCCAATAATACCAACTAAAGGAGAGAAAACTCCCATTGTTGCACAATGCATATCTTTGTTACTCCCATCTTTTGAGAATAAACAATGATAGCAAGGACTAGTATTTTTACTCATATCAAATACAGATATTTGTCCCTTAAATTGTATAGCAGCTCCAGATACAAGAGGTTTTCTGTGAATTACACATGCTTGATTTATTATATGTCGAGTTAAGAAATTATCACTTGCATCTATTACTACATTAGCTTTAGGAACCAGGTCTTGTAATTTTTTTTCGCCTATATATTCGTGGATTGCTGTTACATGTATTTCAGGGTTAATTTTAGTAATTGCTTTTTTTGCAGAACAAACTTTTGGCATGCCAATAGTTTCACTATTGTGAATAGCTTGCCTTTGTAAGTTAGTTAAATCTACTTCATCATTATCGCAAAGGATTAATTTGCCTATTCCACTAGCAGCAAGATACATTGCAACTGGAGAACCTAATCCACCTAAACCGATAATAAGAGCACAAGATTCTTTTAGTTTTTCTTGGCCAAGTACACCTATTTGCGGAAGTAAAATATGGCGACTATAACGTAGTAATTGTTCATCATTCATGATTCACTAAGGAACTAATATTTGTTTTTAAATTTTTTTGTATTTGTTAGTGAATTTTTTCTGGTGCAATACTACCTTTAAAATGATTTAGTGCCTGTTTGAGTAATAAATCATTGTCTGACCCAAAAACAATTGGTTCAGAGTTTGTTTTATCTTTGTTATTTTTGGAATTGGTTTTTGGTTTATCAAGCTCTTGATTTAATAACACAATTGCCTCTTCAATTGCTTTTTTTTCTTCATCTGATCCATTGCTAAGGTGACCATCTAAATTTGCTTCACGTATTCTTCCGGATTCATCAGTTACTGAATCCGCTAAAATATCTGGTGTAATACCTTTTGCTTGGATAGATTGCCCATTAGGAGTATAGTAGCGAGCAGTAGTCAGTTTTATTGCAGTATTATTCCCTAATGGTAATATAGTTTGCACAGATCCTTTTCCAAAGGTTTGGGTGCCCATTACTATAGACCTTTTATGGTCTTGTAGGGCACCCGCTACAATTTCTGATGCCGATGCAGATCCTGCATTTACTAATGTTACCATAGGAACTGTTTTAACTTCAGGTGGTAATTTCGTTAGATAATCTTCTTGTAGGCTATTCCTAAGATAGAATTCAGGATTTGCCTTAAGTTTCATTTTGGCATCATTAGTACGACCATCAGTATAAACTACTAATGAATTTGGTTTCAGGAAAGCAGCAGATACAGCTACTGCACCATTAAGTAATCCTCCGGGATCATTGCGCAAATCAAGTATTAATCCTTTCATAGGTATTACACTTTTGTTAAATAAATTTTCAATGGCTTTAGCTACATTCTCGCCAGTTTGTTCTTGAAATTGAGTTATACGTATATAACCATACCCAGGTTCAATTAATTTTGATTTTACACTTTGAATTTTTATAATATCACGCACTATAGTAATGATAATTGGTTTTGTTTCTCCTTTACGAAGAACACTAATAGTAATAGAGGTATTAGGTTTTCCCCGCATAATTTTGATTGCATCAGTAAGTGTCATCCCTTTGACTGATTTCTTATTAAGTTTGATTATTAAATCACCAGCTTTCATACCAGCATGAAATGCGGGAGTGTCTTCAATTGGTGAAATTACTTTGACAAATCCATTTTGCATAGTCACTTCTATACCTAGGCCACCAAATTCTCCTTGAGTTCCAATTTGTAATTCTTTATAGGCATCTTTATCTAAGTATGCAGAGTGAGGATCAAGGCCAGTTAGCATTCCATTAATTGCTTCTGTAATTAATTCTCCATCTTCTACTGATTCAACGTAATTCATTTTAATTCGGCCAAATACTTCTGAGAATGCTCGTAACTCATTAAATGGAAGCGGGAGCATAGGCTTATTATCTTTATTAGCAACAGCAGAAAAATTAAGGCTGAGCATTATACCTGCAGCAGCACCTATAAGAAGTAAACCAAGTTTATGAAATTTGTTACGCATTTCATTTTCTCCAAGCTTTATTTTTTAATAATATTATTTACTTTAATCCAATCCAATTGGAAGGGTCAAACGGCTTTCCTTTATAGCTAAGTTCAAAGTATAGGCCAGATTTTAAATTCCTGTTATTAATTCCTACTGATGCAATAATATCACCACCTTGAACAGTCTCGTCTACCTTTTTAGTTATAAGCTCATTATTACCATATAAACTCATATAGCCACCACCATGATCTATTATTAAAACATTTCCAAATCCTCTTAACCAATTAGCAAATACAACTTTTCCATCTGCAACAGCAATAACGTCAATACCAATTGGTGCACTTATAAATATACCTCTCCAGGTGCCACCTCCTTTAGATCTTAAGCTGCCAAAATTATTTATTATTTTACCGTCAGTAGGGAAATATAAATTACCTTTTTTATTTTTAAAGTAATTCTTATGTGCGGATAAATTTTTATTTTTCCTCTCTTTAGATAATTTCTTTTCTCTAGCAATTCTATTAACTAGAGCTGATAACTGTTTTTCATCTTCTTGCAGCTTAAGAACTTCACTTTTCCCTTTTGCAACCTCCTTAGAAATATTTGTAAGTAAATTCATATGTTTTATTTCTTCCTGCTGTAGGATTTTTTTCTGTTTTGCTTGTTCTTCTTGAACTTCAATGATTTTTGTTGTTTCTTTATTGGTTTTATCAAAAATTGTTCGAAGATTCATAAGATCAATTCGATATTTATTAATATCCCTCATACGTGCTCGTGATATATATCCAAAATAATATAGCTCACGTGAAATCTGATTGGGGTCTTTTTGATTTATTATCAACTTTAAGTATTCATTGTTTCCATCAATATATTGCTTATAAAGTAAAGTACTAAGATGGGCTTGCTGCTCCAAAATTCTATTTTTGGTCACATCTAATTTTTTTTGTAATTTGTTAAGTGTATCTTTAACTTTATAGCGTTCTACATTGAGGTTAATTAGTTTCTGATTAATTTTATCTATTTCTTGTTTAGATTTTTGTAAATCACTGGTTAGTCCTAATCTTGATTTTTCTTTAATTGCAAGATTTTTTTGAAGATTTTCTATGTGGTTACGTAATTTATTTAATCCTTTTTCATTAGTATTTGATTCTGCATATAATAAATTTGGCAGCAATAAACTACTTAGAGTAAACCAAAAAATACATATAACTAAGCGCATACTAGTTAAGACCAATAGAATATTAGTTCTTTATTTAGGATAGAGGAAGAAATAAAATTTCATAATCTAAATAATTATTTGCATAAGTAATAATATAGAAACATATTTCTCTCAATTAATTTTATTAAAATAATTATTATCCAGATTCTATTTTTCCCTGGTTTGCTGTTGCTTGCTTTGCTTCCTTTACTTTATTTTGATCACCTAAATAATAATTCCGTATTGGTTTTAAATTATCGTCCAACTCATAAACCAAAGGAATCCCAGTAGGTATATTAAGATCTAAAATATCATCATTAGATATATCATCAAGATATTTAACAATTGCTCGTAACGAATTGCCATGAGCAACAATAATAATTTGTTGCCCTAATTCAATCACTGGAACAATAGATTTCTTCCAGTAAGGGAGAAATCTATTTTCAGTATCTTGTAGGCACTCAGTAAGAGGGATTTCTAGATTTGTGAGATTTCTATATTTTGGGTCTAAGCCAGGGTAACGGCTATCATCAGGTGTTAAAGCAGGCGGTTTAATATCATAACTGCGCCTCCAGGCTAAAATTTTGTCTTCACCATATTTAGCAGCTGTTTCAGCTTTATTTAGGCCTTGTAATGCTCCATAATGTCGTTCATTCAAACGCCATGAATGGTTAATTGGGACCCACATTTGGTCCATTTCATCTAGTGTGATCCATAGTGTGCGGATTGCACGTTTTAAGACAGAGGTAAAAGCAACATCAAATATTAGATTTTCTTTTAATAATAATTGTCCACAATTTCTGGCTTCTTTTATGCCCCTTTCAGACAAATCAACATCTGTCCAACCAGTAAAGAGGTTTTCTTTATTAAAAACACTTTCCCCATGTCGTAGGAGAACAATTTTTTTCATATTTTCCTATATTAAAAATAAGAGATATTCAAAAGAGAAACTTGAAATACAGTTATATTTTAGTATATTTAGGAAAATACTGCATGAAATAGATTTATTTGGTAATAGTTTATAAGAGTATTTGTCTTCTTTTTTTAAGAATAACCAGGCAAATATGACATTCTTTTTTATTTGATGTTATTGAGTTAACTTTATGTTTGGTTGTGCTTATTTTCTCTTGATTGAGGCTTATAATTATCCTAATTTTAGGAATTAAGGTTAAAATTATTAATAATAAATTGAAGTCAAACTTTAGTTTGTATATGAAAGCACCTGAGTGCGATGGTCTCTGATAAAATCTATATTTTTAATAATGAAAGGATATAAAAATTGTCTTTTGTACAAAGTAATATTTTATTGGTCATAATTTTTGTGTCTAGCGGTGCTCTTTTGTTGTGGGAGTTATTTTCACGGAGCTCAGGTAAAGAAATAGGTACGTTAGTAGCCGTACAGCTTATAAATTATAAAGATGCGATAGTGCTAGACGTGAGGGATGAAAGTGAATACAAATCAGGTCATATTCCAAATTCATTGCATTTTCCTGCGGATGAAATTAAAGATCGTATAAGTGAGCTTGAAAAATTTAAAGATAAGCCTATTGTTGTTATATATAAGAGTGGGGTTCGATCAGGTGCTGCAAGTACTACATTACATAAAAATGGATTTTCACTAATACATAACCTAGCAGGTGGAATAGATACATGGAAAAATGAAGATTTACCGATAGTAAAGAGATAAAAATAAATTTATGAATAGAATAATTATGTACTCTACTGGTTTTTGTCCATACTGTGTGATGGCGGAGAAGCTTCTACGTTCAAAGGGGGCAAAAGAAATTAAAAAGATACGTATTGATTTAGAGCCTGATCAACGTACTGAGATGCTAAAAAAAACAGGGAGAAGAACAGTACCACAAATATATATAGGAGAAACTTATATTGGGGGATATGATGACCTTTCTGCTTTAAATAGAAATGATGGCTTGATAAAATTGTTGGAAGCTTAATATCTTTACTTATGATGTGTATAGAAATGAGAATATATAGTAATAATAGTTTTTATTACTCTTATAATATAGTGTAAAAATTGGAATAGGATTAAAAATGGAACAACAACAGCGAATTTTTAATATTGAAAAAATATATGTCAAAGATTTGTCTCTAGAGATACCTGATGCACCGCTAGTTTTTCTTGAACCTGATACTCCAAAAATTGATATGCAAATGCATGTTGATGATAGAAATATTAAAGAGAGCATGCATGAGGTAGTATTAACAGTAACAATCACTGCAAAAATAGAAGATAAGACTTTATTCCTGGTTGAGGTTCAGCAAGCTGGAGTCTTTCAGATAATTAATATTGAAGTAGAAGAGATGCTTCCTATATTAAACATAGTATGTCCTAATGTAATATTTCCATATATACGAGAAACAATATCAGACATAGTCACTCGTGCTGGATTTCCTCCAGTAATTCTTAGCCCTGTTAATTTTGAAGCACTTTTTAATGAAGGAAAGAAGAAATTTATGGAAAAGAATGGGTCTGGCCAGCCTATTAATAAAACAAAACAATAAGACAATTGATTAACAACCAATATTATAGGAATTATATTGATAATGGTATATAAAAACCATCTAATAATTTGGATAAAGAATTTACAATTTCGAGTAACATTGTTAGTTGTATTTCTGGGATTGCATTCACATGCGCTTGCTTCTATAGAATATCTTTCTGTAGCAGATAATCCAGTGATTATGTACAATGCGCCTTCAAAAAAAGCTGATAAATTGTATGTAATTAGCCGTTATTCTCCTGTAGAGGCAGTTGTTAGGGTTGATGGTTGGGTAAAAGTGCGTGATAGTAGTGGTGCGCTTTCTTGGGTAGAGCAGAAAGTATTAAGTAGTAAACGATATATAGTAGTTATTGAGCAAAGGGCTCAGATTTATCAATCAGCAGATATTAATTCAAGAATATTATTTCAGGCACAGAAAGATGTTGTTTTGGAGTGGTTAGAGACTAATTCTAATGGGTGGGTAAAGGTCCGGCATCGTGATGGGCAGTCTGGTTATGTAAAGACTAAACAGATCTGGGGCTCATGAAAATAGCAATTTTAGGTGCTGGTGCTTGGGGCACTGCCTTGGCTATTAATTTATCAAAAAATTCTAATTCAAGGCATGAAATAGTTCTGTGGACAAAGGATTCCAATCACTGTGATGATCTTATACAAGAGCGTGTCAACAGAGAGTTTTTGCCCAATTTCCTAATACCTGATTCTATAAAAATAACTTCTGATCTTAATTTTGTGGTTAAAGCTGACCTGGCGCTTATTGTTATTCCTACTGTAGGGTTGCGAGAAACATTACGTGCAATTATTTCATGTGGTAAAGCCATCCCTATAATTTGGGGAGGAAAAGGATTTGAAGCTGGATCAGCTAAATTACCCAATCAAATTGCGCAGGAAGAATATGAAGGAGTGGCTCCTTATGGTGTATTGTCTGGGCCAAGTTTTGCTCATGAAGTTGCTAAAGGGTTACCAGTAGCGCTGACTTTGGCATCGCGTAATAACAAATTTTCAAAGTATATTGCGGCAGAAATACATAACTCTAGGTTTAGAGTATATTCAAGTAGCGATATTATTGGTGTTGAAACTTGTGGGGCAATTAAAAATGTAATTACTATTGCTGCTGGTATTTCTGATGGTATGGGCCTAGGTTCTAATGCTCGTGCCGCTTTGATTACTAGAGGATTAGCTGAAATTAGTAGATTGGGAGTAAAGCTAGGTGGAAAGATAGAAACTTTTATGGGATTAACAGGTGTGGGTGATTTGATATTGACATGCACAGGAGATTTATCACGTAATAGGAAGGTGGGATTAAGTTTAGCTGCAGGGAAATCACTAAAAGATACGTTAAAAGAGCTTGGTCATGTTGCAGAAGGAGTTTATACAGCAAGATCTGTATTAAAACTAAGCCAAGAGCTCGGTGTAGATATGCCAATTACGCAGGCTGTATGTAGCATACTCGACAATAAAATACCAGCTAAAGAGGCGTTAGAAATCTTATTAAATCGAGAGCAAAAGACGGAAAGTCTTATTTTTTAATATGCATAGATATTTATTATATGTGTATCATATACTATATTTTGCTTAATTATTAATCAATTGTCCAATTATATTTAGTAAAAAATTGACAACATTAGATTAATCCCCGATGATTTGTCCAATTTTAGCAATAGTTGATTCAGTATGATTCAACAGCCATTAAGTTATTTAAATAGTATGATAAAAGAACAGTTAGCACACTCCATTAATCAAGAAGAAAATAGTGTATTATCTTGGAGTTCTTCTCAAATTGAAGAACTATTAAATATGGCGTTCAATGACCTAATTTTTCAAGCTCAGTTAGTTCATAGGGAACATCATGATTTAAATAAGATTCAGCTTTCCACTTTGGTTTCTGTTAAAACTGGTGGTTGTTCTGAAGACTGTGGTTATTGCCCTCAAGCAGCTCGTTACCATACTGAGGTTGATAATGAAGATATGCTATCGCTTGACAAGGTTGTATCAGCAGCTAAAGAAGCAAAGAATCAGGGTGCTTCTCGATTCTGTATGGGTGCAGCTTGGCGTGGACCTAAGCAGCGTGACATAACAAAGATTGTTGAAATTATCAATGCAGTAAAGATGCTTGGTTTAGAAACCTGTGCCACATTAGGAATGTTGAAGCCAGGTCAAGCTGAGCAATTGAGAGATGCAGGTTTAGATTATTATAATCACAATCTTGATACATCTCCAGAATTTTATGGAGAGGTTATTACAACTAGAGCTTATAAGGACAGACTTAAAACATTAGATAGTGTACGTACTGCAGGTATGCATGTATGTTGTGGTGGAATTGTTGGTATGGGGGAGTCTCGCAATACACGTGCTGGTTTAATTGCTCAATTAGCAAATCTTAAGCCTTATCCAGAATCTGTTCCTATAAATAGATTGGTACAAGTAAAAGGCACACCATTGCATGGCACAGAAGAGCTAGATTCTTTTGAATTTATACGTACTATTGCAGCAGCTAGAATCACAATGCCTAAGGCTATGGTCAGGCTTTCGGCTGGGAGGAGTGAGATGTCTGAAGAAATGCAAGCATTATGTTTTCTTGCAGGTGCTAATTCAATTTTTTATGGAGACAAGTTGCTAACTACAGGTAATCCAGAGGCTGAGAAAGATAGAATAATGTTCAGAAAATTAGGTCTGCAATCATTGTAGTACCTGGCCAGAATGTATTCGGATGCTACCAGGAAATTAAATGTTCGGAAGAATAACGGGTTGTACCGAGATCGTATAATACTAGATGGACCACAAGGAGTTAATGTTTCAGTAGCTGCGAAGGATTATCTTTCGTTTTGTAGTAATGATTATCTTGGTCTGGCTAATCATCCTGAGTTAATTAAGGTGGCTTGTGAAGGTGCCCATAAGTATGGTTTAGGAGCTGGTGCATCACATATGATAATTGGACACCATGTTTCTCATTATAACTTAGAGGAAATGTTAGCAAATTTTACTGGGTTTCCTAGCGCACTATTGTTCTCTACCGGGTATATGGCTAATGCAGGAGTAATATCTGCTCTAATTGGACGTGGAGATGAAATATATTCTGATAAGCTCAACCATGCATCTCTTAATGACGCTGCAATTCTTTCTCATGCAAAATGGATAAGATACCCACATTTTGATTTAGGATTATTAGAAAACCGGCTATCCGTATCTCGGGCTAAACGTAAATTAGTTGTAACTGATGCAGTTTTTAGTATGGATGGTGATATTGCCCCTGCTGTTGAATTACTAGCACTATGTGAGAAATACAATGCTTGGTTATTACTAGATGATGCTCACGGTTTTGGGGTGATTGGGAATAAGGGGAGAGGGATATTATCATATTATAATCTTAGTTCTCCTCGGATTATTTACATGGCAACTCTTGGTAAAGCAGCTGGTGTATTCGGTGCCTTTATTGCTGGGCAGAAAGTTGTTATAGACACACTTATTCAATATGCCCGTAGTTATATATATACAACAGCTATGCCTCCGTTATTATCTTATGTTTTGCTAAAAAGTTTAGAGTTGATTAAGGGGGAAGAATGGCGTCGTAAAAAGCTAATACAGTTAATAAAATATTTTAAAAAAAATTTAACGTTATCACGTTGGAGTTTATTACCTTCTGATACGCCTATACAACCTATAATAATTGGAGATACTAGAGAAGTTATACAGATCAGGAATGAACTTAAGAACAGAAGTATTTTAGTTCCTGCTGTTCGCCCGCCTACGGTACCAAAGAATTCTTCAAGGATACGAATCTCTTTATCAGCAGCGCATAGTATAAAAGATATTGATTGTTTAATAAAAGCGTTACAAGAATTAGAATGATCTTATTGGTGATAATGCCATGAGAAAAATTCACATTACAACTCAGGGTGAAGGTCCACCTCTTGTTTTATTACATGGTTGGGGAATGAACTCTAGCATCTGGCAATGCGTTTGTTGCAAATTGGCACGGCATTTTCATTTGCATCTAGTAGATCTTCCAGGGCATGGGTTTAGTTCGACATCTTGGATTCAAGGGCCTGATTATCTAGGCAATATGACTAAAATGATCGGGGACAATTTGCCTGAACATAGCATAATTTGTGGGTGGTCATTAGGTGGACAGATAGCTATAAGATTATCATTAGATTTTCCAGACAAAATTGATAAACTTATTCTAGTATCTACAACGCCTAGCTTTATTCAACACAGAGATTGGGTATGGGCAATGGAGAGAAATATATTAGAGTTGTTTAAGAAGAATTTTGATACAGATCATATCACCACTTTAAATAGGTTCCTTACTTTACAGGTACAGGGAGATATAAATAAAATTTTTTTATTAAGGAAATTAAGAAGATTTATTTCTAATGAAAATAATTTTGATCAGCATGGATTGAAATTAGGATTAAAGATTATATTTACAACTGATGTACGTGATAGCATTAAAAATATAAATCATCCTGTCATATTGTTTCATGGTAAGAATGATAATATCGTACCTCTAGAGGCAGCAAGATGGCTACATGAGAATTTGATAGATTCCAAATTAATTGTTTTACCAAATTGCGGGCATATACCATTTTTGTCTTATACGGATCAATTTTTAAATGGCATATTTGAGGCAGTTCGTGAATGAATAAAGACCATATTTTAAATAAACGTCAGCTACGTGATTCTTTTGAGCGTGCATCCTCTGGGTATGATGAGGCATCAATGTTACAGCGAGAAGTAAGCGATCGAATGTTATCAAGGCTTGATTATATTAAATGTAACCCACTCTCAATTTTAGATGCTGGCAGCGGTACTGGTTACGGAGGGCGTAAATTATTATGCCGTTACCCAAAGACTAGGATTTTAGCACTTGACTTTGCCTTATCAATGCATTACCAGGCTCGTCCTATAGCTTCTTCTTGGTGGAAAAATATATTTTCAACCCAAAAGAGTATTACAAATTATGTATGTGGTGACATTGAACAATTACCAATTAAAAGCTCTTCTATTGACCTAGTTTGGTCTAATTTATCATTACAATGGTGCAATAATATAGAAAATACATTTTCAGAAATGTACCGTGTTTTACAGCCAGAAGGTTTATTTATGTTTAGTACTTTTGGCCCAGATACTCTGCATGAATTGCGTCAGGCATTTCTAGGTATGGATAAGAATAACCATGTGAATCATTTTATTGATATGCATGATATTGGTGATATTTTAGTGCATAGTGGATTTGATATGCCAGTTATGGATATGGAATATATAACGTTTACTTATGATGATGTAATTAGCGTGATGAGAGAGCTTAAGGCTATGGGAGCACATAATGTCTTGCAAAATAGAAAACGAGGATTAACTGGGAAGACTGGATGGGGGAAAGTGTTACATAACTATGAATCTTTTCGAGAAAATGGGAAATTGCCTGTCACCTTTGAATTAGTTTATGGTCATGCATGGAAATTAGAAGAGAAAAGAAGTGTACGTGATAAAAATATAATAGAATTTGATCCTAAAGCAAGATTAACTCGTAATTAATTTATGAGGAAAGATGTCTAACTTATTGGCTAAATAGTAAATTATGGTACAAAGTTATTTTGTTACTGGTACAGATACTAGTATCGGGAAGACTATAGTCAGCTGTGCTTTATTAAGAGCTTATGCTGAACTTGGAGATTCTGTTATAGGTATGAAGCCAGTTGTAACTGGTTCTGTATGTGGAGAATGGGCAGACGTTAAAGCAATTGTTGCGGCAAGTTCGGTAGATGCGCCTAGAGAGTGGATTAATCCTTATTCTTTTGCTCCACCAATTGCCCCTCATCTAGCAGCAAAACAGGCTGGTATAGAAATAGATATTGCTATTATCTCTCAGGCATATTGTAATTTACAGAAAATTGCGGATGTAGTTATTGTTGAAGGAGTAGGAGGAGTCATGGTTCCTTTAAATAGAAGCAATGATGTTGTAGAAATGGCTTTCTCTTTGAATATTCCATTAATTTTAGTAGTTGGAATGCGTCTTGGGTGCCTCAATCATGCATTAATGACAGCAAAAATTGCGCAAGCAGCTGGATTAAGATTAGCTGGCTGGGTAGCTAATCAGATAGTTCCTCAAATGGATTTTTTTGAGGAGAATCTTAATGTCCTAAAGTCTCGGCTTAATTGCCCGTTATTGGGTGTATTACCATTTGAATTGAATGTTGATATAAATAAGTTTTCAACACTTCTTGATATAGGTCAATTAGAATAAAGTTATATTGATCCAAATGAAGTGAGAAATTCATTAATCCTATCTGTTATATCTATATGTATTAATAGTTATTAGCTCAATTTTACTATGTAGAATAGATATTTATGGTTTTGTTAGATGTTTATAAAGTTTCTTCCAGTAAATTGTCCCAATAAATCCTGATCCACAGCTAATAGTTGTTAAGAAGATTACCTTATAAACATAACTCCGTGCTATTTTTATTTGAGAATTTGAGTTTAATATATTAGGGGATTTTTGTACTAATTTTAGAGTTTCTCCGCCAAGGAGGATTGGCCACATACAAGCAAGGCGGAGCCTTATCTCAGATTTTGGAATAGCCATCGTATAATTCCAGCCTTGATCCAGATATTTAGCAGCTTTCTGAATAAGTGTATTTAATACAGGTTGGAAAGAATTCCAAGATTCAGGTTGTAGGATATTATTTGGAGAGATCCCTGCAGTTTTTAGTAAGGATTCTGGAATGTAGCAGCGGCCTCTTTCTAAATCTTTAGCTACATCTTTGACAATATTAGTTAGTTGAAGTCCTTTGCCAAAATTGATGCCAATATTACTCATTTTTTCTACGTCCCACTTCTTTAATGAAGATAAATGGGAGCACATAAGGTTTGTCCAGTATTGCCCCACGCATCCAGCAACATAGTAGGTATAGAGGTTAAGATCTTCCTGTGTTTTAAGTGAAATTATATCTTGAGCTGTACTATCTTGAAATAATACAAGATCCATTTCCATACCTTTTGTAAGTGTCTCCATAAGATTATTGATACGAATGCGATCGGAAATTTCACATTTAAGATATATTTGAAAGCAGTCCTCTAGTTTTTCAAGAAGGATCCGTTCAGCAGGTAATGCTTGATGTGAAATTAGGGAGGTTTGAATAGAATGAACTATCTTCATGTCTAATGGATCCAGAGTAAAAAGCTTTTGAAAATTTCTTAGATGAATGATGCGCTCCGATTTCTCAATTAAATCTGTATCTGTGATAGTGTCAGCTGCACGGGCAAAAAGGTAGGCAAGCCCAACCTGGGTGCGTACTGATGCTGGTAAAACTGCAAGAGTTAAATAAAATGAGCGAGACACTCTAGATAAAAGATCTTCAAGCAGATATGATTTTTTGGAAAAATATGGGCGTACTGACATTTTCAGATTTTATTACTAGCTTTAATCATAGCATCAATTTTTTTTCGATCAATACGAGTTATTAGGTGTTCATATTTTTTGATTTGGTGCCCGGGCTCTAAGGGTTTCTTTAGGTCAGACCACTGTAAAGGTTCAATATTTAGAAATAATTCAGCCTTCTCTGCTAGCATCGGTAAAATTGGTTTAAGAAGAATGGTAAGAATTCTAAAGCATTCTATTGCTATACTTGATATTAAATGTAGAGAAATTTTTATTGGGTGATCCATAGAAAATTCTGCTGGTGTGTTTTTTATCTGTTTTGCTTTTTCCCAAGGTCTTTGCTGGTCCCAAAATTCATTTACTTTATCAGTTAGTATCATAATTGTTGATATTGCCTGATTGTAACGGCGGCTTTCCATATATTTTTGGATAAGCTCTATTTTATCTAATAGTTCATAATGTAACCCATGTATATTAGATTTTAGTTTTTCTAATTCAATGGGATCACTATATTGTGTAGATGTGATATCTGCGATTTTACTATCAAAATGATTGATCAAAAAACCAGCAGCACGGCTAGCAATATTGACATATTTTCCAACTAAATCGCTATTCACACGCGCTATAAAGTCATCTAGATTCAGATCTATATCTTCCATTGTTCCATTTAATTTAGCTGCGTAATAGTAACGTAGGCATTCTGGATCTAATCCACGGTTAATATAATTCTTAGCAGTAATAAATGTACCTTTTGATTTACTCATTTTTTCCCCATTAACAGTGAGGAAACCATGTGAGAATATTTTTGTAGGCGTGCGGTAACCAGAATATTTAAGCATTGCTGGCCAAAATAAAGCATGAAAATAGAGAATATCTTTTCCAATAAAATGATAAAGTTCTGTTGTTGAATTTTTATCCCAGAATTCATCAAAATTAATGTTTATTTGGGTACATAAATTTTGGAAACTTCCCATGTACCCAATTGGTGCATCTAGCCAAACATAAAAATATTTATTAGGGGCATTAGGAATTTCGAATCCAAAGTATGGCGCATCTCGTGAGATATCCCAATCAGACAAATTATTTTTTTCTGATTTCTCTCCTAACCATTCCTGCATTTTATTTGCTGCCTCAGATTGTAAATGGCCATCATTTTGTGTCCAATGCCTAAGAAAATCTACACAACGTTTATCAGATAGTCTAAAAAAGAAATGATCTGATTCTTTCAGTATTAATGTAGCACTAGATACAGTAGAATAAGGCTCAATTAGATCTGTAGGTATATACGCGGCACCACATACTTCACAGTTATCACCATATTGATCTTTTGCTTTGCATTTAGGGCATTCTCCTTTGATGAAGCGGTCTGGTAAAAAAATACCTTTATCAGGGTCATAGAATTGCTCAATACTTTTTGTCGTAATTAGACTGGGATCAACAGTTTTCAATTTTTTATAAATTTCTTCCGAATATTTACGTGTTTCTGGAGAATGTGTGGTGTAATAATTATCAAATTTAATATGAAAATTTGTAAAATCATTTAGATGCTCATTATGTACTTGGTTAATCAGTTTTTCTGGTGTAGTTCTTTCTCTTTCTGCACGAAGCATTACAGGCGTTCCATGCGCATCATCTGCGCAAACAAAATAAATTTCATGCCCGTCTTCTTTAGGCAGGCACATTTTTTGGAAGCGTACCCAAATATCGGCTTGAATATATTCCACCAAATGTCCTAGATGAATACTGCCATTAGCATAGGGTAGTGCAGCAGTAATTAGAATTTTTCTCTTGCTCATTATTTTTTATTAAAGTTAGATAAATGAAGATTGTAACAAACTGTATGTCTTGATCTGTTATTTGTTAGCATTTAATATTAAAAATATATTCATACCTTCTAGAAAAGGAACTATCAAGTGACGATCTCAGAACAACAGATACAATCTAAGCTTAGCGAAATTATTGATCCTAATACTGGAAAGAATTATATGGCTAGTAGCAAGATTAGTGAAATTAGAATAAATGCTAATAATGTCTCTATTAACATTATTTTAAGTTATCCAGCAAAGAATCTAATGAATAGTATTCGTAATCAAATAATTGAAAAGCTTAAGACAATTCAAAATATTGGAAAAATAGAGGTTAATATAACTTGTAAGATTATTTCACGATCGATACAACGTGGATTGCAACGCTTACCAGGTGTGAAAAATATTATAGCCATAGCTTCTGGAAAAGGAGGGGTAGGGAAATCAGCAACTGCTGCAAATATTGCCCTTGCACTAGCTTATGAAGGCGCCTCGGTTGGAATCTTAGATGCTGACATTTATGGTCCATCGCAGCCACAAATGCTAGGAGTCAGTAGTCGACCAGAATCTAAAGATGGTAAGCATATGGAGCCATTAGAAGCACACGGGCTACAGGTTATATCTATTGGATTATTAATTGATATGGAGACACCAATGGTCTGGCGTGGCCCAATGGTGAGCCAAGCGCTACAGCAGTTGCTTAATGATACAAGGTGGAGAGATATAGATTATTTAATTGTTGATATGCCTCCTGGAACTGGTGATATACAGCTGACGCTAGCTCAGAAAGTTCCGGTTACAGGTGCTGTTATAGTAACTACGCCTCAGGATATTGCACTATTAGATGCTAGAAAAGGCCTAAAAATGTTTGAAAAGGTTGGTATCCCTATTTTAGGTATTATTGAGAATATGAGCACTCATATTTGTTCAAATTGTGGTTTTAATGAACATATCTTTGGTGTAGGTGGAGGGAATAAAATGTGTGTAGACTATAATGTTGAATTTCTTGGCTCTCTTCCCCTTGATATTAGAATTAGGGAGCAGACTGACTCAGGTGTTCCTACTGTAGCAGAAGACCCTGAGGGGGATATAGCTCAAGTTTATCGAAATATTTCCTGTCTTATAGCAGGAAAAGTGGCAAGTTTATCCAAGGATCATACTTCTGTATTTCCTGATATTCTGGTACAGAATACTTAGCTCGTCTTATAAAGATCAATAATAATTTATATTATATTTGTAAAAATTATGACAATAAAATCAGATAGATGGATTAGAAGGATGGCTGAAGAGAAGGATATGATTGAACCTTTCGAGCCAAGCCAGATTAAGCAAGCTAATGGTCAGAAAATAGTTTCATATGGAACTTCAAGTTATGGCTACGATATACGTTGTTCAAATGAGTTTAAATTATTTACTAATATAAATTCTACAATTGTAGATCCTAAGAATTTTGATTTTAATTCGTTTATTGATGTAAAAAGTAGTGTCTGTATAATTCCACCGAACTCTTTTGCTTTAGCTCGAACAGTTGAATATTTTCGTATTCCTCGAAATATTTTGGCAGTTTGTCTTGGAAAATCTACTTATGCCCGTTGCGGTATTATTGTTAATGTCACGCCATTTGAGCCAGAGTGGGAAGGCTTTGTAACATTAGAATTCTCTAATACAACCCCCCTGCCTGCTAAAATTTATGCAAATGAAGGGGTAGCTCAGGTTCTATTTTTTGAATCTGATGAGGTTTGTGAAACTTCGTATAAAGATCGTGGAGGAAAGTATCAGGGTCAAAAAGGTGTGACTTTACCAAAGACATAGCTTCAGTTTGTACAAAATATGATTTTCTTAAAAGAAAAATATAAAGAATATTAGGAAATATGCGATATATATTCTAGGCTATCATCTATCTTGGGTGATTTGTGCTCTACCTTAGAAGATCTATGCAAATCATTGAATAATAAATTATTTGCTTTATTTGAAATAGAACTTATAGTCCGACTAAATTTAATTAGTAGAGAAAGAATTTTTATGTAGGAAATAATGAATTATTTTACCGTAGATAATGTAGTAAGCATTTATATCAGTATTAAATAGTTTCTCTAAGGAAAATTTTCATGCAAATTAGTGCGGCAGCGATACAGAAGAAAACTAGTGAAAAAATAGCACCCAAAACCCATCTGGAAGTCAGTCTTGACTTTGAATATGTAAGGACATTGGTAAGAGAAAACTATAGTAGGCCTTGTTTATTAATTGACAGAAATATTATTCGAAAAAAAGCTAGGCGGTTTAGAGCTGCAATGCCAAATGTATATCCTCATTATGCGATAAAGGCTAATCCTGATCAGCGAGTATTGGAGACGCTACTCAGCGAAGGAGTTAGTTTTGAGATTGCTTCTATTTCTGAACTTGATCTATTAATCAGCCTAGGTGTATCTGCAAAAGCAATTTATTATAGCAACCCAATTAAATCAAGAGAATATATACAGTATGCTTCATCTAGAGGCGTAGAGTGGTTTGCACTAGATAGTATTGAGGAGTTACGTAAGATTGTAAGTATAAAACCAGATGCAAAAATGTACTTGCGTATAGATACTCCTAATATTGGAAGCGACTGGCCGCTAGCTGGTAAGTTTGGCACACACTCTTCTGATATAAATGAAATTATTAAAGAAGCTTCAAAGATTAATGCTGCTCTTACTGGAGTTACCTTTCATGTTGGTTCACAGTGTCGTAATCCATTAAATTGGGAGGTTGGAATAGCACGTGCAAAGAAAGTATTTGCTAATATGCGTCTTGCTGGATTAAGCCCTAGTTTATTGAATATAGGTGGTGGTTTTCCTGTCCAATATGTTGAGCCTATTCCATCAATTGAAATAATTGGTGAGGTTGTTAATAAGGCTATCAAGGATTTATCTGACGATATTCGGATCATGGCAGAGCCTGGACGTTATTTAGTATCTGATTCAGCTTATTTTGTATGTAGAGTTGTAGGAACTGCTTCTCGTAGCGGTAAAAAATGGATGTATTGGGATGCGGGAATATTTGGTGGTGTTATTGAAATTACAGAAGGGCTTCGTTATAAAATCATAACAGATCGTAAGGGATTAAATGTTCCTTGGACTGTTGCTGGTCCAACGTGTGATTCTGTTGACATTTTATTACATGATGAAATGCTACCTGTAGATATTCAAGAAGGTGATTTTATCTATATCCCTAATGCTGGTGCATATACCACAGCATATGCTAGTAATTTTAATGGTTTTCCATTACCTGAAATAATTTTCTGTGAAACTACAGGCTAGGTACTTTTTTAGTTAATTTAGCATTATCTTTAGATGCTCGGGTATATATAAAACGTTGGAAATAAATCCAATTATCTTTATTTTGCGCTAAATCTTGTATCTTTTTTTTGGCAAGGAATCTCCTTCCTGTATGAATTATCTTCCATTCAGATGTATTAATTTTAGGAAAAAAAGTATCTCCTTTAAATAATGTAGATAATTTTTCGGTTTGATTCTTATCTTCAATTTTAGTTAAATGTATTTCATCTGCTAAGGAGATAGCTGATGCATATATTTCTCCTCCACCAATGATAAAAATTTTTCTTACATTTCCAGCAATATTAATGGCCTCATTAAGCGAATAAACAACATCACAGCCAGGTGCTATATAGCTATAGTTTCTTGTTATAATTATATTTCTTCGTTTAGGGAGCGCTTTGCATTCTAATGATTCAAAAGTTTTTCTTCCCATTATTATTGGGTGCCCTAATGTTGTTCTTTTGAAATAACGAAGGTCTCGAGGTAAGTGCCAAGGCATTCTATTTTTGAACCCAATTATACCGCCAGGTGCTACTGCTGCTATTAATAAGATTTTTGGTTTCATACAGCTATTGGAGCTTTAATTATTGGGTGGGGATTATAATTTTCTAGTGTAAAATCTTTAAAATTGTAGCTTAGTATGTTCTGAACTGATGGGTTTAATTTCATTATAGGTAACTTTCTTGGTTGGCGTGAAAGTTGTTCATGAGCTTGGTCAAGGTGGTTCAGGTATAGATGAGCATCACCAAGGGTATGGATAAAGTCACCTGGTTTTAAATTACAACTTTGTGCCATCATTAATGTAAGTAATGCATAAGAAGCAATATTAAATGGTACGCCTAGAAAAACATCTGCACTACGCTGATAAAGTTGGCAAGATAATTTTCCATCAGCAACATAAAATTGGAAAAATGCATGGCATGGTGGTAGTCGCATCATATCTAAATCACCTACATTCCATGCGGAAACAACCATGCGCCTAGAATCAGGGGTATTTTTAATTTGTCTGACTACTTGAGTAATTTGGTCAACGTGTTGTCCATTTGCTTTCGGCCATGAGCGCCATTGATATCCATAAATAGGACCTAAATTCCCATCCTCATCTGCCCATTCATCCCAGATAGAAACACCATTATCATTTAAATATTTTATGTTAGTTTCGCCTTGTAGAAACCATAGCAACTCATAAATAATGGACTTGAGATGACATTTCTTAGTAGTAACTAGCGGGAATCCATCTGCTAGATTAAATCGCATTTGGTATCCAAATACTGAGAGTGTTCCTGTTCCTGTACGGTCTGTTTTTTTATGACCATTCTTAAGAACATGTTGCATTAATTTTATGTATTGGTGCATGCAATAAAAGATTACTGTAATAGTATTAAAGGTTGTGTAAGAAAACTTAATTTTTTAATAAGATGTAGTGTATATAATACCAGTTAATTATTTATAGGATTAAAACATATGATAGCAAAACTCATACAAAAAGAATTACCTTTAAATACGACTAAAAAAATAAATCAAATATTAGTGGTGTTACCAAAAAAAGAAAAATTATCAGGAAAGATACTAAATCAGCTATCTTTCTATGGAAAGGATACTTTAGAAGCTTTATTGCTTCGACGCAAGATGAAATTTATGGAAATTTGTGGTAACCCAGTTAGCGCTAATCTAGCAGACGGCTCTTTATGTGTATGGATTATTGTTGACTTAAAAGAGTCTATTTTTGAGCAGCAAACATGTATGCGTAAAGCATTAGCAATATTATTAAATGAATCTCCTAAGGAAATTCAAATTGGTGTCTACGGACGTGTTCAGGAAAAGAAGAGGTTGGCAGAATTAGCAGTATTTGTGGCATGGGTAAATGGTGTAATGATGCCATCTCTCAAAACTAATAAGAAAGAATTACATAGAAATAATCTTATTAAAATTGTTTTGCATGGGTACAAAGATGCTAATGAATTTTTATTGCTGCGTAGTAAAGCAGAGGGTAATATATTGTCGCGTGAACTTACTATTATGCCAGCAAATGAATTAACTCCAGATGCATATTGTAGCCGTATTAAGAAACTTGCAAAAAAAGAATGTTGGAAATATGAGAAATATAATTTAAAAAATCTTCGTAAAATTGGTGCTGGTGCATTTATTGCTGTAGCTCAGGGTAGTGATTCAGAAGATGCAGGTATTGTTCATTTGCAGAGGCGAGTTAGTGGGGCAGATAAAACTATAGCATTAGTAGGAAAAGGTATTTGTTTTGATACTGGAGGCCATAATCTTAAGCCAGCACGCTATATGCATGGGATGCATGAAGATATGAATGGCTCCGCTGTGGCACTGGGAATTTTTCTTGCAGCAACTAAGGCTAAATTAAATATAAATATGGACTGTTGGCTTGCTATAGCACAAAACCATATTGGTCCTAGTGCATATAAGCAAAATGATGTAATCACTTCGCTAAGCGGAGAAACAATTGAAATTATAAATACAGATGCAGAAGGCCGCCTGGTATTAGCGGACACTTTGCATTTAGCGGCAAAAAAAAATCCTGATGTTGTAATAGATTTTGCGACACTTACAGGTACAATGTGGGTGGCTCTTGGTTCCCGATATAGTGGATTTTTTAGTAATAATGATGTTTTAGTGAAGCAAGCCATAATGTCAGGGAAACTTAGTGGCGAGAGAGTTCTAGAATTTCCTATGGATTCAGATTATGCAATAAATTTGAAAAGTACAATTGCTGATATTAAACAGTGTTCATTGGAGTCTGAAGCTGATCATATTCTTGCAGCAATCTTTCTTAGTAAATTTGTTGGTAAAATTCCATGGATACATATGGATCTTTCTTCGAGTAGAAATACAGGAGGTTTAGGAGCAGTTGGTAGTGATGTTACAGGTTTTGGTGTGGGATGGGGTATCCAAATGCTGCAAACATTTTTGAAGAACAGGTAGATATAAATTTATTTTCTCGTGCTAAAATTGATATCTTAATTTTTTAAAAAAAGTGAGTTGAAATGTCTGGTAACACAATTGGAAAGCTTTTTTGTGTAACTTCTTTTGGTGAATCTCATGGCCCAGCTATTGGCTGCGTTGTTGATGGTTGCCCACCAGGTATAGAATTAACCCCAAGTGATATTCAGCGTGAACTAGACTGGCGAAAACCAGGCACTTCTCGTTTTGTAACTCAGAGAAAAGAATCAGATATAGTTGAAATTCTCTCTGGTGTTTTTGAAGGTAAAACTACCGGCACTCCTATAGCTTTATTGATTCATAATGAGGACCAGCGTAGTAAAGATTACAGTAAAATCATGGATGTTTTTCGTCCTGGGCACGCAGATTATACATATTGGCAAAAATATGGGATTAGAGATTATCGCGGTGGCGGAAGAGCTTCTGCTCGTGAAACAGCAGTTAGAGTGGCTGCTGCATCTATAGCCAAGAAATGGTTAAATAAAAAATTTGGTATTGAGATACGGGGCCACATGGCGCAATTAGGTTCAGTAAAAATCCCATTTAAAAATTGGGACATGGTACATAGTAACCCATTCTTTTCTGCAAACTCTGATATTGTGCCTCAACTTGAAGAGTATATGAAGAAAATACATAAATCTGGTGATTCAATTGGTGCAAAAATTGTTGTAGTGGCAAAGAATGTTCCTGTAGGGTGGGGAGAACCTGTTTATGATAGGTTAGATGCTGATATTGCACATGCCATGGTAAGTATTAATGCTGTTAAAGGTGTTGAGATTGGTGCAGGCTTTGCTAGTATTGAACAAAAAGGTACTGAGCATTCAGATGAAATTACTCCCGAAGGATTTTTAAGTAATAATGCAGGTGGGATATTAGGAGGGATCTCAACAGGCCAGGATCTTATTGTAAATATTGCGGTTAAGCCTACTTCAAGCATTCGCACAGGGCGTCGTTCAATTAATAAATCTGGGAAGCCTTTAATTGTAGAAACTCATGGTAGGCATGACCCATGTGTTGGAATTCGCGCGACCCCAATTGCTGAGGCAATGATGGCATTAGTATTGATGGATCATGCATTACGCCATCGAGCTCAAAATGGAGATGTTAGCTGTTTAACATCAAAAATTCCAAGTAAAGTTTCTAATAAAAAACCCATACCTAATAGTGAGTTAAAACTTGAGTCTACAGAAAATCCTGAGCCTAATGAGGCTTGAATCAATTTTTGTTTTTTAGGCTGGTATAGATAATTAAGAGTTATAATTCTTTAGGGTATGTGAACAGCTAATTGTATTTAATGAAATTACGTTGGGATATTTTTTGTACTATTATTGATAATTTTGGTGATATTGGTTTCTGTTGGAGGCTTGCGCGTCAGTTAGTGAATGAGCATGGTCTAAAAGTAAAGCTCTGGGTCGATGACCTTGTTACTTTTTCTCAGATTGAGCCGGCTATAGATGTTGAGAAAGAGCAGCAGAACCTAAAAGGTGTTGAGATCTGCTTCTGGAGAAAAGATTTTGCTGGAGTTAAGCCTGCTGACGTAGTAATTGAGGCATTTGCTTGTAAATTGCCTACTAATTACATTTTATCTATGGCAGATATGGTACAGCAGCCAGTTTGGATAAACCTAGAGTATCTTAGTGCAGAACATTGGATATTAGACTGTCATTGTTTGCCATCATTTCATCCATATTTACCTTTAACAAAGTATTTCTTTTTTCCAGGGTTTGTGCCAGGAACAGGGGGGGTATTATTAGAAAAGGAATTATTGACTAATCGAGTTATATTTAATAGCTCTTCACAGGATAAATTCAGGAAAAAAATTGGCTTGCAATTATCTAGAGAAGGAGAGCTGTATGTCTCTTTATTTCATTATGATGATGCTCCAATAAAAGATTTATTGTTAGCATTTGTCATATCAGATATTCCAATATGTATTTTCATTCCGATAAATTTAGTCAGTCATGCTATTCGTATTTATTTTGGAGCCGATTCCCTTAGGATTGGCAACATATTACAATCTGGTAACTTACGAGTATGTATTATCCCTTTTTTAGAACAAGAGGAGTATGATCGATTACTTTGGGCATGTGATATCAATTTTGTGCGTGGAGAGGATTCTTTTCTTAGGGCTCAATGGTCAGGCCGTACCTTTGTATGGAACATTTATCCCCAAACTGAAAGTGCACATAAATTAAAGTTAGAGGCATTTTTAGATCTATATACTAAGAAAATGCCTCAAGAGATGGCAAAAGCTGTATTTTATTTTTGGCAAGCATGGAATGGTAATGGACAGTTATTAAATTCATGGCCTAATTTTGTAGGACAGATAGCTAGGCTGGAAAAATATAATAATAAATGGATTGAACAGATATTATCTATAGGAGACCTTACGTCTAATCTTATAGAATTTAGTAGAAAAGATCGGATATAATCTTGAGCGTATAAATGAAATAAAGTCCATAGTAAGTTTTAAAGAATAATTTTCTTGAGTCTTAAATATAAGGTTAGATATGAAAATAGCAATGGAGCTTCGTGTAGGTAATGTCGTGATGATTGATAGTGTACCAATGGTGGTACAAAAATCTGAATTTACCAAGTCTGGAAGGAATGCTTCTGTAGTAAGAATGAAATTAAAGAGTCTTCTTTCTAATACTGTAACAGAAACAGTATATAAGGCTGATGAAAAATTTGATATGGCTGCACTAGATCATCAAGATTGTACGTACTCATATTATTCAGACCCATTATATGTATTTGTTGACAGTGAATATAATCAGATTGAAGTTGAGGCCGATAGTATGCCAAGGGTGTTGAATTATTTAACTGATGGAATGGAGGATATTTGCAAATTAACTTCATATAACGGAAAAGTTATTTCAGTTGAGCTTCCAACTACAGTAGTCCGTGAGATTGAATATACTGAGCCTGCTGTTCGCGGTGATACATCAGGAAAAGTAATGAAATTGGCAAAACTGAAAGGAACCTCTTATCAGATTCAAGTTGCGGCCTTTATTGAGATTGGGGATATGGTAGAGATTGATACCCGTACAAATGAATTTAAGAAGCGCGCCTGATTATTTTAGATCCTGATAGGACATACTGTGTGTTCATTAGAAGTGAGTGGCTAGGTTAATATATTTTCTAAGTTATATTTATGTCCATAGTATTTTTTACGATCGTAAACTTTTTCATACTAATATAAATAACTCTTTGAAAATTAATTAAATAAAATTAAATTTAATTAATAATTTCCTAGTTTAGCCACAAAATATTTTTTATATATTTTTATTTAGATTGTATATAAGGTTTTTATACTGCACTATGATAATAAATTTAAGATGCTATATTGCTTCTTTCATTGCAGTTAATTATAAAAAATGATCTGATGCAATCAATTCCCTATTGGCGTCTTTCTGGATTCTATTTCTTTCATTTTGCATTTATAGGCGCATTCTCCCCTTATTGGGGCCTCTACCTCAAGTCTCTTTCTTTTGATGCATTTCAGATTGGCATATTGATGTCTTTGTTACATGTAACGCGTATCTTTGCCCCAACTGCATGGGGTTGGCTTTCTGATTATATTGGGAAAAGAATGTTAATTGTCCAGTTGGCCGCTATTACAGGTTTTATAAGTTATTGTGGAGTTTTCTTTGGGGTATCATTTTATTGGTTATTTATTGTAATGATTTTTATGAGCTTCTTTTGGAGCGCATCGCTTCCTTTAATTGAAGCAACAACCCTATCTTACCTTGGAAATAATACGGCTAGATATGGGAGTATCCGTTCATGGGGTTCATTCGGATTTGTTTGTTCTGTAGTTGGTATAGGGTATTTATTAGATACTGCTGAGATTATATCTTTATTATGGTGGGTTCTTGGATTTAAGTTAGGTATTGTTTTTTTTTCTTGGAGAATTCCCGAAGTGGAGATTCTATCTCATTCTTCTGATAATTTATCTGTTAAGCAAATATTTAAACAGCCTATCGTATTGTCGTTTTTTGTTGCATGTTTATTAATGGCCTTTGCACATGGCCCATACTACACATTCTATTCAATTTATTTAGTAGAGCATGGGTATAGTAAAGGTGTTATCGGTTGGCTCTGGGCAATTGGGGTCATATGTGAAATAGGTATATTTTTTCTGATACCTAGGGTAATAAAATGGCTTAGTTTAAAGTATATCCTTGCAATCAGTTTCTTTTGTGCAGTAATAAGGTTTTTAATGATAGCCTGGGGAGTTGAATGGCCGATCGTAATTCTATTTGCACAAATTTTACATGCTATAACATATGGAGCACATCATGTTGCAGCTATGATGGTTGTTCACCATTTTTTTCGTGGCCGACATCAGGCTAAGGGGCAAGCTTTCTATACAAGCTTTACATTTGGGATTGGAGGAGCATTAGGCGGAATATTTAGTGGTTATGCATGGGGTTGGTTAGGATCAGAGCTTACATTTAGTATAAGTGCATTATCTGCACTTTTAGGATTAGGGCTAATAATACAAAAAGTTAACATTAGATGGTAAATAAAAAATAAAATAGCAGGTTAAATAATTACATTATGAGATAATATATTTTTAATAAGGTCTTCTATGAATGCAAACTTTATACGATAAACTTTGGGAAGAGCATGTTGTCCATGATGATCTGTCTGGAGCAGAATTGATCTATATTGACCGTCATTTAGTTCATGAAGTGACTAGCCCACAAGCATTTGAGTCATTAAAAATTGCTGGGAGAAAACCTTGGAGAGAGGGTTCGATTCTTGCAGTTGCAGACCACAATGTTCCGACTACTAATCGCAAACATGGAATAAGTGACCCTATTTCACGATTACAGGTTGAAACTCTTGATAGGAATTGTGAGGAGCTGGGTATAGCTGAGTTTAAGATGAATGATATGCGCCAGGGAATAGTCCATGTAATTGGCCCAGAGCAAGGCGCTACATTACCTGGTATGACAGTTGTATGTGGTGATTCTCATACTAGCACACATGGCGCATTTGCCTGCCTTGCTTTTGGAATTGGCACATCAGAAGTAGAGCATGTTCTTGCGACCCAATGCTTATCTATTAAAAAATCGTTAAATATGAGAGTTTTGATAAATGGTAGCCTTTGTCCTGGCGTTACTGCTAAAGATTTAGCACTTGCTATCATTGGGGAAATTGGGACAGCTGGTGGCACTGGTTACGCTATTGAATTCACAGGAGGAACAATTAGTGCTTTGTCTATGGAAGGTCGTATGACACTTTGTAATATGGCAATTGAAGCAGGTGCACGTGCGGGCTTGATAGCAGTAGATAATATTACTATTGAATATATTAGTGGGAGACCATATGCACCAAAAGGAAATTCTTGGGAAAAAGCAGTGAATTATTGGCGTACCCTTAAAAGCGATGAGGGGGCAAATTTTGATCATATTGTAAATATAGATGCAACACAGATAAAACCGCAAATAACTTGGGGAACTTCTCCAGAGATGGTTTTAGCAGTAGATGGGAGAGTTCCAGATCCATTAAAAATTCCTGACTTAATAAAACGAAAAGATATACAACGCGCCTTAGAATATATGGGGCTAATACCTAATATGTTAATGAGTGATATTTATCTAGATAAAATTTTTATTGGATCTTGTACTAATTCACGTATTGAAGATTTAAGAGCAGCAGCAGCAGTTGTAAAAGATAAATATATTGCAAAAAATATCAAACTTGCTATGGTGGTTCCAGGTTCTGGTTTAGTAAAAGTACAAGCAGAAGAAGAAGGGTTAGATAAGATATTTATTAAGGCTGGATTTGAATGGAGGGAACCAGGCTGCTCGATGTGTCTAGCAATGAATGATGATTATCTTTCACCAGGTGAGCGCTGTGCTTCGACATCAAATAGAAATTTTGAAGGTAGGCAGGGTCAGGCTGGTCGTACTCATTTAGTAAGCCCTGCTATGGCAGCTGCGGCAGCAGTAAATGGACATTTTATTGATGTGCGGAGTTTATAATTTTATATATAAATATATTATTAATATTTTCAAATTTTTTAATAAAGTAAGGTGTAATTTTATATAAATGGAAAAATTTGTTGGCTGTAAGGGATTGGTTGTGCCATTAGATCGTTCAAATATTGATACGGATGCAATCATTCCAAAACAGTTTTTAAAATCGATAAAGCGATCTGGATTCGGCCAATATTTATTTGATGAATGGCGTTATCTAGATCATGGTGAGCCAGGAAAAGATGTCACTCAACGCATACTAAATCCAGATTTTATTCTTAACCATACAAGATTCAGTGGAGCAAAAATATTACTAACACGAGCAAATTTTGGTTGTGGATCAAGCCGTGAACATGCTCCTTGGGCACTACAAGACTATGGGTTTCAAGTGATATTGGCCTCTAGCTATGCTGATATTTTTTTTAATAATGCATTTAAAATTGGGTTATTACCAATTGTGCTTAAAGAAGATATAGTTGACCAGCTATTTCATGAAGTAAATTTGAATGTTGGATATTCTCTTGATATTAATTTGGAGGAGCAGAAAATTTCAACACCAGATGGAATGGTTCATATTTTTGATGTTGAGCCTTTTAGAAAAGAAAATTTATTAAAAGGATTAGATGAGATTGGGCTTACATTACAACATACAGAAAAAATAAGATCGTATGAAAATAGAAGGAAAATTAAGCGACCTTGGCTATTTATTTAGAATATTTATTTGAAGTGATTTATTGAGAAAATTTATGAAAATTGCAATTCTACCTGGTGATGGTATTGGTCCTGAAATTATTGCCCAAGCAGTACGTGTATTGGAAGCGCTTAATACTGATGGAATGAAGTTTGAGATGGAAACAGCTTTATTAGGGGGGTGTGCAGTTGACGCAACTGGGAGTCCATTTCCAAATGAGACTCGTAAGCTTGTTATGGAAGCCGATGCTTTGTTATTAGGGGCTGTGGGTGGATTAAAATATGATGCACTACCTCGAGACAAGCGCCCAGAACAGGGACTGCTAGCTGTCCGTAAAGATTTGAATCTTTTTGCAAATTTGCGACCAGTACTCGTTTATTCTGAGCTTGCAGGTGCTTCAACACTTAAGCCTGAAATAATATCAGGCCTCGATATCTTAATTATAAGAGAATTAACAGGTGATATTTATTTTGGAGAGCCACGTGGAATTGAGTTGTCTGATGATAAGCAACGAGTAGGACTTAATACTATGGTATATAGTGAAGCTGAAATATATAGGATTGTCCATATTGCTTTTCAAGTCGCGCGTAAGCGTAATAAAAAACTTTGCTCAGTTGATAAAATGAATGTGCTTGAATGTTCTCAGTTATGGAGAGAAGTTGTTAATGATGTGGCTAGGCAGTATCCAGACGTTGAATTATCTCATATGTTAGTAGATAACGCTGCTATGCAATTGATACTAAACCCAAAACAATTTGATGTGATTGTTACAGGAAATATGTTTGGTGATATTTTATCTGATGAGGCTTCAATGCTTACTGGTTCAATTGGCATGTTGCCATCAGCATCTCTTGATGATAAGAATAAAGGGTTGTATGAACCAATACATGGGTCAGCGCCAGATATAGCAGGTAAAAATATAGCAAATCCATTAGCAGCAATCTTATCAGTAGCTATGATGTTGCGGTACACATTTAGTCAAGAAAGAACAGCTATTCGTATTGAGAATTCAGTCAAGAAAGTATTGGCTAATAATTACCGTACTAGAGATATTTGTGAAGTAGGAATGAAAGAAATAGGAACGGTGGAAATGGGTGATGCTATATTAAATAATTTATAGTTTTAGGTAAGTATGTTATTAATTTATATCTAGCCTAGTTTTTTAAATAAGGAGTCTGCATGAAGCGTGTAGGTTTTATTGGTTGGCGCGGTATGGTTGGTTCAGTTCTGATGCAAAGAATGCGTGAGGAAAATGATTTTGAACTCGTAGAACCAGAGTTTTTTACTACATCTCAGTTGGGTAATCCTGGTCCAGATGTTGGTAAAGGAGTTTTGCCGCTTAAAGATGCATATAATGTTAATCACCTAAAAGTAATGGACATTATTATTTCATGTCAGGGAGGGGGTTATACTTCTAAGGTTTATAAAGATTTGCGTAAAGAAGGTTGGGATGGATACTGGATTGATGCTGCTTCTACACTCAGGATGGAAGAGGGTGCTGTAATTATATTAGATCCAGTTAATCTTCCAATAATTAAACAAGCTATATATGATGGTGAAAAGTCTTATATTGGTGGAAATTGTACTGTAAGTCTTATGCTAATGGCAGTTGGAGGATTACTTAAAAATAATATGGTTGATTGGATGAGTGCAATGACTTATCAAGCCGCCTCCGGTGCAGGCGCAAAAAATATGCGTGAATTATTAATGCAAATGGGGGAGGCTCATCGTGGAGCGAAGACACTTTTAGACGACCCTGCTTCTGGCATATTAGATATTGATCGAAAGGTATCAAAATCTTTACGTGACGAAGATTTCCCAATTTCAAATTTTGGTGTTCCACTTGCAGGAAGCCTAATTCCATGGATTGATAGTGATCTTGGTAATGGACAAAGTCGTGAAGAATGGAAAGCTCAGGCAGAAACAAATAAAATTATGGGTACAAGCAACCATGAAGTTCCTGTTGATGGAATTTGTGTACGTGTTGGATCTATGCGCAGTCATAGTCAGGCAATAACTATAAAGCTGAAGAAAGAGATTCCTTTAGATGAAGTGGAGGATATTATCGATAGTTCTAATAATTGGGTTAGAGTTATTCCTAATGAGAGAGAACGTACATTAGAAGAATTAACTCCGGCTACAGTAACCGGCACATTATCTATACCAGTAGGTCGCTTACGTAAACTTACAATGGGAGAAGATTATTTATCTGCATTTACAGTAGGAGATCAACTACTTTGGGGTGCAGCAGAGCCATTACGTAGAATGTTAAGAATCCTTGTTGAAACTTAGGGCTAGGCGAGGAGCTTAGTAAAAGAGTTTAATAGGATATCTTTAGAGGTTCTGTATACTAGGAAGTTATATAGAAAATATATTAGATCTGTCTTTAATGCTAATAAAAGATTTAATTTTGAACCATAACTTAATGATAATATTATATTTTAATATTAAAATTTAATGGTATGATTGCTCGCAAGGCTATAATTAGAACCTGTTTATATTTTTTATTGCTAGCATTTCCTTTTACTGCAAATGCAATAAATTTAGGGCAGTTTACTCTTAATTCTTATTTGGGTCAGCCATTTAAAGCAGAAATAGATATTGTTTCTATAGATAAAGAAGATACTTCTGCCTTATCAGTAAAGTTAGCACCACTTGAGTCTTTTCAGGAATTAAATATAGATTATGCTTCTTTTTTAACTAAGGTTGAAATTAGTATAGAGAAACGATCAAATGGCCAGCCATATATTAGACTTATTTCTCAACAGCCTGTTACTAAACCTTTTTTTATTTTATTAATCGAATTTAGGTGGTCATCAGGTCTTCTGCTTAAGAAAGTTACTGTATTACTTGACTTACCAGAGGACATTTCTAATCCAAATTTACCAGTAGTACAACCTGATTCAGGTATGAGTGCTGCTGAACTTAAGAAAATTGAGGATATAAAACAACATGAGGCTTCTTATATCCCAGTAGTACGTGGGGATAATCTTACTAAGATTGCAAGAAAGATTGATTACCATAATATACAATTAAATCAATTACTTGTTGCATTATATCGTGCAAATAATAAAGCTTTTTTTGATAATAATATGAATAGGCTTAGGACAGGTCCTATGCTACGCGTACCTAATATAAATGAAGTTACAGCAATTTCACCAGAAGAAGCTGATATTGAAGTAAAGATACAAGCAAAGAATTGGGAACTTTATCGACAAAAACTAGCAGAAGAAGTTTATGCTTCTGATCCTGCTGCTGGACTTTCTGCACAAATATCAACTGGAAAAATTTCTACTAAAATTGATAAATCTGTTAAAGCTACAATAAAAGAGCCTGAAGAGAAATTAAGTATTTCAAATGGAGAAGGAGTAATAAAGGGTGGTAATGGTAAGAATGTTGAAAGTGATTCTAAGGAAGAATATATTGCAGCTTTGGAGGATAATGCTATCGCTAAAGAGAAAGAATTAAATGAAGCAAATGAAAGTATAGCAATACTTGAGGAAAATATTAAAAAATTACAACAATTACTAGAATTAAGAAATAGTGGAATTTCTGAGATAGAAGCTCCTATAGAAAATGCTTCTAAAGTGGCGACAGAAACAAAACTTTCCCATACAATAGCGCAAGATTCAGGTGTGGATAGTACTCGATCTATACAGGAGAGCTCAAGATTGAGTAGACCTATAGAAGAAAAATTAGATGCTAAAGATACAATGAATGATGGATCTGTAGCATTGGATTCTAAGGAAGACCAGAATTTACTTTTAATTAAGAAGGAAGATTTCCCTTCTAGGATAGGAGCTATTATTAATAATTTAATTGAGAATATTGTGTATATAGGGTTGGTGCTGTTTCTTCTTTTAATGGCTATTTTTGCTATAAAAGGGAAAAATAAGAAAACTGTAGATAATGATTCTGTCCCTAAAATTAATGAGAGCAGAACAGAAAAAGATAAAATAAACTTGGAAAATAATGCTATAGCTGATACTTTGGTTTCTGATAATACAAAAGATATAGGTACTAGTAGTTTCCCCGATGGGACGCAGACTGAAGAAATTACAATTACCCCAGTATTAGCAGAAGAAGATTTACCTGATATTAATTTAAATATAGATAACTCAGTTTCCTCTGAAATAAGTGACTCTGAATTAGCTAAGAAGAGTGATAAATGGCATAAAATAGCTACCAAAATTGATTTGGCCCGTGCTTATCAAGAGATGGGAGATAAGGAGCGCGCAAAAGAGGTTATCCAAGAAATTTTAAATGATGGGGACGATAACCAGAGAAAATCTGCTAAAAATATTTTGGAAAATTTGTAAATGATGTTATTAAGATTTCGGAGTATTTATTAGGCTTGTTTTATATTTTGTTACCTTGATTTTAAATAATAATATTTGAGTATGGTGTGAATTAGTGAGAATCGTTTTAGGTCTGGAATATGATGGTTCTTCTTTTTGTGGGTGGCAAAGTCAGCCTTCTGGTTGTTCAATTCAGAATGCAATTGAGAATGCATTATCAAAGATTGCTCATAGTAATATTCGTGTTATTACTGCAGGTCGTACTGATTCTGGTGTTCATGCTACCTACCAAGTTATTCATTTTGATACAGAGGTAGAGCGTTCTCATAGTGCTTGGGTAAGGGGGGTTAATTCATTATTACCTAATAGTATTGCAGTACTTTGGGCAAAAAAATTATCAGATAGATTCCATGCGCGCTATAGTGCAAAAGAGCGTTATTACCTTTACTTATTACTTAATCATCCAGTACGCGCAGCACTTTATCATGGTAAGGTTGGATGGTTTCATTTGCCTCTAAATTTAAAAAGAATGAGAGAAGCTTCTCAATTTTTACTTGGCGAACACGATTTTAGTGCATTCAGGGCTGCAGAGTGTCAGGCTAAATCACCAGTACGTACTTTAACGAAATTGGATATTCTTAAAAAGGGAGAAATTATTATCTTTGATATACGTGCAAATGGCTTTTTACAGCATATGGTACGAAATATTATTGGTTCATTAGTGTATGTAGGTAAGGGGAGTCACGATCCTCAGTGGATAGAGAAAATTTTAAAGGAGCGTGATAGATCTATAGCAGCACCTACTTTTTCTGCAAGGGGTCTATATTTATCTGGAATTAGTTATGGCTTAGAGTGGCAACTACCAAGTTTTGTAGAGCCATCATTTACATCAGTTCTATCAAGAATGCCTGGAATTAATAGCTTTAATTCTAATAAACCAGGTATGTAAGAGTAAAGGACTATTAGTAATTTTATTTTCTATATATATTAAGTATGACCCTATTTTATATTGTTTAAAATTTAGCTTATGTTAATTAGAGTAAAAGTTTGTGGTATTACCCGTCTTGAAGATGCTTTAATGGCTGTACGATATGGGGCTAATGCTATTGGTTTTATTTTCTGGAATAAAAGCGATCGTTTCATAGAACCAAATGTGGCACGTAAGATTATAAAGGCGTTACCACCATTTGTATGTGCGGTTGGGGTATATGTTGATGCAAGTTCTGAGTGGGTTGAAGAGACAATTGATATTGCTGGTTTAAACTTAATGCAATTCCATGGAAATGAGGCACCAACATTTTGTAGGCAGTTTTCATTACCGTATATTAAGGCGGTAAGGGTCAATCCTGGAATAGATTTGCTACAATATGCGTCTCAGTATTCTGATTCAAGTGGATTATTATTAGATAGCTATATTGAAGGCATTCCTGGGGGGAGTGGCTGCACTTTTAAATGGGATCTGGTTCCAAAAAATTTACCCTTGCCATTGATACTTTCTGGCGGCCTGAACCCCAAGAATGTTTGTGTAGCTATAAAAGAGGTAAAGCCTTGGGCTGTTGATGTGTCTAGTGGGGTAGAACTAACTAGGGGTATCAAAGATGCAGATAAAGTTGCGGCCTTCATGAAAGGAGTTAGAAATAGTGAAAAATTATAGCCTTCCCGATATTCAGGGCCACTTTGGTTCTTATGGAGGTACATTTGTTGCTGAAACACTAATTGCGGCATTAGAAGAGTTACGTACCCAGTATGAATATTACCGAAATGATGCTGCTTTTCTTGAAGAATTTACTCAGGAATTAGAGTCTTATGTTGGAAGGCCTAGCCCCATTTATCATGCTAAAAGATGGTCAAAATTTCTAGGGGGAGCGCAAATTCTTTTAAAGCGTGAAGATTTAAACCATACAGGTGCACATAAAATTAATAATACTATTGGCCAGGCACTTTTAGCTAAACGTATGGGAAAAAAGCGTGTAATAGCTGAGACTGGGGCAGGCCAGCATGGCGTTGCTAGTGCTACAGTTGCTGCTAGATATGGCATGGAGTGTGTAGTTTATATGGGCTCAGAGGATATTAAGCGGCAGGCACCCAATGTTTATCGTATGAAGCTTTTAGGTGCAACAGTAATTCCAGTAGACTCAGGCTCAAAGACACTAAAAGATGCACTAAATGAAGCAATGCGTGATTGGGTTACTAATGTTGAAGATACTTTTTATATTATAGGTACGGTAGCAGGCCCACATCCATATCCAATGATGGTTAGAGATTTTCAGGCTATTATTGGGCGTGAGGCAATATCACAGATGAAGAAAGAATACGGACGTCAGCCAGATAAATTAATAGCATGTGTAGGTGGTGGGTCTAATGCCTTAGGCTTATTCTATCCTTTTATTGATAATAAAGATGTAGGCATGATAGGTGTAGAAGCTGCAGGACTAGGAATTGAATCTGGTAAACATGCAGCCACTTTACTTACAGGCAGGTCAGGAGTATTACATGGGAACCGTACTTATCTGATTCAAGATGATGGTGGCCAAATTTCTGAAACTCATTCCATTTCAGCTGGTCTTGATTATCCTGGCGTGGGTCCTGAGCATGCGTGGTTAAAGGATATTGGTAGGGCTAAATATGTTGCTATAACTGATGATGAGGCTATGCATGCATTTGATATGTTGTGTCGTTATGAGGGTATTATTCCTGCATTGGAATCAAGCCATGCATTGGCATATGCTGCGAAAATTGCGCCCACATTTGATAAAGACAAATTATTATTAGTTAATCTTTCTGGGAGGGGTGATAAAGATATAGATACTGTGGCTAAGGCCTCTGGGGTTATTTTTAATTAGGATTTAATTTTTATGTCTCGTATTTCAGCTACATTTGGAACTTTAAGAAAGAATAGTAGAAAAGCGTTAATCCCGTTTATTACTGCGGGTGACCCTGATCAAGAAACGACTATTCTATTAATGCACGCACTAGTAAGTGCCGGTGCGGACATTATTGAACTAGGCATTCCTTTTTCTGATCCAATGGCTGATGGGCCAGTTATACAACGATCATATGAGCGGGCTCTATTACATAAAATAAATCTAGATAATGTATTGGAAATGGTAGCAGAGTTTAGAAAAGAGAATATTAAGACACCAGTAGTTTTGATGGGATATGCAAACCCTATTGAAGCAATTGGGCACCAAGTATTTTCTGAAAAAGCTAAAGAATCTGGTATAGATGGGGTCTTGGTAGTTGATTACCCACCTGAGGAATGTGGAGAGTGGCTTGAGTGCCTAAACCAAAATAATATGGATGCAATTTTTTTACTTTCACCCACAACTCCTGATAGACGAATTCTAGAGATAGCTAAAAGAGCAACAGGGTTTATTTATTATGTTTCGCTAAAAGGCGTAACAGGTTCAGCACATCTTAACTTGAAAGAAGTTGAGAATAAATTAGCTAATTTGCGTTCATATTTCTCTATTCCAATTGGTGTTGGGTTTGGCATTCATGATAGTGAAACAGCAAAATCTATTTCTGAGTTAGCTGATGCAGTAGTAATTGGTAGTCGCCTTATAAGGGAAATTGAAGAATCTTCTAAGGAAAAAATTATAATAAATGTATCTGCTTTTGTGCGGGATTTACGTGTAGCTATTGATAGATAGCATTAATATTCATCTAATATACAAGGATTAATTATAAAACTATGAGCTGGTTTCAAAATCTTTTTCCACCTAAAATAAAGCGTAATGAAAGTGGCGATAAAAGAGTCGTTCCTGAAGGTCTGTGGATTAAATGTTCATCTTGTGAGGTAGTATTATATTACTCAGACTTAGCTAACAATTTTAATGTGTGTCCAAAATGTAATCATCATAATCGTATTTCTGCAAGAAAACGTCTTGATGTATTTTTAGATATTGAAGGACGTAGCGAAATTGGAGAAGAAATTCTACCTTTAGATCCTTTAAAATTCGTAGATAGTAAGAAATATACAAATCGATTAGCACAGGCGAAGAAAAAAACACAAGAAGATGATGCATTGATTGTTATGCAAGGAAGCGTGCAGACAGTACCTATAGTTGTAGCAGCTTTTGAGTTTGGTTTTATGGGTGGGTCAATGGGTTCTGTAGTAGGAGAGAAATTTTCACGTGGTGTGCAAGTTTGTGTTGAGAAAGGTCTACCATTTGTATGCTTTTCTGCAAGTGGAGGGGCCCGCATGCAAGAAGGTTTGATATCATTGATGCAGATGGCAAAAACCACAGCTGCATTAAGTAAATTAAAGCAAAATAGAATACCGTTTATTTCTGTTTTGACAGACCCAACTATGGGCGGGGTTTCTGCTAGTTTTGCTTTTATTGGTGATGTTGTAATAGCAGAGCCTAAGGCTCTGATTGGTTTTGCTGGTCCACGAGTTATTGAGCAAACAGTGAGGCAGACTCTGCCTGATGGTTTTCAGCGTGCAGAATTCTTATTAGAGCATGGAGCAATAGATATGATTGTTGATCGTAGACATATGCGTGACAGAATTGTAAATCTTTGTACTTTATTGATGCGGTCTCCTATTCATCCTACTTCATTGAAACTAGACCTTTAGTATTATATTCTCAATTATGTATACAGAGGTTAATGGCTAAGCTTAATATTAAGCCTAGAGTTAAAAATTTATATTCGTGGTTGGAGTATATTGATCGTATTCACCCAAGTAATATTGAGATGAGCCTTGGTCGCTTAAATCAAGTTAAAACGAATTTAAATTTTTCATTATCGTTTCCAATTATTACTGTTAGTGGTACAAATGGTAAGGGTTCAGTATGTGCAATATTAGAATCTATTCTAAGCCAAGCAGGCTATCTTGTTGGTTGTTATACATCACCACATTTACTTAGGTATAACGAACGAATACGTATAGGTAAAAAAGAAGTCAATGATGATGAGTTATGTAAAGCTTTTAATATAATAGAAGCTGCTAGAGTAGAAAGTGGTGCTTCTTTAACTTATTTTGAATTTAGTACTCTAGTTGCAATGGAATTGATCGCTAAAGCAAGGGTAGATGTAGCTATTCTTGAGGTAGGCCTTGGGGGAAGGTTGGATGCTGTTAATATATTTGATGCTGATTGTGCAGTATTGACTAACATTGATTATGATCATGAGGAATACCTTGGGAATACAAGGGAAGAAATTGGGTTGGAGAAAGCAGGGATCTTTCGAAGAGGTAGAGCTGCTATCTGTTCAGATATTTCCCCACCCATTTCCATACGAAAACATGCTATATCAGTTGGAGCAGAACTAAAGGTTATTGGAGAGCAATTTAATTATTTTGATGAGGGATATAGCTGGAATTATTGCGAGAATAATTATTATTATTCTCTACCTTACCCCTCTTTAGGAAATACTTCATGCCAGCTGCGTAATGCCAGTGCTTCTTTAGCAACTTTAAATGTTTTTAAGGATATTTTTCCAGTTACAGACAATGACATTAAGTCTGGATTACTAAATATACAGCTTTCTGGGAGGTTCCAGATTATATCTGATAAACCAAAAGTGATTTTTGATGTGGCACATAATCCTAGTGCTATACATGCCTTAAAAAATAGTTTGGCAGGAATGGTTGGGCATCATAAAACTTATGCTGTATTTTCTGCACTAAAAGATAAGGATATAAGTGAGATGGTGCAGAGAGTTGCTTCAGAGATTGATTATTGGCTTGTTACAGGTATTAATTCAACACGTGGATTATCTTCTAATGAAATAGTTGAAAGTTTAGAGAAGGTTGGAATAAAGGATATCCTCTCTTTTTCTGATGCTATTTCTGCTTATATTTTTGCCTGTAAACAGGCAAGTTTAAATGATAGAATTTGTGTATTTGGGTCATTTCACGTTGTTGGGGAAATAATGGAATTCTTGAATAAAGAGGAAAACTTGTAAAAACTGGGCTAATTTCAATGGTTAGAATTAATAATGAACAAAGGATTCAGTTAAGAAAGAGGGCTAGAAGAAGAGTTGTTGGTGCGGTTGTACTGGTAGTTATAGCAGTTATAGTTTTACCAATCTTATTCGAGCCTATCCCAAATCAGAAGGGACAGGAAATTAGGATTATTTTTCCAACGGATAATTTACAAGATAATTCTGTTAAACCAGCTACTCAACAAGATAAAGAATCTAATGTGTTAAAAGATCAGACACAAAGAAATAAATATCAAGAAGGTAACAAAACTCATAGTAATGGAGAGGTTGGACCTGGTGTTAAAAATACAGGTTCAAATCCAATTAATGAGAAATTTATAGTTCAGCTAGGTGCATTTTCTGACTCAATTAAAGCAAAAAATCAACAACAGAGCTTGATACTTAGTGGAATACAGAAAGCGTATATAGAGAAGATAAATAATAATGGTAAAGAAATAACAAGGGTCCGTGTTGGCCCTTTTTTTAGTTATGATAGAGCAAAGAGAGAACAAGAAAAATTAAAGAAAATTGGTGTTATTGGTGTTGTGATTAGTTTGTAATTAAATTAAGTGGCAATAATTAAATGTATTAATGGTAGTTTGTTTTTTTATAAATATTCTCAGTAATAATAAATGACTATTTTTGATGTTGTTGTTTTAACTATCATTGTCGTGTCTATATTATTAAGTATTGTTCGTGGAATAGTACGAGAAGCCTTGTCTCTAATAGGTTGGGTTGTTTCTTATATGGCTGCAGAAATATATCATAAGGATTTTATGGTTGTGCTGCCACCCAGTATCACTGATGAATCATTACGTATAGTCATATCATTTATAGCTGTTTTTTTAGCCACACTTATATTAATGAGTATGGTTACTATGCTTGTTTCTGCTTTAATTAGAACTGTTGGACTGGGTTATGCTGATAGATTTTTTGGTGCGTTATTTGGTTTTACTCGTGGATTACTAGTAGTATTGTTTCTTGTGATATCAGCGGGGTTAACAACACTTCCACAAGAATTATTTTGGCAAAAGGCAATATTTAGCAAGCCTCTTGAAACAGGAGTTATAATGATGCATCCTTGGTTACCAAAGGGGATAGTAGAAAGAATTAATTATGATAATTAATGTAGAAATAATAAGAGAATTTATTATGGCTCTAGACTAGGATTAATGTTTAGTACTTCAAACCTAAGAAAATAAATTTTAGTAAAATAAATAATATAGAAAAATTTATATAAATATAATTTGATTGATATTGTTAGCTTATTATGTGCGGAATTTTAGGAATAGTTTCAAAATCCCCAGTAAATCAATTGCTCTATGATGGGCTATTGGTTCTACAACATCGTGGCCAGGATGCTGCTGGCATTGTAACTGCACACAAGAATGCTTTTCATATGCATAAGGGTGGTGGGTTAGTAAGAGATGTATTTCGTACTAGGAATATGCGCTCTCTAGTTGGTAACATGGGTATAGCTCATGTTCGTTACCCTACAGCAGGATCTCCTGAATCAACGGCTGAAGCACAGCCATTTTATGTGAATTCCCCATTTGGTATTGTACTTGGACACAATGGAAACCTTACAAATGCAACTCAACTTAATAATGAACTTTTTCGGGCAGACTTACGTCATGTAAATACTAATTCTGATTCTGAAGTATTACTTAATGTATTGGCACATGAACTGCAGGATAGCGCCAAAAGCTATCAATTAGACCCTGCAGCTATTTTTAATGCAGTGTCTGGAGTTTATACGCGCTGTAAGGGAGCTTATGCTGTTGTAGCAATGATTGCAGGTTATGGATTGCTTGCTTTTCGTGATCCGCATGGGATTCGACCGCTTGTATTTGGTTCTATAGAAACAGAACATGGTATAGAGTATTTGGTTGCTTCTGAGAGTGTAGCTCTTGATACGCTAGGCTTTAAATTAATACGTGATATAGGCCCAGGAGAGGCAGTATTTATTGATGAGGATGGTAATTTCTTTAGCAAACAATGTGTTGATAATTCATCACTGAACCCTTGTATTTTTGAGTATGTTTATCTTGCTCGCCCAGACTCATTAATGGATAGTATTTCAGTATATGAAACAAGGCTTAATATGGGTGAGAGCTTGGCAAAAAAAATTATGAGAGATATGCACCATCTTGATATAGATGTAGTAATTCCAATTCCTGATTCTAGCCGCCCTAGTGCATTACAACTAGCAAATAGGCTAGGTCTTGATTTCCGTGAAGGTTTTGTTAAAAATCGTTATATTGGTCGAACATTTATTATGCAGGAAGGTCAACAGCGCCGGAAAACAGTTCGTCAAAAATTAAATGCTATGAGTGTAGAATTCCGTGGTAAGAATGTTTTACTGGTGGACGATTCAATTGTACGAGGTACTACTAGTAGGGAAATTGTCCAAATGGCACAAGAGGCTGGTGCGCATAAAGTATATTTTGCTTCAGCAGCACCACCAGTAAGATTTCCTAATGTATATGGGATTGATATGCCAACACGTCAGGAGTTAATTGCTACTGGTCGAAACGATGATGAAATACGTAAAGAAATTGGAGCAGATTATCTGATTTATCAGGACCTTAGTTCCCTGAAAAAAGATATTCATCGAATTAAGCCATCAGTTAATAATTTTGAGACATCATGTTTTGATGGACGTTATATTGCTGGAGATATTACACCAGAATACCTAGCAATGATTGAATCTCAGCGTAATAATGGTACGGTACTATCACAAGCTGAAAATAGCACTCAATTAGATTTAAGTTTGGTATCATCAGAGTAAGGTGGTCTAGGTCTATTTGACAAAACTTAGTACTAAGCGTAGCTTTAAAATTTGCGCCGATTTGATTGTCAGCTTGCGGGCGCCTTATAAATACAGCTAAAGTGGGGCGGCCCGTTTTAGCATAAGCTGAACGGGTTTTTTATTTTGGGAGAAACTTGGATGTCTGATGATTTTGAATTGGAGACTCTTGCGATACATGCAGGTATTCAACGTAGTCAGTTTAATGAGCATTCAGAAGCTATGTATCTTACATCAAGTTATGTGTTTGATAATGCTGAGCAGGCTGCTGCGCGATTCTCTGGCAAAGAGCAGGGAAATGTATATTCAAGATTTACTAATCCAACTGTTACTATTTTCGAGAAGCGACTTGCAGCATTAGAAGGGGCAGAAGCTTGTGTAGCAACAGCCTCTGGTATGTCGGCAATACTTGCATGTGTAATGGGGTTATTGTCTGCAGGGGATCATATTATTGCTTCAAAAAGTTTATTTGGTTCTACACTTAATTTGTTTAATAATATTTTTAGGCGCTTTGGGATAGAAGTTACTTTTGTATCATTAATTACATTAGAAGAGTGGCAAACTGCTGTTAAACCAAATACAAAATTATTTTTTATAGAAACACCATCCAACCCTCTTACTGAGATTTCTGATATTTCAGCATTAGCAGAATTAGCAAAGACTTCAGGTGCATGGTTAGTTGTAGATAATTGTTTCTGCTCGCCAGTATTACAAAAACCATTAGATTTAGGTGCTGATATAGTAATTCATTCTGCAACAAAATACCTTGATGGGCAAGGGAGGGTTCTAGGTGGGGCAGTATTAGGAAAGAAAGATCTAATAATGGAACAAGGAGTCTTTAATTTTCTTCGTACTGCCGGACCAACTCTTAGTGCTTTTAATGCATGGGTAATACTTAAAGGAATGGAGACACTTAAAATTCGTATGGAAGCCCATTCTGCTAGTGCGCTTGATATAGCTATTTGGCTTGAGGCTCAGCCAGGAATAACCAAGGTATATTATCCTGGCCTCTCCTCTCATCCTCATTATCTTCTTGCAAAGCAACAGCAGAAGGCTGGTGGTGGTATAGTTTCATTTGAAGTGAAAGGGGGTAAAGAGGAAGCATGGCGTATAATAAACTCTACTCGCATGCTATCAATTACTGCTAATCTTGGGGATGCTAAAACTACGTTAACTCATCCAGCTAGTACGACTCATTCTAGAATTAGTCAAAATGAGCGTGATGCAGCAGGTATTACAGATGGCCTTTTACGTATTGCTGTCGGATTAGAATCAGTAAAGGATATTAAGGCAGATCTAGAAATAGGAATAAAAATGCTATAGTCTATGAATCAACTATTTCATAATAAATTTATATATTAGTTAATTCTTCTGCTTTTTGGATAGTGACATCTTCTAATGGCACATTTTGGTGTCCGTTTTTATTTCCTGTTTCTACTTTCTTAATTTTATCTACTACATCCTGACCTTCTATTACTTTACCAAAAACACAGTAGCCAAACCCTTCAGTTGTTGGTGATGTGAAGTTAAGAAAATCGTTATCTGCTACATTTATAAAAAATTGAGAGGATGCTGAATTAACATCTGATGTGCGCGCCATTGCAATAGTATAAATATCATTTTTTACTCCATTATTAGCCTCATTCTTAATAGGGGCACGACCTTCTTTTAGAGACATTCCTGATTCAAAACCACCTCCTTGAATCATAAAACCATTAATTATTCTATGAAATATTGTATTATCATAATATCCGCTATTTACATATTCAGTAAAATTTTTAGTTGTTATTGGGGCTTCTTCATTAAAAAGCTCTATGGTAATTTCACCATAGCTAGTATGTAATTTAATCATATATGTCCTTATGTCATTCTATTTGCTTAGAGTTAGAGTCTATAATATTCATTGATTCTATTATAACCATTTTTTTTGGAGCATCTTGATTGAATAGTTTATTTGCTCCAGTTGGTATTTTTGATATTTTATTTACTATATCCATTCCACTTATAACTTTTCCAAATACTGTATATCCATAACCCCTGGTATTTGGCCTAGTATAGTTAAGAAAATCGTTGTTTGCTACATTAATAAAGAATTGGTTTGTAGCTGAATGTGGTTCTCCTGTACGTGCCATTGCAATTGTACCAATTTCATTCTTGAGGCCATTATTAGCTTCATTTTTAATTGGTTGTTTAGTTGGGACTTTTTTCATTAATTTATTAAAACCACCCCCCTGAATCATAAATCCCGGAATAACACGGTGGAAGATAGTGTTAGTATACGCTCCCTCTTGTATATAACTAAGAAAATTTTTGACAGTATTGGGAGCCTTATCTTGGTAAAGCTCTATATAAATACTACCAAAATTAGTTTTAATTTTAATTTGTTCTGCTGAAATTACTGAAGTGTATAAGATAATAAAGGATATTAGAATTAATTTAATAATATGCATAAAGTTTATAGTTTTAATAATTTTTAGTAAATAGTTTTAATTGTAACTTAATTAATAGAACAGCTTAATTTAATGGTACAGGTAATTTAAACTGATCCTGTCATGGTATACTTTATCTCTATTCTATCATGTAAGCAGCTCAATCAAGATCGTTTAAATTTTATTATTTAGTTAATTTAAAATTAAATTATTCAATGTTAAAAATTTATAATTCACTTACTAAGTGTAAGCAGGATTTTGTACCTTTATTCGAAAATAAAGTTAAATTATATGTCTGTGGTATGACTGTATATGATTATTGTCATTTAGGTCATGCACGTGTCATGGTTGTATTTGACATGGTTGCTCGTTGGTTTAGGGCAATTAATTATGAAATTGTTTATGTTCGTAATATTACAGATGTAGACGATAAAATTATTCAGCGCGCTCAAGATAATAATGAGTCAATTCAATCGCTTACAGAAAGATTTATTCGTGCAATGAATGAAGATGCAGCAGCTTTAGGTGTATTGCCGCCTACTTTTGAACCTCGTGCTACTCAATATATTGAAAATATGATTTCCATGATTCAAATATTAATAGATAAAGGTTTTGCATATATAGGGTCAAATGATGATGTATATTATGCAGTAGATAAATTCCCTAGTTATGGGAAATTATCTGGTAAGGTGGCAGACCACTTATATGCTGGTGAACGTGTTGCTATAAATTCATATAAAAAGAGCCCATTGGATTTTGTATTATGGAAATCAGTAAAAACTAATGAACCATATTGGGTAGCCCCTTGGGGGAAAGGTCGTCCTGGGTGGCATATTGAGTGTTCAGCAATGTGTAGTAATTATTTAGGTAAGCACTTTGATATACACGGTGGAGGACAGGATTTGCAGTTTCCCCACCATGAAAACGAGATTGCACAAAGTGAAGCTGCACATGATACCTCGTTCGTTAATTATTGGATGCATAATGGATTCGTTCGTGTTGATAACGAAAAAATGTCTAAATCATTGGGAAACTTTTTTACTATACGTGATATTCTAGAAAATTATCAGCCTGAAGTAGTACGATTTTTTATTTTGCGTGCACATTATCGTAGTCCCTTAAATTATTCTAGTACTCATTTGGATGATGCCAAAAATTCACTAGACAGGCTTTATAGTGCTTTAAAGGGATATGTAATAAATCAAAATTATAAATTGGATTGGACTAATACTTATACACAGCGTTTTATGAAAGCAATGAATGATGATTTCAATACACCAGTTGCTATTGCAGTATTATTCGATCTTGCTTACGAAACTAATAAATCAGGTATTAATCAACAAGCAAATTTGCTTAAGGCACTTGGTGAGATTTTAGGTTTGTTACAGCAAGATCCACAAAAATATTTCCAAAGTGATATGTCATCTGTAAATTCAGAATATACAACAGAGCAGATTGATAAATTAATACAGGATCGTATTGTTGCACGAAGAAATGGTAACTATACTGAAGCTGATAATATACGTAAAACCCTTTCTAATGAGGGGATCATTCTAGAAGATAATATAGAGGGTACTAGTTGGCGAAGAAAATAGGGCGTTTAAGTTTTTTAAATTAGAAATTGGTTTTCTGAAAATTATTTTTATATTTTGTTCTAAGAAATAGTTATTATTAGATATTTTATAATGTGACCCTACTTTATCAAATGGGAAATGGGATGAAATCCACTTCAATAGAGTTTCTTATAAAAATTTGGTTTTCAGCTATGGTAATAGTATTAATCTTTAGTACTATGATTGGAAGTGGCTTTGCAAGGGGATACGGTTCTGGAGATGGAATAGGACAGAATTATAGTGATTATGTATCTATGGAAAAAATAAGAATTTTTGAAAGTTACGATGCTAACAAGGACGGGTATCTTATTTTTGAAGAGATTGCTGTAATGAAAATATCTAATAATTTATTTATTAGAATGGATTTAAATAATAATGGAAATTTGAGTAGGGATGAATTTGCAAAATTGTTAGATATTATATAGGTAGATTTTAGTATTTTTATTATTTTTTCTCTCTCCATTTTTAATTTTAGGTGGCCATTAGTTCTCTAAGAACATAAGGTAATATGCCACCATGTAGAAAATAATCCACCTCGATAGAGGTGTCTATTCTGCATAATAGCTTAATTTTTCGTGTTCCATTTTGACTGTGGATGCTAAGTATGACATCTTGTTGAGGATTGATTTCTTCTAAGCCTTGAATATCAAATTTTTCAGAGCCGTTAATACCTAATGAGTCTAAATTATCATTACCTTTAAATTGTAAAGGTAACACACCCATACCAACTAGATTACTTCGATGAATCCGTTCAAAGCTTTTTGCAATTACCGCCTTAATACCAAGTAGCTGTGTCCCTTTAGCTGCCCAATCACGGCTTGATCCAGTGCCATATTCTTCTCCACCAAAAATAATTGTTGGAGTTTCTTCTTGTATATATTTTATCGCAGCATCATAGATGCTCATTTGTATATTTTCTGATTTTTCAGATTGATATAGAGTTACGCCACCCTCACTCCCTGGTATCATCAGATTTTTTATGCGTACGTTTGCAAATGTTCCACGTATCATTACATGGTGGTTGCCACGTCTTGAACCATAACTATTAAACTCTGATTTTACTATGTTATTTTCAAGTAAATACTTCCCGGCAGGAGAATTATCTTTGATGATTCCAGCTGGGCTAATATGATCTGTAGTCAGCGAGTCGCCAAATATTCCTAATGCACGAGCTCCTATAATTGATTTGCTCCTACTATTTTTAGTTGGTTTAGGACTAAAATTTAGAAAAAATGGAGGCTCAGATATATAGGTTGATATTGGCCAATCATAGATATCACCAGTAGCAGATAATACATCGTTCCATAGAAAGTGATCTTTAGTTAGGTTGCTATAAAGATTCTGGAAAGTTTTGGCATTTCTTGCAAATTTCATGAATTCATCAATTTCTTCATTACTTGGCCAAACATCAGATAGCCATACTGGCTTACAATTATTCCCGATGCCAAGTGGTTCATTTGTTAAGTCTTTAAGTATAGTGCCAGCAATTGCATAGGATACGACTAATGGAGGTGAAGCAAGAAAATTAGCCTGGATATTAGGGTGGATACGTGCTTCGAAATTACGATTTCCTGAGAGCACAGCAGAACATACTAGATTGTTATTTATTATTATATTTTCTATTTCTTTCTCTAAAGGTCCAGAGTTTCCAATACAAGTTGTACAGCCGTAACCGACTAAATTGAATCCTAATTTTTCTAGATAGGGTAATAACCCAGATGCAGTTAAATATTCAGTTACTACACGAGACCCTGGGGCTAGCGACGTTTTAATATGAGGATTTACTTTAAGACCTCTTTCGCAGGCTTTTTTTGCTAATAGCCCTGCAGCAATTAATACGCTAGGGTTAGAGGTATTTGTGCATGATGTAATTGCTGCGACTAGAACATCTCCATGGCCCAAGTTTATTTCATTTATAGGATAGCGTTTGTTTATAGTATTCTTATTTCTAGCGTATCCTTTTTTATTGATTGGTTGGGTAAAAAGAGAGGTAAACTTACTTTTTACATTAGCAATATCTATACGGTCTTGTGGATTTCTTGGTCCTGCTACTGATGGGGTTACAGTTCCTAAATCAAAATCTAGTTCAGTTGAATAATCAATTTCTCCTTTAAGAGGAATACCATATAGCTTCTGGGCTTTAAAATAGGATTGGAACATAGCAATTTCTTCATTGTTTCGGCCAGTATTTTTAAAATATTCAATGGTTGCATGGTCTACTGGGAAGAATCCCATGGTTGCCCCATATTCAGGTGCCATATTAGCAATAGTAGCTCTGTCAGGTAGTGATAAGGTGCTAGTTCCTTCACCAAAAAATTCAACAAACTTTCCAACAACTTTTGTTTTTCGTAGTAATTCTGTTATTGTTAATACAAGATCTGTAGCTGTAACTCCTTTTTTTAATTTTCCCGTAAGGTTTATGCCTACGACATCTGGTGTTAAGAAATAAATTGGCTGACCTAGCATGCCAGCTTCAGCCTCTATACCACCCACACCCCACCCAACTACTCCGATACTGTTAATCATTGTGGTATGCGAATCAGTTCCTACTAAAGTATCAGGGTAAGATATACCATTTTTTTGGTGAATTCCTTGAGCTAGATATTCTAAATTTACTTGATGAACAATACCCACTCCTGGTGGCACAACTTTGAATGTCTGAAAAGCTTGCATCCCCCATTTAATAAATTGATACCTTTCTTTATTTCTATGAAATTCAATCTCCATATTACGCTCAAGTGCTTTTTTACTTCCGAAGTAATCAACCTGAACTGAGTGATCAACAACTAGATCCACAGGGACTAATGGCTCAATGATTTTTGGATCCTTACCGGATCTTTTTACAGCGCTTCTCATAGCTGCCAGGTCTGCTAATAAGGGAATTCCAGTGAAATCCTGTAATACTATTCGTGCTACAGTAAAAGGTATTTCATCTTTGCGAGTAGCATTTGGTTCCCATTTTGCAAGATTTTCAATATGAGTGTTAGTAATTTTCTTATTATCATAATTACGTATTACGGATTCAAGAATGATACGAATACAGACTGGTAGCCGAGAAATTTTCCCTAATCCTATTTCTTCTAATGCAGGTAAGGAATAGAATTTTGATTTTTTTCCACTAGGGAAAGTTAGAGTTCTTAAGTTATTATATCTATTGTGTGGCATATAAGTTTTATATATATTTATTATTTACCATAATTGGAATTAATAAAAAATAAAAGTGCTATTTTTTATTAAAAGGAGAAATTAATTCTATTCTTCAAGTAGGTTGGTTATTAGTTTTTTTTCTTCAAGTAATTCTTTATATGTCACCTGCATTTTGTTTTTACTGAATTCACTTACTTTTAATCCTTGGAAAATTTCATAGGAACCATTTTTACATATTACTGGATAACTATAAATTACACCTTCAGGAATCCCATAGCTCCCATTGGAAGGTATAGCCATAGATGTCCAATCATTTTTCTTGGTTCCAAATACCCAGTCATGCACATGATTTATAGTAGCATTTGCTGCGCTGGCAGCACTTGATACTCCTCTAGACTTAATAATTGACATCCCACGATTTTGTACAGTAGGTATAAAGGTATTTTTTATCCATTCTTCGTTATTTATAAAATTACTAATAGGTAAATTATCTAGTTCAGTAAAGCTTAGATCTGGGTATTGGGTATCAGAGTGATTACCCCATATAATCATTTTACTTATACTGGAAACTGGTTTCTTTGTTTTAATTGCTATTTGTGTCAGTGCGCGGTTATGGTCTAATCGCATCATTGCAGAAAAATTATTAGGGTTTAATCCTGGCGCATTTTTCATTGTAATTAGAGCATTAGTATTTGCAGGGTTACCTATTATTGTTACTTTTACATTTCGATTTGCAACTTCATCTAATGCTCTGCCTTGAGTAGCAAATATTTCACCATTAATTTTTAATAGATCTTTTCTTTCCATATTTTTTGTACGTGGCCTTGCACCGACCAATAAGATAATTTCCGCATCACGAAAAGCAATTTTAGGATTGTCTGTAATTACTAGATTTGATAAAAGTGGGAAGGCACAATCCTCTAATTCCATTGCCACACCACTAAGAGCCTGTTGTGATTTAGTTATATCAAGTAATTTCAGAATTATTGGTTGATCTTTTCCCAGCATATCTCCAGTTAAAATACGAAAAAGAAGGTTATAGCTAATTTGGCCTGAAGCGCCACTAACAGCAATACAAATAGGGGACTTCATTTTTTCCTCCTAATATAACTGGTTAATTCAAGCTATTTATAGAAACAACTTGAGTTTATTAAAATTTAGCCGGACAAGTATAGCGCGGAATGGAATTATATTATAACAAGCCATTTATTTTTATTATAACTATTACTTGATTCAAACTATTTTAGGCGCTTATTTAAATTAATATAAGTATATTTCCTTAAATATTACGCTTGTAACTACATGTTTAAAGGGCTACACTCGATTCTGATCTAACATTGGTTGGGAATAGATAAATTGTACAGAAGGCGACCTAAATATCTTAATCTTATTGAAATCAAGCAACCACTTCCAGCTCTAGTTTCGTTTTTTCATCGTATAAGTGGGGCACTTCTTTTTTTTCCTGGCATACCTGTACTTCTTTATATTCTACAGAAATTGTTAGATTCTCCTAAAAGTCATAATGAGGCTCATATGTTAATTACTTTGCTTCCTACAAAGTTGGGGCTAACATTTTTATTATGGTTCTTCATGCATCATTTATGTTCTGGTATAAGACACTTAGCTCTTGATTTGCATTTTGGTGAAGGGCTAGTTAAGTCGAGAAGAAGTAGCATACTAGTATTCTTATTTAGTATTATTTTAACCTTATTATTTGGGAATGGAATATGGTGAGTAAAATAATAACTGGTGCTCGATATGGGTTAATAGATTGGTTAATACAAAGAATTACTGCCGTTGTGATGACGGTTTATATTTTATTAATAAGTGTTTTATTATTTATAATATCACCACAAGACTATAGTAGCTGGAAAGCTATATTTCTAAATCAGTGGATACGTATATTTACTTTTCTTACTTTTATAAGTTTGTGTTGGCATGCTTGGGTTGGTATACGTAATATTCTGATGGATTATGTTCATCAAACAAACATGCGTTTAATTTTTCAGGTAATTGTTATTTTGTCACTATTTTTTTATGCCATCTGGGCTGTTGATATTATGTGGGGCTAGTTGGTATGAAAATCATAAAAAGGAAATTTGATGTAGTTATAGTTGGGGCAGGTGGTGCCGGTATGCGTGCTGCTTTACAGCTTTCAGAAGCAGGATTTCAAGTTGCGGTTTTATCTAAAGTTTTTCCTACCCGCTCACATACTGTAGCTGCACAAGGAGGCATTGCTGCATCATTAGGTAATGTAACTGAAGATAGTTGGCATTGGCATATGTATGATACTGTTAAAGGGTCTGACTACCTTGGTGATCAGGACGCTATTGAATTTATGTGTCGTCAGGCAAATGAAGTGGTCTATGAGCTAGAGCACTTTGGTATGCCGTTTGATCGATTAGAAAATGGAAAAATTTATCAACGGCCTTTTGGAGGGCAGTCTCAGAATTTTGGTGGGGCACAGGCAACCCGCTCTTGTGCAGCAGCTGATCGGACTGGACACGCTCTTTTACATACATTATATCAACGTAATGTACATGCTAATACCCAGTTTTTTGTTGAGTGGATGGGGTTAGACTTGATTCGAGACGAGCAGGGAGATGTAACTGGGGTAACAGCTCTTGAAATGGAAACAGGCGAGCTCGTGATTCTGCAAGCAAGGGTTGTTTTATTGGCTACAGGGGGAGCAGGAAGGGTCTTTCAGGCCAGTACAAATGCCTTTATTAATACGGGCGATGGCCTTGGTATGGCGGCGCGTAGTGGAATCCCTTTAGAAGATATGGAATTTTGGCAATTTCACCCGACAGGTGTATATGGGTCAGGAGTGCTTATTAGTGAAGCTGTTCGTGGAGAAGGTGGTTTTCTTATAAATAAGGACGGTGAGCGTTTCATGGAGCATTACGCGCCTAATGCAAAGGATCTTGCAAGCCGTGATGTAGTTTCTCGGGCCTTGACAAAGGAGATTAAAGAGGGGCGGGGTTGTGGAGAGACTGCTGATCACCTTTTATTAAAGCTTAATCACTTAGGTTCAGATATTATTAATAGTAGATTACCAGGTATTCGTGAGATTTCAATTAAATTTGCTCAGGTAGACCCAGTTGATGAGCCAATTCCAGTTATTCCAACTGCACATTATATGATGGGTGGAATCCCTACAAACTTATATGGACAAGTAGTTACGCCATATAAAACAGGACCTGAAGAGATAGTACAGGGTTTATATGCTGTAGGAGAGTGTGCTTGTATATCAGTTCATGGTGCTAATCGCTTGGGAACAAATTCGCTACTTGATATTTTAGTATTTGGGCGTGCTGCAGGAAAAAAGATTATAGAAGATTTGGAAAAAACTCCACATCATAAGAAATTGCATAAGAATTCTGTGGATATGTCATTAGCCAGAGTTTCTAGATTAGATAACCAAAAGAATGGGGAAGATGTAGCTCAGACCGCTAAAGATTTAGGTATGGCTATGCAAAAACATTGTGGCGTATTTCGTTTTCCTGATTTATTAAAGGAAGGTATAGCAAAAATTAGTGAAATTTCAGAGAGAATAAATAATACTGAGATTAAAGATAAAAGTAAGGTGTTTAATACTGCACGTGTAGAAGCATTAGAGCTTAGCAATTTAGGTGAAGTTGCGTTGGCAACCATGGTATCAGCAGAAGCTCGTAATGAGAGTCGTGGTGCTCATGCTCGAGAAGATTTTTCTAAACGGGATGATGATAATTGGCTTAAGCACTCTTTATATTTTAGTGAAGATAAACGTATAGATTATAAGCCAGTACGTTTAAAACCATTAACGGTAGAGTCGTTTCCACCAGAGGTAAGGGTGTACTAAGTATTCAGGTGTACGAACTCTTATAAAATGAATTAATATATTTTAATAAATAATTGATAATTATACATTTAAATATTTATAATTAGGGATAATTATGCGGTTTTCAATTTATCGATACAATCCAGAGAATGATAAGAAGCCTTATATGCAGGATTACGATATAGATCTTGATCCTACTGATAAAATGCTTCTTGATGCACTAATACGCATTAAAACAGTAGATGATAGCCTTAGTTTGCGTCGATCTTGTAGAGAGGGCGTATGTGGCTCTGACGGTATGAATATAAATGGCCGTAATGGGTTAGCTTGTATTACACCAGTTGCCAGTTTAAAAGAGCCGGTTAAATTAAGGCCGCTACCTGGATTGCCAGTTATACGTGATTTGATAGTTGATATGACCCAATTTTTTAATCAATATCGGTCAATTAAACCTTATTTAATTAATAATGACCCTCCTCCTGAAACAGAGAGATTACAATCTCAGGCAGAAAGAGCTGAGCTTGATGGTGAATATGAATGCGTACTTTGTGCATGCTGTTCTACAGCATGCCCTTCTTTCTGGTGGAATCCTGATAAATTTATTGGGCCAGCCGCTTTATTACAAGCATATCGTTTTCTTTCAGATAGTCGTGATCAGGCGGCGGCGGAGAGATTGGATTACCTTGAGGATCCTTATCGTTTATTTCGTTGCCATACAATTATGAATTGTGTGGATACTTGCCCCAAAGGATTAAATCCGACAAAAGCAATAAATAAAATAAAGGGTATGATGGTAAAGAGGACAGTATGAAAGAACTTAATCGTATACGGTGGCGTTGTCGACGAGGATTACTTGAGTTGGATATTGTATTACAAGAGTTTGTAGATAAGTATTATATGCATCTTAATGATACTGAGCGACAACAGTTTAGCTGTTTATTAAGCCTATCTGATTATGATTTATGGGATATGATTATGTTAAAAACCAAGGTCGAAGACAAAAAATTACAGTCGGTATTACAGCTAATACAGATAAAATAATTTAATCTGTGGTAGTTGCTAAATAATCGTCATAATAGTGGAGATGTCGTATGGATCAAAAGAAAATAGCTAAATTGGATTTGGAAACTAATAAACAGCCCGCAGAGTTTCCAATTTTATCAGGAAGTATGGGGCCTGATGTAATAGATATCCGTAAATTACATGCAAAAAGTGGTCTTTTTACATATGATCCGGGCTTTCTTTCTACAGCTAGCAGTAGGTCTGAGATAACTTTCATTGATGGTGAGAAAGGAATATTACTTTATAGAGGTTATCCAATTGAGCAGTTAGCAGAGCACTGTGATTTTATGGAGGTATGCTGGTTATTGATGAAGGGTGAATTACCTACAGCGGATGAGAAATCTTCATTTGTAAAATCTATCAATGCACATTCAATGGTGCATGAACAATTGATACAGTTTTATCAGGGGTTTCGTCGTGATGCTCACCCAATGGCTGTAACAGTAGGAGTGGTTGGTGCGTTATCTGCATTTTATCACGAGGCATTAGATGTATCGGATATCAAGAATCGTGAGGACTCAGCTATACATTTAATTGCAAAATTACCAAATATAACTGCAATGGCATACAAATATAACCTTGGTCATCCTTTTAATTATCCGCAAAATCATCTTAGCTATGCCCAGAATTTTATGCATATGATGTTTGCAGTTCCTGCTGAGGAATATAAGCCAAATCCTGTTTTAGCAAGAGCGCTTGATCGGATTTTAATTTTACATGCGGATCATGAGCAGAATGCTTCTACGTCTACTGTTCGTTTGGCAGGATCTAGTGGAGCGAACCCATTTGCTTGTATTTCTGCAGGTATTGCATGCTTATGGGGCCCAGCACACGGTGGTGCTAATGAAGCTTGTTTAAATATGTTAGAAGAGATTGGAGATGAAACACGTATAAGTCAGTATATTGCTCGTGCAAAAGACCCGGATGATAATTTCAGATTAGTAGGATTTGGCCATAGAGTATATAAAAACTTTGATCCTCGTGCAAAATTGATGAGAGAAACATGTCATGAAGTTCTAAATGAATTAGGGCTTCAAGATGATAGATTATTTAAACTTGCAATGAAATTAGAGAAAATTGCATTAGAGGATGAATATTTTATCTCTAGAAAGCTATATCCAAATGTTGATTTTTATTCTGGTATTGTTCAGCGTGCTCTAGGTATTCCAGCATCTATGTTCACTGCAATTTTTGCTACAGCACGTACTGTAGGTTGGGTTGCCCAGTGGAGCGAGATGATTTCTGATCCTGAGCAGAAAATTGGGCGACCACGGCAATTATATACAGGTAAGAGCACACGAAAAGTTCTGCCTATTACTGAGCGTGAGTAATTTGCTTTGTTAGCTGCTATTAAAGCAAGTTAATTATTATGATTAAGGAATTATTTAAGACCTCAGTTTTATATGGTGCTAATGCACCTTTTATTGAGGGTCTTTATGAGGATTATTTGCAAAATTCAACCACAGTACCTATAGAGTGGTGTAATTATTTCGATAAATTAAGACCAAAAAAACATGGGGCCTCAAAAGATGTTCTGCATAGCAAAATAATTGAGTCATTTATTAAGATAGAGAAAGAACGACGTAAAAGAGTTTGTAGTTCATCCCAGAATATACAGAATCCCATAGAGGGGCGTAAACAGGTGTTAGTGTTACAGATTATTAATGCCTTCCGGTTTTTAGGTGTTCGCCAAGCAACTCTTGATCCACTGAATCAACAACAAAAGCCATATATTCCTATGCTTGATCCAAACTTCTATGGATTTGCAGAGGAAGATATGGACAAAGTATTCCATACTGGTTCTTTGGTTGGTCCAGAATTTTTGTCTTTACGAGAAATTATACAATTACTTCATCGTATATATTGCGGCAACATTGGAGCAGAGTATATGTATATCAATGATATAGAACAAAAACGATGGATACAGGACTGTATAGAAGGAACCCATGCTAAGCCAAATTTTTCTAATGGATATAAACTGCGAATTTTGGAGCGTATTATTGCAGCAGAGGGACTAGAAAAATATCTGCATACTCGTTTTGTTGGACAAAAGCGATTCTCTGGAGAGGGAGGTGAAAGCCTGATTCCATTACTAGATAATTTATTACAGAGAGCTGGGGAGATGAAGATACAGGAAGTAGTTATAGGTATGGCACATCGTGGTAGGCTTAATGTATTAATCAATACTTTAGGTAAAATGCCAGCTAATTTATTTAAAGAATTTGAGGATAGCCATATTCAAGAGTTAACTGCAGGTGATGTGAAATATCACCAGGGGTTTTCTTCATCTATTCAAACTCCAGGTGGAATAATGCGTGCAACACTGGCATTTAATCCTTCTCATCTTGAAATCGTTAATCCTGTTGTTGAAGGTTCAGTGCGTGCTAGACAAAACCGTTTGCTTGATATAGATGGGAAGAAGGTATTGCCAGTATTGTTGCATGGTGATGCCGCCTTTTCTGGTCAAGGTGTAGTAATGGAGTCGTTAAATTTATCACAGACTCGTGGCTATGGTACTGGTGGAACAGTTCACATCATCATTAATAACCAAATTGGTTTTACTACATCAGACCCGAGGGATTCTCGATCTACATTATATTGTACTGAAGTTGCAAAAATGATTGAGGCGCCTATATTTCATGTAAATGGTGACGATCCTGAAGCTGTGGTAATGGTAACGGAGATTGCTTTAGATTTTAGGATGAAATTTAAAAAGGATGTGGTAATAGATATGGTATGTTTCCGTCGTCTTGGTCATAATGAGCAGGATGAACCAATGGTCACACAGCCATTAATGTACAAAATTATTGATCAACATATAGGCGTACGTAAACTTTATGCTAATAAATTAGAAGCAGAGGGGGTTATTTCAGCAGGTGAGGCTGACATAATGCTTGAAACTTATCGTAAAAGTATGGATGCAGGAATTAATCCTAATAAAACTGTTTATAATGGAAAAAAATATTCTGGAACAACGTATTGGTCACCATTCTTGAAGTCATCTAGTTGGAATCAAAAGGTAAAAACGGGTATACCAATACATAAGATTAAGCATTTGGTAACACGCCTTACAAATATACCTAAAAATTTTAAGATGCATTCTCGCGTCCAAAAAATTATTAATGATCGCAGATTGATGGGAGAAGGCACACTTCCTCTAGATTGGGGTATGGCAGAAAATTTAGCTTATGCAGGGCTTTTAAGTGATGGATTTCCAATACGTATTTCTGGCCAGGATTCAGGGCGTGGCACTTTTTTTCATCGTCATGCAGTGCTACATAACCAGAACCCGATGGGGCTTGATGATCGCACTTATATTCCACTCTGTAATATTGAGACAGAACAACCAGATATTGAGATTATTGATTCTATACTGTCAGAAGAAGCAGTTCTAGCTTTTGAATATGGCTATGCAACAGCCGCACCTAATAATCTTGTAATATGGGAGGCGCAATTCGGTGATTTTGCGAATGGGGCACAGGTGGTAATTGATCAATTTATTGCATCTGGAGAAGCAAAATGGGGTAGGTTATGCGGTTTAGTAATGATGCTTCCACATGGATATGAAGGTCAGGGTCCAGAACATTCTTCTTCGCGACTTGAGCGGTATCTGCAATTATGTGCAGAGTACAATATGCAGGTTTGTGTGCCATCTACACCTTCTCAAATGTTCCATTTATTAAGGCGCCAGATGATTCGTAAGATACGTAAGCCTCTTATGATCATGAGTCCGAAAAGTATGTTACGGCAGAAACAATCAGTATCAAGTTTAGAAGATTTGGCTGATGGAGAATTTTATCCTGTTATCCCAGATAATAAAAAAATTGGTTTAACAAATGTTAGGCGTATTATTGCCTGTAGTGGAAAAATTTATTACGATCTTTTAGATTATCGTAAGGAACATAAAATTCAGGATATAGCAATTATTCGTATTGAGCAATTGTACCCGTTCCCTCATGAAGAATTTCAAGAAGAAGTTAACCGTTATTTATATGCAAAAGATCTTTTATGGTGTCAGGAAGAGCCTAGGAATCAGGGTGCATGGCACCGAATTCAGCACTATTTACTGCAGCACCTTGGAGATAACCAAATACTTAGTAGTGCAATGCGTCCATCGTCAGCATCACCAGCTGCAGGATATTTTGCAATGCATAATTTTCAAAAAAAGGAATTACTTATAGCAGCATTCAGTAAGAGTATCTAATAAGAGGAATGGCTATGAAAGTCGAAGTAAAAGTTCCAGTTTTATCAGAATCAGTAGCAGAAGCTACTCTTGTTTCTTGGAATAAAAAACAAGGTGAATATGTTAATCGTGATGAAAATTTGATAGATATTGAAACTGATAAAATTGTAATAGAGTTACCAGCACCTATATCTGGGAGATTGACAAAAATTATTAAGGATAATGGGGCTACGGTAGTTAGTGGTGAGCTAATTGCCACAATAGATTCAGAAGACACTGTACCTATTAAAGGAGAAAAGAAAGCCTTTACAAAAGATGCTACGATAGAACCTGTAATGATGCCAGCAGCTAAGAGAATAGCTTCAGAGAAAAATCTTAGTAGTGAGGAAGTTAGTACAATTCATGGTAGTGGTCTAGGTGGACGTATTACAAAAGAGGATGTGGTTGGATATAAGGGGTTGCAATCTATTCAGGAAACTTATGAAAGTGAGGAGACTAAGTTATTAAATAGTGATCGTCCAGAAAAACGTGTGCCTATGTCTAGATTGCGTTTGCGAATTGCAGAGAGAATGGTTCAGTCTCAATCTACAGCTGCGATTCTAACCACGTTTAATGAAGTAGATATGCAAGCAATAATAGATTCTCGTACTCGTTATAAAGAGAGGTTTAAGAAGGAATATGGAGTGAAGCTAGGATTTACCTCTTTTTTTGTTAAGGCTGTAGTAGATGCTTTAAAAAAATTTCCTATCGTTAATTCTTCAGTGGACGGTAAGGATATTATTTATCATGGCTATTATGACATTGGTATAGCAGTTGGGAGTCCACGTGGTTTAGTTGTACCTATTATTAGAAATGCGGATTGTCTTTCGCAAGCTGAAATTGAAATACAAATTAATGATTTTGGAATTAGGGCAAATGAAGGTAAGCTTAAGATTGAGGAGTTAACTGGAGGGACTTTTTCTATTACAAATGGTGGTGTTTTTGGTTCAATGCTTTCTACTCCTATTATCAATCCTCCTCAAAGTGCAATTCTTGGTGTTCATGCAATTAAAGAGCGACCTGTGGCAATAAATGGCGGAATAGTAATTCGCCCAATGAATTACTTGGCTTTATCCTATGATCATAGGATCGTAGATGGTCGGGAAGCAGTACTTTCTCTTGTGGCTATAAAGGACGCATTGGAATCTCCAATGAGTCCATTTTTAGAAGAATAGCACTAATTAATATTTAACATTAATTTATAAGAATTTAAAATGACTCAAATATTTGATGTGGTTGTTATTGGAGCAGGCCCAGGGGGCTATGTGGCAGCAATTCGTTGCGCTCAATTAGGTCTTAAAACAGCGTGTATTGATGAATGGAAGAATTCAAAGGGGAATGCTAGTCTTGGTGGTACGTGTCTAAATGTAGGCTGCATTCCTTCTAAGGCTTTACTTGAGTCATCTGAGAATTATGAGCGTGTTGCAAATAAGTATTCTGCCCATGGAATAACAGTTGAGGGTTTGTCAGTTGATATACCTGTAATGATTTCACGTAAAGAAAAAATTGTTGAGCAATTTACCCGTGGCATAGCTATGTTATTTAAAAAGAATAAGGTTACTTCAATACATGGGCGTGGAAGAATTGTTAAAGAAAAAAAATCTGAGGGAAGCTGGGTAATTTGTATACAAAGAGATAACAAAAAAGAAGAAATGGTAAAGGCAAAATATGTAATTATAGCAACAGGATCTATGCCTCGACCGTTTCCATCTGTTTTAATTGATAATAAGCATATTCTTGATAACCAAGGGGCGTTGGCACTGAATAAAGTACCTCAAAGGTTAGGAATCATAGGTGCGGGTGTAATTGGACTAGAAATGGCAAGTGTTTGGAGAAGGCTAGGTTCTGAAGTAACTTTACTTGAAGCAATGCCAGATTTTCTATCATCTGTTGATGAGCAGTTGGCAAAAGAAGCAAGGAAGATTTTTACTAAAGAACTAGGATTAAATATTAAAACAGGTGTTAAGGTTATTAAGATTAAGTCTATTAAGGATGCTGTCAGGGTAAATTATCTTGATACGAATAATGAACAGAAAGAATTGGAAATAGATAAATTGATTATATCTGTTGGTAGAATTCCAAATTCTGCTAACTTAGGTGCAGAATCTGTTGGTTTACAGATTGATGACGGTGGGTATATTAAAGTTGATGCTCATTGTCGTACTAATTTAATTGATATGTATGCTATAGGAGATGTTGTTAGAGGACCAATGCTAGCACATAAAGCTTCTGAAGAAGGTGTTGCAGTTGCAGAAGAAATCGCCGGGAAGAATGTAAATCAAATGAAACATTTTTCAGCAGTAAATTTAGATACAATACCTTGGGTAATTTATACATCACCAGAGATTGCGTGGGTAGGTAAGACAGAACAAGAATTGGTAACATCTGGAATAAAATATAAAGTGGGACAGTTTCCATTTATGGCAAATGGTCGCGCACGTGCTCTTAGTGAAGCTAAGGGATTCATTAAGGTTCTTGCTGATGCTGATACTGACAGGATTCTTGGCGTGCATATGATAGGCCCTTATGTTTCAGAAATTATTTCTGAGGCGGTTGTAGCAATCGAATTTTCTGCTAGTAGTGAAGACATTGCTCGTATTGTTCATGCTCACCCTTCTTTATCTGAAGTTTTGCATGAAGCTACATTAGCTGTAGATAAAAGGGCATTACATATTTAATAAGACTAGATAGAAAACATAGCTATATTCAAAGGATCAGCTTTATATTTTATCTTTATGATTGAATTAGTTTTTAAACTTCTGCAGTTTTTTACGTGCTTTTTGAGATTTAAGGAAGAATTTTTCAAGTTCTAAGCTATTACCATCTTCAATTAGTTCATTCATATGTGCTAATTCGTTTTGGTAGGACCTAATTTGTTGTATTAATTGACGCCGATTTGAGAGGCAAATATCTTTCCACATTTCAGGAGAGCTAGCAGCAATACGAGTAAAATCTTGGAAACCCCCGCCAGAGAAATTAAATATAGATTCTGCATTTTCTTCGGTATTATTTGAAGATATATAATTCATGAATGTAAATGCTAACATATGGGGAAGGTGGCTTGTCATAGCTAGTAACTTATCATGCTGGTATGGGTTCATCATAGAGATACTTGCACCACAGCTTTCCCATAACTTGCTTAATGTTTCAATTGAATTAGTATTAGTCTCATTTAATGGTGTTAGGATTATGTTTTTTCCAATAAATAAATCAGCATTTGCTGCATGAGCTCCACTTAATTCTGCTCCTGCAATTGGATGAGATGGCACAAAATTTTTTATAGAATCTGGTATTAATAAGCGTATGGCCTCAACTATATCTTGTTTAGTACTTCCAACATCAGTAATAATTGTTTTAGCCCCTAGAAAGGGTTTAATTTTTTTAAGAATTTCATTGATCTGTCCAACTGGTGCGGCTATTAGTACCAGGTCCGTTCTTTCTAATGCTTCTGCATAATTGGTTGAAGCTTCATCTATAATTCCGAGTTTTAATGCATGCTCAAGATTCTTTTTGCTTCTTCCTAAACCATTAATTTTTCTAACTAAACCTGCTTTACGTAATGCAAGTGCAAATGAACCACCGATTAAACCAACACCAATAACAGTTAGCTTGTTAATCATATATTTGTATACCTTAAATATATATCTATTCCTATATTGAATAATAACCTATTCTTAAATCATCTGGCTTTATAGGAAGACATTAATTATATTTGATTGCATCTTTAAGCAATTGTAAAAATTTACTATTTTCCGATTCTAGGCCAATAGTAACTCGTAGAAACTCTGGCATCCCATAAATACTAATTGGCCTAACAATTACACCGCCTTGTAAGAGATACTGATAGATAGCAGAAGTTTTCATATTCTCTATCTTAAAGCTCAAAAAATTTCCATGTGAAGGTATATAGGTTAAGCCAATTTCTTTTAAACCGGAAGTTATTTGGAGCATACCTGCTTGATTAAGAGCATATGATCGTTTAACAAACCCTACATCATTTATTGCTGCTAATGCTCCTGCAAGCCCTATGCTATTAACGTTAAATGGCTGGCGTATCCGATTCATTAATCCTATTACTTGGGTATGGCCAAGTCCATATCCTATGCGGATACCGGCCATACCATAAATTTTAGAAAAAGTACGGGTAATTAGTAGATTGGGGAAATCATCTAACCACTTGATAGTATCAAATCTTGAAGTATCTGGAAGATATTCGTAGTAAGCTTCATCAAGTATTACCAATACATTTTGCGGGACGTATTTTAAGAAATTCAGTATATCTGTAGCTGGTAAAAAAGTACCAGTTGGGTTATTAGGGTTGGCAATGAATATTATACGAGTTTCTGAGGTTATAGCATCTAGCATTGCATCAAGGTCATGCCCATAATTTTTAGCTGGGACAATTATTCCAGTTGCACCTGTTGCTTGAGTTACAAGAGGATAAACTGCAAAAGCATGTTGAGAAATGATTGCAGTAGTATCAGATTTTAGAAATATTCGCGCTGCTAATTCTAGAATATCATTTGATCCATTTCCAAGTATAATTTGTTCACTAGTTATATTATATTTTTTAGATAATGCACCCTTTAATTTAAAGCCATTACCATCTGGGTAGAGCATTAATTCATCTAGTGCTTTTTCCATTGCATTAAGTGCCAATGGGCTCGTCCCTAATGGGTTCTCATTTGAAGCAAGCTTTATAATAGAAGATTCATCCAACCCTACTTCTCTAGCTAATTCAGATATGTCCTTCCCGGGTTGGTAGGGAGCTATAGATTGTATATATTTAGGAGAGAGACCACATAAATTCATAGCAAAGGCACCATATTAAATACTAATAAAATAATAAAAAAGAACCAGCATTAACTATATTTAATCTAATAAATATAATTATGCTGAGGGGTAAGAACCTAATATTTTGAGAAAAATTGCTTTTCCTCTTATTTCATTTAACGCTTTTGTAATCTTCTCATCTTGTTGGTGGCCCTTAATATCAGCAAAAAATACATATTCCCATTGATCAGAACGTGAGGGACGAGACTCTAAATGGCTCATGCTTACGCTATGCTTAGCAAGAGGTGATAGCAACTCATGTATAGCACCAGGCTGATTTTTAGATGACATGGCTAATGATGTCTTATCTTTACCCGATAGAGCAACATTTTGGGACCCAATTACTAGGAATCTTGTAGTATTTTTAGGGTCATCTTCAATGTTCTCAGCACATACGGATAGGTTATACACATCAGCGGCTTTTTTGCTTGCTATAGCGGCTGCGTTTCTATCATCAGCAGCAATCATTGCTGCATGAGCATTACTTGCTGCAATAACTCGTTTTGTATGAAGAAGCGAAAAATTCTTATTTAGCCATTCGTGACATTGTGCAAGAGATTGAGGGTGAGAATATATTTTTTTTATTTTATTTAAATCTGTATTTAGAGATAATAAACATTGATGTATAGGTAGTAAAATTTCGCCACAAATTTTTAGCGATGTTTGTAATAATAAATCTAGTGTCTCTCCTACTGCACCTTCATTAGAGTTTTCTACAGGTACTATTCCATAGCTTGCTAAGCCAGATTCTACTTTATGGAACACTGCATCTATTGATTCACATGGTATTGTTGCTACTGATTTACCAAATCGATTTAATACAGCTTCTTCAGAAAAGGTGCCCTGAGGACCTAGATAGGCTACATTCATAGGCTTCTCTAAAGATCGACATAGTGACATGATTTCTGTGAATATCTGTGTAACATGTTTTGGGGAAAGTGGACCCGTATTATTTTTTTGTAGACGAGAAAGGACTTGCACTTCTCGGTCAGGTCGATAGATTATTCCTTTTTTAACTTTTCCGATTTTTTTGGCAAGAGTTGCCCTTTTGTTAATAAGTTTAAGTAATTCGGCATCAATTGCATCTATCTCATCACGAATAGTATTGAGTTGGTCTGTCATATAAGATTGGATCCTTTTTTATAAAAACTAGCTAGTCAGTATAGGTAAATATCTTACCATCAGAACACCCGGAATTAGTTTAAGTTTTTCTATTGTATTATGCGGAACAGGGCTATCTATATCTACTAATGTATAAGCCATATCACCTCGAGACTTATTGAGCATATTATGAATATTTAGTCCAGCATTTGCCATACTAGTAGAAACTTGTCCTACCATATTTGGAACATTAGAGTTTGCTATAGCTAAACGATAGGGAGACCCTCTCTCCATTATTAAATTAGGAAAATTAACTGTATTGATTATGCTTCCATTTTCTAGATAATTAATAATTTGTTTTACTACCATTATTGCGCAGTTCTCTTCAGCTTCTATAGTAGAGGCGCCTAAATGTGGTAGTGTGATAACTCCTTGCTGATTCTGGAGTTTTTGGCTAGGGAAGTCACAAATATAGTATTTTATTTTTCCAGATTTTATTCCTGCTAGGATTGCATCATCATTAACAATTCCTTCACGAGAGAAGTTTAGGAGAATTGTTCCATTTTTCATATTTCTTACTTGTTTCTCATCAATCAAATAATATGTTGAGTCAAGTAAAGGTACATGCAAAGTAATAAAATTGCTATTTTGTATCAAGCTCTCAATATTTATTGCTTTTTTCACTTTGGAAGAAAGATTCCAAGCTCCATCAACAGTAATTTCTGGGTCATAGCCTGTTACTTGCATACCAAGGCGAATAGACGCATCTGCAACAAGTCTTCCTATAGCACCCAATCCAATAATTCCTAATGTTCTACCTGGTAGTTCAATTCCTGAGAACTGTTTTTTACCATTTTCTGATAATTTATGAAGAGTGTTACTGTTACCTTTTAGATTCTGGGTAAATTGTATAGCTGGAATTAGATTGCGAGCTGCTAATAGTATGCTAGAAAGTACAAGTTCTTTTACGGCATTCGCATTGGCACCAGGAGTATTAAAGACTGGAATGCCTCGCGCATTCATATCTTCTACTGGAATATTATTAGTTCCAGCTCCAGCCCTCCCAATAGCTACTACGCTTTTAGGAATAACCATTTTAAGCATATTACATGATCGAACTAAAATTGCATGGGGTTCAGTTATATTTTGTCCAATAGCATACCGATTTTTATTAAATATTTTTAATCCATTCGTTGAAATTTGATTAAGTGTATGCACCCGAAAAATTGTTTGTGATTGATCAGGCATGATTGTTAGCAAATTCTTCCATGAAAGTAACTAAAGATAGGACTCCTTCAATTGGCATAGCATTGTATAAAGAAGCCCTCATTCCACCCACAGAACGATGACCTTTAAGTTGAACCAAACCGCGGTTCTGGGCTTGTTCCAAGAATTTTTTCTCTAAATTAGTATTCTTTAACGTAAAACATACATTCATACGTGAGCGATCTGATTTTTTTATTGGACAGCTATAAAATTCTATTCTGTCAATTAAATTATATAATAAGGCTGCTTTCATACGATTTATTTTTTCTATCTCATTTAGCCCACCTTTTTTCTTAAGCCACTTAAAAACTAGTCCAGTAATATATATCGCATAAGTTGGCGGAGTGTTATACATAGAAAAATTGTCAGCATGAGTTTTATAATTAAATGTACTTGGAGTGTTTTTAATTTCTTCACCTAATAAATCTTCGCGTACTATAACAATAGTTAATCCAGCAGCACCCATATTTTTTTGGGCCCCAGCATATATTAGTCCATATTTGGTAATATCCAGTCGCCGTGACAGGATATTAGATGACATATCGGCCACTAGTGGAATATTTCCTTTTGAATAATCCATATTAGGTACCCAGTTAAACTCTACACCAGAAATAGTTTCATTAGGAGTGTAATGCACATATGCTGAATCTTGATTTAGTATCCATTCGTTTTGTGTGGGAGCATAATTAAAACCAGAGGCTTCCGATGAAGCTGCAATATTTACTTCGCAATATTTTTGTGCTTCTTTTATAGCTTTTGTAGACCACGCCCCACTATTTATATAGTCAGCGGTATTCTTTCCACGAAGTAAATTCATTGGTACCATAGAGAACTGACTAGTGGCACCACCAGATAGAAAAAGTATTTTATAGTTGCTAGGAATATTAACTAGTTGACGGAGATCAGTTTCAGTCTCCTGAATAATATACGTAAACTCTTTACTACGGTGGCTCATTTCCATAACTGAGATACCACTGTCATGCCAATTTATTATTTCATTTTTAGCCACTTGCAGTACTTCTAAAGGTAATGCTGCAGGGCCAGCGCTGAAGTTAAATATTCTTTCCACAATCAGAAAGCACTCCGTCTATTAAAAACGTGCATAAGATATATGCTGTTTTATAAGCTAATTATTGCTCCTCATTTGTTCCATCAATTATTTCCAATCCAACAAGCTTGGTACCTTTGTCAAGATTCATTAGCCGGACACCCTGTGTTGCACGGGCCATTTTACGAATTTCTTTAACACGGGTTCGGGTTAATACCCCTCTGTCTGAAATTAGCATAATCTCATCTAATTGATTAACAAGTCTTGCAGTAACTACTTTACCATTTCTCTCACTGGTTCGTATTGATATCATGCCTTGGGTACCTCTGCGATGGCGAGAATATTCACTGATTGGAGTGCGTTTTCCATACCCATTTTCAGTTGCTGTTAGCACAGATAATTCCTCATCTTTAGCTACCAAAAGAGAAATGACTGTTTGCCCTTGATTTAATTTCATTCCTCTGACACCACGTGCACTACGTCCCATTGGGCGAACATCATTTTCATCAAAACGCATAGCTTTACCACCATCAGAGAACAGCATTACATCATGTTTGCCTTCAGTAATTGCAACACCAATTAGATAGTCTTCATTATCTAGATTTAATGCAATAATGCCACCTATACGCGGACGAGAAAATTTAGAAAGAGCAGTTTTCTTTACAGTTCCCATAGAAGTAGCCATGAAAACAAAACGATTTTCATCAAATTCTTTAACTGGAAGGATGGCATTTATTCTTTCACCAGCTTCTAGTTTTAATAGATTAACAATCGGTTTACCACGAGACACTCGCCCTCCCTGAGGAACGTTATATACTTTAATCCAATAGACTCGTCCATGGTTTGAAAAGCACAATATATAATCGTGTGTATTAACTATAAATATATTATCAATGAAATCTTCTTCTTTTGTTTTAGTAGCTTGTTTACCGCGTCCACCTCGTTTCTGAGCTCGATAATCATGTAATGGCTGTGACTTAATATAGCCGGAATGGGACAGTGTTACGACCACATCCTCAGGCGTTATGAGGTCTTCCATACTTAAGTCTTGTGTGTCAACAATGATCTCGCTACGACGTTTATCACCAAATTGTTTTTTAATGGCAGTTAACTCATTAGCGATAATTTCTGTAATTCGTTCTGCTTTAGATAGAATATCAATAAAATCAATAATCTTTTCTAGAATATCTTTATATTCAGATACTATTTTATCTTGTTCGAGCCCTGTGAGACGCTGTAAGCGCAGCTCAAGAATTGCCTGAGCCTGCAGGTTAGATAGTCGGTAACCTGTTTTTGTTAAGCCAAATTCTTTAGCTAATCCATTTGGCCTAAATTCTTCTGTTTTTATTGAAGCACGAGAAAGCATTTCTTCTACTAGTTTAGATCGCCAAGTTTTGCTCATTAAAGATTCTTTTGCTATGGTTGGTGTAGGTGCTTTTTTTATTAATGTGATGACTTCATCAACATTAGATAATGCAACAGCTAGTCCTTCAAGGAGATGGGCTCTATTACGCGCTTTTTTTAACTCAAACTTAGTACGTCGTGTTATTACTTCACGGCGGTGGTTTAAAAACGCCTCTAGCATCTGCTTAAGGTTAAGTACAAGTGGCCGGCCATTTAACAGGGCCACCATATTCATTCCAAAGGTATCTTGTAACTGTGTTTCTTTATATAGATTATTTAATATAATTTCGGAAACTTCACCGCGCTTTAATTCAATCACAATGCGCATACCAGATTTATCTGATTCATCTCGTAAATCAGCAATTCCTTCAATTTTTTTATCACGAACTAATTCACTAATACGGATTAAAAGGTTCGCTTTATTCACCTGATAGGGTAATTCATCGACAATAATACTTTGACGATTTCCTTTTTCTATGTCTTCAAAATGTGTACGAGCACGAATTACTACACGTCCACGGCCAGTGTGGTAGCCTGACTTAATTCCTTCAACACCATAAATAATTCCTGCAGTAGGGAAATCTGGTGCTGGTATGTGATTAATTAGCGCATCTATACTCAGATCTGGATTTTTTAGTAAAGCAAGACAGGCTGCTATTACTTCATTTAAATTGTGGGGAGGGATGCTTGTTGCCATACCTACAGCAATGCCCGAAGACCCATTAATCAGCAGATTGGGAATTTTTGCAGGAAAAACTACTGGCTCATTCTCAGAGCCGTCATAATTTGGGACAAAGTCTACTGTTTCTTTTTCAATATCTGAAAGTAGTTCATGAGCAATACGTGACATGCGTATTTCCGTATAGCGCATTGCTGCAGCATTATCTCCATCTATTGATCCAAAATTACCCTGACCTTGAATTAGGACATATCGTAAAGAGAAGTCCTGTGCCATACGTACTATAGTGTCATAAGCTGCAGTGTCACCATGTGGATGATATTTACCAATAATATCACCTACAATCCGCGCAGATTTTTTGTAGGGTCGATTCCAGTCGTTAGAAAGTTCATGCATAGCAAGTAAAGCACGTCGGTGAACTGGTTTTAAACCATCACGAGCATCTGGCAACGCACGCCCAACTATTACACTCATTGCATAATCGAGATAAGAGTGGCGCATCTCCTCTTCAAGACTGATTGGGAGTGTTTCTTTTGCGAATTGATCCATTTTTTATTTTTCTATTAAAAACAGTAAGTAAGGATATTAATGCTGCCCTGATATTGCTATTTAGGTTAGGATAATTCTAGCATGTTAGAGCTATCTAAGTCACCTTGATATCAGTTAAGTGTATATAAGAAATGATTATATATTTGAAAATAAAACAGTAAACTATAGATATGTTTGAAGAAATGAAACTTACAGCTTTACTGTTAAGAGATAAGTTTAATACATTTGACTTCTCAGAAAATTAAATTCTACAAATAGCGGCCCTTAATAGTGCCAAAACATTGGGATTAGGAGATTGTATCGGGTCATTTGTAAAAGGTAAAATGGTAGATATTGCTGCTATAGATTTCTCGGCCCCAGTGCTGTTATCCTACTATGATCCGGTTTGGCATGTTGTATATTCAGTTGAAAGAGAGCACGTAAGTCATGCCTGGGTAAATGGTAGAATGCTACTGAAAGAAAAAACTTAACTACATTGAATGATCATGATATTTTAGCTAGAAGCCAATTTTGGAAAAATAGAATTAAAATTAATATAAATGGATAACCTAATAAAAAATAAAGTAAATGCAGATCAATATGAGTTAGAAAAATTTAATCAATTAGCGCATAATTGGTGGGACCCTGAGAGTCAATTTAAGCCTCTGCATGAAATAAATCCACTACGTTTAAATTATATTGATAAATTTGCTGCTCTTTCTGGAAAGGAAGTGCTGGATGTTGGTTGTGGAGGAGGGATTCTTTCAGAAAGTATGGCGGAGCTTGGAGCAAAAGTGACAGGGATAGATTTAGGGGATAAGCCGCTTAAAATTGCTAAATTACATCTATTAGAGTCTGGTAATAAAGTAAATTACCGTAAGGTAGCGG
>CAXGWP010000003.1:0-101346 GCA_964013575.1 uncultured Nitrosomonadaceae bacterium
AAGGCCCGGGAACGTATTCACCGCGGCATTCTGATCCGCGATTACTAGCGATTCCGACTTCACGGAGTCGAGTTGCAGACTCCGATCCGGACTACGACGCGCTTTCTGAGATTAGCTCCCCCTCGCGGGTTGGCAACCCTCTGTACGCGCCATTGTATTACGTGTGAAGCCCTACCCATAAGGGCCATGAGGACTTGACGTCATCCCCACCTTCCTCCGGTTTGTCACCGGCAGTCTCATTAAAGTTCCCAACTAAATGATGGCAATTAATGACAAGGGTTGCGCTCGTTGCGGGACTTAACCCAACATCTCACGACACGAGCTGACGACAGCCATGCAGCACCTGTGTTGGAGCCAGCCGAACTGAAGGAAATCATCTCTGATAACCAAACTCCACATGTCAAGGGCTGGTAAGGTTCTGCGCGTTGCTTCGAATTAAACCACATGCTCCACCGCTTGTGCGGGCCCCCGTCAATTCATTTGAGTTTTAACCTTGCGGCCGTACTCCCCAGGCGGTCTACTTATCGCGTTAGCTTCGTTACCAAAAGATCAAGTCTCCCGACAACTAGTAGACATCGTTTACGGCGTGGACTACCAGGGTATCTAATCCTGTTTGCTCCCCACGCTTTCGCGCCTCAGCGTCAGAGTGGCCCCAGCCAGCCGCTTTCGCCACCGGTATTCCTCCTGATATCTACGAATTTCACCTCTACACCAGGAATTCTGCCGGCCCCTGACCCTCTCTAGAGATGCAGTTTCGAAAGACCCTCCGGGGTTGAGCCCCGGGCTTTCACCTCCGACTTGCAACTCCGCCTGCGCGCCCTTTACGCCCAGTAATTCCGAACAACGCTCGCACCCTACGTATTACCGCGGCTGCTGGCACGTAGTTAGCCGGTGCTTCTTCTGCCGGTACCGTCATTAATCACGGGTATTAACCGTAACCGTTTCGTTCCAGCTGAAAGAGCTTTACAACCCGAAGGCCTTCTTCACTCACGCGGCATGGCTGGATCAGGGTTTCCCCCATTGTCCAAAATTCCCCACTGCTGCCTCCCGTAGGAGTCTGGGCCGTGTCTCAGTCCCAGTGTGGCTGGTCGTCCTCTCAGACCAGCTACTGATCGAAGCCTTGGTAAGCCTTTACCTCACCAACTAGCTAATCAGGCATCGGCCGCTCCAAAAGCACAAGGTCTTACGATCCCCTGCTTTTCTCCTCAGAGATTATGCGGTATTAGCACATCTTTCGATGCGTTATCCCCCACTTAAAGACACGTTCCGATGTATTCCTCACCCGTTCGCCACTCGCCACCAGGGTTGCCCCCGTGCTGCCGTTCGACTTGCATGTGTAAAGCATGCCGCCAGCGTTCAATCTGAGCCAGGATCAAACTCTTCAGTTTAATACTGTTAAAACTCTCGCTTGACTTGTTACATCGTGCGAGCACTTCTACTTTTAATTGTCTAAAACTCCATTTAAAAAATAGAGATATTAGACACCCTAGTAAAATGCCCACACCTATCGGCTGTAATTTTTTAAAGAACTAACTTGCCCTAAAATCCTTAATTGAAAGGCAAGCGATGAATTATATAACCACCTAATCCGTATAGCAATAAATTTTTTTAATTCTAGGATATTTTAAACTTTAAATAATTGTAATTTTAGAAAATCTTCTCTTTCCCACTTGAACCACACAAGTAGTACCAAGTTTTATTTTAAGATTTTTATCGTTTATTTTTTCCCCATCCAACCTCACCCCCCTTTGCTCTATCATACGAAGAGCTTGAGCTGTACTTGCTGTAAGGCCAGTTTTTTTAAGAATCTTTGTTATAGCCAACCCATCATTTTCACCATTTAATTTTATTTCTGGGATATTTTCAGGTATTACTCCATGCTTAAATCGTGCTTCAAAATTCAGAATTTGTTTTTCAGCTTCTTTTTTATTATGGAATCGAGTCACTATTTCCTTAGCTAAAGTTATTTTTATATCACGTGGATTACGACCCTCCTCTACCTCCTTCTTCCATTTCTGTATAACAGCTAAAGGTTCAAAAGATAATAGCTCTAGATAACTCCACATCAACTCATCAGAAATTGACATTATTTTTCCAAATATTTGTTCTGGGTCCTCTTCAATACCTATATAGTTATTTAAAGATTTAGACATTTTATTTTTTCCGTCTAGCCCAACTAAAAGCGGCATAGTCAAAATACATTGTGGAGATTGACCAAAATGCTTTTGTAATTCCCGCCCTACTAATAAATTAAATTTTTGATCGGTACCACCTAATTCAAGGTCTGCTTTAAGCATGACTGAATCATAAGCCTGAATCAATGGATACAATAATTCATGTATAGCAATAGGCTGATTATTTTGATATCTCTTACCAAAATCATCTCGTTCTAACATTCGAGCTACAGTGTGTGTTGAAGATATTTTTATTAGATCGGCTGTATTTAACTGATTCATCCATTTTGAATTAAATACAATTTCTGTTTGATCAGGTATTAGTATTTTAAATACTTGATCAGTATATGTCTTTGCATTTTCTGTCACTTGCTTCTTTGTTAAGGGAGGACGAGTGGTGTTTTTTCCACTAGGATCTCCTATCATTCCCGTAAAATCACCAATTAAAAATAAAATATGATGACCAAGGTCCTGTAACTTGCGTAATTTATTAAGTAAAACTGTATGGCCCAAATGCAAATCTGGAGCAGTAGGATCAAACCCAGCCTTAACTCTTAAAGGTGTCCCTGTAGAAAGTTTTTGCTGAAACTCTTCCTCAACCAAAAGTTCATCACAACCACGCTTAATAGCATCTAATTGATTTTCTATATCTTTCAACACGATTATTATATGAATACTTAGAATTGATAAAATCAAATAAATCAATATTACATGTAAGTGTTTTAATTCCTATGTAGGATACTACCAAATTTAATAGATAGAAAAGAATATATAATTTTCTTTCTGATACATATCTAACAAATATTGAATACACTTACTCTAATGAAACAAGCTAAATCATTAGCTCCTTTAATTATTTTATAAAATAATTATGTCTCAATGAAACGAAAATTATCAAAATAACAAATAAATGGCCAAATTATGGTGCTTGTAGTTGTAATGAGGGCTTATCTGGATAATGTTGCATTTGATATGCCCCCCATAATCTACTTGCTATTCGATAAGCAAGCAGATTTAAATGTTCTTGCATCGGCTGATTATCAAGTTCTTCTGTAGTTTTTTTAAAAATCTTTAGCCATGTTTCAAATAACTCTGGGCGAAGATTTGGTATAGCTAAATGTTTAGGCATAGGTGCCCCGCTAAAACGATTAGTTCCCAGTAAATTACCTGACCAAAAATTATTCATCTGTATAAAATGGGCCTCCCAATCAGTAACATGAGCCTCAAAGATCGGACCTAATAATGGATCCTTTCTAGCTTTTGCATAAAAAGACCGAACCAATTGATTAATTTCATCTTCAGTGCATATAGAAGAGCCTGGCTTAGAAGAGGTTGATTGGAACATGTCTTAATAAATTTAAATTAATTAAAGTACTGTTTCTGAAGATTTTTCTGGCAAATACTTTAGCGGATCTACTGGCTTTCCATTTTTCCGGATTTCAAAATGAAGCCTTACTAATTTACTATCAGTTTTCCCCATCTCTGCAATTGTTTGCCCCCTAGCAACTTTTTGTCCTTCCTTTACCAGAATCTTACTGTTATGAGCATAAGCGCTAAGATAAATACTATTATGCTTTATAATGACAAGCTGACCGTATCCTCTTAATCCAGTCCCACTATAAACAACTCTACCTGAAGCTGAAGCTAAAACAGGCTGTCCTGTCTTTCCTGAAATGTCCACACCTTTAGTGCTTTCTGTAAAATGGCTTGATACCCTTCCTTCCGTAGGCCAAATCCATTTAATAGCAACATTATCAGGAGTAATACCACCTAACCCAGCTTCTTCTACTTTAACCGAGCCTTCAATAGTAGTTGGAAGAACGCTCTCCAATTCTTGCACCTGCGATATAGCTTTCTCTGAATATGCCAACCTCAATGATTTTGGCTCCATTTTCAACAAAGTAACTGCTGTGTCTTCTGTAAGATTATGTGCTGCTATTAATGGCTCTGGATCAGGAACTGGAAATACAGAGGGCCTAGTCATCAAATCAGGCGAAGATAGTATAAGCTGCTGGCCAATACCAATAGAACCAGGATCCTCTATATTATTCCACTTTGCTAGATCTTTATGATCAATACCATATTTTTGAGCAATACTATATAAAGTATCCCCCTTTCTTATAGTATGTCTTTTTATTGAATCTTGGGAAAGTGATACTGAGGAATCTTTTTTATCTATTTGAGCTTGTCTAGTAGAAACACAACCTACCAATAAAAGGAAAATAAAAGACTGAAGAAAAAGAACACTAAGAATATACTTCCTGCTATACAAAAATTGTATACAGTATTTTACACCTTTCATAAAAGAAAATACTTTACTCACAGAACATATCCTACCTATCTTCATTTACACCTTCTCTTGTCAGTATAGTTTAGTTATTTACGATACCAGACAGTATTGGTACAAATTTCACTTCATCTAGAATGGTCTCTTTATAACCCTTGACATCATGTTCAATTACACATAAATACTGCTCTTGACTACCTTTTGGATAAACCATTCTACCACCGATTGCTAATTGTGACAGTAATACAGAAGGAACATGCGTTGTTGCGCCTGTCATAATGATACCATCGAATGGTGCAGCTTCCGGTAGCCCGTAGAGCCCATCTGCATGCTTCAAACGTACATTATTAAGACGGGACTCACGTAATCGTGAACGTGTTCTACTCAATAAGGGACCAATACGTTCCACTGAGTAAACTTCATCTGCAAGTTGGGCTAAAATTGTTGTTTGATATCCACAACCAGTTCCGATTTCAAGAACTTTTCCAAGATTTGATCCTGCACGAAGTAATTCACTCATTCTCGCCACAATAAAAGGACTTGAAATAGTTTGTCCAAAATTAATGGGCAGCGAAACATCATCATATGCACGGCTTGCGATAGCCTCTTCAACAAATAAATGACGAAGCGCAGAATTCATTGCTGCCAGCACTACTTCATCTAATATATTTTGATTTCGCAAACGACTAATCATTCTCTCGCGTGTACGCTGAGAAGTCATGCCAATGCCAGAACGGTATAAACTCAAACTTAATATCTCTTTAAATATTAAATATCAATATGCAAAATACTTTCTTCCATGTTTTATATCAGCCACTGCTTAACCATCTCTAACTGGCTATATTGAGTCAAGTCAATCTGTAATGGTGTTAACGATACCTGATTTTTTTGAATCGCATAAAAATCCGTATTCTCACCTGCATCCTGGACGGCACCTGCAGCACCCACCCAATACACTATCTCACCGCGTGGATTTTTTGATTTAATTACTGGTTCTGCTTTATGTCTCCTTCCAAGCCGTGTAACCGCAATACCCTGCAAGTGATTATATGCAATATCTGGCACATTTATATTAAGCAGTATTGGCTCATGAAAGCTATTTATTTTAAATTTTTTTACAATATCAACTGTAACAAGCGCCGCAGTAGAAAAGTTTTCATCAGAAACATTTGCAAGAGATATAGCAAGCGAAGGTATGCCTAATAAAAATCCTTCAGTAGCAGCAGCTACAGTTCCAGAATAAATAGTATCATCTCCCATATTAGCACCATCGTTTATACCTGATATAACCATATCAGGTAGCATATCTAACATACCAGTAACTGCTAAGTGTACACAATCTGTTGGCGTACCATTTACATAAAAATAACCATTGTGAGATTTATGTAAACTTAGGGGACGATCTAATGTAAGAGAATTACTCGCACCACTACGGTCACGTTCTGGAGCAACTACCACTATATCTGCAATAGAAGATAATGCTTCAGCAAGCGCTACCAAGCCTGGTGCGAAATACCCGTCATCATTACTGAGTAATATACGCATTTACAATGAACCAATTTATTCCAAATTTAATTTGCATTCAAAAAACAATTAACCACACCATACCACTGGTCGGGACGAGAGGATTTGAACCTCCGACCACTTGCACCCCATGCAAGTACGCTACCAGGCTGCGCTACGCCCCGATGATACGGATTATAGCAACAAGATCTGGTACTAAAAATCACTTTTATCACTTCAATTATGCAAATTGAAAAAACAAGAAAATCTAATCATGATCTAAGTAAAGACACAACATTTTTGATTTCACCCTGTAAAGCTGACAAATTAACTGAATTAGGGCTTATAGTACTAGAGGAATTCCTTACTGAATTAGGTGCTGAGCCTGATTTATTGCTTTTTCTTAGTTTCGCACGTGCACCATGAATAGTAAATCCTTGCTCATACAGCAATGATCGAATATGACGAATCAATAATACTTCATGGCGTTGATAGTATCGACGATTCCCACGCCGTTTAATTGGGTGTAGTTGTGAAAATTCCTGTTCCCAGTATCGTAAAACATGTGGCTTGACGGAACATAACTCACCTACTTCACCTATAGTGAAATAACGTTTATCTGGAATATTTGGTAGAACATTACTAGTCATTGCGTGTTTTTTCTACCATTGCCTTCAATTTTTGACTAGCATGAAAAGTCACAACGCGTCGTGCAGTTATTTGAACCTCCTCTCCAGTTTTAGGATTACGACCAGGTCGTTGAGGCTTGTCTCGTAACTGAAAATTTCCAAACCCTGATAATTTTACACCATCTCCATTCTGGAGTGCAGAACGAACCTCTTCATAAAAAGAATCAACCATATTTTTAGCTTCACGCTTATTTAAGCCTACTTTCTCAAATAGTAAATCTGCTAATTCAGCCTTTGTTAAGGTCATACCTCCCCCCCCTTACACATTAATTCTTCAACAAAATTTTGGCGCTTATTGCTTATATCTAATTACGGAGTTTTGCCCCAAATTTATTCTCTAAGATATTAATCAGTTTGTTAATAACTGAATCTGTATCTACATCAGTTAAAGTTTTTTTAGTATCTTGTAATAAGACACGGAATGCAAGACTTTTTTTACCATCATCTACTCCATTACCGCGATAAACATCAAATAGAGAAATTTCTACAATAATAGGTGAATTAAGAGTATTCATACTTTGCAGTAGCGAATTAACACTAATATTTTCATCTACCACTACAGCAATATCACGCCGTACAGATGGATATTTTGGAATTTTATCTGCTTTAGGTATAGCTTTCTGGACTAAAGAATTAAGATCCAATTCAAATAAAATAACAGACCTTAATAAAGATAATTTTTGCTGTAAAACTGGATGCAACTCTCCAAGCCATCCAACCATTTTTCTACCTATAAAGACTTGTGATGATTTCCCAGGATGCAAAGCAGGATGATGTGCTACCTCAAAATTTATACACTCTGGCCAAAATAAAGCCTCTACATCAGACTTTACATCATACAAATCTGTATTACGCTCAGCAGAACCCCATTGCTCATTCACTATGTCTCCATAGCATAGTCCTGCCAATTTCTCATATTGATTATAACTATCACCTTCTTTTAAAAAACATGAACCAATTTCAAATATACGCACTCTATTCTGCTGACGATTAAGATTAAACTGTAAATTTGAAATTAAACCACCTATTAAATTACTACGCATGGCATTTAATTGACTAGAAATAGGGTTCTTTAGCATTACTGTAAAAGACTGATCCGAATACCTTTTCTCCCATTCTAAATCAACAAATGCATAATTAGTTACTTCTTGATAATCACGTGCCACACAAATTCTTCGTAGCTGCATAGGAGTTTTTATCGCCTCAGGACTTGGCAATATGCTCAAATTTGTATTTGGCAAAATAGCAGGAATATTATGATACCCATAAATTCGTGCCACTTCCTCAACTAAATCTTCTTCAATGGAAAGATCAAAACGATATGTTGGGGGCGTTACATGAAATACAGTTTTATCAACTAAAAAATCAAATTGTAAGCGCTCTAATATATTACCAATTTCATTTGTATGAATATTGATACCTAATATACTTTGCACTTTCTTCTCATGCAAGACAATAGATTTTCGTTGGGGCAATTCCCCTTTAACTTCAGAAACTGACCCTGCATGCCCCCCACAGATATCAACTACCAATCTTGTAGCTCTTTCCATAGCTAACCGTGTCAGTCCAAAATCTACACCACGTTCAAAACGATGAGCAGATTCAGAGCTAAGTCCCAATTGGATATGTTTACCTGATATTACTTCAGGAAGAAAAAATGCACTTTCTAAGAATATATCCGTAGTTCCATACTCTACTTTACTCTCATCCCCCCCCATAATTCCTGCTAATGCTAGAGGCTTAACTGCATCAGCAATCAGTAGCATATCAGGATTTAATAATATTTCCTCCCCATTTAATAATTGAAGCTTTTCACCAGAATTAGCAAAACGCACATTAATATTACCAGAAAGCTTACCAGTAATTTTTTCCAAATTAAAAGCATGCATAGGCTGGCCAATTTCCAACATTACGTAATTAGTTATATCTACTACAGCATTTATTAAATTAATCCCACTGCGTTCCAGCCTACGCTTTATCCATTCAGGTGTTTTTACTTCTAAATTAATATTCTGAATTACTCTACCACAATAAAATGGGCATGAATTTGGTTCATCTATGCATATAGTCAAATTGGCACTATTTTCATTTTTAACGTGACTAATTTTAGGAGGGATAAATTGTTCAGAAAAAATTGCTGCCACTTCTCGAGATATACCTAACAAGCCTAAACAATCAGCACGATTAGGAGTTAGTTTCAAAGTAAAAATCTTATCATCAAGATCATAATATTTTCGAAAATCTTCTCCATTAGGCGCATCTTCTGAGAGCAATAATAAACCTGCATCCTCGTCTAAGATTCCTAATTCGCTACCCGAACATAGCATGCCAAATGATTCTGTACCGCGTATTCTAGCTTGCTTTACAACCATATTAGGAAGGTGAGCACCAATCAATGCACATGGCACTTTAGCTCCAACACAAACATTACTAGCACCACAAACAATTTGCAGAGGTTCATTATTTATATCAGCCCCTATACTTACCTGGCATACATTTAAACGATCAGCATTAGGGTGTCTGTTTACTGACAATATCTCCGCTACTACCACTTTATTAAAACTTGGTGCCACAGGCTCAATATTCTCTACCTCTAATCCCGCCATTGTAAGAGAATGAGCAAGCTCATTACTAGAAATTGGTGGGTTCACTAAAGTACGAAGCCAGCTCTCAGTAAATTTCATAAAGATCTATTATTACAAGCAATAGAATTAATAATTTAATTAAATTGTTTCAAGAAACGTAAATCATTTTCAAAAAACATCCGTATATCAGTTACTCCATACCTAAGCATTGCTAGCCTCTCCACACCCATACCAAAAGCAAATCCTCTGTATTTAGCACTATCTATATTGGCATGTTTTAAGACCTCTGGATGCACCATGCCACAACCTAAGACTTCCAACCAGCCTGTATGGCCACATACCCTACAACCTTTGTTATTGCACATAACACAACTAATATCCATTTCAGCAGAAGGCTCTGTAAATGGAAAAAAAGAGGGACGAAACCGGGCTAATAAGCCCTCTTGCTCTAGGAATTGTTTAATAAATTCTATTAATACTCCCTTTAACTCTGAGAAATTCACACTCTCATCTACCCATAATCCTTCTACCTGATGAAACATAGGCGTATGGGTTACATCTGAATCACAACGATAAACCCTCCCAGGAGCAATTACTTTAAGAGGTGGATTTTTATTTTGCATATAACGGATCTGGACTGGAGATGTATGGGTCCGCAGCAAATATTCATTTTCATCCTCAGCAATATAGAATGTATCATGCATCGCTCGTGCCGGGTGATTCTCTGGAATATTGAGCGCAGTAAAATTATAAAAATCAGTTTCGATCTCTGGACCAGAAGCAACAGTAAAGCCAATTGAACTAAATAAAGTCTCGATTCGTTCTAATGTTATTGATATCGGATGTAAACCACCTACCCCTGAACCACGGCTAGGCAAGGTTACATCAAGGGCCTCCCCTGCTAACTGCGCTTCCATTTTTTTAGCTTGGATTAATTCACGGCGGTCATTTATTCTTGCCTCTAATACCACTTTTATCTTATTAATTTGACCGCCTATAACTGGCCTGTCTTCTAGCGAAAGATTCTTTAGCCCCTTTAACTTTTCAGTTAATATTCCATTTTTACCAAGATAACGTGATTTTGCTTGTTCAAGATCACTAGTATTATCTATACTATCAAGTAAATTTATTGCTTCATTTAGAATATCTTCTAAGTTATTCATGAGAACAAAATATAGGTGGCTATATTAACTATGTATACAACAAAAAAAGGCCAAGGAGCAATTCCCTTAGCCTTCTGATCATCTCTCTATCAACAAACTATTATGCAGCAAGGCTTGATTTTGCTTGCTCAACCAATTTCATAAAAGCAGGCTTATCAAAAACAGCAATATCAGCTAATACCTTTCTATCTATTTCAATTGATGCTTTCTTCAGCCCATTAATGAATACACTATAAGGTAAACCACATTCACGTGTGGCAGCATTAATACGAGCTATCCAAAGGGCCCGGAATACTCGTTTCTTCTGACGCCGATCACGATAAGCATATTCTCCTGCTTTCATTACTGCTTCTTTTGCAACACGATAAACATTCTTGCGTCGCCCACGGTATCCTTTTGCTAAGCTCAATAATTTTTTATGACGAGCATGAGCAGTAACTCCACGTTTTACTCTTGGCATAATAATTCTCCCTAAGCGTAAGGCAACATAGCATGTACAGCCGCCACATCACTAAAATTAACTTCAGAAGTTCCTCTCAAATGACGTTTAAGCTTAGTTGTTTTCTTGGTTAAAATATGGCGCTTGAATGCATATGAACGCCTAATACTACCGCCAGGCCTAACTTTAAAGCGCTTAGCGGCACCCCGCTTAGTTTTCATTTTGGGCATAAATACTCCTATTTCTTCTATGATACTAGGTGTCCACTAATTGCGGCACTTTAATAACCCAGATATCACTTATTCTTATACAACTTTAAATCTCTAAATAATTATTATTTCTACCACTATCACAAATTGTTATTTTATATCACACAGTTCTTTATTATTTGTATGGGTCTTTTTTGCTTTAATATTTTTATTTTTTGCTATGACCAATTCTTTCTTTTTAGGAGATAAAACCATTACTATTTGTCTCCCTTCCATCTTTGGCCATTGTTCAACCACCGCATATTCTTCCAAATCACTTTTTACTCGCTCCAACAATCTCATACCAAACTCTTGGTGTGCCATTTCACGTCCACGGAAACGGAGTGTTACCTTAACTTTGTCCCCATCAGTCAAGAAATTAATCAAATTACGAAGCTTAATATTATAGTCACCATCATCAGTATTTGGACGAAATTTTACTTCTTTGATCTGAACTTGTTTTTGCTTAAGCTTAGCTTCGTGTTTTTTCTTACTTTCCTGATAACGAAATTTACCATAATCCATTAAACGACATACAGGAGGTTTAGCAGTAGGAGCAATTTCCACTAAGTCTATCTCTGCTTCATCTGCCATAGATGTAGCAACCTCCAGAGTGACGATTCCTATCTGTTCCCCCTCCATACCAATTAATCGCACCTCAGGTGCATTAATTTCATGATTGATACGTGCCTCTTTTTCCTGAGCTATAGTAGTTCCCCGAATTTGTTAAATAAATTAAACTGAGCTTACCTTTGTTGATATCTCTAATTTAAGACGATCAATCAGCACTTGAAGAGACATTTGACCAAGATTAGAGCCAGACCGGGTTCGTACTGAAACCGTTTGTGCTGCAACTTCCTTCTCACCCACAATAATCTGGTAGGGCAGTTTTTGTAAACTATGTTCCCTTATTTTAAAGGGTATTTTTTCATTTCTCAAGTCCGCATGCACTCGAATACCACTATGTTTAATCTTATTTGTTATTTCTCTTGCATAATTTGCTTGCTTTTCAGAAATATTGAGGACAACCACCTGACATGGCGATAGCCACAAAGGTAAAGATCCAGCATGATTTTCAAGAAGAATACCAATAAATCGTTCTAATGAACCTAAAATTGCTCTATGCAGCATTACAGGAGTTTGGCGAGAATTATCTTCAGCAACAAATTCTGCTCCTAACCTTTTAGGCATAGAAAAATCTAACTGTAAAGTACCGCACTGCCACATTCTTCCAATACTATCTTTTAAAGAAAAATCAATTTTAGGCCCATAAAAGGCACCCTCTCCTTCCTCTAGGTCCCAGTCAAGATTTTTATTATTTAATACCGTTTCTAGTGATTTCTCAGCTTCATCCCATTGTTCCTCAGTACCAACGCGCATATCTGGGCGTGTTGACAGCTTTACTAGAACTTTTTTGAAACCAAAATCCATATAAACTTTCTGTAACAATTCAATGAAATTTACTACCTCATCTTGAATTTGGGAAGGAGTACAAAAAATATGCGCATCATCTTGAGTGAATGACCTTACTCGCATAAGACCATGTAACGCGCCAGAAGGCTCATTACGGTGACATGACCCAAATTCTGTTAATCGTAATGGCAAATCACGATAACTCTTTAATCCTTGATTAAACACCTGAACATGACCCGGGCAATTCATTGGTTTAATAGCAAAATTACGTTCTTCTGAATGCGTAGTAAACATATTTTCACGAAAATTTTCCCAATGTCCAGAGTGCTCCCATAACGATTTATCAAGTACTTGTGGCGTCCGAATTTCTTGATAGGAGTTTTCCTTAAGTATTTTCCGCATATACTGCTCAATCTGCTGCCAGATACTCCACCCATTAGGGTGCCAAAATACCATACCAGGAGATTCTTCCTGAATATGAAATAAATTCAATTTTTTACCAAGCTTGCGATGATCCCTTTTCTCAGCTTCTTCAAGACGATGAAGATATGCATCTTGATCCTCTTTTTTGGTCCAAGCTGTACCGTAAATTCTTTGTAGCATCTCATTTCTAGAATCCCCACGCCAATAAGCTCCAGCTACTTTCATCAATTTAAAGACCTTAAGTCTAGAAGTGACTGGTACATGCGGGCCACGACAGAGATCAGTAAAATCTCCCTGAGAGTATACTGATAATTCCTCATCACCAGGAATAGCTTCAATAATTTGTGCTTTATAATGTTCATTTTGATCTTTAAAGAACTGAATTGCCTTAGATCTATCTAGAATTTTGCGTTCTATTTTCAAGCCACTTTTACTAATCTCAGACATACGTTTTTCAATTTTCTGCAGATCATCCACAGTAAAAGAACGTTTATAAGAAAAGTCATAATAAAACCCATCCTCAATTGTCGGTCCAATCGTTACTTGGGCATCTGGAAATAATTCTTTTACCGCATGCGCCAATAAATGCGCACTAGAATGACGTATAATTTCCAAACCTTCTTTATCTTTATCAGTAACAATAGATAAATCACTGTCATCTATAATGAGGTCAGATGTATCCACTAGTTTACCGTTAATTTTTCCTGCTATTGCTGCACGTGCTAATCCAGAACCAATCGACTCTGCAACTTCCATTACCGTTACAGGGCGATCAAATTTACGCTCTGAACCATCTGGTAGACTAACAACTAACAAAATTTATTCCTTAAATAAAAATAGGGAAAATTATACCAGTGAATGTGATCTATGATATGAATCTTAGGAAAATTGATTAGCATTAATTAGAATAACCATGTCAAATAACTATTTATTGATACGAATAAAACATTAATATTAATTCTATATACTTATTTCTTTCCTTAAAATATTAGAAATATACTCAGCCCAATATTTAACTATTTCTTTTGATTCTCCTTCTACCATAACGCGTATAAGTGACTCTGTCCCAGATTCTCGTATTAAAACACGACCTTTGCTCCCAAGTGCATTCTCAGCCTTTATCTGGGCAGCCCTAACTGATTTCATGGCAATAAAATCAATCTGATTCATTACTTTAATATTAATAAGATGTTGTGGATAAAGCACAACACCACACAGAAGCTCTGCTAAAGTTCTATTAGCATCTTTCATTGCATGCAATATCTGTAATGCAGAAATAATTCCATCCCCTGTACTATGTTTATCAAGACAAATTATGTGTCCCGACCCTTCTCCTCCCAACTCCCAACCTTTCTTTTGTAATAACTCCAATACATGCCTATCTCCAACTTTAGCACGAGCAAAAGGAATATCTAGCTTATTAAAATAGCGTTCTATAGCGAGATTAGTCATCAAAGTGCCTACTACTCCACCATTGAGCAAACCTTTATTTTGACGGTGTTTAGCTATAATGCAAACTAATTGATCTCCATCATATAACTGACCCTCTTTATCAGCCATAATTAAACGATCTCCATCCCCATCAAGTGCAATACCAAGATCAGCCTTATTCTTTTTAACAGCCTGCTGTAATGTTACGCCATGCGTAGCACCGCATTCTTTATTAATATTCATCCCATCAGGATCGGCTCCAATAAGAACCACATCTGCTCCTAATTCATGGAATACATGACCTGCAATATGATAAGTAGCTCCATGAGCGCAATCAACTACAATACGCATACCATGCAAATCAAGATAGGGTGGAAAGATACTTTTACAAAACTCTATATAACGCCCAGGCGCATCATTAACTCGCCTTGCTCTCCCAAGATGTGCAGACGACATAGATATTAATGGCGAACTTAAACCAGCTTCAATCTTTCTTTCTGCCTTATCAGATAGTTTACTTCCCGAAGAAGAGAAAAACTTAATACCATTATCTTCAAATTGATTATGCGATGCTGAGATCACAATTCCAGCTTGCAATCTCAGCGCACGAGTTAAATAAGCAATGCCTGGGGTAGGCATTGGTCCAGTTAATAACACATCTACCCCAGCAGCAGATAAACCTGTTTCTAATGCTGCCTCTAGCATATAGCCTGATATACGGGTATCTTTTCCGATCAAAACTGCAGGACGTTCATTTTTAGACAAGTATCTGTCTGCTGCAGCAAGAACTTTTCCAGCAGAATACCCTAAATGTATAAAAAGTTCTGGGGTAATAGGATCAACCCCTACTCTCCCACGTATACCATCAGTACCGAAAAAAATTTTTGGCAATATAACTACCCATTAATGATTAAAAAAATTTTCACCAAGAAGCCTATACCTTATCATTTTAAATCTAACCAGTTATAGCGTTATAAATCTTCAAAGCATCTTTTGTTGCTTTAACATCATGTACCCGTAAAATCTTAGCGCCTTTAACTATAGCCATTAAAGCTGCTGCGATACTAGAATGTACTAAATCCCCATTCTTATTCCCAGTGATCTTCTTCAACATAGATTTACGTGACAACCCTACCAGAATTGGCACACCCAAATCTGTAAATTGATCAAGATATCGTAGCAATTTCAGATTATGTTCCAGAGTTTTACCAAACCCAAATCCAGGGTCTATTATTATCCGATCTAGATCTATTCCTGCAGCTTTCACTATATCTATACGTTGCTGTAAAAAATATTTTATTTCTACTATTACATCCTTATATTGAGGGTCTACTTGCATATACTGTGGTTCCCCTTGCATATGCATTAAGCAAATTGTTACCTCTTTATCGGCTACCACCTCAAGTGCTCCAGGTGATTGCAGAGCATTAACATCATTAATCATAGTAGCGCCAGCTTTTATCGTTTCATACATTACCTCTGCCTTAGAGGTATCAACAGAAATCGGTATACCAGTTTTTACCAAAGCTTGCACTACAGGAAGAACACGACGTAATTCTTCTTCGACCCCAACAGGAGTACTACCTGGTCGAGTTGACTCACCACCAATATCAATAATATCAGCCCCTTCTCCAATTAATCGTTCAGCTTGCAGCACAGCATCATTAGTAGATGCATATAAACCACCATCAGAAAAAGAATCTGGCGTTACGTTAATTATCCCCATTACCGAAGGTGTGCTATAAGAAGAAAATTCTAGGTTTTTTTGCAAAAGATGAACAGAGATCAAATTCAAGTAATATAGGATTTCTAATCCTAGGTCACCCAAATCTTATCTTTCTAATTATTAATGAAGCTCCATAAAACAGATAACTTCTATAAAAAGGATGATAAATTTCACATGCTACCAACTAATATTATTTATGCCTCTGGTGCAGGAGCTGAAGTCTCAGGAGACTTGGTATCCGTAGCATCAGCAGGCGACCCAGGTGGTGTCGAATCATCTTTTGGCGGGACCGGTGCAGATTGTGCAGGTTTTGGTGCACGTGGATCACGACCATTCATAATATCCTCAATTTGCTCCGAATTTATGGTCTCCCACTCCAATAAAGCCTTAGCCATAACTTCTATTTTATCTCTATTCTCTTCAATCAACTTACGAGCAAGAGCATACTGTTGATCTATTATGCGACGAATTTCTTTATCAACATTCTTCATCGTAGCTTCACTAAGATTATTAGTGGCAATCATAGGATTATAAGCTTCGCCCTGATTATCCCCATACACCATTGGGCCTAATGATTCAGACATACCCCATTGAGTTACCATATTCCTAGCCATCTGTGTAGCGCGTTCAAAATCATTAGATGCACCAGTAGTCATCTGCTTCATAAATACTTCTTCAGCAATACGCCCACCAAATAATACAGCTATAGTCTGAAGTATTTCTTCCCGATCCATACTAAAACGGTCTTCAACAGGTAACTGCATTGTTACACCCAACGCTCGCCCCCTTGGAATAATAGTAACCTTATGTACAGGATCAGTTTTATCTAGTAGTTCAGCTACCACAGCATGCCCAGACTCATGATAAGCAGTATTACGCTTTTCTTGCTCTGGCATTATCATTGTGCGTCGCTCAACACCCATAAATATTTTGTCTTTAGCCTTTTCAAAATCATCCATATCTACAAGGCGTTTATTAGCACGCGCTGCAAATAAAGCTGCTTCATTAACCAGATTTGCTAAATCAGCACCAGACATTCCAGGAGTACCTCGTGCAATAATATCTGCCTTAACATCAGGAGAAATAGGAACTTTTCGCATATGTACATGCAGAATTTGTTCACGTCCACGTATATCAGGTAATGGAACCGTTACTTGTCGATCAAACCTTCCTGGGCGCAATAATGCCTCATCAAGAACATCAGCACGATTAGTCGCTGCTATAACAATTACACCATCTGTACCTACAAAACCATCCATTTCAACTAGCAGCGCATTTAAGGTTTGTTCTCTTTCATCATTCCCACCACCCATTCCTGTACCACGCTTACGACCAACTGCATCAATTTCATCTATAAAAATGATACAAGGAGAACTTTTTTTAGCCTGCTCAAACATATCCCTTACCCGTGCTGCACCCACACCAACAAACATTTCAACAAAATCTGATCCTGAAATAGTAAAAAAAGGAACCTTTGCTTCGCCAGCTACTGCACGTGCCAAAAGAGTTTTACCTGTACCAGGACTACCAACCATCAACACACCACGTGGAATATGACCACCAAGTTTCTGAAATTTGCTTGGATCACGTAAAAAATCAACTAACTCTGATACCTCTTCTTTAGCCTCTTCACATCCAGCTACATCGGAAAATGTTATGTCATTATTATTTTCATCTAACATTCGAGCCTTACTTTTACCAAATGAAAAAGCTCCGCCCCCTTTTCCACCACCCTGCATTTGACGCATGAAAAAAATCCAAACAGCTATTAACAATAGCATTGGGAACCATGATACAAAAATATTCATCAAAACTGATGGCTCTTCTTCAGGCTTGGCTTCAACAACCACACCTGCATTAAGCAAATCACTTACCATCCATGGGTCAGAAGGAGAGTAACTAATAAATCTCCTTCCATCTGCCTTTATACCTTTTAACGTGCGCCCTTCAATAATTACCTTTGCTACTCTTCCACGTTTCACCTCTTCAATGAACTGAGAATACTCCATTGGCGCCTGTGTAGTTTGACGAGTACTGAATTGATTAAAAACCGTCATTAATATCAACGCAATAACGAGCCAAATAACCATGTTCTTAACGAGATTGTTCAAAATAGCTCCTTTGGTTTCCCCGTGAAAATTTTCAATATCCTATTTTAAACCTATTTTTAGATTTAAAACAGAGAGAGCGTTAATTAGAAATAAATTACACTTTATCAAAATAATTAAGTCCTACTATTAACAACAAATATTCATGATTTTCCTAGATTAATGTAGCAATAAATAATTAAAAAATTTCCCTACATTTTTTTAACCCCAGTATATATATTTCACTACTAAAGTCACGTGACGCCTTAGGCTTTTTTATTACTACTAGTCTAAATGACATTCGCATGACTTTCACAAATTCCTCAAAACCAGAACCCTGAAATACTTTGACTAAAAAATTGCCTTCAGAGTTCAATTGTGTCATAGAAAATTCTAGGGCTAGTTCAGCTAAATACATGGAACGAGCTTGATCACTTATTGCTATGCCCGTTATATTCGGAGCCATATCAGAAATGACAAGATCAACGTGCCTTTTCCCAAGATTCTTTTTTAACTCAACCAAAGCAGATTTCTCTTCAAAATTACCTTGGATAAATGTAACACCAGGAATAGGCTCCATTTCTAATATATCAAGTGAAAATACTCTACCATTCTGTCCCACTCTATTAACTACAACCTGAGACCAACTACCAGGTGTTGCGCCTAGGTCTACTACTGTCATTCCAGATTTTAATAAATTATTCTGCTCAGAAATCTCTATCAATTTGTAAGCAGCACGCGACCTATAACCTTCCTTCTGAGCTTTCTTTACATAAAAATCATTCACATGACTCTTCATCCAAGCATTACTAGATCTTGTATTTTTCATCAAAGAATTCTGGTTTTTTTATACTAAGAAATAAATAATATTTTTAACCCTATATATATTTTACATTGAGAATCTCATATTCTTTTGTACCACCTGGAGCAATAACTTCTACCATATCACCTTGGTACTTACCAATTAAAGCCCGAGCAATAGGCGAACTAACAGAAATTTTACCTTGCTTAATATCAGCCTCATCTTCACCAACTATTTGATATGTTACAGTTTTATCGTTATCCACATCTTCAAGTTCAATCGTTGCACCAAATACACAAGCGCCATCGGCATCAAGTTGTGCGGGATTAATAATTTGTGCATTAGAAAGCTTATTCTCTAATTCGGAAATACGCCCCTCAACAAACCCTTGTTTTTCCTTAGCTGCATCATATTCTGCATTCTCTGAAAGATCACCGTGTGAACGAGCTTCAGCAATTGCAGCAATAACTGCTGGGCGTTGTACCGTTTTCATTTCTTGCAATTCAATACGTAATTTTTCTGCCCCAACCTCAGTTAATGGAATTGTACCCATAGATCTTCTCTTGATTGATTGATTGATTGATTTACTATATCTTAATTGATGCTCTATTATGCAATTTTAACACGCTCTAATTTCGTAGAATTAAATACAATATAGCTCAAACTCATCACTACAAATACTAATGAATTAACTTGGAATTAATTGATTTATGTAATGCTTGTAAGTCATAAACCTGCAATTCCTTTATATTAGCCATACTAATACATGCAGCACGCGCACCTGCTAGTGTAGTAAAATAAGTTACTCTGGCTTGCAGTACAGCATGACGAATAGAATATGAATCCTGAACTGCACTACGTTTATCCCCTACTGTATTAATAATTAAATTTATTTCCCCATTCTTAATCATATCAACAATATGAGGACGCCCTTCTGTTACTTTATTTACTAAAACTACTTCAAGCCCTGCTTTAGATAATGCAGATGCAGTACCACGTGTAGCATAAAGCGAGAACCCTAGTTCTGCAAGTTTATAAGCAATATCTACTGCTGGAATTCTATCTGATTTACGTACACTAATAAAAACTTTTCCTTCTGTGGGTAATTTTACTCCTGCTGCTAATTGAGATTTTACAAACGCCTCTGCAAAAGTATGCCCAACCCCCATTACTTCACCAGTTGATTTCATTTCTGGCCCAAGTATGGTGTCAACACCAGGAAACTTAATAAATGGAAAAACTGCTTCCTTAACAGAATAATAAGAAGGAATTATTTCATCCCCTAAACCCTGCTGAGGCAGAGATATTCCTACCATACAACGAGCAGCAATTTTTGCTAATTGCAACCCTGTAGCTTTAGACACAAAAGGTACAGTCCGTGATGCCCTTGGATTTACTTCAAGTACATATACAGTATCACCTTGAATGGCAAACTGAACATTCATTAAACCTACCACCCTTAAAGCTCTAGCCATAGCTACAGTTTGTCTATTTATTTCTTTTCTCATTAAGGATGAAAGGCTAAACGGTGGCAATGAACAAGCTGAATCACCTGAATGCACACCTGCCTGCTCAATGTGCTCCATAACACCACCTATTAATACATTCTCACCATCACAAATAGCATCCACATCTACTTCAATTGCATTATTAAGAAAATAATCTAATAAAACTGGTGAATCATGTGATACTTTAACTGCTTCCCGCATGTATCGTTCTAACTCCACTCTCTCATGAATTATCTCCATAGCACGCCCGCCCAACACATAACTTGGACGAACTACCAATGGGTAACCAATCTCATCAGCAGCAGTCAGCGCAGCCTTATAATCACGAGCAGTACGATTTACTGGTTGCTTTAATCCAAGTTGATGCAACAATTTCTGAAACCGTTCTCGGTCTTCCGCACAATCTATCATATCTGGACTGGTGCCAATGATTGGAACACCATTATTCTCAAGATCACGCGCTAATTTCAATGGCGTTTGGCCACCATAATGAACAATTACCCCAAAAGGTCTTTCTAATTCTACAATTTCAAGCACATCTTCCAAGGTTAATGGTTCAAAATATAACCGATCAGAAGTATCATAATCAGTAGAGACTGTTTCTGGATTACAATTTACCATGATAGTTTCAAAACCATCATCACGCAAAGCCAATGCCGCATGAACACAACAGTAATCAAACTCAATACCCTGCCCAATTCTGTTAGGCCCGCCACCTAATACAATAATTTTTTTCCTATCAGAAGGTAATGCCTCACACTCCTCCTCATAAGTTGAATACATATAAGCAGTATGAGTAGAAAATTCTGCTGCACATGTATCGACTCTTTTATATACAGGACGTATATTATGACGATGCCTTTCAGCACGTACCGAAGCTTGCTCAGTATTCATTATTTTTGCGAGACGCTTATCAGAAAAACCACTACGCTTTAATTTAAGTAATATACTTGAATCAATTCCTTCAATAACTTTATTAGTGAGCGCCTTCTCTTGTTTAACTAAATCTGCAATTTGCACCAAGAACCATGGATCAATTTTTGTTAACGCATAAATTTCTTTAAGATCCATTCCACAACGGAAGGCATCAGCTATATACCAGATACGCTCCGGCCCAGGATCAGCAAGCTCGTTCTCAATGATGTCAATATCCACTGTTTTCTCTCCTAAACCATCAGAACCTGTTTCTAGACCTCGAATAGCTTTCTGAAATGATTCTTGGAAGGTACGGCCGATAGCCATTACTTCTCCAACTGATTTCATTTGAGTTGTTAGTCGATCATTGGCTTGCGGAAATTTTTCAAAAGCAAAACGTGGGATTTTAGTAACAACATAATCAATAGTTGGCTCAAATGAAACAGGTGTTATTTTATTAGTGATCTCGTTCTTAAGCTCATCTAATGTATATCCTATCGCAAGCTTAGATGCTACTTTAGCAATAGGAAATCCGGTTGCCTTTGATGCCAAGGCAGAAGAGCGTGAAACTCTTGGATTCATCTCAATAACAAGCATACGACCATCATCGGGATTAATTGCAAATTGCACATTTGACCCACCAGTTTCCACGCCAATCTCACGCAACACTGATATTGAAGCATTACGCATAATTTGGTATTCCTTATCTGTAAGGGTCTGAGCTGGAGCAACCGTTATAGAATCACCAGTGTGAACTCCCATAGGATCAATATTTTCGATAGCACATACAATAATACAATTATCTAATTTATCCCTTACCACTTCCATCTCAAATTCTTTCCAGCCGATTACTGATTCCTCTATCAATAACTCTTTAGTTGGAGAGGCTTCCAACCCATGCTCACAAATACTAAGAAACTCTTCTCTATTGTAGGCAATCCCTCCCCCACTACCACCCATAGTAAAAGAAGGACGAACTATAGTTGGATAGCCAACCATTGCTTGAACCTGTAATGCTTCTTCAAGGCTATGAGCAATTGCAGAACGCGCAGAATTTAAATTAATATTCTTCATGGCCTTTTTAAATTTCTCACGATCTTCTGCCTTATCAATAGCCTCACGTGATGCTCCAATTAATTCAACATTATATTTTTTTAATACTCCATATTTGGCTAAATCTAGAGCACAGTTCAATGCAGTTTGCCCCCCCATTGTGGGTAGTAATGCATTAGGCTGCTCAGTAGCAATTATTTTTTCTAACGCTTGCCACGTGATCGGCTCAATATACGTAGAATCCGTCATTTCTGGATCTGTCATTATTGTAGCCGGGTTAGAATTTACTAAAATTACCCGATAGCCTTCCTCACGAAGAGCCTTGCATGCCTGTGCACCAGAATAATCAAATTCACATGCCTGGCCAATAATAATAGGCCCTGCTCCGATAATAAGAATAGAACTAATATCCGTACGTTTAGGCATATTTTTTAATTACAATCTTGTATAAACATGGAATATTCCAATACATAATTTTTATATGTACCCAAATACTATTACTTAATTTAATCTTTTTTATTCCCAAGCATTTTGACAAAACGGTCAAATAAATAATCAACATCATGTGGACCAGGACTAGCTTCCGGGTGCCCCTGAAAAGAGAATGCTAATCGATCAGTTAACTCAATTCCTTGTAGACTACCGTCAAATAATGACAAATGTGTGATTTTTATATTCTTTGGTAGAGTTTTAATATCAATTGCGAAACCGTGATTCTGGCTAGAAATCATAACCCGTTTATTATCCAAATTTTGAACTGGGTGATTAGCACCATGATGACCAAATTTCATTTTTACTGTTTTAGCGCCACTTGCAAGCCCTAGTAGCTGATGCCCTAAACAAATACCAAAAATTGGCATCCGTTCCTTAAGTAATTTTTTAATTGTTTCAATTGCATAACTGCAAGGCTCTGGGTCTCCTGGTCCATTGGAAAGGAACACGCCATCAGGTTGTAAAGCAAGAATCTCATTAAATTGGGTTTTAGCAGGCACAACCGTCACTTTACATTTTCTCTGTGCCAACTTTCTTAAAATACTTTGCTTAATTCCAAAGTCTAAGGCAACAACATGAAAGCGAAAATCTTTCTTTACCTGATAACTTCTTCCATACTCTTTTTCACCCTCTACCCACTCATAAGGTTGGATACAGCTTACTATTTTAGCAAGATCCATGCCAGCTAACCCTGGGAACTTATTAGCTCGTTTTAAAGCTTCTGATTCATCAATATTTCCCGCCATGATGCAACCTGTTTGTGCACCCTTTTCACGTAAAATTCGTGTAAGTTTACGGGTATCTAGTTCTGCAATAGCAACTACATCATTCTCTTCAAGATATTCTGATAGCGTCTGAGTTTTACGCCAATTGCTAGAAATAAGCGGTAGATCACGAATAACTAACCCTGCAGCATGAATCTTATTTAGATTACCAGATTCAATATCATCCGTATTAACACCCGTATTTCCTATATGCGGATATGTCAGTGTAACAATTTGTTGGCAATACGAAGGATCTGTAAGAATCTCCTGATATCCGGTCATTGCTGTGTTAAAAACCACCTCACCCGTACTAATCCCCTCCGCTCCAATTGATATTCCACGAAGAATGGTGCCGTCAGCAAGTACAAGAACGGCAGGTAAGCGTTGTGACACTGAAGACTCCTTGAGTACTAACCAGATGTGAATAGACGCAATCTAGTGGCAGCTTTACTTCACTAATTCTGCTTAATTATACGTAAAAATTGACTATTTTTCAATCTAAATACAAGCACTCTATAATAACAAACAAATATCTTTTTTTAAGGTCAAATAATTACAATTTTTTTCGTACCCTTGTTAGCAGTAAAATACTCACATAGAAAAAATATTTTATTTTCTGAAGCTAATTACAAAAGGATTCTCATGCAATTATCAAATCAAAAATTTTGCTATAGCAACAAATTGTGAGACTGATAAATTTTCAGCGCGTAAGCCTGGATTAATACCCAATGTCGTAAAATCTTCTGGCGTCAAATAGCCATGTAATGTATTACTAATAGTTTTACGTCTTTGTGAAAATGCAGCAGCAACAATAGCAGAGAATATAACCTCCCTATCTTCATCTATCATTTTTTGATTCAATGGGATCATACGTACAATAGCAGACTGTATTTTAGGAACTGGAAAAAAAGACTCTGGTTGGACAACAAATAACTGCTCCATTTCAAAATGACATTGCAGCATAACGGAAAGCCTACCATAGCTAGAAGTAGATGGCATAGCAACCATACGCTCAACAACCTCCTTTTGAAGCATAAAGTGCATATCACATATACTTTTTGAAAACTTAATTAAATGAAACAGAATAGGTGTTGAAATATTATATGGAAGATTACCAACTACCCGCAAATTTGAACCTAAAGTAAAAAAATCAAATTTTAATGCATCAAATGAATGCACTGTCAGCTTCTTTACACTATGTTCTTGCTTAAGACGTTTAATAATATCACGATCAATCTCTATTACATGCAAATGATTAAGTGAATACAATAACGACTTTGTCAGCGCACCTAACCCAGGCCCAATTTCAACCAAGGTATCGTTCTTTAATGGAAGAATAGCTTGTAGAATGTTATGCACCACTTGGGAATCTACTAAAAAATTCTGACCAAACCGCTTACGAGGAATATGGCGCATAATCTCAAATAAATATATAAAAATGCATATGATATAAATTTTACATCTATTAATTAAGATTTCTATTGTCAACTAATGTTTTAGCCATTTCAATGGCTGCAAGTAGACTCCCAGGTTCAGCCTTTCCCGTAGCAGCTAAATCTAGGGCAGTACCATGATCTACTGAAGTACGAATTATTGGCAAACCAAGAGTAACATTCACTCCCATACCAAAGCATGCATGTTTCAAAACTGGCAGGCCTTGATCATGATACATAGCAAATATACAATCATAATTTTTAAGATGTAAAGGATTAAAGAGTGTATCAGCTGGTAAAGGACCTATAACATTTATCTCATCACCTCGTAATTTCTTAAGCACTGGAATAATGACCTCTACCTCTTCCCTACCAATATGCCCAGACTCCCCAGCATGGGGATTCAATCCTGCAACTCCAATTCGTGGAGATGGAATTAAAAAACGTGTTCTTAAATCAAAATTAATAATACGTAATTTTTGTTCCAATTTTAGAGGTGTAATAGCTTGAGCGACATCCTTAAGAGGTAAATGAGTTGTAGCAAGTGATACACGCATATTCCCTCCAATTAACATCATGACCACCTTAGTATTTGTAAATTGGGCCAAGTATTCAGTGTGACCTGTAAAAATTATCCCAGCATCATTAATTATCCCTTTATGTACTGGTGCAGTTACTACTCCATCAAATTCTCCATTACAACATCCCTCAATTGCTCTATCTAAAATCCTTAAAACATATCTAGAATTAACTAAATCAAGCTTTCCTGGAACTGAAACTCTGTCTAAAGGAACATGAAGAACTACCAATCTACCGGGTTGATCATCATCTAAGAGAGGTGCAGAATAATCTAATAATTCTAATGGAAGCTGCATTCTTCGCGCTCGGTCTTTTAACAAATTTTTATCTGCAATTACTACCAAATTAAAGGATAAAACTTTTTGTGCTAATTGCACACAGAGATCCGGGCCAATACCAGCTGGCTCACCAGAAGTAAGAATCAAGGTTGGTTTCTTTGAACTAAGTGAAATCAATGGGCAAACCTAAAAGTCCTCAGCACGATATTCAACATAAGCCCGATCACGCAACTGCTGCAACCATTCTTGGTAGAATTTTTCAGTCTTACGCGCACGTATTGCATTACTTGCATCTTGACGCTGCCGCTCACTACTTACGTCCTTAGTACGACGTTCTATAACTTGAACTAAATGCCAACCAAAAACTGTTTGTACCGGATCACTAATCTCATTTAACTGAAGTCTGTTCATAGCCCCCTCAAATTCAGGAACTGTGTCTCCTGGTGAAACCCAACCCAAATCACCTCCTGCTGAATTACTAGGGTCTTCAGAATGGATTTTTGCTAATTCCTCAAAATTGGCACCATTATCCAGACGTTCTTTCAAACGAATTATTTGGAGCCTTGCCTCATCTTCTGATGTTAATTGATTAACTTTTATGAGAATATGCCGTACATGAGTTTGGTCTATCACAACTTCTTTATTATTTGGCCCTCCGCGTCGATCAAGTAATTTAAGAATATGGAAACCACTTGAGCTTTTAATTATTGGTGTCACCTCATTCTTTAACATAGGCTGCAATACTTCAGAAAACTTTGTTGGTAATTGTGTTGATAAACGCCAGCCAAGCCTCCCTCCCTCTAAGGCATCATCAGCATCAGAAAATTCAGCAGCTACCTGTCCAAAATCACTACCATTTTTTATCTTAGCTAAAGCGCTCTCTGCACGTTTTCTTCTGTTATCAATTTTCTCTGGACTAGCTAATTCTGGAATTCTTATCATAATATGAGACAGATAATACTCTTCAATACTCTCAGATGAATTTTTTTCATTAGTTAGAAAATCATCTATCTCTCTCTCAGTTACTTTTATTCTTTTAGATACCTCACGTTCCTTTAATCGAACTAAAAGCATTTCATTCCTTATTTCTTCACGAAATTTATCATAGCTAATTCCTTCATTAGCAAGAAGTCTAAAAAATTCTTCTTTAGACACTTTGTTAGCATTTGCAATACGGTTAAGTGATTTCTCAAGAGCCATATCACCCACAGTCATGCCAAGTTCATTTGCAAGTTGAATCTGCGCACGAGTAAGTATTTCTCTCTCAAGCATTTGACTTTCTAGAACTTCTCTTGGTGGCGGTGCTATACCTTGCTTTTCTAATTGCTTAATACCTAACTCTAATAACTCATCAAGTTCTTGACGCGTTATAACTGACCCATTCACAACTGCAACTATATGATCAATCTTCTTAATAGGACCAAGATCATTGAATTGTTGTGCGAAGACAGTATTCAATACAAGGAAAAAAGGTAGAATTAATAGGTTAAAAAGATATTTAAAATTCATCTTATAATAACAAAATAGAAGCCATAATATATTTAGATATAAAGCATATCATGGTTATAAAACTTCTCATCGCAACTCTGTCATGTCATCCATCATTTCATTTCCCCGTCCGTCATAATTAGTATATCCCGGAATACCTCTTGTAAGGATTTTAAGAGGATCGGAGCCAATTTGTAATAAACCACCAAGTTCTAATTGCAGAAAGAAAGTAGTATTTGTTCTTGTTGATGAAGTACGAATCTTCTGATATATAAATCGTGCTGTCCAACAACAAGCGTTATATTCAACTCCTGCAATCTCTGAAAGATCTCTAGTATCCCTAAGTGAATAATTTTTACGAGCAACAACTCTCCATTTTTTTGTTATTGGCCACTGCCCCGAAATATCATATTGCGCTAATACGCCACGAGTATAACGGTAGCCAAGGTTTAATACTTTACCTGTTTCTGGCTGATAACTAAGAATTGAGCGCATTACATCAGTCTGGCCTTTACTTTGATCAATTTGCATAGTGTGCCTAGCACTTAAAGTTGGCGTAATGTTTCCTGATAACTGAACGATAATATCAGAATTTCTTTTTGGATTTTCTACCACCCCAACTCTCGCCTTTCTTAAATGCAACTGCTTTGCAACAGCTATACGGAATCGCTCTATACCAGTTTCTTCATCTATCAAACGAGATGTAAGCGCCATAGTAACCTGATTTGCATCATTGATACGATCACTTCCACTAAAACGATTTTCAGAAAAAACCCTACCAAAAGTAAATCCCTGTATGCCAGAATCAAAATTAGGCATTAAACTCTGATTTTTATATGGTACATAAACATAAAAAAGTCGCGGCTCAATAGTTTGAGTGAACCCTTCTCCAAATATCTTAATGTCACGATCAAATGCAATACCACTATCTATACTCAAGATTGGTAATGTACGACTTATATTTTTATCTGGTACATTTATAGTTGAGCGATTCAGCATGTATCCAGTATGATGTACACCAATTTTCGGTGTAATAAACCCAAATGAGTTCTCCATAGGCACACTAATATTAGGAAATATTGTGTAGCGACTGCCTGCAACTCTATTTGGGTCTTTCTTTTCATCGACATGACTAAATTCCGTAAAGCTACCTTTTACATCAAGATCTACTCCAAATACATCACGCTGAGTTGCTTTCAAAAGGACTTGAGGTAACTTTTTGTATGGCGCAGTTGCTGGCCTAGCAGGATCCTGAACAGTCTGAAATTTCTGAACTTGAGTACTAAATGCTAAAATACCATTTTCCCCTAAAGCACCGTTATATGATATTTTTCCTTGCTGCAACAATTGAGTCCTTGAGGTTACTTTAAGACCCTTTCCTAAATCACGAAAATAAAGATCATCTGAAACCCTATTATAGTCAAGATTGTAACTCCATCCGTGGCCTAAGGCTTGACTATGCTCAAATTGCACACGATTACGATTTTCTTCAGTCACTTCATCGTTCGGAAGAATATCAAAATATAGCCCACCAGTCATACTTCTATTTTTATAGCGAAGCTCATTATTTACCATGACTCCACGTTTAGACATTGCCCTAGCTTTAATTGTCGCATCAATATTAGGTGCAATATTCCAATAAAATGGCACAGAAATATCAAGGCCAGTCCTACCATTTGTACTATAAATTGGAGCAAGGAACCCGGTCTTACGCTTTCCACTATATGAGAAACTACCCCATGGTGTATAACCTATAGGCACACCTAGAAATTTTAGTTTGGCATGACGAAGAATACCTGTTCTCTCATTATCATTCATTTTTAGATCGTTAGCTTCAACCATCCAGTCTTCATTCCCTTCAGGACAAGTAGTATATCGAGCTTGTTTAAACCTATATTGATCTTCTCCCTCAATAAAAACAATCTCAGCATCCCCTCTACGGCTATCATCTTTTAGTTGATAAACCGCATGGTCCATCTTCCCAACTTTACTTTCCAGGTTCATTGTAAGTCTTGAGCCTTCTATTATATCTTCTTGCCGCTCTATACGAACCCCTCCTTCAACCTCAAGATCATCACTATCTTGAAAATATTTTATTCGATCAGCTGTAATTATTTGATCACCTTTTCGTAGCTCAGCATCACCAATCCCTTCAACCTCTAGCTCGTTATAACCTTGCATTAAATCAGCCTCAAAAAAAACCGGCTCTTCAGTATCTTCTGTTTCTGCAATAGACTCAGCTATTTTTCGCTCAATTTCTAACTTCGATAATCGAGGCCTCAACAATGCAATTTGCTCGCCATTACGTAACCCAGCATCAGCTATAGATTTTGGTCTATGAATTTCTTGATTATATGTATATTGGGAATCAACAAATAATGGTTGGCCCCTATTATCTTCATTTCTTATAGTATTTAATGCAACTTTTTGTTTAAATGATGAAGGAGTATCAAACGCTAGGTGCTTATTACTTCGTAATTCTTTTTTACCTATAGACTCAATCTCAAAATCACTATGGTTTTTTAATCTCTTTGAACGAGCTAATACTAACTCTTTTATAGGGCTTGTTTTCTCACTAGATACCGTTTCCATTTCATCTTCAATTATCTGCCTTGATGAGCGTTCTTCAGCAAATATATTGAAAGAAATACAAAATAAAAAAACAGACCAACAAATAGAAAGATAAAATTGCAGTCTCATTTTTTATATATCTAGCCTGAGAAGAATATATGTCTATGTTTTATCAATACTTTCAGGTTAATAAGTATTAGATTACCAATATTAATACACAACAGCAAAATTTTTTCTATCATCATTCTGCATAAAAGGAGAGATAAAATCGAACCAATCATTATGCTTGTTTGGCTATGATTTATATGAGAAACATTGTAAGTGTAACAAAAAACTGAAGACAAGCCACATACATACTTTTATGATATAGATATTAAAAATACAAAATAATTCAATTAAATGATAAATTAATTTTCTCCTACATTACACCTTAGCATTTAATAAGAAAAATATGAGGTACATGATGGTAGGAAGATTGATTACAAAATTCTCACTAATTTAATTTTGCGGCCGGAAATAAAACATCGGTATATTTAAACATAAGTTTTGATTGGGGAATCATAGTATGCATATCCATATTCTTGGCATCTGTGGCACCTTTATGGGAGGTATAGCAGCTCTTGCCCGGCAAGCTGGACATAAAGTTACTGGATGTGACTCTAATGTTTATCCCCCTATGAGCTCCCAACTGGAGTCCCAAGATATTCTATTAATTGAAGGATACAATCCTAATCAAATTGAGCTAAATCCAGATATATTTTTGATCGGTAACGTTATTTCAAGAGGAAATCCACTAATAGAAGAAATATTAAACCGTAATTTACCATATACTTCTGCCCCCCAATGGCTCTCAGAAAATGTTCTTAAAAATAAGTGGGTACTAGCCGTTTCTGGTACTCACGGAAAAACCACAACAAGCTCGATGCTGGCATGGATACTAGAGTATGCAGGAATGAAACCGGGTTTTCTTATTGGAGGGATACCTGGAAATTTTAACATTTCGGCTAGACTCAGCGATAGTTCACCCTTCTTTGTCATTGAAGCAGATGAGTACGACACAGCATTCTTTGACAAACGCTCTAAATTCATTCATCTGCGACCAAAAACAACAATCCTTAATAATCTAGAGTTTGATCATGCAGACATATTCCCTGATCTTGCTGCCATCATTCAACAATTTCATCATTTTGTACGTTTAATTCCTGAAAATGGTCTAATAATTACTAATGGAAAAGAAGATAACCTAACACAAGTTCTTGCTAAAGGGTGCTGGACACCAGTTGAAAAAATAGGAATAAATAATGGTTGGGAAGCAAAATTATCGACTAATGGTAGCACTAAAATTTTGTTTAAAGGAAAGGTATATGGTGATTTAAATTGGGATCTAATGGGCGAACATAATCAAATGAACGCACTAGCTGCATTAGCTGCTGCACATCATGCTGGTGTTAAAATTAAAACAGGAATTAAGGCGCTTACACATTTTAAAAATGTTAAACGTCGTATGGAATTATCTGGTGTAGCAAATGGTATTACTGTTTATGATGATTTTGCACATCACCCTACATCAATTCAAGCAACGCTAGCAGGATTAAGATCTAAAGTAAATGAAGCAAGAATTATTGCAGTATTAGAGCCTCGCTCTAACACCATGAAAATGGGAACCTGGAAAAAAAGTCTTGCAGAAAGCCTAAAAACTGCTGATTTAGTTTTTTGTTACACCTATGGCCTAGAATGGAATATAGAAGAGGCATTAAAACCCATAAAATCAAAAACTATAAGTAGTGACAATATTGAGCATCTAATTAAGTTAATCACTACTAATTCACACTCAGGTGACTATATATTGATAATGAGTAATGGAGGATTCAGCGGTATTCATAAGAAGCTACTCACATCATTGATGCATTAGCCATTAATTATAAATACAACTATTATTTAGTAAAATTAGAAACACCACTAAATCTTAGCTAAGCCCTATTTGTAAACACTTATCCTAAACAGCACAGGTCTCACTTCTACTACCTAAAACAAAGTTTTCTTTCCTAGCCCATAAGAAATCTTTTATTTGTTGGAAGCAATTAAATAATTGCTCGCCTCCATTTCCTAATATCCTTAATACAAAACCATTTTCTGCCATTTCAGAGATCCCAAAAGAAATATCCTGATCATTTTTAATAGCTTTTAGAATATTCTCTATTTTTTCTATTAATTTATAAGCACTATCCACGTCCCTAGTATTTATATATATGAATGTAGCTTGGTGAGTATATTTTTCTAACTGAATAACTGTACTAACTGATTTTATTTGAGGTTCTAATATAATTTTGTCTTTTAAAATTAAAAGACCTTTAAAATAAATCTCTGTTACATTTTGAAAATAAGTGAACCGAAATATTTCTCCTGAAGTTTTTTTATTAGGGTATATATATTCAGATTTTTTTCTCCCACAGGTTACAATCTCACTTAGAATTAATTCGCAGTTTTTATCTAAATTAATAATAGTCTGATTCCTAAATATAGATTTCTCCTGTGGAACAACTGGATGAGGAACATAGCAGAAAGAACTATTAGGAGCGAGTGTAATTTTCATTATTTGAGAAGATCCCTTCTTCATATTATACAAACGCTGATATGATTGTGTCTGTAGTTGAAACCGGCTATTTTCCTCTATATTAATATCTATCTCATGATTATCTGAATCTAATAAACCAGGAGATGAGCTTCCAAGCATCATGTATAAACAACCATCATCTTTAACCTGTCCAACATTTGTAATTCGGAAAGGAACACTAACATAGCTATCTCTTAGGTACGATTTCCCTTCTTTAAATCCTGTTTTAATATTTAGATTAGCCATAGATAAATTCACAACCTTTATGGATATTTTTTAAAAAATTAGTACTGGATTTGAAATAAGGAATCAAGTGAACACAAGACCGAAATTAATATTCTAAACCACCTTATAATATTCAATACCTTAGATAATGATGCAACAAATATCATCCAACCCATCTTTAAAAGATAGAGTTAGCTTAATCACTACAATTAAATACTCTTGTAGGATTATCAAGATAATATTAATCCTAGCAGAGTCAGTCTAATAAGTCACATATATACTGAATGTTTATAACTTCTAGATTACACCTTCAATACCCAATTAGATTAATAAAAGCAATACATAGTACATTTTGTTTACATAACAACAAAATAACAATCACGTCAAATACGGCTTTAATACTTATAGAAAAGTAGTACTTCCCTTTCTAACAATTTTTAGATATTATGTCCAAAAGTAATTTCAGATTACTCTTGATTATTCTTATTACATAATAAACTTTATTTTTCCATGAGCCAAAAAATTACCGATGTCTCAGATGAGACATTTGAAACAGAAGTACTACAATCAAACGTACCAGTACTAGTTGATTACTGGGCACCATGGTGTGGTCCGTGTAAAATGATTGCACCCATACTAATTGAGATTGCTGAAGAATATGGAGATCGACTAAAGGTAGCAAAACTTAATATTGATGAAAACCAAGCTACACCACTTAAATTAAAAATCAGAGGAATACCAACACTAATGTTATTTAAAAATGGAAACATTGAGGCAACTAAAGTTGGCCAGCTATCTAAAGCACAGTTAGCTGCATTTATTGACAGTAATATCTAAATCCGATAACCTAAGGGTCAAGTGTACTTATAAAAGCCATATCAAAGCAAAAATATACTTGTAATCCGGTACTGCAATATAACAACCCTGTCATCATAAACACTTCCAAATGTAATACATGTCTTATTAATTCTTTACACCATAGTTTTCTTTATTTTCTGAATATCCCAAATGCATTTATCTGACCTTAAGAATCTTCATGTAACTGAACTAGTACAAATGGCCATTACCAATAAAATTGATGGTGCTAATCGATTACGTAAACAGGATCTAATTTTTGCACTACTGAAAAACCAAGCACGAAAAGGAGAAAGTATTTTCGGTGAAGGTACTCTTGAAGTTCTGCAAGATGGATTTGGTTTTCTACGATCACCAGATACATCTTATTTAGCTGGACCTGATGATATATATGTTTCTCCAAGTCAAATAAGAAGGTTTAATTTACATACAGGAGACTCAATTGACGGAGAAATTCGGACACCTAAAGATGGCGAACGCTACTTTGCGTTAGTAAAGGTCGATAAAGTTAATAGTGACTCTCCTGATAATTCTAAGCATAAAATTCTATTTGAGAATCTAACTCCATTATTTCCTACAAGACGACTTCTTCTAGAACGAGATATTAAAGCTGAAGAAAATGTTACTAGCCGTATTATTGATCTTATAGCGCCTATTGGCATGGGACAGCGGGCTCTACTTGTTTCAAGTCCTAAGTCTGGAAAAACTGTTATGCTTCAAAATATTGCTCATGCAATATCTTCTAACCACCCAGATGTTCTTCTAATGGTTTTATTAATTGACGAAAGGCCTGAAGAAGTAACTGAAATGATCCGTTCGGTAAGAGGAGAGGTTGTTTCTTCAACATTTGATGAACCAGCCGTACGTCATGTACAAGTAGCCGATATGGTAATTGAGAAGGCAAAGCGTCTAGTAGAACATAAAAAAGATGTTGTAATTCTGCTAGACTCAATTACACGCCTGGCCCGTGCTTATAATACCGTGATACCAGCTTCTGGCAAAGTTCTTACTGGTGGTGTAGATGCGAATGCTCTACAACGTCCAAAGCGATTCTTTGGAGCTGCACGTAATATAGAAGAAGGGGGCTCTTTAACTATTATTGCAACTGCATTAGTTGATACTGGTTCCCGTATGGATGATGTAATATATGAAGAATTTAAAGGAACTGGCAACATGGAAATCCACCTTGATAGACGTATGGCAGAAAAACGTACTTATCCAGCTATAAACGTCAATCGCTCAGGTACACGGAAAGAAGAGCTACTTATCAAACCAGATGATTTACAGAAAATTTGGGTGTTGCGAAAATTACTATACCCAATGGATGATGTTGAAGCAATGGAGTTTTTATTAGACAAAATAAAGGCAACAAAAAATAATAGTGATTTCTTTGACTCTATGAAAAGACAGTAAAATTGATACTATATAGAAATAAACTATTCCTTATAAGTTATTCCATATGCTTTCTAAATTATACAACACATGGCCTTATATAATTACAATAGATAGCTATAATCATGTAAGTTGCAACCCAATACATATTAAAGGATAATATGCAACTTTCCGTCTAGTTGTTTCTAGCGTTAAGATGCAAAATAAGGACTAACAGAAATGAAAGCTGAAATTCATCCAAATTACCAAGAAATTATAGTAACGTGCAGTTGCGGTAATACCTTCAAAACAAGATCCACCCTAAGTAAGGCACTAAGGGTTGAGGTATGCTCTGTCTGCCATCCATTTTATACTGGAAAACAAAAAATAGTTGATACGGCTGGACGGGTTGAGAAATTCAGAAAAAAATATGGATCTAGCAGTCCTGTAGAAGATAAATCTACCATATAAAATATATACTAATATTTTTCTAAACTATACATAAAATTTCTGTACCATAGTTTTTTAAGCTTATTTTATAAATAAGCTATGCATATGGTCCCTTTAAACAATATCAACTATTACTATTACCTTATATTTGTTATAACTGAATATTTAAAAGGAAATAAAATTTTCTTCTAAAAGGACTAAGAAATATTTTTCTGTAAGCTAGAAAAAATATTTACAACATAATCTATCTGCTCCTCTGTATGCGCTGCGCTGACACTACACCGTACCAATGATTTACCATCAGGAGCAGCTGGAGGTAATATCAAATTAACATAGATACCCTGATCATAAAGTGACTTCCAAAGCATTATCGCATGTTGAGGGCTATCTAATATTGTTGCTACTATTGGCCCAGGTTCAGGCCCTAGCTTATAACCCTGTTTTTCTAGTCCAGCATAGAGTTTATGTGCATTTCTCCAAAGATTATTACGTAATACAGTACCATCTCTTAATAATTTTAACGCAGCTCTTGTAGATGCGATAGTAGCAGGTGAAGGTGATGCTGTAAAAATATAGGGGCGACTAACGTATCTCAGCATATCAAGTTGTATATGATTACTAACACAATAACCTCCTATACTACCAAGGCTCTTACTAAAAGTACCAGTAATAAAATCAACTCCATTTATAAGTCCTGTTTCCTCTACAAGGCCCTGCCCAGTTTCACCTAAAACTCCAATTGAATGTGCTTCATCAAGAAGCAAAATGCTACCGTAAGAATTCTTTACTCTAACAATATCTGCAAGAGGTGCTCTATCACCTAACATGCTATAAATACCTTCAATTACAATCAAAGTGGAGCTTGCTTTTTCTCCTAAACGCTTAAGGCGTTTTTCCATGTCTACTATATCATTGTGCCGAAACCTAATTATCTCAGCACCGCTCAAACGGCACCCATCATAGATACTGGCATGAGAATCTCCATCAATAAGGATTACATCATTTGCACCAGCTAAACCAGAAATCATTGCAAGATTTGCCTGATACCCAGTTGTAAAAACTATACTAGATTGGCAGTTATAAAACTCAGCAAATTCCTGTTCAAGAGCACGATGTCCACTATAGCTACCATTTGCCATGCGCGAACCAGTCGTACCAGTACCTTCTTTATCTATCGCCTTATGTGCTGCTTCTAAGCATTCTGAAGAAAAAGTTAGTCCCAAATAATTATTTGTACCAAAAAACAAAATACGGCGACCTCCCACATTTGCCTCAGTTGTAGAATATACCTCTTCTATAGGCATACCAAATATATCGAGATCCTCTGGTAACAAATCCCTTCTTGCTACAGCAACCGCATCTAATTTATCTAATAAACTCATTGTTCTTTAATCTTAAAAATTAAATTTGCCAGGTCCTTAACAGTATTCACATCTGCCAAAGCATTTATTGGTACTGAAATATCAAACTCATCTTCAATTTCCATAATTAGATTTAATAATTTCACAGAATCAATTGCCAACTCATTAATAAGGTCAGTATCAGGCGTGATCTTTATCTCAGGGCCAACAAAATTCTCAAGATGCTTACAAAGACTCTGCAAAATAGTACTCTGATCATATTCCATTATTCAGGCTCTTAAAATAAAATTAATGTTTATAAATATTAAATGGCTTTAAGTAAAGCATCACACAAACGTACACTTGGTTCCCAATTTGGCAATGCTTGAGTTAATGGTGAAATATCACATACCCAATTTGGGTGCCTTATCTCTCGTACTTTCCCAGGAGTTAACATTGGTGAGTACTGTAATATACCAGCTAACAAAAGATTAGTTTCTGCAAATAATGAAACTAACGGTACTGGTATAAATAAACAGCGCACTGGCCGCTTCCATACATCCTGTGCTATTGAAGCCAAGGAATAACAGTTATATCCTCCCTGTGTTCCATCATCAAGCTCATATACACCCTGTACCCGCTCATTTGTTACAAGCCAACACAAAATTGCTGATACTAAATCACTAACGTGTATAAGACTATAACGTGTAGCTTCTCCCCCTACCATAGGTAAGATACCATAACGAGTTAACCTAAGAAGTGGACTAAGCTCTTTATCACCTGGGCCATATACTGCAGTTGGCCTAAAAATAGTCCATGGCATAATACCAGAATTATCAGATACTATCTGCTCAGCTAAATACTTACTTTTTGCATACCATGAAAGGCTTGGTTCTCTAGCCGCTAATGAAGAAATGAATAGAAATTTTGGTGGCAAGCTTTGTTGTAAAGATACATGAACAAGATTATTTGTACCATCTACATTAGTAGATGTAAATTCCTTAAAAGAACTACCCCTAACCACACCTGCACAATGAACAACTGCAGAAACATTTTTTACAAGACTTTGTAGTGCAACCTGATCATCCAGGCTTCCCATTACCCATTCTATGGATTTATTACCAATACGAGGGCTTCTTGTCAATGCCCTAACTTTCCACCCATTTTTAATAATTGATTGAACAAGTAACTGACCAATGAACCCAGTAGCACCAGTTACAGCCACCGTTGATTCTGGCATATTAGAGTTATCTGTCTTTAGATTTGACTGACATTAGGCCTGCAAAATCTGATCTTTGTATATATCCTTTGCGTGCTGCATAACGTGAGAGTTTCCCAGATGAGGTGCGCGGCAAAGTGTGTGGAGGTACTAACTCTACCAAACTTTTAACACCAAATGCCATATATACTAGTTTTTGTAGACGATTTATTAAAGACTGCCTATCTACTGTTGAAGTCAAGCGACATTCTACAACTAACACAATTGATGTTACATCATCGCTATCAGTTATACTAAATGCAGATGCTTCTCTGGCTCTTATTTCTGGCTGCTGCTCCGCAAGCTCTTCTACATCCTGAGCACGAATATTACGCCCATTAACTATAATTACATCTGTACGACGTCCAGTAATATATAAATCACCCTCAAATATAAAACCAAGATCCCCTGTATCAAGCCAATTATCTGGCTTTAAAGTTTTCTCAGTATCATCTGGGCAATGGAAATAGCCTGTCATAATACTTGGCCCACGCATTAAAACACTACCAACTCTTAATTCAGGCAATTCTCGTTCAGCATTGTCTACTACCTTAATTGTGTGACCCGGCAATGGACTACCACAATTTACAAATTCGTTATATTTCCTACCATCTGCCTGCACTCTTACTGCAATTTTTTTATCTATCAAAGTATCTGCATCAACCTTAATACTTTGAAATCCCTTACCAGTATAAGAAAACGTTACTGCTAAAGTTGATTCTGCAAGACCGTAGCACGGTAAAAATGAATCTATACTAAAACCAGCTGGTGCAAATTTCTCTGCAAATTTCCTTAAAATTTCTGGCCGTATCATTTCAGCACCTACACCTGCGGCCCTCCAACAACTAAGATCAAGTTTTTCCAGATCAGAAGCGCGAACCCTCAAAGTACAAAGCTTAAGACCAAAAGGCTGACTAAATGCAATAGTACAACGATTACGGCTTATTAATTTTAGCCACTGTAATGGTCGTATTGCAAAATCCCTAGTAGCTAGATAATCTACAGAAACTTGTGCGACCATTGGTGCCATTAGCATACCAACTAAACCCATATCATGATAAAAAGGCAACCAAGATGCCGCTCGATCATCAGGATTTATCTCTAACCCGTTACGAACTATACCCTTAAGATTACTCATTAGTGCACGTTCTGTAATAATAACACCCCGAGGAGCACGCGTACTACCTGAGGTATACTGCAAATAAGCAGTTTCACTTTGCTGGTTTCGTTGTAGTGTTTTATCTGGAGCAGGTAGCTCCGAAAGCTGCTCAGGTGTCCCAACCCAACGCAACGCTTGTAGATCCTCTGCAGACTCTTTAAGAAAATTAATATAGTCTACATTAGCTAATGCAGCACTTGCCTGGCTCCCCTCAAGAATGCCACGTAGCTGCTTTACATAAACTGCATGACTACCTAAATTAACTGGCACTGGCATTGCAAAAGGAATTAATCCTGCATATCGACATGCAAAAAATAATTCAACAAATTCTGGTGTTGTATCAGCAATAATTGCAACGCGCTCTCCACTTGTTAAGCCAAGACCTAATAAACGTTTTGCCGAAACACGTGCCTTTCTTCTTAAGAAATTATAAGATAGAACTGAAAGTAGATTACCTTTTGCGTCATAAAAATTATATCCAGTCGCTCCGGTGGCAGCAAAATCTAATGCTTCAGTAAGAGTATCAAAATCAGCTAATCTTTGAATTTGTGAATTTTGTGTTGGTGTTGGCCTTATTGCCACTGCTTGCTTATCAGATGATTGAGAATCCAATACTTGCTTTGAAACTACGTTTAAATCTGCAATCGTTGAATTCAATGGCTTTATCTCCAGTACTTTTATAAAGTGATAATTGGTATAACTCCAATACCACATTAGCTTAAAAATGAACTACTAGCTTGTCACTTCATTTAAAATCTTATATTCGTATTCTGTACGAGTTTTCATCTGATAGATAGCTATTTAGGGAATTTAGAAGGAATATGTTGTTTTTTTACAACAGTATACTTTATGTATCCCTGTCCAATAATTAAAAAATAGCAATAAAATCAAGCAACAACATAAACACAAGGTTGTGGTTTATATGGCCCAATATACTGATAAATAAGAATTATATCTCCTGAATACCATTATACTTTTCCCAAAGCATTTTCTTATGAAATCTTACAAGCCACAGATATCATCTATTTAAATAATTAATTCTAATAACTAATAAAATTAAAGAATTTGGTATCAACAGATCCTTAATATTCATTGCTTACTAATGTGAGAGGTCATAGAAACTTTCATACTCAACACTCCTCCCACAATGATAAGACCCGTACCAATTAATGAAAGAAAAGATAAAACTTCACCCCAAATCAGAATACCCCAAATACATGCAAATAATACAGTACAATAAGCTAAAGCACTAACTATTAACAATTTTCCTGTTCGATATGCACGTGTCAAAGCAAGCTGTGCCAGTGTCGATGTAATACCAATACCCAGAAGCAGTATAAAATTAAACGGTGTTATAGCATGGAATGTGTCAAATGCCATATAAATACCAGTAACAATAGTACTAATCAATGTGAAATAAAAGACTATTCGCCAATCAGGCTCCCCAAGGTCACCAAGGAATTTAATATTCAAATAGGCAACAGCTGCTAAAAAACCAGAAGCTAAACCAATTAATCCTCCAGCCCAATGCCCCTTCTGGATAGAAGGGTCCAATAATAGAATAACGCCAAAAAATCCTACTGCAACTGCAGCTGCAAGCTGCCAGTTGAAGTGCTCTTTAAGTATTATAGTAGTAAATAAAGTTAAAAAAAGTGGCGATGTATAACTGAGAGTTACAGCCGTAGCTAATGGTAATTTTGTAATGCAATAAAAAAACATTAATAATGAAAGGACTCCCGAGATCCCTCGCCAGAAATGGTTCCTCCAGTTTGCCGTTAGAATTGAATAACGTTTAATACCAACAATTATACAAATAATAAAGAAACCTATTATTGAGCGATAGAATACAAGCTCGGTACTAGAGAAATAAACCGATCCAAGCTTTACAAATACCCCCATAAAGCTGAAAAACAACCCAGCAACTAGCATCCAGAGAGAGCACATTAATATTTCAAGAGTATTATGAGAGTCTACATTTTATCTAACAAATTTATTTTTTGAAATATATAGAATCTGTAAGCCTCTTAACAAAAGAAATTTACTCTATCAAAAAGAAAATTAATTTCTAATACACCCACAATTAAGAATGGAACATTAAATTGCTAAAGAAAGTTTTTACTTAATTTAATTGACCTAACTAAGCAAATTGCGTTACTTTTACTACTTCTCCATGTGAACTATTTTATACTATCAGGCAATAATATTATCATGGCAAAACCTACTAAAACTGTCAAATCATCCTCACCCAAGAATTTTGAAGCAGGGTTGGCTGAATTAGAAAATATAGTAAACTCTATGGAAGAGGGAAAAATGACTTTAGAAGCATCACTCTTAGCTCACAAACGTGGCACAGAATTACTTCAATACTGCCAAAACACACTACAAAATGCGCAGCAACAAATACGTATTCTTGAGACCAGCACACCAAAAGATTTCTCGTCAACCACTATAGATGAAAGATAATTTTCAAGATTGGGCAAAAGCCAAACAATCAAGAATTGAAACTTCCCTTGATAACTTTCTCCCAACTATAAAAACTTCACCAAAGAGGCTACATGATGCTATGCGCTTTTCCGTAATGGGAGGAGGAAAAAGAATACGACCACTTCTTGCTTTTGCTGCAGGAGAAATTAGTAAAGCAAATGAAGAACGTGTAACAATTGCGGCTATTGCAATAGAATTAATTCATACATATTCCCTAGTACATGATGACCTCCCCTGTATGGATGACGATGTACTAAGGCGGGGAAAACCAACCTGCCATATAGAATATGATGAAGCTACTGCTTTGCTAGTTGGAGATAGTCTTCAGAGTCTTGCCTTCCAGCTGTTATCGGAAAATAACTTAGCTGATACGCCCCTAATACAGTTAAAGATGATTAATAATTTAGCTCAAGCAGCAGGGTCATGCGGTATGGCTGGTGGCCAAGCATTTGATCTTGATAGTGTTGGAAAAGAATTAAATCTACCAGAACTTGAATTTATGCATATACATAAGACAGGAGCTTTAATTCGTTCAGCTGTTATGATCGGGGCATCTTGTGGAAAAAACATGAGTACTTTACAGTTAAAGAATCTTGATAATTTTGCTAAAAATATTGGCCTTGCTTTTCAAGTAGTCGACGATGTACTTGATACTGAAGCAACTACAGCCACTTTAGGGAAAACTGCAGGTAAAGATGCAGATAACAACAAGCCGACATATGTAAGTATTTTAGGGGTGCAAAAGGCTCGTGAACTAGCCGAGAAATTACGTCAAGATGCATATCAAGAACTTGAGATTTTTGGCGAAAGAGCAATGCGATTACGACAACTAACAGATTATATCATTCAAAGAGATTTTTAAGACAATGCCTACCTCATTAGTAATTATGAAATTTTTAATATTTAGGGTTTAAATGTATCCTCTACTTGATACTATTAATTATCCACATGAGTTACGTGAATTAAAACGTAATGAGCTGCTACAGCTTACCAGTGAATTACGTAACTTCCTAATTGAATCAGTGTCTAAGACTGGTGGGCACTTATCCTCTAATCTAGGTACAATTGAACTAACAGTTGCCTTACATTATGTATTCAATACGCCACATGATCGTTTAGTATGGGATGTTGGTCACCAGACATACGCCCATAAAATTCTAACAGGCAGACGTGAAGGCATGAAAAAATTACGCATGCATGGAGGCATGGCTGGATTTCCTCGCCGCGATGAAAGCGAATATGATACCTTTGGAACAGCTCATTCAAGTACTTCAATCAGTGCCGCCTTGGGCATGGCAGTTGCATCTGAGCTAGAAGATAAAAATAGGAATGTAATAGCTATAATTGGTGATGGTGCTATGAGTGGAGGTCTGGCATTTGAAGCATTAAATAATGCCGGTGCAATGAACACAAATATTCTAGTTATTTTAAATGACAATGACATGTCAATCTCCCCTCCAGTAGGAGCACTTAATAATTATCTTACTAGCCTTTTAAGTGGAAAAGCTTATGCTACAGCTCGACAAGCTGGAGAAAAAGTACTTAAGGTTGTTCCATCTGTCCTTGAGCTAGCTAATCGCACTCAAGTACATGTAAAAGGAATGCTTTCACCAAGTACTTTATTTGAGCAATTTGGTTTCAATTATATTGGCCCTGTTGATGGCCATGATCTTGACAAATTAATCACAACACTAAATGGTATTAAAAACCTAAATGGACCACAATTTTTACATATAATTACACGCAAAGGACAAGGTTATAAGGTAGCAGAAGAAGACCCTATTCTTTATCATGGTGTAGGTAAATTCGATTCAAATATGGGTATTATTCCTAAGAAAACACCAAATAAACCTACCTATACCCAGATATTTGGCAGCTGGCTATGTGATATGGCTGCTCTTGATCATCGTTTAATTGGAATTACACCTGCTATGCGTGAAGGATCAGGCCTAGTACAGTTCTCTCAAGAATATTCTGATCGCTATTTTGATGTAGGTATTGCAGAACAACATGCTGTTACCTTTGCTGCAGGATTAGCATGTGATGGAATGAAACCAGTAGTAGCAATTTATTCTACTTTTTTACAACGAGCTTACGATCAATTGATACATGATGTGGCTATCCAGAATCTACCAATAGTATTTGCAATTGATAGAGCTGGCTTGGTAGGGGCAGATGGCCCAACACATGCTGGAAGCTTTGATTTAACTTATTTACGCTGTATACCAAATATGACAGTAATGACACCGTCTGATGAAAATGAATGCCGGCAAATGCTATATACGGCTTTCCAAATGGATACCCCATCAGCAGTACGTTATCCACGTGGGTCAGGTATTGGTGTTATACCTATAAAAGAAATGAAGGCATTGCAAATTGGGCTTGGTGAAACTCGTAGAAAAGGGAAAAAGGTTGCTATATTGGCATTTGGAAGCATGCTAAAGTCTTCTTTAGAGGCTGCTGAAGAACTAAATGCTACCGTTGCTAATATGAGATTTGTAAAACCACTAGACGAAAGCCTAGTATTGTCATTAGCTAAAGACCATGACCTTCTTGTAACTATAGAAGAAAATACTATCATGGGAGGAGCAGGTAGTGCAGTACTTGAATGTCTTGAGAGTAAAGGTATTACTACATCAGTATTACAACTAGGGCTACCAGATACTTTTATTGACCAAGGCGACCCTATTCAAATGCTAGCAGACTGCGGGCGAGATAAAACTGGAATTATTAAAGCAATAAAAGAAAGGCTATCTAATTAACAAATTTTTATACAAATTATATGTCCCCTCTCATATAGTTCTACCTTAATAGAGATAGACAACATGAATAAAAAAGCTGATTCCTTAATAGCTGATGTACAAAGCACACCTGACACTAGACAAATAGCAATAGACAGGGTGGGAATAAAAGCTATTCGTCACCCAATAAAAGTTACGGATAAGACAGGCGGCGTTCAACATACTATTGCAATGTTTAATATGTATGTAAATTTACCTCATAACTTTAAGGGAACCCATATGTCTCGCTTTGTTGAAATACTAAATAATCATGATCATGAAATATCTGTTGAATCATTTGAGAAGATATTACGTACTATGGTAGAAAGATTAGAAACACATTCAGGGCATATTGAAATGACATTTCCTTATTTTATTAATAAATCTGCCCCAGTTTCAAAGGTTAAAAGCTTATTAGATTATGATGTTACTTTTATTGGAGAGATGAAAAAGAAATGTTACGAATTCACCATGAAAGTAATAGTACCTATAGCTAGTTTATGCCCTTGCTCTAAAAAGATTTCTGATTATGGCGCACATAACCAGCGATCTCATATGTCTATCTCTGTACGTACTAATAGCTTTATTTGGATAGAAGATATTATAAAAATTGCTGAAGAAAAAGCATCATGCGAACTTTATGGATTGCTTAAAAGACCTGATGAAAAATATGTAACAGAAAAAGCTTACAACAACCCAAAATTTGTTGAAGATTTAGTACGTGATGTAGCTATAGAATTAAATAAAGACCCACGAATTGATGCTTACACAGTTGAATCAGAGAATTTTGAATCTATACATAACCATTCTGCCTACGCACTCATTGAGCAAAATAAATTAGTGAACTAATTTGCTTCCTACAACTTGCCATATCAACATATATGATTACCAGCCCAAGAAAAGCATCCCGGCTCCACATATAGATATAACTAAACCTCCAATTGCATGAATATATTTTTCTAATTTTTCTGTATCATAAAACGAATACCCATATAAACCTAATAAAACCATCACTAACATTGTTAAAACTGTACATATTGCAAAAACACTAATTAAAACTATAATTTCTAAATAGGATCTCTGCATACCAGAATAGAATAAAAATGGAAGTAAAGGTTCAGTTGGCCCCATCACAAATATTACGAATAGAACTAATGGTGTTACTTTTACTCGTTCTTTTGGCTCAGCCATATCACTATGATTGTGCTCATAAACATATACATCTTCATCCATAACATCAAAATGTTTATGCGGATTACTCTTTCCTGCTTTCCATAATCCATAAAAGAAATAAGCTACTCCAAACCCAAACAAGGACCATGCAGCAATATCTCCTCTATACCCTTCAAATGTATCCAAATTTGAGAGCTGCCATCCTAGGAAGACCCCAACCATACCAATAGCTACTGAGCTTAATATATGCCCAAAACCACAAACAACTGTAATAGTAATTGTTTTTATAATTGACCATTTCTGTGAGCGTGATAATACAATAAATGGCAAGTAATGATCGGGCCCAGTTGCCGTGTGCAAGCAGCTAATTGTGACAGCAGATAAGATAAGTGTTATTAATTCAGATGTCATAAAAACATTTAATACCTTATTTTTATTATTTAAATAATAGGTTTGAGTTGTATGCTCGAACTAAATTAGCTACCAAACCAAACATATACTCCCATGTCATATCAGCATAAAAGATTCATCTGACTGAAATTAGTCGATTTCATATTCAAATACATAAAATCTTTTATTCTATAATGGACTACATACAGAGTTAAATAACTCTATTTATAAAAGTTATCAACAACCCTAAAGTTAAAATTTGTTATTAATTTTAGAGTTATAATTAATATTTACCCATACAATAATTATTTTTTTATTATTGATCTAAACTTCCCCTATTATCTCATCTATAACAAAAGATATGAATGTATTTTATGAAGAGAAACGCGCCTTAAAGGTAGGTATAATTCTTTCCAGTAATGTATCCTCACTACAAATAGAAACCCAATATGGCAAACGATCAAAAATTAAAGCTTCTGCAGTTCTTCTTAAATTTGATAAGCCATCTATATCAGAATTTATAGATTGTGCAAAAAAATTAGCAGATGACATAGATATAAATTTTCTTTGGAATTGCTGTAATTGCGATATAGAATTTAATAGTAACTCATTAGCTTCTGAGTATTTTGGCCACCCACCTAATCCGATAGAATCAGCTGCAGTCTTAATGAAACTTCATAGTTCACCAATATATTTTTACAAAAAAGGTAAAGGTCACTATAAATCTGCCCCACCTCATGCACTAAAATCTGCTCTTATAAGCTATAAGAAGAGGAAAGAACAAGCAGAGAAATTATCAATCTATGTTCGAAGTTTAAAAAATTTTATTATACCAGAAGAGCTTAAACCACTATTACCAGAACTCATTTATAAACCAAAAAAGAATACAATTGAATGGAAAGCACTAAATGTAGCTTGTACTGAAACAAAGTTAAGTTTGGCGCACCTATTAGATAAATGTGGCGCGATCCCATCTCCACACAATTACCACCTAGAGCAATTCCAAATACAACAGTTCCCAATTGATATAAAGCTTAATATACCTAATGATAAAGAAAATAAACCAGATAATATAAACTCTCTTCCCATAGCCGATGTAGTTGCTTTTAGTATTGATGATGAAAACACCACTGAAATTGATGATGCTTTTTCTGTAACACTTCTACCCCTAGGAAGCTTTCGTATAGGTATACATATTGCTGCTCCTTCTTTAGGAATCATTAAAGACTCACCTCTTGACAAGATGGCGGCACACCGACTTTCTACAGTTTATTCACCAGGCAATAAAATTACTATGCTGCCAGAGACCGTAATAAACCAATATACCCTTAAAGAAGGTCAAATATGTCCAACTATATCAATGTATATAGAAGTAGCAGATGATTTAACAGTAATTTCTGTAAATAGTTATATTGAAAGAATAAAAATTAAAGCTAACTTACGGTATGAAGAAGTAGAATTAGATTTTAATGAAGAAAAAATAGCTAGAAATAAAATTAACTGCATCTTTGGTCATGAATTAAAATTACTGTGGAACTTTGCTTGTAAAATGCAAGATTCTAGAAGAAAGGCAAATGATGAAAATAATGAAAAAATTGACCATATATTTAGCATAAAAAATGGGAATATTATTATTAAAGAAAGACGGCGTGACTCTCCTATTAATAAATTAGTTTCCGAATTAATGATTTTTGTAAACACTGAATGGGGGAAGCAACTAGCTAACTGTAGAGTTACAGGGATATATCGCAACCAAAATGGTGGAAAAGTAAAAATGAATATGTCGCCAGCAATTCACCAGGGATTAGGTGTCTCACAATATGCCTGGTGCAGCTCACCTATACGCCGCTATATTGATCTTATTAATCAAAGACAATTAATATCTATTCTACAGGAAAATACGCCACCTCACCCAAAAGGGTGTAATAATTTAAAAGAAATTATTACAAACTTTGAAAAGACATATGAAGCGTATAATAAATTCCAACGAAAAATGGAAAAATATTGGTGTTTGTGCTGGTTGTTACAGAAAAAAATAAAAATCACTAAAGCAATTGTAGTCAGAGAAAACTATGTAAAATTTAACCACCTGCCACTTATAGTTCGTGCACCTTCTTTACCAGAAGTATTTCCAGAAGTATATGTTGAGCTGGAAATTCTACATATTGATTTGCTAGAATTAACCATAAATACAAAATTTATTAGAAAATTAGAAGCCTAAAATATAGCCTAACAATATGATTAATATGCCATGGTTACTTACAATAAATGAATTAGTAAATTCCCAGCTTAAATTCTATATACTTCTAACACATTGACTTCTACAGAAAATATGCCTGAATTTATACTAGCCTTATTACGAGGTTGGTTACTTGACCCATCATCACGTCTAAATCTATCTATACTTATATCCCTCATAATACATATATTTATAGTATTTGGTATCACCTTTAAACTTTCTGAAACATTAAATAATAAAAAGGCCATGCCATTAGAAGTAGTACTAGTAAACAAGAAATCTAAATCAGAGCCTATTAAAGCAATGTCTATGGCACAAGCAAATCTAGATGGAGGGGGAAATACTGATAAAAATAAGCGCGCCAAGACTCCTTTTCCTAAGCTTCCTATAAATAAACAATCAAATGACTTACTAAGAGCTAAACAAAGAACAAAACAGCTAGAACTAGAAACAAAAAAATTAATGGCAGCTGTTAATAGAAAGAAGAAAATTCTTCAACCTAATTTAAATAAAGAAAAATCAAAAAATAAAATAAAAAATCTAAGTGCAGCTGATTTACTTCAAAGTAGCCGTGAAATTATCCGACTAGAAGCACAGATAGCAAAAGATTACGAAGCATATCAGAAACGGCCAAAACGTAAATATATTGGAGCACGCACAAAAGAATACCGCTTTGCACGTTATGTAGAAGACTGGCGCACTAAAGTAGAGCGTATTGGGAATTTAAATTACCCTGAAGCAGCTAAAAAAGATAGGCTCTATGGGACTCTAATACTAACAGTTGGCATTATGGCAAATGGTACAATTGAATCAATTGAAATTAATCGATCATCAGGAAATAGAGTCTTAGATCAAGCTGCTATAAATATAGTGAAACTTGCAGGACAAAGTGGATTTTCTCCCTTTCCTCCTGATATAAGTATAGATACTGACATCCTTCATATCACACGTACATGGATGTTTACACGTTCAGATGCACTAGCGAGCAAATAAATTGGAATAAAATTATGTCTGATGCTTACGCCGTTATTGGTAATCCTATTATCCACAGTAAATCACCAATGATCCATACTGCATTCTCAAAACAAACCAAGCAGGAAATGCAATATAAAGCTCTATTTGCACCACTCAATGGCTTCACTAAAGCAGTTAAAGCTTTCAAAAAAAATAATGGAAGGGGGATGAATGTAACTATCCCCTTCAAATTTAGCGCTTATAAAATTTCAACTCATCTGAGTCAGCATGCTAAAGCCGCACACTCTGTCAATACATTAGTATTTAGTAATACTGGGATTTATGGGCATAATACAGATGGAATTGGCCTAATACGAGATATTGTTAATAACTTAGGCTTTACAATTACATCTAAAAAGATACTCCTTTGCGGGGCTGGTGGCGCTGCAAGTGGAATACTACTCTCACTATTAAAAGAAAATCCACATACAATAGTAATTACAAATCGCACCATACAAAAAGCATATAAATTAAAGAACCAGTTTTCATCCTTTAATAATATTGTCGCCTCTAATAACAATATAGAAATTGCCAAGAAGAAATTTGACCTTGTAATTAATGCAACCTCTACAAGCCTGATTGGAGAACCATTAATCCTACCCAAAAATATATTTTCTTCTAAATCAATGGCATATGATTTGATGTACAGTAACAAGCAAACTCCGTTCTTACAATTTGCCGAGAAAGAAGGCGCAAAATACCTATCAGATGGAACAGGCATGCTAGTGGAACAAGCTGCTGAGTCATTTCTACTTTGGCGTGGAATTAGGCCTAGAACTAAAGAGATAATTAAGAATATTAGAAATGCACCTTAAGTACAAATTTTAAAGAATGAATAAAAAAAAACATAGATACTTTCCATGGAAAATTCTATTCTTCTTTTTTTGTCTAATTTTTTTCTATCAAACCTGGATTTTCTGTCAGATAGTTTACTTAAATTTTTATAACCCATCCACCAGCGCATTCATGCAATATCGATTGAATTCACAAAAAAAAAATAGGCCTGAAACTGAAATAAAATTACAATACAAGTGGGTATCTTATGACCTTATCCCAAACCATCTTAAACGTGCAGTTATTGCTGCTGAAGATTCTAAATTTATGAGTCATAATGGATTTGACTATAAAGCTATACAAATAGCCTTAAAAAAAAACATAAAAGAAAGAAAAATTGTTGCTGGGGGCTCTACTATAAGTCAACAGCTTGCAAAGAATTTATTCCTTTCTACAGAAAAAACCATTTTACGTAAAATAGAAGAAGCCATTATTACACTAATGTTAGAAAGTGTAATGACCAAACGAAGAATTCTAGAGATTTATTTAAACATCATTGAATGGGGAGACAATGTATTTGGTATAAATGCTGCAGCTTCTCATTATTATGATATTCATATTTCTTCTCTTTCAATACAACAATCTTCCCACCTGGCAGCTATGATTCCAAACCCTAATTTTTATGATAAAAATCGAGATTCTCCATTATTATTAAAAAAAGCAGATATCATTCAACATAGATTAGCCTCTGCAAAGATTCCATAATACCTTTAAATATCAGCTTAAAATTGCAATGAAATAAATTTAAATGCAATCACCCAATCTTCTAATAAATATTCGACGTATATATTTATATTCCTTACAATTCAGTAGTCTTTTCTATTTATTGGAACGGCCTACCATGAAAAATCCAACTAATCATAGCAATAGTGAAACAGATAATCCAAATAAACACCTCCAAAAAGTAGTTAATTTATTAAGTAGGAATAAGCTTGTAACAGGTTTTGTTCAAATGCAAGATGAGAAAAGGGAATTAAGTGAATCTTTAGTTCATAAACAGAATTTATCTGAATTGCGGACATTGCTTGATATGCTTCATCCTGCTGATATTGCATACATTCTAGAAGCATTACCTCTAGACGAACGTATTATAGTATGGGAAATGGTTAAATTAGAGCAATATGGGGAAACATTATTAGAGACCTCAGATGCTGTTCGGGAAACATTAATTTCAACTATGAACAATAATAAGTTAGTAGCTGCCACAGGGCAATTAAATGTCGATGAAATAGCTGATCTAGCCCCAGATCTACCGAACGATGTTCTTGATAATCTTTTTCAGAAGCTTCCCATAGCAGAACGTGAAAAATTACGTGCAGCTATGTCTTATCCAGAAGATGCTGTAGGTGCACTAATGGACTTTGATATGGTAACTGTACGAGAGGATATAAAATTAGAAGTAGTTTTACGTTATCTACGGCGCCTAAAAAAATTACCTGACCACACAGATCAGCTGTTTATAATAGATAGAAATGAAAACCTAATAGGTGTACTACCTGTAAACCTTCTACTAGTCAATGATCCTAATGTTGAAGTATCAGAATTAATGTCAAAAAAAATGATGAAACTTCATCCTAATGACAAAGCACAACAGGCAACACATGCATTTGAACGATATAATCTAGTTACTTCCCCAGTAGTAGATATAAATAATAAATTATTAGGCAGAGTCTCTGTCAATGAAGTTATAGATTTTATTCGTGAAGAATCTGAAAATGAAGCACTAAATTTAGCAGGTCTACGCGAAGAAGAGGACTTATTTGCACCTGTATGGAAAAGCATAAAAAATCGCTGGGTTTGGCTAGCAATAAATTTAATAACAGCCTTTATTGCATCCCGTGTAATAGGAGTATTTGAGGGGTCTATTGAAAAATTAGTAGCTCTAGCAGCTCTTATGCCAATTATTGCTAGCATAGGGGGAAATTCTGGTAATCAAACTATTACCATGATCGTCCGTGCACTAGCGTTAGGTCACCTTAACACTAATAATGCAGGAAAATTATTTGCTAAAGAAATTGGTGTCAGTTCTGCCAATGGCCTAGTTTGCGGCAGCATAGTTGGATTATTTGCTTTTATCATTTATGAAAATATCCAACTTAGCTTAGTAATGACTTTGGCAATGACATTAACGTTCTTATTAGCTGCAATATTAGGCGTACTCGTTCCATTAACACTGCAAAAATTTAGTCGTGACCCCGCAAAAGGATCCAATGTAGTAGTCACTGCAATAATAGACAGCGGTGGATTTTTTATCTTTCTAGGTCTAGCCACACTATTATTGATATAAATAAATTCTCATTATTCATGAAGGAATAACAATATCTATAAATAACTTTTATTCTATGAAACTTAGTATTTAATAATCCTAAATAATCTACTATGGTAAAATCATCTCATTAGCAAATAATTCATCTATAGATTCTCTTCTTCTAATAAGGTGAGTACTATCATCATATACCATTACTTCAGCAGCTCGGGGTCGACTATTATAATTAGAACTCATACTCATACCATAAGCCCCAGCAGACATAACAGCAAGCAAATCTCCCTGTGATAAAGAAAGTTCCCTATCATATCCAAGAAAATCTCCTGTTTCACATACAGGTCCAACTATCTGATAAGGCTTAGTTTTCTTTTTATTTGTAATAACTGGTAAAATTTCATGGTAAGCATCATATAATGCTGGACGAAGCAAATCATTCATAGCAGCATCTACTATAGCAAAATTACGATAAGGCGTATGTTTCAAATATTCTACTCTAGTCAGCAATACTCCTGCATTCCCCACTAGGGATCTACCCGGCTCTATTAACATACGATGAGTACGATTACCAAGACCTGCACATAATGCTGCAATATAGTTCCGAGGTGATGGTGGGATCTCTTGTGAATAGCGAATTCCTAGCCCACCCCCACAATCAAGATGCTCGATTTTAATTTTTTTATTCTCTAATCGATCTAATAAGCCAATTACTTTCTCACTAGCTTCAGAGAATGGAGCAAGTTCAATTAACTGAGATCCAATATGAAAATCCAATCCAGTCATATGAATATTAGGAAGATTTTTTCCTAAAAGATAAAGCTTCTCGGCCTCATCAAATGGGACTCCAAATTTATTCTCTTTAAGCCCAGTAGAAATATATGGATGAGTTTTTGCATCTACATCTGGATTAACTCTCATGCTAACAGAAGCTATTTTATTCATTCCCTTTGCAATTTGACTTAAAGCTCTAAGTTCAGCTTCTGATTCTACATTAAAACACAAAATATTTACTGAAAGTGCGGCTTGTATCTCAGCACTACTCTTTCCCACACCAGAAAAAACTATTTTTTTTGGGTCCCCCCCAACTTTAAGCACCCGTTGCAGCTCTCCTCCAGAAACTATATCGAACCCACTACCTAACTTTGAAAATATATCAAGAATAGCAATACTAGGGTTAGCCTTAACCGCATAGCATATTAAATGCTTCCTATCAGCAAATGCTGCATCAAGTTCTCTATAAGCATTAACTAATGCTGATCGAGAATAGACATAACATGGAGTACCAAATTCTTGGGCAATTTTTTCCAGAGAAACTGATTCAATAGAAAGTGTAGTAGCACGATATGAAAAAATAGGAAAATCAATCAATTATTTTTCCCTTCTTCCTTAGAATCTTGCTTATCTATTATTTTATTTTCTGGTAGATAAAGCGGTCCTTTTAATCCGCACGATCCCAAAATAAAAACTAACAAAATGACACTACTTAATATTCGCATAAAAAATTTCCAAAATTACACATATAAAATACTAACACAATTAAAATTCAATAAATAATCATAGGTATACTTAATGATCTAAGTAAATCCATATTCATCCAATTTTATTTAATTCATTCCTAATAACTAAGTAATTTGGACAAATACTTTCAACTATTCTCCAAAATGCAGCAGAATGATTCATTTCAATAAGATGTGATAACTCATGAGCAATAACATAATCTATCAAATGAATTGATAAATGGATTAATCTCCAATTCAAATGAACAATACCGCGTATATCACAACTACCCCATTGAGTTCTTGCATTTGACAACCTCAATTGCGGCGTTACCACTTGAAGCTTCTCTGCGAAATATTTAATACGTTCACTAAAACAGATATGTGCCTGCTGGTAATACCATTCCATTACAGTTTTCTCAATTTCCTGAGCAGATATTATGGAAGGCAAAGGTAACTCCAATTGCCCCCTTTCCTCTTTAGACTGTATTTTCACTGGAATCATTTTCATGGTTCCAGTAGACGTTTTAGATATTTTCCATGGCTTCCCAAGAAGTGGAAAAATAGCTGACTCCTCCCATACCAACCTAATTAATTTTTTCTTTTTCCATTCATCAAGTTTCCTAAGAATCCAAAATCTCTTTTCCTTTAATACAAACTCAATCCGACTCAATTTCTCAATGATAGGGGCACTAATAGTTAAACCATCACTATCTATTTTAATATTTATTGATTTACATTTACGCCTTCTTAAAAAATATAGAATTTCTTTATCATTTAGAATGATACGATGCACACTCCTTTTAATTACTTTTCTATTATTTAATAAAGAAAGTGAATATTTCCTCATTTTATTTAAGTAATATCTTTACCACATATACGAATCATTTCTAATTCAATCCACTCCTCTACTTTATTATTTAGTTCACTAGCGCCCATCCCTACAGGATCTATCAGCTCACCAATACTAACTGTTATAGTCCCAGGAAATTTAATAAAGGAGTTTCTCCCCCAAAGCATCCCAGCATTATGCGCAACTGGAACTACTGGCACACCAGTTTTTGTTGCCAACAATGCACCACCAATTCCATATTTCCCTTTTTTACCAGGTTCTATACGTGTACCCTCAGGGAAAACAACTACCCAAAGCCCTTTATCTAATCTGTCCCTCCCCTGTTTAATGATTTGTTTTAGTGCAGCTCTACCTAAATTCCGATTTATCGCGATAGGGTCTGTCATTGCTAGACCCCAACCAAAGAATGGAATATAAAGTAACTCTTTCTTTAAGACCCATACTTGCGGCGGGAAAATCTGCTGGAAAGCAAGTGTCTCCCAAGCTGATTGATGTTTTGATAGTATAATAGCAGGTTCTCTTGGAATATTCTCAATCCCCAATACACAATAATGAATTCCACATACTACTCTAGAAAGAAACAGCATTATATGTGCCCACCCAGAAATAATAAAATATCGCTTAGAAGGAGGCAATGGATATGAAGCTAAGACAATTAATGTATAAAATGGAGTAATTATAATTTGTAATAGAAGATAAATTGCCGAACGTAAGGCTGCAATAACAAGCTTCATTTAAGTAAATTATCAACAACAGAAGCCAGATCAGAGAATATTTTTATATTCTTAGGAAGACTCTTTGTATTCTTTGTTTTTCTACCTCTACCAGTAAGAACCATAACTGGCATCGCACCTACAGATGCTGCGGCTTTTAGGTACCGTAAGCTATCTCCAACAATAAAAACATTATTTATACCAATACCAAATCGTTGAGCAACCTCCTGAAACATTGCAATCAATAATCTATTACAATTATATTTTTCAGCATCTAACTGTGGGCTCAGAAATATTGCATCTATGCGCCCTCCAACCTGATTCACAGCCTTGCACATTTTATCATTAATAGCATTAAATCTTGGCATATCAATAATTTTTCGGTAACAAGACCGATTACTAGCAATAACTATCCGGTAACCCATTTGATTTAGATATAACATGGCCTCTAAGCTTCCCTGAATTGGTATCCATTCAACAGAAGACCTAGTGTTAGCATCACTATAATTATTTATTACTCCTTCTTGATCAAGAATAATTAATTTCATTAATTACTATGAAACCATTAAACTCAAATCTGCCACTTGATTCATATAAGCTCGCCCATATTGTAATAATAAAAATCTATTTTTCCTTATTCTTTTATCCTCAGAATTTACCATAACTTCTTTAAAAAAATCTTCTACTGGAGAAGCAAGATTTACTAATATATTCAATGCCTCAGAAAAACGTTTCTCAGATCTTAGAGCCTCAGATTTATTACCAACCTCCCTTAAGGCATTCCATAGTTTTGTTTCAGCATGAGTTTCAAATAAACCAGGATCAGGCATATTTATATTATCTATAGTGTAGTTTACACATGTAACATCTTGACCTGATTTTTTTAGAATATTTGTAATTCTCTTATTTGCATTCGCAAGGATACGACCCTCTTCAGATGAAAGAAATGCTTCAGCTGTGGGAATAATTTCTGAAAGAATAGACAGAGGTGTAGTCCCCCCAAATGGGGTAATAACTGATTCTATAGCATGATAATTATTTCCTTGATCTGTAAAATATCTTCTAGTCCTATCTAATAAAAAATTATTAATCACCATTGGATCAAATTTATCATTATTCCTAACATTATTAGGCATATATTTTTGTGCTGTAAGGACTAATTCATGCAAATTAATTTCAAGCTTCTTTTCTATCAGTATTCTAATAACACCATATGCATGGCGACGCAAAGCAAATGGATCTTTATCACCAGAAGGAAGCTGACCGATACCAAACATTCCAATCAAAATCTCTAATTTATCTGCAAGCGCAACACAAATACCAACCATATTACGAGGCAAATCATCTCCAGAAAATCTAGGTCTGTAATGATCTTCAATTGCAATAGCTAATTCATTATTTATTCCATCATGAGTTGCATAATAACGGCCCATAATACCTTGAAGCTCAGGAAACTCTCCAACCATATCAGTAAGCAAGTCAGATTTAGATAACATTGCAACTTCACTTGCCAAAATAGCTAGTTTTTTTCCTTCTAAATGTAAGCCAATTTCCTGTGCTATCTTTGATAAACGATCAACTCGATCACGCAAAGTTCCTAGCTTATTGTGATACACAACACCATTTAACTTTTCTATATGCGAAGCTAATTTTTTTTTTCGATCTTGATTATAAAAAAACTCTGCGTCTGCCAATCTTGCCTGAAGAACTTTCTCATTCCCACGAATAATGGCTGAAGACATATTAGTTCGAATATTACTAACCATTAAGAATTTTGATAATAAATTTCCCTCATTATCAAACAATGGGAAATATTTCTGATGTTGCTTCATTGCTAATATCAAACATTCCTGCGGTATACTAAGAAAAGATTTATTAAAATTTCCTACATAAACCTCAGGGTATTCAACCAAAGAAGTAACTTCATTTAACAAAATATTATCATGTACCAAGCTCCCTTTTTCTCTCTTACTAGATTCATTTAATTTATCTATTATTATTTTCTTCCTTTTTTCAAAATCAACTATTACACACCCTTTATCATGCAGAATTTTCTCATACTCATTAGCATGAGATAATGTAATACGGCCTTTACTTAGAAAGCGATGCCCTAAAGTCCCTAATTTAGAGCCTTTTAACCCAAATATTTCTATTGGCTCGCATAGTAGATTCTCTCCATGTAACATAATAAAATTATGTACTGGACGAATAAATTGCTCATTGTTGGTACCCCAACACATCATTCTTGGGGCTTGAATTTTTCGCAACAAATCCTTTAAATTTCTAGTTAATATTTTTCCAAGACTTTGCCCGGGCTGATTATATTGATAGATATAACAAACATTTCCTTTGGCATCAGCTCCCTGTTTTAAACTATCTACCGTCACCCCACATGACCGAGCAAATCCTTGTAATGCTGGAGTAGCCCTACCTGTTTCATCATAGGCAGCAGACACAGATGGTCCCCTTCTCTCAATATTCCTATCAGATTGAGAATCTAATACTGCGGTTATAGTTAAAGCTAAACGCCTTGGCGTCGCATATGACGTTAATTTGCTATGTGAGGTTAATAAGCAATTCTGATCTAGAATATTATATACACCATTAGAAAAACTATTGCTCAAATTTTGCAATAATTTCGGTGGTAATTCTTCAGTTAGAATTTCAATAAGTAATGTATCTTGCATAAAATATTTCTATTCTATTTCAAAAGCATTGGGAAACCAAGCTCCTTACGGGTATCATAATATTCCCTCGCAACTAATCTGGCTAAAACTCTAATTCTACTAATATAAGCTGCGCGCTCTGTAACCGAAATTGCTCCACGTGCATCTAGTAAGTTAAAAATATGAGAACACTTCAATACATGTTCATAACTTGGTATCGGTAGATTCAATTCAAGTAGGCGTTTAGCCTCAGATTCATACATAACAAATTGTTTTAAAAGAAGCGTTATATTACTCTGATCAAAATTGTATTTAGATTGCTCTAATTCATTTTGATGGTATACATCCCCATATGTAATTCCATCTGCCCAGATAATTTTGAATACATCCTCAACGCCTTGAAGGTTCATTGCAAGACGTTCCAAACCATATGTAATTTCACCTAATACTGGCTTGCAATCAAGGCCGCCTACTTGCTGAAAATAAGTAAACTGAGTTATTTCCATACCATTTAACCATACTTCCCAACCTAATCCCCATGATCCAAGTGTAGGAGACTCCCAATCATCCTCAACAAATCTAATATCATTAATTGCAGGATTAATTTTTAATTCTCGTAGTGAATTAAGATATAAGTCTTGAATATTATCAGGTGAAGGCTTCATCACCACCTGATATTGATAATAATGCTGCAAACGATTTGGATTATTTCCGTAGCGACCATCTTTCGGGCGACGAGATGGCTGAATATAAGAAGACCTCCAAGGCTCAGGACCAAGCGCACGTAAAAAAGTTGCCGGATGAAAAGTTCCGGCTCCCATTTCCATATCATATGGTTGGAGCAGAATACAACCTTGTCTACTCCAATAGCGTTGTAATATAAAAATTATTTCCTGGAATGTAAGCATGAAGCTACCTAAATGAAATATCTACAATAATCTAAAAAATAGATTCTACAGGGTTTTTCTTATACGAAAAAATATCTGAATTAAACAAATAAACAAAGAAAAACAAACCAGTCCTAATATTAAACTATTTCCAAAATAAACAAATGGAGTTGTACCAGTATATCCCTGTACTAAACCATTCAATGCTGTTTTTTTAAATATTTCAGCTTGTCGCAAAACAACCCCGCGTTCATTTATAATAGCACTTACACCAGTATTGGTAGCTCTCAACATATAACGACCTGTCTCAAGTGCCCTCATTTGTGATATCTGCAAGTGCTGATGCGGTCCAATAGAACGTCCAAACCATGCGTCATTACTTACATTAACAAGTAGTGATGCTTGTGGTAGCTGATAAATTAATTCCTCACCAAATACATCCTCATAACAGATATTCACTGCAACACTTTGCCCGGCAAGCCTCATAGGCTTCTGATTAAGTTCCCCACGAGAAAAATCTGTTAATGGAATTCTCAGGCTATCTATAATCCAACCAAAAATAGGCTGAAATGGGATAAATTCACCAAATGGTAATAAATGAAATTTACGATATATCTGTTTAGGAGAAATACCAAAACTAAACATAGAATTATAATATTTTCCTGAACCATTTTCCGTTTCTACCATACCAATAAGCACATCCCCATTATTTTCTTTTGCATGAGTAGAAATCTTTGTAAGATATTTTTCAGAGATTTTATCACGCGTCAATGGTAAAGAAATTTCAGGTGTAACAATAAGGCGACTATCACTATTAAGTACCAGTCTAGTATAGGTATCCATAGTATAAGCAACATGATCAGGATTCCATTTCATTTCCTGAGAAATATTTCCTTGTAGCAAACTTACAGATATAGGGCCCCCTTTAGGCTCAGTCCAACTAATAAGTTGCAAGCTAAAACCAGTGACCCAAATTATAGATAAAAATAAAACATTACGCCAAGCACGTAATTTTCTTTCGAAAAATAAACTTACAAATGAAGCGCTTAAGATAAGCATCAATGAAACACCATACACCCCTGTCACTGCAGCATATCCCACAATAGGACTAAAAGGAGCCTGCGAATACCCCATTGCCAACCATGGAAATCCAAAAAAAGGAATTGCACCACGAAGCCATTCAGATAACGTCCAAATGCTAGCCACAAATAATACCCAAACTAATGGTTTCTCAGGACTAAATTTTTTTACCAACCAACCTATCATTGTTATATATAAAGAAAGATAGGCGCAAAGAATTAATAAAAGAAGAATTGCGATTGGCATAGGTAGCGCACCAAACTCGTGCAAACTTATATATATCCATGTAACACCTACACCAAACATTCCCATACCAAAAAAAAACCCAAGAAATGCTGCTTGGATAGGTGATGTACTTTTACGCCAGAAATAAAGCAAACATGCAACTGTTATAATTGGTATGGGAAAAATATAAAACGGAGCAAACCCAAGAACTGTTATTGCACCAAGTAAAGATGCAATAATTAAATAAAGCCACTTCTGTTTTGAATTTTGAATTTTAATTATTGATTCTTCATTACTCAATCTTCGCACTGATTTTCCTCAGGCTTATGTCCCTCAACTAACACCATATGTAACCTTCGGCTATCGGCTCTTAATACTATGAACTTTAAATCTCCTATAACAACCGACTCACCACTCTTAGGCAATCTGCCAAATTTATTCAACACTAATCCACCAACTGTATCAAAATCATCATTACTAAATTTTGTGCCCAAAGATTCATTAAAATCTGCTATCTCAGTAACTGCTTTAATTCGATAACGTCCATCTAATTCTTGAACAATATTATCTTCTGATTCATCATAATCATACTCATCTTCAATATCACCAACAATTTGCTCCAAAACATCTTCAATAGTAACTAAGCCTGCAACACCACCATATTCATCAACAACAATTGCTATATGATTTCTATTACTACGAAAATCTTTTAACAATACATTTAATCTTTTAGACTCCGGAATAAATACTACTGGACGTAATATTTCTCGTGCATTGAATTCCTCTCCTCCGGCATAATACTTCAACAAATCCTTTGCTAATAAAATCCCAATCACATTATCTTTACCATTCTCAGTCACAGGAAAACGTGAATGCGCAGTTTCTATCATAAACGGAACAAATGTATCTGGTGTCTCACTGATATCAATTACATCCATTTGCGAACGAGGAACCATAATTTCACTTGCCTTCATTTCAGAAACTTGCATAACACCTTCAATCATGCTCAAAGCATCAGAATCAAGCAAATCACGTTCAAATGAGGAATGCAATAGTTCTATTAACTGCTCACGGTCTTCTGGCTCACGTATAAGCAATGCACTTAATTGTTCAAACCATTTAGGTTTAGGTGAAGGATTATTCATTTTAATTTGTAATATTTAATACTAATAAAACACCTTTAGTTATCCTATCTATCATTGAAAAATGATAAGGTTAGTTCTTCTCCTGATATGGGTCATCAAACCCTAAACTAGTAACAATTTCTGTTTCAAGCTTCTCCATTATGATCGCATCATTTTCTTTCTCATGTATATATCCCTGCATATGAAGAGAGCTATGCACCGTAAGGTGTGCATAATGTGCCAACAAATCCTTATGCTGATGCTTTGCTTCTCTCTCTATTACTGGCACACATAACACAATATCTGCAGACAAAGGTAAAGTTTCTCCATATATAAAAGTTAATACATTAGTAGCATAATCTTTACCACGGAAATTTCGATTGTATCTACGACCCTCTATCTCATCAACTATACGTATAGTAGCCTGTGCATCCTGCTGTAATCCAGCTTTAAACCATTTACACAACTGAAGACGCGATGGAATTTCTTTTAAAGATAGCCAAATATTATCAGCATATTGTACCGTTAGATCTAACTCTATTTTATTAATTTTTGACACTGATTCAATAAAAACTGGATTACTATGTTTTATCATATCTTTCATAGGCATTTACAATTCTTTGTACCAGAGGATGCCTTACCACATCACTTGCTTCAAGACTAGTAAAAGCAACACCACTTACTTTTTCTAATATCTTTTTAGCTTCAACTAAGCCACTCTTTTGGTTTCTTGCCAAATCAATTTGTGTAATATCTCCAGTTACAACAACCTTAGAACCAAACCCAATTCGGGTTAGAAACATTTTAATCTGCTCTGGCGTCGTATTTTGTGCCTCATCGAGAATAATAAATGATTTATTCAATGTGCGCCCACGCATAAAGGCAAGTGGTGCAGCCTCAATTATGCCACGTTCAAATAGTTTGCTTGCTTTAGCAATCCCCATCAAATCATATAATGCATCATAAAGTGGCCTTAAATAAGGATCTACTTTCTGCGCCATATCACCCGGAAGAAAACCAAGCCTCTCTCCTGCTTCAACTGCAGGACGAACTAATATTATACGTTCTACCAGATCTCTCTCCAACGCATCAACTGCACTAGCTACAGCAAGATAAGTCTTACCAGTACCTGCAGGACCAATGGCAAAAGAAATATCATGGCTTTGAATTTGTTTTAGATAACTAACTTGACGTGGTGTTCGACCACGTAAATTACTATGACGAGTAGCAAGAGATGATATTTGCATATCATCTCCATGAACAAAATCACGCACATCCTGCTTTCCTGCACCATCTGAAGTCATTAGCTCAATTAGACCCAAATGAATTTGTTCAATACCAAGACTATTTTTAGCCTGTTTATAAAATTTTTTTAATGCCCATGAAGCAAGCCTAGTTTGAGTATTTTTACCACGAATACTAAAATGCTCACTGCGACGGATAATTGAAACACCAAGAACCGATTCAATTTGTTTGAGATTCTCATCCAAAGCACCACATAAATTAGCAAGGCGCTCATTGTCATCTGCAGGGAAAGAAATTTCTTCTAATTTAGGTATCAAGGGAATTTTATAGCCGACTAGAATTTTATTTTTAGTGAAAAAAGTTATTCTCTATAGAAGGTGAAGGCTCAGCTAAGCTTTGCACAATTTCACCATGTAATAATTTTGATGAGGCAGTAGTTATTTTAACATCTACAAAATTCCCTATTACATTCAAGTCACCAACAAAATAAACCATACGGTTATTATCTGTACGCCCACATAATTCCTGAGGATTCTTTCTAGAAATCCCCTCAACTAATATACGAAAAATTGAACCTACCATATTTTTACATGCAACACTTGCTTGGTATTTAATTTTTTCCTGGACTTTTAATAACCTCTCCTGCTTTATTTTATATGGAATATCATCAGGTAAATCAGATGCTGGAGTTCCTGGTCTCTGGCTATAAATAAAACTAAAAGAATCATCAAAACCTATTTCTTCAATTAATTCCATAGTTGCATTAAAATCAGCTTCAGTTTCACCAGGAAAACCAATAATAAAATCAGAAGTAAAAGACATACCTGGACAAATTGAGCGAAGTTTCCTAATAATTGATTTGTATTCTAGAACCGTATACCCTCGCTTCATTGCTGTTAAAATTCGATCAGAACCAGACTGCACTGGCAAATGCACATGACTAACTAATTTACTTACCGTCTGATGTGCATCTACAAGACGCTCTGTAAATTCCCTGGGATGAGAAGTTGTATAGCGAATACGTTCAATTCCAGGGACTTCATTTATATATGAAAGTAACAAAGCCAAGTCTGCTACACTTTCTTCCTCACTTTCTATTACCCCACGATAAGCATTAACATTTTGCCCAAGTAATGTTATCTCTTTAACCCCTTGATCAGCTAGATTCACAACCTCCATTAAAACTTCACGTAACGGACGAGATACCTCCTCACCACGAGTATAAGGAACTACACAGAAACTACAATATTTGCTACAACCTTCCATAATAGAAACAAATGCACTGACACTCGCCTTACGTTCATCAGAATTAACTAATGATTCTGGTAAATGATCAAATTTCTCAATTTCAGGGAAACTTATATCTATTTGAGGCTTTCCACTAATCTTTCTTGCTTCTATCAATTGTGGTAATCTATGTAGGGTTTGTGGGCCAAAAACTATGTCTACATAAGGTGCTCGATGAATTATATTTTCTCCTTCTTGACTTGCCACACAACCCCCAACACCAATTAGTAATTCAGGATTACTTTTCTTCAGCGCTCGAATACGGCCTAAATCATGAAATACCTTTTCCTGTGCTTTTTCCCTAATTGAACAAGTATTAAAAAGAATCATATCGGCACCATCAGGGCTATCAATCTGATCCATACTCTGGGTCACACGGAGTAAGTCTACAATCTTCTTAGAATCATACTCATTCATTTGACAACCAAATGTTTTAATAAAGAGTTTTTTACTCATAAATTACCTATAATTAGAATATCTTTATTAAATTAATATTTTAACCCTATTTTTATCTAACCCATTTCTGAATAAATGAGCACCTAAACATACTACCAGATCTCCTAAAATAAGAGGAATGAAAATCAGACTACAAATTTTCTACCTTTAAATAATTTTTTTATAACCTCTTAGCTTAAAATATGATCTGTGCTAAAAAAATAAGCAAATCAAATAAGCATTAGAATTACACGTAATCAAAAGAATTGACAGAAACCTATTTAGGTTCATTATATAATAGCTTATCTTCAAATTATTATTTAAAGATTAAAAAATATAATCAGTAGATTTTTGTCCTTCAATATCATAGGCTTAGTTAAATTACAAGAATTAATTAACTTTATTATAGGCCACTATTTTTCAACATTATTAAATTCAATAATTTTGACCTATTACCATAATACTATTACTACAACAGCATTATATGTAACTCAGTCCAATTCATACTTACCCATGTTAGAATAAAGAGTTATAACAAACTTAATTTCTTTTAATTGTATAAATGTCATTACCCATTCCATCAAGAATTGTCATTGCTACACGTGAAAGCGCACTGGCTCTCTGGCAGGCAGAATTTATCAAGCAATGGCTTATAAAACTATATCCCCAAAGTAATATTAGTATACTTGGTATGACTACTCGTGGCGATCAAATACTAGATGTTTCTCTTTCAAAAATTGGTGGAAAAGGTTTATTTATAAAAGAATTAGAACATGCAATAGTAGAGGGTCGTGCAGATATTGCTGTACATTCAATGAAAGATATACCAATGAATATGCCATCAGGATTCACATTAGCTGCTATTGCAAAACGTGAGGACCCAAGAGATGCCTTTGTTTCTAATCACTACACGACTCTAAATATGTTGCCTGCTGGCAGCATAATTGGCACTTCAAGTTTACGTCGTGAAAGTCAACTACGTTCAAAATTTCCTCATTTACAAATACGTCCATTACGAGGTAATGTACAAACAAGATTACGCAAACTAGACGAAGAGCAATATACAGCTATAATCTTAGCAGCGGCAGGGCTTAAACGACTAGGGTTAACTAACCGAATTACTGCAACTTTAAGTCCTGAATTAAGCTTACCTGCAGTTGGTCAGGGTGCAATTGGAGTAGAATGCCTTTCTGAAAGGACTGATTTAATAGAAATTATGCAGCCACTTCACCACATTAAGACTGCACAATGTGTAGAATCAGAAAGGGCTATGAGTCGAGAGCTAGGAGGAAGCTGTCAGGTTCCTCTTGGAGGATTTGCAGAAATTAATGAAGGAAGATTGCTACTACGTGGTTTTGTTGCTAATCCTGATGGATCACGTATGCTAAGCAATCAGTTAAGTGGAAAACCAGAAACAGGTGAGACTATGGGTATAAATCTTGCAAAAAATTTAAAAGCACAAGGGGCAGATGAAATTCTTGCGGCACTTAATTGAATGTTTGTCTGCATAAATTTCAAATAGATATTTGAAATACATTATATTCAGACACAAATTTTGTAACCTCTAGAAAAAATATTTTGAAAACAACGAAATTAATTCTCTTATAAATAAACTATGAGTAAAGAAATCAAATCAGATGTCGCTAAAAAACCACAAATAGCTGACAAGACACAAGATCATACTAAATCAAAAGGTCTACGTAATAGTATTGTTCTTCTATTATTTTTTGCTATATCTATAGCTATATGGCAGTGGTATAAAAATAATGAAATTAAAACCCTACCACAAGAATTTAATAGTCTACCAACTAAAATTGATGAACCTAAGGAGGATCTAGTAGAAGAAAATGATACCTCCATTAAGAATCAATTAGTAGAAACTGGAATTGACACGCCCATTGAAAATAAAGTGATAGAGCCTGATACATCATCTATTAATGATCAAATGATAGGGCCCATTGAAGAGAAACTAGCAGAAATTGATAAAAGGTTAATAGAGATAGAATCAATGGAAGAGAGACTTGTAGAAATAGAGTCAATTGAGAAACAATTAGCTGAAATAGACCCATCAAATGAATTGCAAAATATCTCTAATATAATAAAAAAGAATATTGAACAAATAAAAAAGAATATCAAACAAAATAATAGCAAATTTCAATCATTTGAGGCTGATTTAAAGAAGAATATCAAACAAAATAATAGCAAATTTCAATCATTTGAGGCTGATTTAAAGAAGAATATCAAACAAAATAATAGTAAATTTCAATCATTTAAGACAGATTTAACAGAATCTATAGGTAAACAGAAAGTACTGGAAGACCTTTACCGCGATCTTGCCTTTAATCATAATGAGACAACAATAGAAGAAGCAGAGCAACTTTTACTCATTGCAAACTATCAATTGCGGATTGCAAACAATATAGAAACCACTTTGGTAGCAATGCAAGAAGCTAAGGTAAGATTAAGCCGCATTAATCATCCAAAAATATCATACCTACAAGAAATATTAGTAAAGGACATGGATCTATTAAAATCTACACCAAAAATTGATATTATTAATATAGGCCTACGCCTTGATAATCTTACTGAAATAATAGATCAACTACCATTGGCAATGGAAAGACCACTTTTATCCGAAAATAAAAGTACTCTTGAAATATCTGACACTTCTATGATATCTAAAGAATCTCAACCAGCGGAAAGCATTCTAAAACCATTACAAAACTTATTTAATGATACCCCAAAAGAAGAACCAATATCTGAAGGTATATTTAAAGAATTCCTACGTGAGATCTGGACTGATATTAAGAAGTTTATCAATTTTAAGGAGTTAATACGTATCGACCATGTGGGTAAACAAGATATACCACCTCCATCACATTCATATTTTCTTCGTGAAAATTTGAAATTACGTCTATTATCAGCCCATAACGCACTAATTGCCCGTGACTCAGATAATTTTAAAGCTTATATTAAAACGTCTATTGAATGGGTCAATAAACATTTTAATAATAAATCTGAGATAGGTATTAGCATGCTAGAAACTTTAAAGCAATTACATGAACAAAAGATTACTATCACAGCACCTAATATATCAGCTAGCTATGATGCAGTCCGCCAATTTCGTATTTCCACAAAAAGGGAAACAGCAAATAAATTAATTGATTCCAAAATGACTGCACAAAAACGAGCTGAAATAGAAGCTAAATCAGAAGAAGCAGGGGAGGATTCAATTATGGAAGAGGAAGTGGGAGGGGAAAATAAATGAGGCTTATTTTCTGGCTACTGACATTAATTATAGCTGCAGGAATAATTGCATTTGCAACTAAATATAATACCGGTTATGTATTACTGGTAGCGCAAGAATATCGTATTGAACTTTCGCTAAATATGATGCTGGTATTCCTAATTACATTATTCACTATTTTCTATTTTCTATTAAGAACGGTAATAGGAATATTTAGATTGCCATCTAGGATGCGTGCTTTTCGAATAAAACAAAACCATGAGAATGCTCATATAGCTTTACTTAAAGGAATAAAAGAATTTTTAGAAGGGCGTTATGTTAAGGCAGAAAAAACTGCCAATAGAGCGCTAAAATTTAATGAGCCTTCTGAATTTATTGCTATTAATGCTGCCATTGCAGCACGATCTGCTCACGAGCTAAATAAAGAATATCAACGTGATAACTTCATAAATGTACTAGAAGAAAAAGCGCCAAATGAGAAAACATTATATGCCATTACAAAGGCTGATGTATTACTAGATGAAAATCGTTATGAAGAAGCACTTAATATTCTAGGTTCTCTAGAGAATGTAGACAAAAACCAACAAAATGCGATACTACAGCTAGAATTAAAAGCGCAACAACAAGCTAATAATTGGGAAAAAGTTTTAGATTTAGTTTACAGACTAACGAAAAACAATGCTTTGAATAAAATTCAAGTAGAAGAGTTACGGCATCGTGCTCATCTAGAAAATTTTAAAAATATTACATGGAATAAACAATTACTTAAAAGGTACTGGAGGAATGTACCTTCTATTGAAAAAGAAAATAGTACGATTGCTTATTTTGGAGCAAAATCACATATTGCAATAGGTGACTGTATAACTGCAAGCGCAATAATTGAAAAAAGCTTAGATAAAAGCTGGAATTCAGAATTGGTTAGTATCTATGCAGATTGTATGGAGGGTAATGTAATAAGGCAAATTGAATATGCGGAGACATGGTGGTTAAAATTCTACCCAAGAGATTTTAATTTATTACTTGTCCTTGGAAAGCTATGTATAAAATGTGAGATGTGGAGTAAAGCACAAAAATATTTAGAATCTAGTCTTGCAATAAAATCAAGCTATGAGGCACATCTCATGCTAGCTTTATTAAATGAAAAGACTGGAAAGCCTGAAATTGCCAAAGATCATTATACTAAGGGTCTTGAAGCTTCCCAAAACTCTGGCCCAGAAACTCTGTCTGGTAAGACTATTAATACCATTCCTGCAAAGGTTTTAATTAGTAAGGGCTAATTATAATTTTTTATCAGAAGGGGAAGGAATAAATGCATCTGAAATGAATTCATTCTCAGGTAGATTACGTAGTCTAACAAAATCCTCCCGGGCCGCCCCTACCATTATTGGTGATCCACAGGCATATACTTGGTAGCCTGCGAGGCTATCAAAATCTTCTAATACAGCCTGATGCACTAACCCAGTTCTCCCATACCAATCATCTGTCTGTAATGCTTCAGATAAAACTGGAATAAAGGAAAAGTTGTCATATTTGTGCTGCCAACTTCCAGCCAGATCAGCTAAATAAAGGTCAGCTTTAATGCGAGCGCCCCAATAAAGAACTATATGCCGATCGTTCCCATATGTCTCAGCAATATGAAATATATGTTCAAGAATACTTTTAACTGGAGCAAAACCAGTTCCACTTGCAACAAAAATAATAGGCTTGTCTGAGTTTTCTCGAAGGAAAAATGTCCCAAAAGGTCCCTCAAAACGTAAAATATCTTTTTCTTTCATAGTTGAAAATGTATGTTCAGCAAAAACACCACCTGGATAATTACGCACATGAAGCTGTAATAACTCATCATCATGAGGGGCATTGGCTAAAGAGAAACTTCTACGCTTACCATCTTTCATCAAAATATCAATATACTGCCCAGCAAGAAACTGTAACCTCTCATTTGCTGGAAGTTTTAAAGAAATTAGCATGACATCTGGAGCTACTTGCTCTAATTTCTGTACTCGACAAGGAAACTTTCTAATCCTTAAATCATTAACCTTCCCTATTTCACGACATTCAATTATTAATTCAGACATTGGTTGAGCACAACAAAATAGTGCCAAGCCCTCCTGTTTCTCTTTTTCTGTTAGCGTATTTTCATTAAATCTGCCAAAATCTACTTTTCCCTGTATTATTTTACCTTTACAAGTTCCACAGGCACCATTACGGCAACCATATGGAAGCGAAAATCCTTCGCGTAAAGCGGCCTGAAGAATGGTTTCCCCATTTTTTACATTAAAAATATGGCGTCCAGGATTAATAGTTACTTGATAAGACATTAGATTATTAATAGATTAATTAAATACTAATAGAAAATAGCATAGGTTATTATGAAACAGACTCTCTTAGTAATCGGGTGTGGTGATATTGCATTACGCTCAACTCCATTGTTACGCCCTCATTATCGACTACTAGGCCTATGTCGTTACCCAGAGAATGCCCCTAAGCTTCGCCAACATGGAATTATTCCCATGCCTGGTGATCTCGATAACCCAAAAACCCTGAAAAAACTTGCAGGAGTAGCTAATGCTATATTGTATCTTGCACCACCACCTAACCATGGAAAAAGAGACATACGTATCACAAATCTATTAGCCTCACTAACAAAGAGAATAACTTTAAAGAAGATTTTACCACAACGATTTATTTACATCAGTACTAGTGGTGTATATGGTGATTGCAATGGCGAATTAACACCTGAGACACACCCAATCAAACCGCGCATAGATCGCTCAAAAAGGCGAGCTGATGCAGAAAAACAGGTACGAAATTGGGGGTTACGTAACCATATAAATGTATCTATTCTGCGTGTGCCAGGGATTTATGCAGCTGAACGCTTACCATTAAAACGTATACGTGAAGGTGCCCCAGCATTGCTTCCTGATGATGATTGTTATACTAATACCATACATGCTAATGACCTTGTATATATTATATTTGCAGCATTACGCTATGCAAAGCCAGGAAGAATTTATAATGCTAGCGATGACTCCAATTTAAAAATGGGAGAATATTTTGACCTAATTGCTGATTCTTTTAATATGCCACGCCCGCCTCGTATAGCACGTATCAATGCCTATAAACACATTTCTAATAATATGTTGTCATTCATGGAAGAATCAAGAAGGCTAACAAATACACGTATAAAAAATGAGCTATATATAAATTTGCACTACCCTACCGTGATCCAAGGCATTTCTAAAGATAAAGCAACCAAATCAGAAAAAAGGTAAAATCCTTCTACTAAATAAGTAGTTTAAATAATTTTATGAGTCCTATACTTGTTATAACCAATCTTCCAGATAAAGAAACTGCCTTGAAATTAGCTAATAAATTAATTAGTAAGAAGCTAGCTGCTTGTATTAATATCCAATCCGAATGCACATCATGCTATAGATGGAAAGATAAAATAGAAACTACAACTGAACTACCAATATTTATTAAAACTATATCACCACACTATGTTGAGGTAGAAAATACCATAATAGCTATACACCCAGATGAACTACCTGAAATCGTTACTGTCCCAATAAATGGAGGTCTACCTAAATATTTACAGTGGATCTCAAATGAAACAACCCCTTCAAATAGAAACTAAATATACTGACTTATCCATGTACTTTATTAGACTATTATTATTATTATTTTGTATGACAAGTCTGAATGCTTTTTCTGAAGAGAGTAGGTCGTCCAGTATATTATCTGAAATAAAGAAAATTAGTGACGGCTTTACACAAATTGAACAAGAAAAAGAGGAGCTTCTCCCACCTAACCAAGCTTTTAAGCTCACAATCAAAGTACATAATGGAAATACTTTAATTGCAGAATTTAAGCCTGCAACGAACTATTATATATATAAGGATAAAATTTCTTTTAAGTCAAAAAATACAAACACATTAATAGAAAAAGTTTCTCTACCAAAGGGGAAAATGAAGAATGATCCAACCTTTGGCCAAACAGAGGTATATTACCAGCCTTTCCAAGCTGAAATTTCTTTAAAACGTGAGTTATTAACAGCAAATCTATTTACAATTGCAGCTACCTATCAAGGATGTAATGAGCCAATAGGTGTATGCTATGCTCCTATTGATAAAATAATAGAGCTCACTCTTCCAGCCACAAAATCTGTAGTTACAGCACTAGCAAATTCTATAAGCGACAACGCAATAGCATCAACTAATTCTATAAAAACTGAATCAATAAGATCTAAACCAGAATTAATCACACTCCCAAGTAACCAAAGGCCTATTGAGTCTGAATCAATAAAAATTGGCAAAATGTTTGAGGATGGAAATTTCTGGTTAATTCTTGCAAGCTTTTTTGGTATTGGTCTTTTACTTTCTTTTACCCCTTGTGTATTTCCAATGGTTCCAATCTTATCTGGAATAATTGTAAACAGCGGAAAAAATCTTACTAAAAGCAATGGTTTTATCCTGGCGTTAGCCTATGTTTTAGGGATGTCTCTCACTTACTCTGCAGCAGGAGTAGCAGCAGGACTCTCTGGTGCAATGCTATCAGCTGCCCTACAAAATGCTTGGGTACTTGGAGGTTTTGCACTTATTTTCGTTATATTGTCCTTATCCATGTTTGGATTCTATGAACTACAACTACCAAATTCTATACAAAATACACTCTCTAATGAAACAGGAAAAATAAGAGGTGGGCATTTAACAAGTGTATTTGGGATGGGGGCGCTATCTGCGCTTATTCTTGGACCCTGTGTTGCAGCTCCATTAGCAGGCGCACTACTATACATCAGTCAGACAAGAGACGTGCTACTTGGTGGCTTTGCTCTATTTGCCATGGCACTAGGCATGGGCGTTCCACTTCTAGCTTTGGGCGCATCTGCTGGGGCACTCTTACCAAAAGCAGGGCCCTGGATGGAATCTGTGAAACATTTTTTTGGTGTCCTGTTATTAGGTGTAGCAATATGGTTAATATCACCGGTAATTCCAGCAGCTATCCATATGTTGATGTGGGCCACGCTACTAATAATCTCTGCTATTTATTTAAATGCTATTGATTCTTTACCTCCAGGTTCCTCTGGATTTCATAAACTCTTAAAGGGAATTGGTATTATTTCTTTACTGTTAGGAATTTCCTTATTAACAGGAGTATTATCTGGAAGCCGTGATATTCTACAACCTCTTGCTAATATAAATTTAACTAGTATCAATGGAAACAATACTAATAAAATAAGCGCTCTTGAGTCACAACATCTCGTATTTCAGCGGGTAAACTCTTTAACAGAATTTAATAAATTCATTGCTGAATCACAAAATAAATATGTAATGTTAGATTTTTATGCTGATTGGTGTATTTCATGTAAAGAAATGGAACGATTCACATTTACTGACCCAGAAGTAAAAAATAAACTTAAAGATGTAGTATTATTACAAGTTGATGTAACTGAAGGCACAACTCATGATGAAGAACTTCTAAAACATTTCAAACTTTTTGGCCCTCCTGGAATTCTATTTTTTAACCCCTATGGACATGAAATTCATGATGCTAGGACCATTGGTTACCGAAATAAAGAAGAATTTCTTTCCATTCTAAATGCTGTATTAATTTAAATGAATACACTTGGAAAATTATTTTTATATATAGGTGTTGCGACACTTTCCATTTACCTAGGGCTACTAATACAAGAAAATAAAATCAGTAATGAAAATAAAGCCATAGCTAAAAATAATCCTAAAATAAATGATGGGGCTAATTTAATTCTAGCTGCAGATTTGCCTGACCTTAAAGGAAAAAATCAACCTATCTCACAGTGGAAAGGAAAAATTCTAATAGTAAATTTCTGGGCGACATGGTGTGAGCCTTGTCGAATAGAAATGCCAGAATTTATTAAACTTCAGGAAGAATTGCGTGACAAGGAACTACTTATTATTGGTATAGCAATAGACCAAAAAAATAAAGTTCAGCAATATAGTAAGGACATAGGGATCAATTATCCTGTTCTTATAGGGGGAATGGAAGCTATGGAACTTTCTGAAGCAGCTGGTAATAATCATGCAGTATTACCATATACTGTCATTTTTAATCGTAGCGGTGAAATTGTTAGTACCCATGTTGGCCTTATAACACGAGATAAGATTGAACCAGTACTTAAGTCTCTCTTATAAAGAATTAAATTAAAACCTAAAAATCTTACTAAATTCTGCCTTACTATAACTTTATTTCTACCAAAATTAGATTTCTTATTAGAACCTAATATAGCTAGTTCTAATAAAAAGGCTGTATACCAATTGATTTAATTGATATAAGCATATCAAAAATTCTTAATAATTTAGATTAAATCTACATATGTATACAAAGACAATTTAATTAGTATTTTAAAAACCTACTAAAATAGACTAACAGTAAACAAATGAAATTTAAAAAAAATTATAAATCGTTGATAGAATAGAACACATATAAAATTTTACTAAATGTAGCTTATGTATCAACTCTTACTCATATAATTATTAATATATTACTGTATTACCTATAATAAGGAGTCCTAATGTATTCATTGACCCCTGTAATTCTATGCGGCGGATCCGGAACACGACTCTGGCCACTTTCCCGTGAGCAATACCCAAAGCAACTACTACAACTATTAGATGGTAATGATTCATTATTACAATCTACAATTCGTAGAACAGAGGGACTTACTGATACTAATGCTGAGAAAATAATAGTAGTTTGTAATGAAGAATATCGTTTTGTAATAGCTGAACAGCTAAGAGTAATAAACAAAAATGCCTCTATCATACTCGAGCCTGAAGGGAGAAATACTGCTCCGGCTCTAACAATTTCAGCATTAACTGCAATACAGAACAATGATGATCCAATCCTATTAGTAATGCCAGCAGATCATATGATGATGGATATACCATCTTTTCAAGATGTGATCCAGAAAAGTATCAAATTAGCCCTAGATGGGGCAATAATTACCTTCGGTATCATACCAAACTCCCCAGAAACTGGTTATGGCTATATCAAATCTGGCAGAGAGTATGATAAGGAGGGCACCCTATATATTGAACGTTTTGTCGAAAAACCAAACTCTGAAACAGCACAATCTTATCTAGATACAGGATCTTATTTATGGAATAGTGGGTTATTTATGATGCGTGCTTCAGTATGGATCTCAACTATTGGCCAGTACCGAACCGATATTCTCAAAGCCTGCCAAGAAGCCTGGAACCTACATTCCATTGATGGTGATTTTTTACGACCAGAAAAAAAAACCTTCCTACAGTGCCCATCAGACTCTATTGATTATGCCGTTATGGAAAATATTGGAACTGGAATGGAATCATCACAGGTAGGGTTAGTAAAGCCTCTCTCGGCAGGATGGTCTGATATCGGTGCCTGGGAATCGCTATGGAAAATACTTCCAAAAAATAATAAAGGAAACGTATCACAAGGTGACGTGTTATTACACAACTGCCAAAATACTTTATCTATATCAACAAGTCGCTTAATAGCTTGTATGGGTACTAAGAATTTAGTAGTAATCGAAACACCGGATGCTATTTTAATCGCAGACAAAAATAAAACACAGGATGTCAAAAAAATTGTTAATAAGCTAAATCAAAAAAGGCGTCCTGAAGGACAGATACACCGCAAAATATTCCGACCATGGGGATGGTATGACTGTCTTGATATTGGTAAACGTTTCCAAGTTAAACGCATTACAGTAAATCCAGGTGCCTCATTATCACTACAGATGCATTACCACCGTGCTGAGCATTGGATTGTCGTACGTGGTTCAGCACAAGTAACATGTGGAAATTCTAAATATACTGTTTCTGTAAATGAGTCCACCTTCATTCCTCTTGGAACTCGACACCGTCTTAAAAATCCTGGGCCAGAACTACTCGAAATAATAGAGGTACAATCTGGCTCATATTTAGGAGAAGATGATATTGTTCGCTTTGAAGATAGCTATGGGCGGTAATTAAATTAGAAAATTTATATTTCCATCTCTAATTCATAGATTCTATAAGATATACAAAATTCCAATAAAAATATTTATATCTATCTACTATTCGACCCTAACTAAATTTTAATTTCTACATTAACTCAGCATTCTTATCAGCTATGTTAATAATGTGATCCGAAGCATTTATTAAAGTAGGCTGATGTGATACAGCTATAATTGTAAGACTATCTTTTAAAACCTGTAGTGTTTTACAAATGTCCTGCTCGGTATCTAAATCTAACGCGCTGGTAGGCTCATCAAGTAATAAAAGTTTAGGGCGGTGAGCAAGAGCCCTAGCAATTGCAATACGCTGGCGTTGGCCTCCAGATAAAAGCCCACCACGCTCTCCGACAATAGTATGTATTCCTTCAGGAAGATTATTTACAAATTCCCAGGCACCAGCCTGACGCAATGCCATTTCAACATTTTCTTGAGTAAGATCAGGTGCACCAACAACAACATTACTCATAACAGTATCATGGAGCAAAATGGTTTCCTGAGGCACGTACCCTATCATTTTTCTCCATTCCTTCAAATTAATTTGCTTTAGATCTACACCATCTATATATATATAGCCAGATTTTGGTTCAAGCAATCTACTAATAATATCTAACAGCGTACTTTTTCCAATCCCTGAAGAACCTGTAAGCGTAGAAAATGAATTCGCATAAATTTCAATATTCAAATCTTGAAATATAATTCTTTGGCCATAATTAAAAGAAACATTCTTCAAACTAATTCCTTTTATAAGGGTGGGATGTAAAGTTCCTATATCATCTTCAGCAAAAGAACGCGCCTTTTCAGATTCTTTACGTATCGACCAATAAGCACTCTCCTCTGCCACAAGAAGCTGGTAACGACGCTGCATCCTTGTGGAAACAGTTAACAAACGAACAAATAAAATAAGCATTGCCATTACTTCTGGAAGAGAAAGCCCCCATACCACTAAAACAACATATAACCCACTTGCTGTAAGAATTGTTAATATTGGTTCTTGTAGAGCTTTTAGGCTTTCTCTACTCATCACCTCACGGCGAGTAGCTTTCTCTAATTGCCTAGCCTGAGTTCGCAAAATGATATCAGCCATATTGTTTCTTGCCATAGCTTTTAATGCTTTTACTGACCCCAATACATCAGACAAATAAGACAACAATTCTTTTAATAACCGTGTTTGTTTTGATCCAGCCTTCTTCGTCATACGAATTAGACGATACATTGATGATAGAAAGATAATACCCAACAATAATGTAGTTAAAGCTGCCTGCCACGAAACAAAAAGGGCAATTACAATGTAAATTAACACCTGTACTGCTAGAGAAAGCACAGCACAACTATGTTCAAAGCCATTCGCTGCACGCATTGCTTCTGTAGCAACGGAATTAGCAAGTGAACCTGTTGGCTGACGTAGATAATATTGCCAACGACTTGCAAACATAGCTTCAATAAGTTCTATACGCAATTTACTAGCAATATTTGCTACGGTATATCCAATTTGCCTATTTGCTACAAGTAAGGATAAATTTTTAAGAACTATACCACTGACAATAATCAACAACATTGAGCCTATAGTAGGAGTGATATTTAAATCATTAAGCACTTCTACAATAATCTTACCAATACTTGAATCTGCCGGATCCCCTACAGCAATTGATAATAGAGGAAGAAGAGCAGTTAAGCTAAGCCCCTCTGCTATACCAGCTGCTAGAAATGCAATCAGAACATATACACTTCTTCTGGGGAAAACCATAAGATATGTTGATATAATGCGCATGATAATCTACTAATTATTTTATGATTCTTAAGGACCTCAATTCAAACATATAAAAATATAATTATGTTACAGGATATATAGCTTTCTCTATATATCTAGAAATAATAAATAGATTCATAAATTAATTCTAACATGCCCACCAACAGACACTGCATCTTGAAAATGATTTAATTTATATTTTACCCACTCATTAAATATCTAATATGACAAGAATATAGACAAGCTTCTGGTAGGCGCGATTGGATTCGAACCAACGACCCCCACCATGTCAAGGTGGTACTCTAACCAACTGAGCTACGCGCCTAAAGAGAATTAATTTTAACTTAATCAATTAAATGGCTCAAATGATAATATCTAGATATTATTTAGCATGTTCATATACTATTAATTAAGTACCTTATAACTAGAAAATTAAGCCACGCTAAACAAATATAATTAGATTTAGATCAAAATGATTAATTACTTTCAGTTAAAATAACTGTTGAAATAATACTATACAGATACTACTAAGAAACTAAAGGAGAAACATGATATTAGTAACAGGTGGTGCTGGATTTATTGGGACAAATTTTGTATTAAATTGGTTTAACCAATCTGATGAAGGAATTATAAATCTTGATTACTTAACTTATGCCGGAAACCTAGAGAACCTTATCTCTTTAAAAGGAGATAAGCGGCATATTTTTACTAAAGGAAGTATTTGTAATACTACTTTACTTACAAATTTACTTACCAAATTTGAGCCTCGTGCCATTGTAAATTTTGCTGCTGAAAGCCATGTTGATAGGTCTATTAAAGAACCTGATAAATTTATACAAACTAATATTGTAGGAACTTTTCAATTATTAGAAGCTACACGAACCTATTGGAACAAATTAGAAAATAATAGAAAAAAAGATTTTCGTTTTTTGCATATCTCAACAGATGAAGTATATGGCTCTCTTTCTTGTAAGGAAAGTGCCTTTAATGAGACCAATCGCTATAAACCTAATAGCCCATATTCTGCAAGTAAAGCAGCTGGTGATCACTTAATACGGGCTTACCATAAGACATATGGATTGCCAGTGCTTACTACCAATTGCTCAAATAATTATGGCCCATTCCAATTCCCAGAGAAACTGATTCCTCTAATAATTATAAATGCCCTTTCAAATAAACCATTACCTATTTATGGTGATGGCCAACAAATCCGTGACTGGCTTTATGTAAAAGATCACTGTGATGCTATCTGTCGTACGCTAGAAGCGGGCACCCCAGGTGAAACCTATAATATTGGTGGTTGGAATGAAAAAACTAATATTAATATCGTTCATATAATTTGCTCTATACTTGATGAGTTATCTCCTCATATTAATGGTAAGAAATATGAAGAACAAATTACTTTTATTGCAGATCGACCAGGCCATGACCGTCGTTATGCTATCAACTCAAATAAAATAAAAAGAGATCTTGGTTGGGAACCAAAAGAGACCTTTGAAACTGGAATTTATAAAACTGTTAAATGGTATCTTAAAAATAAGAGTTGGCTTGAAAATATCAAATCAGGCGCATATCGAACATAAATTAAAAAAATATATAAGGTGAGCTCTGTGAAAATCTTATTGTTTGGTAAAGGAGGACAAATAGGCTGGGAATTACAACGAAGCCTATCTTTATTTGGAGAATTAATTACTCTAGACTTTGATGAAGAAGGTTTATGTGGAGACTTCACTAAACCCAATGAAATTATTAAGACTATTAATTTAGTCCATCCTGATATAATTGTTAATGCTGCAGCTTATACAGCCGTTGATCAAGCTGAAAGCGAACCTACATTAGCCCATATCATTAATACCAAATCCCCAAAAATAATTGCTCAAGAAGCTAAGAAAATAGATGCCTGGCTAATTCATTACTCAACCGATTATGTATTTAATGGGAATGGAGTAAATCCATGGAAGGAGACTGATCCTACTGGACCTATGAATGTTTATGGATCAACAAAATTAGCAGGAGAGAATGCAATAATAAATTCAAACTGTAAACACCTTATATTCCGCACTAGCTGGGTCTACTCTGCTCGAGGGGGAAATTTTATTAAAACTATACTTCAACTCGCAAAGAATCAGGATAAACTTTCTATTATTAATGATCAGATTGGTGCTCCAACAAGTGCAGAATTATTAGCTGATATTACTGCACACTCTATCTGTACAGCCTTAAAACAACCCAGAGTATCAGGTTTATATCATATTGCTGCTAAAGGAGAAACCTCATGGTATGACTATGCTAACTTTATACTTGATAAAGCTATTCAATTTGGAATTGAATTTAAGGCAAAAACAGAAAACATCCAACCCGTAACGACTTATTCATTTCCTCAAGTTGCACAAAGGCCAAGAAACTCACGCTTAGATACAAAAAAAATTGAATTTATTTTCAATTTAACTTTACCACTATGGCAAACTGGTGTAACACGTATACTTACTGAAATTCTTCAAAAAGACAATGATAGAACGTAAAGGCATAATTCTAGCTGGTGGTTCCGGTACAAGACTATATCCCGTAACTAATGTAGTTTCTAAACAACTACTACCAATTTATGATAAACCAATGATTTATTATCCCTTAAGCACGCTAATGTTAGCTGGTATTCGCAATATTCTTATTATATCTACACCTCAAGACATTCAACGTTATGAACAGCTTTTAGGAGATGGTGCAAACTGGGGACTTAATTTACATTATGCTGAGCAACCAAACCCTGACGGATTAGCCCAAGCTTTCTTAATTGGAAAGAATTTTATTGCACAAAATTATAGTGCTCTCATTTTAGGAGATAATATTTTCTATGGGCATGATTTGCAAACACAACTTGAATTAGCCTCACTAGAAAAAAATGGTGCAACTATTTTTGCTTATCATGTAAAAAACCCTAATTGTTATGGCGTAGTTACACTTGATACTGAAGGAAAAGCAACTTCATTAGAAGAAAAACCTTCTCAGCCAAAAAGTAATTATGCTGTTACTGGTCTATATTTCTATGACAATCAAATTACTGATATCGTTTCAGATCTTAAGCCATCCTATCGTGGTGAATTAGAAATAACTGATGCCAATCAGATCTATCTAGAACGCAATCAATTACATGTAAAAATTATGGGGCGTGGGTTTGCTTGGTTAGATACTGGAACCCATGAAAGTATGAGGGAGGCAAGTAATTTTATTGAGACTATTGAGCATAGACAGGGACTTAAAGTTTCATGTCCAGAAGAAATTTCCTATCGTCAGGGATTTATTAATGCTGAACAACTTGAAAGGATTGCCACGCCACTTAATAAAACAAGCTATGGAGAATACCTGATGAGAATTCTAAAGGAGCCAGCAAATAGATGAAAATAATTCCAACATCCATTCCCGAAGTTCTCATTATTGAACCTAATATATTCAGTGATAACCGTGGCTTCTTCTTTGAAAGTTTTAACGAAAACGAATTCTTTAAGAATACTGGGCTTAATGTACGCTTTGTACAAGATAACCATAGCCAATCAATGAAAGGTGTACTTCGAGGCTTACACTACCAAATCCAAAAGCCACAAGGAAAATTAGTACGTGTTATACGTGGTGCAGTTTTTGATGTTGCAGTTGATATTCGAAAATCTTCACCCACATTTGGAAAATGGGCGGGCGTTGAACTTACAGAAAGCAACTACAGACAACTTTGGGCTCCAATAGGATTTGCCCATGGCTTTCTTGTACTTAGTGATAGCGCTGATTTCCTTTATAAGGTTACAGACTACTACACCCCCAAATTTGAACGTAGCATATTATGGAATGACCCAAACATTGGAATCAAATGGCCGCTTCTTAGTAAAGAACCACAACTCTCAACTAAAGATAAAACTTCATTACCGCTTGAACAAGCAGATATTTATCCATAATCTAATGCAATTTTTATAAAAATTAAAAAATACTTCCTATTAATCAATATCACCCATCATACCTAAACAGTTTTAATGGTAAAATAATATGTTATAAGATAATAATCTGTATAGTCTCTCAATACCAAGGTATCTAGAGGCCAGATACCTATTCCTTAAAGCTAAATTAATTACTATAGTTTGCTCATTTAAATTGCCAGATATAGATATCAGTAACGATCCTTCATTAACAGCAAATAATGTGGCTAATGGAAATATAAATACACCAATACAATTTTCGGTGGTTATACCTACTCTTAATGAAGTAGACAATATTGACCCGTTATTATCTTGTCTATTTGCGCTTGACCTCCCAAATAACTACTTTGAAGTCATTTTTGCTGATGACAACTCAAGCGACGGTACGGCTAAAAAAATACGTGAATGGAGTGAAAAGGCAAATGTTAGAATTGTTGAGCGTAAAGGAAAGCCAGATTTAACTGCATCAATTTTAGCTGGTATTGAAATAGCGCGTAGCGATGTTATCGTTGTAATGGATGCAGACCTAAGCCATCCAATAAACAGACTAACTGCTGTAGTGAAACCAGTACTAGATGGTAGCCACGACATAGCAGTTGGTAGCCGCTATGTTCCTGGTGGTGGTACAGAAGGTTGGCCAATACATCGACAATGGTTATCACGTATAGGTGGTTGGCTGGCGCGCCCCATATGCGATGTTAAAGATGTAACCTCTGGATTTTTTGCTGTACGTAAAAATTTAATTGCAACTCTTCCAGAGCATGCTCGTGGATATAAGATCTTGTTTGAACTACTAGTAGCAGGTCGAGAAAAAATAAATGCAATTGAAGTACCCATCTGTTTCCGTGATCGAACATTAGGCACTTCAAAATTATCATTTTCACACCAATGGACTTATTTACAAAGATTAATAGCTTTATCAGGGGGCACAGTATCTGTCAAAACAGCTAGTAAATTTACTTTGGTTGGGCTATGTGGCGTAATAATTGATACACTATTGTTCCAAATGCTTGTGATTTATGAAGCCGGGCTTGCACAAGCACATATTATTAGTTTCTTTGCTGCAGCAACAGCAAACTACACACTCAACTCTAAATGGTCTTTCCGAGAACACCATACAGGCTCACTAAAATGGAATCAATTTCATCGTTTTTTAATAGTTGGTATGTTTGCATTATTACTACGAGGTGGTGTTCTGGCACTACTAGTGTATGGCTGGAATATACCCGCCGAGCTCGCAATTTTTCCAGCAATTGCCACAACAGCAATAGTAAATTATCTGGGTTCTGCTTTCTATGTTTTTCCTATAACAAATAACCCACCAACATTAGATACACGCTGGCGGATTGGTTCTGTCGGGATTGTGATATTCATCCTATTATTAAGATTAGTTTACCTTGGACAAGCACAATTAATTCCAGATGAAGCATACTACTGGAATTATGCCCAGCACTTGGATTTAAGTTATCTTGATCACCCACCTATGGTCGCTTGGCTAATCTGGTTAGGCACCTCAATCTTTGGCGACAATGAATTTGGAGTACGAATCTCTGCATATATTTGCAGCATAATAGCAATGATTTATCTATATTTCCTAACACTAAATATTTATAATAAATCAACTGCTATGTGTGCGGTGCTTCTATTGGCAGTCCTTCCAATAGGATTTGTTCATGGAATGCTAATGACTCCAGATGCTCCCCTACTAGCAGCTTGGGCAGCTACACTCTATTATATGGAAAGAGCATTAGTTGCCGGGCGTAATTCAGCTTGGATTGGTGCAAGCATTGCTTTTGGCTTAGGAATCCTATCTAAATATACACTTGGACTCCTAGGTTTTTCAGCTTTATTATTCTTACTTATAGATCCAACTGCACGTCGCTGGTTATTCCGCCCACATCCCTATATAGCTGCAGTATTTTCTTTATTGCTCTTTGCACCTGTAATTATATGGAATCATGAGAATGATTGGGCTTCGTTTCTATTCCAATCAAGAAGAGTTGTAGGCTTCTATAGCAATGGAATTGGTAGCGAATTCTCAATTCAATACTTGCCTTTGCATATTTTAATATTACTAACTCCTTTAGGTTTAATTGCTGCTGGATTGGCATTATTCTCTCGATTTAGGAAGAACAATGGTCTAGTAAATAGGCACCATTTATTTATCAAAATATTTACTGCTTTTCCCTTATCAGTTTTTGTTTTTGTTAGCATATTCAATGCACCACGGTTTCATTGGACAACACCATTATGGCTAGCCATATTACCGACAATGGCATGGATGATAGTAAAGGCGGGCAATCTACAAAATATTTCATCCTATCTACAATCTTTATGGAAACCAACAATCATCCTAACAATTCTCTTCTATGCATTCGTTCTACACTATGCAGTTCTTGGGATACCTGGTGTGCCATACCCACCATCAATAACTAAACACTATTTCTGGAACGAGGCAACAAAAGAAATTGAAAAAATAGTAGATGATGTACGAGAAAATACAGGGCAAAATCCCATTGTTGTCGGTATGAGTAAATGGTCAGTTGCAAGCTCCATGTTGTTTTATAATAAAGGCAAAAATATTATGGATATTCGTTCTCGAAATATGTTTGGTGATACTGGCGCTATGTTTGAATTCTGGTCTCCATCACAGTCACCTTCTACTAGACCAATAATTATGGTCAGCATGAAGCGTAACCGGCTCGAAAAAGGTCGGCTTGGAAATGACCTTAATAAGGTATTAAGCCAACCTGGGCCAATATTATTTAAAACTATTAAAAGAAACAATAAAACATTACGTAATATCTATTACCGAGTTTCAGAAGGATACCTTGGAAATAAAGTTATTCAATAGCACATAAAAGACCATATAAAAAAATGATTCTACCGAAAATAACCATAGCATTATGAAAAACATCATTGCAATCTACAGTATTTCAAATGATGCTCAAGTGAAATTCTTGAGGCTATTAAGCACCAGTAAATATAATGAATAAAATATCTACAACTAAAGCTATTATCTTAAGTGCTGGACAAGGCAGAAGGCTTCTCCCATTAACCAAAGATTCCCCAAAATGTCTTCTGTCAATTTCTGGGAAAACAATTATTGAATGGCAAATTGATGCCCTATTAACAGCTGGCATTAAAGAAATTATTATAGTAACAGGGTTCCAAACTAATCTAGTTGAAGAATTATTACAACAACGATATGCAAATTACAAACAAATTAAAATATTATTTAACCCGTTTTATGAAGTCGCAGATAATCTAGCAAGCTGTTGGATAGCACGCTCGGCTATGGATGGCGATTTTCTACTATTGAATGGAGATACTGTTTTTGATACACCTTTACTAACTAAAGTCCTAAAATCTAAATATGCACCGATAACTTTAAGCATCGATCATAAAGAAATCTATGATGAAGATGATATGAAAGTTCAATTAACTGAAAATGGACTAGTCCAGCACGTAAATAAAACTCTACCTTCAGACCAGATTGATGCAGAATCAATAGGCCTAATTTATTTTCGGTCTAATGGGCCCATACTATTCCGCGAAGCAATTGAAGAAGCGCTTCGATATCCTAAAGAACTGAAATCTTGGTACCTTACTATCATAGATATGCTATCTGAGAAAAGTTTAGTTAGTGTTTGTGAAATATCTGGTCACCGATGGTGCGAAATTGACTACGCCCCAGACCTAATCAAGGCTCAAAAATTATTTAGCAAATAAATTAAAATAGGATACTATAAAATATAAATAATATTCAAATTACATTCAGTATTCTAAAAAAAATATATAGAATGCTAAAATAGACGCATTAGCTAACAATTTAGGGATTTTAAATGCCTGATAATATGCAACCACACCCTATTGTTTTCAATAAAACTATGCGGAAATTTGGTGCACCTGATACGGTAATATGCCAATATCATAACTGGAGCATTTTATTGAGACCAATGCAGTTAACACTAGGTTCTATAGTTTTAATAGCTCATGACCAGGCCTCTAGATTCTCAGAAATTAATCAGGCAAGTTTTACAGAGCTATATGAAATCACAAGATCTCTAGAATGCACCCTTAACCGTGCTTTTACATATGATAAAATTAATTACCTAATGCTAATGATGGTCGACCCGGATGTGCATTTTCATGTTATCCCCCGCTACTTGAAACCAAAAATATTTAATAATATAGAATTTACTGATCCTGGTTGGCCAAATGCTCCTGATTTAAATCATGTAAATAAGACTAGTTTGAAAACTAACTTAGATATCATCACTCATATCAAATCCTGTTTGGAATAATATCCGATAATATACCCCTAATTCACAAGACTATTTGGCAAAATAAATAAAATTTGATAATAATGATAGTTATTTTAAACAATTTATAGATATTAAAACTACAAAATTAGGATATGGAAGATAAAAAGAATAGCCAGGAATTCCCACTACGGGAGGCACATCACCTTGTCCGAGATCTTATGACACCAAATCCTACTATTTACTGGATTGATTTTCTATTTAATGCCATTTTAGGCTGGGTATCTTTTATAATAGTATTACTTGCACCCATATTTTCTATCTGGGAATTTATAGCATTTATTATTGCAACACTTGCTCATTACCGTGCTTTAATCTTTATTCATGAACTTGCACATTTTAAAAAAGGTACATTTAAATTTTTCCGATTAATCTGGAACCTTATTATTGGTATACCATACGTAATTCCATCTTTTACTTATGGCATACACTATGATCACCATAAACCAGATATTTATGGTACCAAAGAAGATGGTGAATATATCCCTTTTGCAACACAAAAACCTATACTAATGGTTAGTTATGTATTATTCTCAGTTTTTCTACCTCTTCTATTTTTTATCCGCTATTTCCTACTCACACCAGTATCTTATCTAATTCCATCACTCCGTAAATTTTGTTGGGAAAGGGCATCTTCCCTCTCTATAAACCCAACATATAAACGCCCAGAAGGGTATATACGTAACGATAAATACTGGCAATTACAAGAATTTTCAACTTTCCTATACACTATCACTATCATATTATTAATTATATTTGAGATTCTATCATTTAAGTTTCTTATTCTATGGTATGCAATCGGCACCTGCATATTTACTTTAAATGCTTTACGTACACTTGCGGCTCATGCTTACCGTAATTCTGGTGATAAGAAAATGAAATTTCATGAACAATATCTTGATTCCATAAATATTTCTGGCAATATATTCACTGCACTATGGGCCCCAGTAGGATTACGATACCATGCTACACACCATCTCTTTATGAATATGCCATACCATAATCTTGGTAAGGCACAACGTCGCCTAATAAATAAACTGAGTGATAATTCTCTTTATCTAAAGACCACACGTAATAGTATGTGGGATGCTTTATGTCGTATCTGGAATGAAGCATCAACATCACGCTAAACCATCCTACCAAATATAAATTTTTACGAAAATCTCTAAAATAAATTATATGACACAACTTATTTTACTGCGACATGGTCAGAGTATTTGGAATCAAGATAGACGCTTTACTGGATGGACTGATGTTGGACTTAGCAAGCAGGGAGTTCAAGAAGCAAAGATAGCTGGAAATTTACTTAAAAATGCAGGATATATTTTTGATTCATGCTTTACATCTGAACTTAAACGCTCCACAGAAACCCTACACATCATACTGTCAACATTGGGCTCAGAGAACACCACTATCCAAAAGAGTTGGCGACTAAACGAGCGCCATTATGGAGGCTTAGAAGGAATAAAAAGGTGGTCAGCTATCAAAAAATTTGGTTTTTTACCAGTTTTAGGGTGTCAAATTAAATTTAAAGCCTCTCCACCACAACTTGATCTAACAGATGAAAGGTATCCTGGGAATCAAGCACGTTACTCAGATTTAGATAAAAATGAATTACCACGCGGCGAAAGCCTGCAGCAAACATATATACGTATGCAACCATATTGGGACCAAATAATTGTGCCTGAATTAAAAAATAGGGAAAAGATTCTTATCGTATCCCACAAAAATATCTTACGTATATTAATGATGATATTAGAAGGAATATCACACCCTAATGTAATGAAAATTCAGAAAATTGCTACTGCCCGCCCACTTGTTTATACACTGAACCACAACCTACATCCTATTAAAAAATACTATCTAAAAGATATTTAATGAAACCTATATTTTTTAAAAGCTAGTAGCTAACTTAACTCAATGCTAATAAACCTTAACACCCAATTATTTTTTTAAAGAATAAGAAATTTATTTAGTATTTATTACACAATATTTTTATTCCAGGTAAACACCTTAATTCCCCTTATATGACTCAATAGAACAAGAATCTTACGTAGAAAACTTGGTGGAGTAGGTAATAATAACCATACATCAGAAATTCTCCTATCTCTACGTAACCAACCACCTAGAACCACTAGCTTTACTATTATCGATAAATTAATCAGATTATTTTTCATATGAAGAAAAGGAATTTTTGTTGGTTGCTCCAATGCAAGCCAATGTACAAGCCCCCCTCTCTTAAATACATCATTTATTGCATTTGTTAAGTCTGGTGGAACGCAAGTAAGCGAGAAATTTCCTGAAAAGAATATAACATTACGCTCTGCTTCAGGATATCGTGAAAAATAAATAGCACGATTACGGCGTTTTAGTTCACGATAATCTGACCCACGACCAAAAGACCCCCCACCTATGTGATGAATATATGCCTCCGGGTGCACACCTATACGCCAATTACGCTCATAAATTCGCCTACCTAAATCTATATCCTCATAATAACCCCTACCAAATATAGGATCAAAGCCACCAATTTCATTAAATGCACTTCGTCTAATTAGAAATGCATAACCTCTAAGGCGATGCGTAAGAATATAATTACCAGGTTGCCGTAAATACCGATCAAAATTTTGATTTATATAGTCATTACTAATAGGCATAATAACAGCAAGCTGAGAATCATTTGACATTGCTGTATAAAGTGGAAGAAGTATATTCTCATTTATCTCAGTATCTGAGTTAAGTACCAGAATATAAGATGCACTTGATCGACTAATGGCTACATTCACAGAAGTACCAAATCCCTGATTCTTAATAGAGTGACTAATGTGCACAATATTATATGGCAAGTTATCTAGCATTTCACGCGTCTCTATGCCTGATGCATCATCTTGAATATAAATATGGCTAATAGACTTACTTAAGCAAGATACAACAGAATCAATACACCTCCTTGTTAATTTAGGTGCATTGTAAACTGGAATTACTACATCTATTGATGGCGGAACAATTTCACTCATACAAATAAATAATATCCTTAAAGTATTCTAATTTCTATGCAAACTTTACCTTTATCTGTTGCTCTAAAAGAGCCACATACTGGGGTAAGACAGCTGATCCATTAATTTCAATAATTTCCTCTAAAAACCGTCTTCGGTGTTCTTCTATATAGAAAGATTCACAGCCATTCACAATAAACTCTTTAATCTTTATATAGACATCATCCCGACACTTCAGTTCTGTTTCTGGCATAAAATTTGCCACTGTAGATCTACCTGCATGCAAATAATCTGCTGCCAGTACTGGCTTATTAAGTTTAACTGCTTCAAACGCAACTGAAGTTGCAATATCAATAATAACATCCGCCCAACCTATTAAATGAGCAGAATGTACATTATTCTCTGCTATATTTACATTTGGAAGACTTAAGAGTGCAGACTCTTTTGTTAATGATTGCTTCCATCCACTTCTAGTATGAGGCTTAATAATTATCTCAACATCCTTAAAAGTAGAAATCATTTGCACTACTTCACTCACTTCCTCCCAAAAAGTTGTAAAATTTCTTTTTCTTAAAAAAATTGCAATTTTAAGACTACTATCTGATAGCTTTAACGGAGAATTCGGTATAAATTCAGCTAACTTTGCTAACCATTCATCACAATACCTAGGTGAACCTAAAACTTCAATTGCTTTATCCTCAAGAAAAGGGCGGAAACGCCCTGCACATAATTCATTTGGAACAACAAGCTTATCAAACATTTTAGCTGCTGCAAATGTATTATCTGGTTTAAGAGCCCATTCCCTCTGGCGAATTAACTGGTTAGCATGTGGGCTATCACCATGTGGTAAAGATACTACACGAAACCCTTTCATATGTGCTACAGATATAACTTTCTCAACCCATTCAACACTAATAACCGAGTTTCGTTCAATCCAGTCAAATGCTACTACACCTTCATGAATCTCTTCAAAACTATAGTTCAATAATAATTCAGCAGTTCTTTTCCAGAAAAACTCTCTTTTTTTAACATCATAAATTTCAGCTAATTTACTTACAAATGGCCCCGCAAATGAGCGACGTATTCCACCAACTAACAATAACGTTTGTAGCCTCCACATAATGAAGTCAAGTGGTCCTAATAGCTCCCTAATATGAGATACTCGGACCCCTGTAAGCTTTCTTAAGAATTCTATACGATAATCATTTTGGAACTGCATACTACCAATCATAATAACATCACAGCTGTTTCCAGAATCAGTCCATTTGTAAATGATTGGGGTAATGTGATCTATGTCATTATAATGACGAAGAAAGAAAAGTGCTCTCATATTCCCACATTGATTTTAGATGCATTATTAATAAATGATATATTATCTAGCAAGAAGCTATGCAAAAATAAACTACAGAAAATTTAAAATTGTACATTGGCAGATGCTTAATTACCAGCTCAGAAATATACATTGCTCGCAGAGATTCCCCTCTGATGATAGGATTAGAAGTAAAATGACTAATTTAATCTAATTCAAGTAGATTTTATTCATATATGGATTTAACTAAATAACTAACTGCTAAAAAAATCACCCTAAATAAATTTTAAATAGTTATACATTCACAAATGAAAAAAATTGCAATAATTCCTGCTCGAATGGGCTCTTCACGCTTCCCTGGGAAACCACTTGCGAAAATATTAGGCCGTACCATGATTGAGCATATCTATAAAAGAGTTGCTATGAGTAGCTCAATTGAAGCAACTTATATAGCCACTTGTGATAATGAAATTAAAAAAGCCGCACAGAATTTTGATGCCCCTGTAATTATGACTTCTAATAAACACGAGAGAGCAAGCGACCGAATAGCAGAAGCAGCAACTAAAATTGATGCGGAACTGATTGTCATGGTACAAGGTGATGAACCAATGACACACCCAGAAATGATTGATACTGCAGTCACCCCATTTGAAGATGACCTGCAATTAAGTTGTGTAAATTTAGTAAAAAGGATTGATAATGAATCTGATTTCCATAACCCTAATACTATCAAAGTAATAATAAACTGCTATGATAATGCCCTTTTTATGTCAAGACAGCCAATTCCAACACTTAACAAATTAGGCTTTGATCATACTATTGCCTATAAACAAGTGTGTATCATTCCATTCCGGCGTACATCTCTATTTGAATACGCTCGTTTACCCCCAACACCACTTGAACAATATGAATCTATAGATATGCTTAGACTATTAGAACACGGTTATCAAATAAAAATGGTAAAAACAGAGTTTGATACTCAAGCAGTTGATACTGAAGCTGATTTAGCTCGTGTAACTAAACTAATGGAATCAGACCCATTATTATCTTTATATTAGAATCTGAATCTTTTTATTAAAAACAATGCTATATTCTAGCAGAATCTAAGGAGTATTCATGCAGCTAAAATCTAAATTAGCTAGATCAGAAATAACGATTGGATCATGGGTTACGTTAGGTCATCCTTCAATTGCAGAAATTATGGCCAATGCTAAATTTGACTGGCTAGTGCTAGATATGGAGCACAGTGTTTTAGAACTAAGTGAAATCCAAACATTAATACAAGTGCTTGATATGAAGGAATGCCCAGCTATTGTTCGGCTCACTTCAAATCACCCTGACCAAATCAAGCGAGTTATGGATGCTGGAGCACATGGTGTAATGATACCCATGATCAAATCAGCCTCAGATGCAAAATCAGCAGTACAAGCAGTCTACTACCCTCCACGAGGAAATCGTGGAGTTGGCCTGGCTCGTGCGCAAAGTTATGGTGCAAAATTTCAAGAATACAGGGACTGGTTAGAAAAAAATGCTGTAATCATAGCAATGATAGAAAATATAGATGCGGTTGATTCAATTGATGCAATACTTTCTGTAGATGGAATTGATGCGTATATTATTGGCCCTTACGATTTATCTGGCTCAATAGGGCATATTGGGGAATTTAATCACCCCAAGGTAATCTCAGCAATTGAAAAAGTTTTAGAATCTGGAAAGAAATTAGGAAAACCTGGTGGTATACATGTAGTAGAACCAAACCAAGAAGAACTACAACAAAGAATTGCTGCTGGTTTCAGTTTTATTGGTTATGGCTTAGACATTCGAATCTTAGATACACTTTGCCGTAGCCACATTCAAAATATCAAGACAAATTTATGAGAAAACTTGTAATTTCTACCTCTTCGTTTGATGTAAAGAACAACTCCAGCCTGAACCATATAATAAAATCTGGAATGTTTATTGCATATAATAATTATAAACGAAAGCTTACTGAAGATGAGGCTATTGAATTACTTGGGGAAGATACTATTGGAATGATTGCAGGAATTGAACCCCTTACTGAACGTGTTTTTTCTTCAGCTAAAAATTTAAAAGTGATATCTCGCTGTGGAGCAGGCCTAGATAATGTTGAAATTTCTGCTGCAAAGCGTCATGGTATTTCCGTTTTTAATACGCCTGAAGCTCCAGCCCAAGCTGTTGCTGAACTGACAATGGGGTTAATACTAACTGCATTAAGAAAGATCTGTCAGACTGACCAACTAATACGAAAAAATGAATGGCCAAGAATGCAAGGAAAATTGTTTGCAGCCCAAACGATAGGCATCATAGGACTGGGACATATTGGAAAACGTGTTGCGCGCTTAAGCCAAGCCTTTGATGCAAAAGTAATTGGCCATGATCCTCATAGTAAGCCAATATCACATGGGATAGAATCAGTATCATTAGAAGAATTATTTGCTAAAGCAGATATAATAAGTCTTCACCTGCCATACACTACCAACACACATCACCTATTAAACGCAGAATCATTTGCGCGAATGAAGCCTGGTTCTATAATAATAAATGCTGCTCGAGGTGGTCTTATAGATGAGGCTGCTTTGAATGAGGCATTAATCTCCGGACATTTAAGTATGGCTGCTATAGATGCTTTCGAACAAGAACCATACGATGGGCCATTAACCAAAAATGACAAAATAATTTTAACATCACATATTGGCTCATTAGCCATAGAGTCACGAAAACGCATGGAATTAGAAGCTGCAAAAAATCTATTGAGGGGTTTAATTAGTGCTGGTTTAATTAAGGGTGATCAAACTAATGTCTAAAGAAATTGCAATTGTTTTTGGTGCAAGTGGCTTTCTTGGTAGTCATGTAGCTGAAGCACTTTCAACAGATGGTTATCAAGTACGATTATTTGACTGTACCTCTTCAAACTTCAAAAGAAGCGATCAAGAAATGATCATTGGTGACATTATGAATCTGGAAGATGTAACCAAAGCTATTAAAGGTGCTTCTGTAGTATATAATTTCGCTGCAATTGCAGATATTGATGAAGCAAATGAAAAGCCATTAGCTACTGCAGAAATTAACATTCTAGGAAATATGAATGTTCTAGAGGCTTCTCGACTTGCTGGAGTTCGCCGATTTGTCTTTGCTAGCAGCATATATGTATACTCAGAATCTGGCTCTTTTTATCGTGCAAGTAAACAGGCAGCAGAAAGGTTCATTGAAACCTATCAAGACCGTTATGGATTAAATTACACTATTCTCCGATATGGCTCCCTATATGGAAGAAGGACTGATGAGCGTAATGGAATTTATAGAATGCTCCATGAAGCAATTAAGAACCGATCTATTACTTATAAAGGCAGTGGTGAAGCTATTCGTGAATATATCCATGTGGAAGACGCTGCACGTATGAGTGTGCAGATACTAACACCGGAATTTGCTAATCGCCATCTAATTCTTACAGGACAAGAAAAATTACGCATCAAAGATGTTATGACAATGATCTCTGAAATTATGCCATGGTCGATAAAACTCAATTTTAATGAAGCAAATACCTTACATCATTACAAAATAACTCCATATGCATTTCAGCCTCGGCTTGGCAAAAAATTAGTACTCAATGAGCATGTTGATCTTGGGCAAGGCTTATTAGATTGCCTTAGAGCAATTTACAAAGAAGTGCACCATGCAGATATAAATAGCACTAATACAGTAGCAGAGCCTGATAATAAAGCATGAGAGATGATAACTGGCATTCTATAATTTTTGATTTTGATGGAGTAGTAGTTGAGTCCGGTGATATAAAAACAAAAGCATTTGCAGACCTTTATCAATCTTATGGCGATGCAATAGTAAAAGAGGTAGTACGTTACCACAAATTAAATGGTGGTTTGTCTCGATATAAAAAATTCCAATATTTTCAACAGCACCTCTTGAAGAAACCACCGCTAACACAGAGTGAAGAATATAAACTTGGTGAAACTTTTTCTAAACTAGTAATCAATGCTGTAATTAATTGTAACCCAGTACCTGGTGCATATAAATTTATACAAATAGAGGCATCTAGAATTCCACTGTTTATAGCTTCAGGCACACCTGAAACGGAACTAAATACAATCGTCACTCGTCGTGGACTCCGCCCCTACTTTACTGAAGTACGTGGTTCACCAAAATCAAAAAGAAACCTAATAGCAGAAATACTATCTGCCTATAATCTGATACCAGAACACGTTCTTATGATTGGTGATGCTCTAATTGATTACCAAAGTGCCAAGGCAAATAACGTTGCATTCTTAGGACGCGTACATGTTGAAGATAAAAACCCTTTTCCTAAATATGTAAAGACTGTACCAGATTTACAATCATTACTACCCCAAAAAAGGTAATGATTCTCTACGCACAAATTCCGCATACTTTAATTAGAAAATATATTTATAAATTAATAAGAGCAAAAGTTAACGCAATACACCACGTCTAAATAATTTCCAAAAAACTTTAAAACCAAATAGAATAGGATGTCGACGTAATTTTGAAGTAACCTCAATGCATACTCCAGTGTGTCGCTCTATCTTCCAGGCAGCATAATCAATACAATCTCGAAAAGTAAATGTTGCTTTTGCAAGACGAAGTACTGAAAGGACTCTACCCTGCCAACGACGTAACCACCAGCACCTCAATGCTCTTTTACGATAGCATTCATCAACTAAACATTGATAATAATCCCCTTTTTGTAGCTGATTTCCCTGCGGAATTTTTTTAAGAATCCTCGTCAATCGAGGCAAAGCATGTTCAGTCAAATATTTATAATCATCCAAATTTATCTCAGCAAGCTGTCGTGCACGTATTTCTTTCTCCGCTCGGATCTCAGCTGCATAAGTAAACATAAGTCCTTTGACCCAAATTTCTTCTATAGTTACTGTACATGAACCTAGCGCATTAATGGTTGGAGTAAGGAAGGCTATTACTGCATTTGCTAGTGAGCTATAAATACGATTACGGAGAATTTTATCTCTTGCATAAAGTAAACGTGTAGGCTGTGCAAAACGCGCCCATAAATATGAGTGAAACCAATATTGATTTCCTTTCTCAAATTCTTCCATTGAAATTACTGCATACTTGGATCGAAATACTCGTTCCTGTGCAGATACTTCAAGATAGAACACATTTGGCGGTAGGCACTCATTAAAATAACACAAGTATTTTTCTTGATAAGCTTTATTGTAATTATCTACTACCACATAAAAATCTACCACCCCATCACCAATTGTTTGTGAACGTAAGCAAGAACCGTAAAGAAGAATAGCATCCAAGGAAGGGCCAAAACGTGACTTTATTTCTTCAACAAAAATTAGAAAATCTGAAGATACTGGCCTTTCTGCAATGGAGGAAACTGCAGAGATCAAACTATCTTGGGTTTTATCATCTATTGTTGATTTGTAATCTGTCATTACTACTAATCTATAATGTCTATTAATAGGCTACCAAGCCAGAAAAGTAATTGGGCCTACTGCTGAAATTCTTAGTGGACCATTCTTATTCTCAGCATAATAAGACTCACCATCAACAATATAGTCATCATCTACTTCCATCTCTATCATCCTGAGATTATAGCTATGATAACCATCATATTTCTTGAAGCGTCTACTTTTTCCTGAAATTAAAGTCCAAATAGAGCCTATATATTTACCTATAGATTTCTGTCGATACTGCTTTACAAAAGTAACATGAAGCGGATCTTTTTCTTCCCCCCAATAAGGACGCGTATTAAATAATAAACGATCTAACGCACTAACAAACAGAGTAGAATTAGGGCCCTTGGAACTTTTCCTACCAATCCTTACTATTTTAGTGTTTGCTGGTGCCCATGCCCCTTCACATCGACCAAAAATTAAGCCAATAACATAATATACCATAATGAGACCAGAATAAATTTCTCCTGTAATACCAACCCGCTTAATACTACTCCGAGAGAAAATTACAGCACGAGCTATAACCCCAATTGCAAAAAACATACCATATACTTTATCTACACCACTTTGTTCTATACACAACACATGCTTTTTTAAAAATACAGGAGGAATCCTTGCCAACAGACATTCATTCAATTTTCTTACAGAGTCTACCAGGTCATCATTTTTAACTAAATCAAGAGCTGTCATATTTGTTGTGCCACCAGGTATTATTGCAAATATTGGCCATTCCCTATCAGGATACTCTTTAAATAAGGTGTTCAATATTCCTTGTACCGTACCATCACCAGCAACAATAATTAACAAATCAATTTCAATATCTAAGAAGTCTATAACAGCTCTTTTAAATTCATATTTATTATTTGCTTCTCTAATAACCGTAGCAGGAATTTTCTCTATAATAGCCCTAAATTTATCTATATTTTTACGAATGCGCCCACTAAGCGGATTAAATATTAACCCAATCTTAGCACTCCCCATCTCTATTTTTTTAATTCGTATATCTTTTACCATTTGCTCTTAATGGTTTACGTGTAAAAATTTTCTCTGCCAAGTCTACTCTCTCTTGATTTGGCACAATTTCTTCAAACCAAGAGCTAAGAGGACCATAATAATATCTTATACGCCACCCATAAATTACTCGTATTATAAGAATGACTGTAGAAATAAGATGCCATATAACTAATGCTAAAAAACCCAAGTCAGGATGACCAATCGCCCAACCACCTGTCAATAATACTAGGTTAGGATTACGCCTAGCAGTAATGAGTCGATTGAATGAATCAAATCTCCTCCATATAAATATATCGAATGATCCTACAAAAAATTGAAATAATCCCTCACATATTCTGCCACCAATATAGCTAACAAACATTAGCCATATTAAAACTTCAACCCCAATGGTTGAAATTGTTACTACTCCTAGCCCTATTGCCCATGCCATATACCAAATTGGTGGATGAATAATATCCAGACCATGATCAAGAATATCTCCTAAATGACTAGATGTAACTGTTACTCTTGCTAATTTGCCATCTACAGTATCTAGAAACGTCATAAACCAACCCATAACTAAACCTGTACCATAGTTTCCAGACCAAAAAGAAATTCCTGCAAATATAGCAAAAATATAGCTTAGTAATGTAACATGATTTGGTGACAACCCAATACGAATACAAAGATGGGTGAACCAGAATGCAGGCTTAGGCCAAACCCACTTAGTTATAAAATCTGTAACACCCTTATATGATCCATAAAATAATTCTAATTCAAGAATTTTATGATTAGATTTACTAATAAATAAAATATAGGGAGCATCTTTTTTTTTCAGATTATTTTGTTGAAATTCTAAATCTAACCCCTCAATTGAATAATGAGGAAAATTAGAAATATAGTCTCCATTCCCCTTACCCAAAGTGTCTATCAAAATATTATTCTTATCACCTTCAATAATATTAATAGCAACTACTTTCTTGCTACTACTTTCTAGTACCAAATTCAATTTAGCTCTAATTAATGCTGATAATACTCTTGCATCAAAAAGATGCTCAGCACTTAATAACAACAATCTTCCACCCTCAGGAACACTTTCTTGATCATAAACCAAAGTAATTTCTTGACCATGAGTCTTTAACATCCTTTGCAAGCGCTCCCGCCCACTTAAACCCCAAATGTTAACTTCACTATCACCAAAAATATAAACAAAAGTATTCATATAATTCTATAACCATTCCTCTAAAATATTTCACTCATAAATACATAATAAGAACTAATAACTAAGGGATCGTTCGTAACCAAATATTAGCTACTATAATAAGGGCAATCCCTGGAAACAATGCCGTAAGTATAGGAGGAAAATGTAATAATAAACCTATATTTGCAATAATCTGATCAAGCAAATAGACGCTAATCCCTGCCATTACAGAAAATACTAATTTAGTAGCAAAACCAGTTCTAGATGATCCAAAAACAAAAGGTATGGATAATAATAACATTGCAATTGTTGTAAATGCCCCACCTGCCTTGCGCCATAATGCTAATTCATATGCATCTGCTTCTTGACCTGTATTTTTTAAATAACTCACATGTTGAAATAAATCATAAGGGGACAGGCTCTCTGGAGATTTAATTAAAGTAGAAATATTGTTTGGGTTTACAAATGATTTCCAATATATTGAATTTTTTGATACAGATTCTATATTTTCCTTGCTGCTACCAAACTTCTTACTAATAACTTCATGTAATTCCCATAAATTATTATCATTAATATTAGCGTATCTAGCGTATGTATAAGTCAACAAAGAACCATTTTTATCAAAATGTAATATTTCTACATTTTCAGCCTTCTTAGCATTCACCATCTCACCAATACGTAATATATTCCTTTCATTCCGTGTCCAAATGCCAAGATTCTTACCAAGTTGTACACTTTGATCGCGAGCTACAACTTTATTTAAAATTGCTTCTTGCTGAAATTTAGGAGCAATAAATTGTTCTAATATAGCAATAAAAATCAAGAGAACAAAGCCAACAGCAAGTGGTGCCATACTCACACGAACAGGAGAAACACCGCCTATTTGTAACGCAGTTAATTCTAAATTTTTAGCTAATCCCCCTAAAGCAATCACAGTTCCTAATAGTGCAATAAATGGCGCTAACTGACTAAATCTTCTTGGCATCATTAACGCAGTATATAAAAAAGCATCTTGTACCCGGTAAGTACCCTGACCCACATCATCTAGCTGCTCTAGCAAATCCAAAAAACCAAATAATGGTAAAAGCATTGCAGTTGCAATGCATAGACCGATAAAGACCCGGAATGCAAGGTAACGATCAATTATTAATATCATTTGGAATGAAACAACTGTTTCCAACCATTAGGAAAAAGTAAAATAAATGAAACAACAGCCATTAATACATACAACCACCACACTCCAGGTATAAAACCTATTTTTCCTTGCTCCACCCAAGTTTGAGCTAATCCACTTAAGATATAATAGATTGCAAAAACTAAAGCTGCATAAAAATATGATCTCTCCCCTTTTGTATTTCTAGAAGATATGCGACTAAATGGTATAGCAATCAATGCTAATAAAATAGTTGAAATTGGCCTAGATAGGCGCCATTGAAGCTCGGCAACATCTGGGGCGCGATTTGAGTCCATCAAGGTTTTAGTAGCTGTTGATTTACGCTTATAGTCCAGCTCGCTACTATCATCACTAAAATATACTAGCTTCTCAAAATGGGATACAGTATCTTTTGTATTATCGTGACTAAGTTTATATAAATTACCATCAAACAGATGTAACTGAGGGCGCTCGCCACGAACTGGTTTTTTCTGTATTCCCTCTTTTGCAAAAAGAATCTCACTCATTCCTTCCTTACTTACAAAATGAAATACATTTTTCATGACCTTACCAAACTCATCCTTTGAATCAATGTACACTACCCTACCACTTTTCTCACTTCCATAAAAACGCCCAGCCTGAAATCGGTCAGTATTTAGCTCTGCCTCTGCCTGAGCATTCAAAATATAACTCTCTTCATATGCCCATGGACGAGCATACATAGAAAGTACGCCACTAATAATTCCTACTGGGACCGCAACTATTAATACAGTATAAATTATTCGATACTCACTTATCCCTGCTGAATGTAATATGTTAATTTCCTGGTCCCTATTCATTCTACCAAGCCCTATTATTACTGCAATATAAAGAGAAATTGGTACTAGAACCTCTAAAGCAATTAGAGTTTTAAGGCTTACCAGCTCTAACATACCCATAATACCAAGAGACTCTGTTACTGCCTCTGCAAGAAAACGTGCACTACTAAAACTAGAAAATAATCCACTTAGAATTAAAGTTAATACCGTAAAAGGAATTAATAACTCACGTGTAATATACTTATCTATTATTTTCATACATACACTCTTAAAGGCCTTCTATTGAGAGCAAATTACCATAATAAAACCACATTAAGCACGAATATTTTTATGAGAAATTATCTTTTCTTCTTTCAAAACAGACTCTACAAGAACTATATCTTCTGCCTTATCTACATCTACCCCAGCATTTACATATGGAATAATTATTCCCTGCGACCTAGCTCCTGCCCTCGCTGATACAGCATTTAACGCCTGATTAAGTTTTGATATTCTTAATATATATAACAAAATAGCTATTGGGCCTAATATTTCACCAACTAATCGCCATGGCTGCTTGCGTAAACCTTCTGCTTTTTCCCAGAAAGGAACCAAATTACGACCACGACTATTTAAAAAAGCATAAAGATTACAACCACAGAAATTCCCATCATAGAATTTTAGAACTGTTCTCTTCATTCCAGGAAATGTATCTATAATATTTTTGTGATTAACCAGCCCTACAGTTGCATCACTATCCGATTTACTAGACTCAGATAAAAAGTAATTTATTATTTCAGAAGTAAGCAACGCGTGATCTGCTGTTGTTAAAAATACAGGGTCTTTTTCATCTATAAGTTCAATCCCTCTATTTGCACTCTTACTTGGGGAATTTAAATTAGGAACCCAGGTAACATCACTATTGGTTATTTTCTGCTCTAACTCTGGACAAGCACAAAGGGAAGACTCAGGTGGACCACATAAAATAATATTTTTAATCATATTGCTTGCCTGTAGGGCATCAATTACACGAATTATCATTGGTGTCCCACAAATTGGCGTAAATGCCTTGCAAACAACACCTGATTCATTTGAAACTGGATCATTAGAAGTACGGTCTGCCGCCAATATAATAGCAACAAATTTTACTAGTCTTTTATTTGAAATATTGTCCTCCAAGAAATTATTAATTACCGATACATTTAATTATAAAGTTTTTCCATAAATTCGATAACGCTTATACTCTTGAATGCCTGCCTTCTCAATCATTCCACGCATAGATTTATTATCTTCAAGAATCCAAGATACTTCAACTTCTTTGATCCCCATTGACAGGCCAATTTCTCTTGGCGCATTAATCATCATACAAGCTAATGCTGCTCCCAAAGGAGTATTCTGATATTTCTTGCGCACACCCATTAACGGCAATCTTGCAGTACTAACTGCACCAAATTTTAACTGCTTAATTAGATGGAACCAGCCGAATGGGAACAAATTCCCATTTAATTTTGCAAATATCTCATTCAAATTTGGTAATACCACCATAAATGCCACTGGAATACCATCAACTTCAGCAATCTGAATATAGTCATCCCTTAAAAGAAAACGAAA
>CAXGWP010000004.1:0-94275 GCA_964013575.1 uncultured Nitrosomonadaceae bacterium
CGACAATCAACCTGCAGATTAGCTGAGAAAAGTGCCTCAAGTCAAGTAATTTGTTTATGTGACCACATTAAAATTAAACCATTTTTACATATCTGACCATTAAACTTATTTAATTAAAATTAACGTTTATCTAAATACCTACTCCATAAAAAGTAGATATTGTGCTCAATTAATAAATAACCACAAAATAATGTGTCTTTTCTTTAATCAAAATAAATCCTAATCAGGCACAAAATAAAAAAATTAATATATGATTATTTTCTAAATTTAGCTAAAATTTCCTCCAATTGTTCTAAAGTACTATAATGAATTATCAAGCTTCCTTTTTCTTTTTTCCCGGGCTTAATTGAAATTTGTGTGCCCAACTTAGAAGAAATCTCCTCCTCTAAAAGCAATAAATCACGATTTTTATGTTTCTTAACAGATAGAGCCCTACTCATTCGACTTACCAATATTTCTGTTTCTCGCACAGAAAGATGTCTATGTACAACTAAATTTGCGGCCTCAATTAGCTTGGCTCCTTGAAGAGAAAGTAACGCCCGACCATGGCCCATATCAAGCTTTCCTTGCATCATCAGTTTTTGAACAGACACCGGCAAACTTAATAAGCGCAATAAATTTGATATTGAGCTGCGAGAACTACCTAAAGCATTTGCCACCGCCTGATGAGTCATGCCAAATTCTTTAATAAGTCGTTGAATTCCCAAGGCTTCTTCTAGCGGATTTAAATTTTCTCGTTGAATATTCTCGATCAGCGCCATTCCTAACGCATCCTCATCTTTTACCTCGCGAACTAATACTGGAACCTCCCTGAGGCCAGCTAATTGCGCCGCTCGCCATCGCCTCTCACCCGCTATAATTTCATAACTTTCCTCTGCGACCCGTCGAACTAATATTGGCTGAATAATTCCATGCGCTTTTATAGATTCTGCAAGTTCTGTCAAAGAGGCCTGATCCATACTGGTACGAGGCTGATACTTTCCTGGATTCAAACGAGATGCATTTAAATTCTGTAACACCCCCCCGCTCTCATCAAAACCCCTACCCTCACCCAACAACGCATCTAACCCCCGCCCCAAACCCTTTTGTTTTTTCATCTCGTGTCTCGCCTGTTTTTATATACTATTACTGTAAATTAATTCACTTTTCTTCATATTTTAAATCAGTGGTAGCTGAGCACCTATTTAAAATTTCCCCAGCCAACGCCAAATATGCTTGCGAGCCTTTAGATTGCTTATCATGATACAAAACAGGCTTCCCAAAACTTGGTGCCTCTGCTAAACGAACATTTCGAGGAATTACTGTACGATAAACTTTAGCCCCAAAATGATCCCTCAATTGATCTGAAACCTGCCTTGTCAAAGCACTTCTAGGATCAAACATTGTACGTAACAAACCCTCAATCTCTAACACAGGGTTTAAATTAGCTCGAACTCTTTTTATCGTATTAACCAAATCACTTAAACCTTCCAACGCATAATACTCACACTGCATCGGAATCATTACAGCATTTGCAGCACACAAACCATTCAATGTAAGCAAACTTAACGCTGGGGGACAGTCCAACAAAATAAAATTATATTTTTCTTTAATTTTCTCTAATAAATCTCTAAGTCTCATTTCTCGCCGCTGCAACCCCACCATTTCAACCTCTGCTCCAGCTAAGTCACGATTTGCAGGAACCAGGTCATACCCCCCACTGGTTGAAGCTATACAAATATCTGCCAAGGATTGATTATTCACCAAAGCATGGTAAATTGTTTTTTCTAAATGTTTTTTATCTACACCACTTCCCATAGTGGCATTACCTTGTGGATCTAAGTCAACTAACAACACCTTACGTTTAGCCGCGACCAAACTTGCTGCCAAATTTACAGTAGTTGTGGTTTTACCAACCCCGCCCTTTTGGTTTGTTACTGCCAAAACCTTAGTCACCAAGCCATCTCCCAATTTTTATTTGGCACAAATCTATACATGATTATCCCCAGATTCTATTAAAATTAATTGCGACCAATAAACACAAGGTGTCGTTTTACACTAAGCCCCGGAACCATAACTGGAAATATTTTATTTATAACAAACCGCCCTGGGATTTGTACTAGCTCTTCTCGTGGCCTCTCTCCTTTCATTGCTACTATTACCCCCCCCTTATAACCTTCTTTACACAGGTGTCCTGCCTGTTGCACATACTCAGCAAGACCCGAAAAAGCACGAGAAATAACCGTATCAAACATTTCTTCCGGGATAAAGCCTTCAACTCGCTCTGCAATAACCTCAATATTTTTCAGGTTCAATTCAATACAAACCTGCCTCAAAAATATAGCCTTCTTATGATTACTCTCAAATAAAACCACATGCCAATCAGGACGAGCTAGAGCCAAAGGAACACCAGGAAGACCAGCACCACTACCCACATCCGCAAGAAGAGGCCCAGAAATATGCGGCAAAATAGCCAAACTATCAAGCACATGTAAACTTAACATCGCCTCTGGTTTACTTATCGCTGTCAAATTATATACTTTGCCCCACTTCTCTATTAATCCTAAATATTGCAACAATCGAGACACAGCACCCTTTGGAAGCACAATACCAAGCGTAGAAACACCTTTATCCAGTTGTAATTCTAGACTCACGATCTTTTGTATTAACTTTTTTCTGCCCCAAATGGCCACGCTTCATATGTACCAATAATAGCGAAATTGTCGCCGGCGTAATGCCAGAAATTCTTGCCGCCTGCCCTAAGTTTTCTGGCTTATACTGATTTAATTTTTGTTGTGCCTCATTAGAAAGCCCCCTTACAGACCGATAATCTAAGCTCTGAGGCAAACACATTTCTTCGTAATACATGCCACGCTCTACTTCGGTTTTTTGCCTTTCAATATAACCCAAATATTTTGCCTGAATTTCAACTTGATTTGATACCACAGTGTCAATATTAGCCTGTTTCACCCCAGATAGTGACATTAATTTCTCATAAGTTATATCTGGCCGCCGTAACAACTCATAAAATGAAATTTTCTGTTGTATAGGCCCGCCCATCACGCGCAACACTTCCTCTTTTAACACATTGTTCATCTCATTACTGGGCCCAATAAACATCTTTTTTAATCTATCTTGCTCACTAGCAATTTTCTCACGCTTCAACTTAAATGCAGTCCAACGCTCCTCTCCAACAACCCCAAGCTCATATCCAATTTCCGTTAAGCGCAAATCAGCATTATCCTCACGCAATTGCAAACGATACTCAGCCCGGCTAGTAAACATTCGATATGGTTCTGTCACTCCACGCGTAACTAGATCATCCACCAATACCCCAATATACGCCTCATCTCGCTTAGGGCACCACCCATCTTTCCCTTGAGACTTACGTCCAGCATTTATCCCAGCCAACAATCCCTGCGCCGCCGCCTCTTCATAACCTGTAGTACCATTGATTTGACCAGCAAAAAACAATCCATCAATAGCTTTAGTTTCAAGCGAACTTTTAAGGCCCCTGGGATCAAAATAATCATACTCAATCGCGTAGCCTGGACAGGTAATATGTGCCTTTTCTAGCCCCTTAATAGAGCGCACCAAATCTACTTGCAGTTCATATGGTAAACTTGTAGAAATCCCATTAGGGTAAATCTCATTGGTATTGAGGCCCTCAGGCTCCAAAAAGACCTGATGTGCTAATTTATCAGAAAAACGTACAACCTTATCTTCAATAGAAGGGCAATATCGTGGACCAACCCCTTCAATCTTGCCTGTAAACAAAGGCGATTTATCCAGCCCAGCACGAATAATATTATGAGTTCGATCATTAGTAGAGGCTATCCAACATGATAGTTGTGGTGGATGCTTTATAAAGTTTTCTAAAAACGAGAAAAATGGCACAGGCATATCACCAGGCTGCTCAGTTAGGGCTGAATACCTTATAGATCGGCCATCAATACGAGGAGGAGTCCCCGTTTTTAATCTTCCAACCATCAAACCCAACTCTCTCAAACGATTCGCAAGAATATTTGAAGAGGGATCTCCCACACGCCCAGCCTGAAAATTACTTGAACCAACATGAACAAGACCAGCAAGAAATGTCCCAACAGTTAATATTACTGCGTGAGCAAAAAACTTAACCCCTAACTGAGTAACAACCCCTGTAACCCGATCACCCTCTAAAATAAAATCGTCTACCGCCTGTTGAAATAAACTTAAATTTAGCTGATTCTCTAAACGACGACGAATTGCCTGCCGATAAAGCGCTCTGTCAGCTTGGGCACGAGTTGCTTGAACCGCAGCACCTTTACTCGCATTAAGAATACGAAACTGAATCCCCGCCTCATCTGCCGCTTCAGCCATAACCCCGCCAAGCGCATCAACCTCTTTAACGAGATGGCCTTTTCCAATCCCACCTATAGAAGGATTACATGACATCTGCCCCAAAGTCTCAATATTATGAGTAAGCAACAGAGTTTTTCTTCCCATTCTGGCAGATGCTAACGCAGCCTCAGTACCAGCATGCCCCCCACCTACCACAATAACATCAAATTTTTCAGGAGCCATTATTCCGAACCAATACCCTTAAATCTTTTAAAAAAACATATTATACGGCAAACCAATCACAAATGTTATCGCAACATCCCCGCCTCACTATCGTCTATAATGACAAAACAGCTAAAGAATAAAAACAAATAGGCTCAGCACCCCCCTATTTTAATCATCTACAATATATAAATTTTTATGAAACACCAAACCACCAAAATACTATTAGTTAGTATCGGCTGCCTTTCCATTGCCTTAGGCGCACTTGGAGCAATATTACCCATACTCCCAACCACTCCATTTGTTCTCCTGGCTGCCGCCTGTTTTGCCAAGTCATCTCCACGCTTTCATAAATGGCTGTTAACCCATCGCCACCTTGGCCCCATCATCCACCAATATCAATCTGGTGCTGGCCTGCCAAAACATGTGCGCTTGCGTGCAGTAACCATGATATGGGCTAGCATGTTGCTATCAATTTGGATTATAGGTGAATGGTGGGCAATCATAATGCTTGGCACTATTGGTACCTGCGTAACAATATACCTCTTCCGATTGCCAACAACCAACCAAAGCCCCGCCAAAACCATTGAGACAAAAACCACAAAAATAGAATAATTTTGGCAAAAAAAACCCTGAGGTCCGCCCCTCACCCAATAACTTATTTGGTAAAACAACAAATAAATTCTCTTGTGCCACTAAGATGTTTCACGTGAAACACCAACAATGACTCTCTAGCAAAACCCACAGAAAATCAGGCGCGTAGCCCTTGTTATAATATTTACAGGAAATAAATTATTTTCCAATACAAAACTTAGAAAATATTTCCCCCAATAAATCATCCGCACTAAACTCGCCAGTAATCGAGGACAATGCCTTCTGAGCAAGGCGCATTTCCTCAGCAAGCAATTCTGCCCTAATTTCTTGCTTGGTTATATTAAAAGCTTCCTGTAAATGTCCTTTTGTCTCAGCAAGCGCTTTCAAGTGGCGATTTCGAGCCATAAACACACCCTCACCTGAAGAATGGCCAGACTTCCAACCAATAACCTCAAGTAATTTTTGTCGAAGCTGCTCTATGCCGGCTCCAGTTTTTGCTGAAAGATAAATCTCTGTTTTTTCTTTATTATCTGGGGCTTGTGGAGGGGGGGTTAATAAGTCCGCCTTGTTATTTATATAAATTAAGGGGGTTTCTGCTGGAAGTCTTTTTAGTATTTGTTGGTCTTCTTTAGTAATGCCTAGACGACTATCTGTCAACAAAAGCACCACGCCCCCTTTTTTAATGGCTGCCCATGCACGAGCAATGCCAATTTGTTCTATCTCATCATTTGTTTCTCTCAATCCAGCTGTATCTATCAGATGAATCGGTATCCCTTCAATTTGAATTGTCTCGCGTATGGTGTCCCTAGTTGTTCCTGGGGTAGGAGTAACAATAGCCACCTCTTCTTTTACTAGCTTATTCATTAAACTGGATTTTCCAACGTTAGGCTGGCCCACCAAAACCACATGAACCCCCTCACGAAGCAGGCTTCCTTGTCGTGCAGCAACAATTATGTCCTCAAGATTTAATTTAATACTTCTTAGCTGGCTATAAACGTAATCATGCTTAAGAAAACCTGTTTCTTCTTCCGGAAAATCTAGTGTGGCTTCAATAAGCATACGCAAATTAGTAATTTTTTTTGTAAGCGCATTAATAGTAGCGGAAAACTCTCCCTGCAATGAGCTCATAGCACAGCGCACCGCTTCACTTGTGCTTGCATCTATAATATCTGACACACTTTCTGCCTGAGCCAAATCAAGTTTATTATTAAGAAAAGCACGCAACGTAAACTCTCCTGGCTCGGCCAACCTAGCCCCTAGTGAAATACAGCGAGATAACAACATATCCATTACTGCTGGCCCTCCATGACCTTGGAGTTCTAATATATCTTCACCTGTATATGAAAATGGGGAAGGATAAAATATAGCAATACCCTGGTCTATAATTTGACCTTTATCATCATTAAAGTTATATAAACCAGCATAACGATTCTTTGGAAAAGACCCCAGTATCCCTTGAATTATTTTATGAATACCCTTACCAGAAACACGCACTATTCCAACTCCACCTCTTCCTAAGGGAGTAGCAATAGCTGCGATAATGTCGGTATTTCCCATAAAAACAAATTGAGTTAAATCTCAATTATATACGCCATTATTTTATTCAATTTATTTTTTTTTGTTTGCAGGAACGGCGGTTGATGGAGCATACATACGAGTAATTTGCCATTGCTGGGCTATGGAGAGAGTATTATTTACTAAAGAATACAGCACAAGCCCAGCAGGAAAAAAGAAGAAAAATATACTAAAAACTAATGGCATAATTTGCATTACCTTTTGTTGAATCGGATCTGTTGCAGCTGGATTCAATTTGGTTTGAATATACATAGAAATGCCCATTATCACCGGTAATACATAATAAGGATCCGGCATAGATAAATCTTGTATCCATAAAGCAAATGGCGCATAACGTAACTCTACACTAGCAAGCAAAACCCAATAAAGTGAAATAAATATTGGGATTTGAACCAGTATAGGTAAGCACCCTCCCATAGGATTAATTTTTTCTGTTTTATAAAATTCCATCATTGCCTGATTCATTACCTGCTTATCTTTTCCCTTATGTTGTTCTCGTAATTTTTGTAATCTTGGTGCGACTGCCTTTAATTTTGCCATTGAACGATAACCGGCTGCAGACAATGGGAAAAAAATCAACTTAACCAGCATTGTCAGAAGAATAATGGCAACACCCCAATTTCCAGTCCAAGAATGAAAATAAGATAATAGCCAGAATAATGGTGCCCCAATCACAGTAAGCCAGCCATAATCAACCACTAAATCAAGGCCTGGCGATAAAGCTGCCAGCTTACTTTGTTCCTGTGGCCCAACATAAAGTGGAACTTCTACACTACCAACCTCACCCGGCTGAATTATCCCTGCAGGCAAAATCACACCCGCAGAATATTTATTTCCACCGTGATACTTAGCAAAATTTTCTCTTAAAATTCCAGCTTCAGGGAGCCATGCAGTAAGAAAATAATGCTCTTGCATAGCAAGCCAACCATTATTAGTATTTTTAGGATAAGCAGCTGTTCCATCAATTAATTCATCAAATGGTATTTTTTGAAATTTTTCTTCGTCTGTATAAACAGTTGCGCCATTATATTGTGGCATTATGAACATTGAAGTCTCTTCTGGAACAACATCACGAAGTATCTGAAAATAAGAAAAAGGCTGTAGTGATTTACTGCCTCGATTGTCTATTTCAAATTTAACATCAATAACATAGCTTCCACGATAAAAAGTATATACCTTAGTTGCTTTGATTCCTGCAACTTCTGGAGCAGTAAGCCGTATTTCAATTTTATCTTCGCCAGAAGCCAATATATAACTTTCAAATTCTGTCGTATAGTGAGTTTTATGTGTAGGCAGACCCTCTCCAATTAAACCAGACTGGGCAACATTAACCCGAGGAAAATCACTTTGTAACAAAGCAAACGGAAGGCTCTTATCTGCTCGGGAAGGATGCTTCAATAAATCTAGATCCCGTATATCTCCACCTGCTGTATCTATTACAGCTAAAACCATATCAGTTTTAACTGTAATTTTTGTTCCGGAATCTAACCCAGAAGAACTGACTGTAGATGTAACATCCTTTCCTGAATTAGGGTCGTTAGTTTGTTGTGAAGAAATAAGTTTTTTTCCTGGAACCGGCGCCTCGTCTTGTGATTGGCCTTCTGCATTAATGTTTTGTTTAGCAAAATTTCTGGATTTTACAGAATCTTGTTCTGCCATACTTTGCTGTGCCGTACCTTGATGCGCCGCCTGCCATTCTTCCCACAGGAATAGTCCTGATGTAAAAAATATCATAACAAGAACAAGCTTCTTTATATCCATCTTTATTTATTATCTTGTTTTAAAAATTAAAACTATCTCAAATATTCTGATAACTAAGGAACTGGGTCATAGCCTTTTCCTCCCCAAGGATTGCAACGAATAACTCTCCATAAGCTTAACAAAGTTCCCCATAAAATCCCGTGTTTAATAAAGGCCTCTTTTGCATATTGAGAACATGTTGGGCTGAACCTACACGAAGGACCAAAAAAAGGACTCAAAAAATATTGATAAAATTTAATGAAACCTATAATTATTCGCAACATCTGTGTAATTTAATTAATAATGCTTTGTATTCCTCTTTTATTCTAGAAGAATCAGCTCTAGTAACTGGCCGCCTCAAACGAACAACCAAATCTAACCCCAGAAAATTTTTTTGTTGCTCATAAAATACAGTTCGCAATATTCGTTTAACTTGATTACGTTTAACCGATAATCTTTCAATTTTAGCAGCAACAATCAATCCCAACCTTGAATAGGACTGATTATTTGGTTTTACAAAGATCTGTAGAAAATTACTGCTTTCTGCGCAACTAAACTGAATCACTGAGGAAAATTCTTTTGCATTGTGCAATCTATTAATTTTGGGTAACAAATAATTTTACTCTTATCTTTATTTATGGGGGCTCCTAGAACCTCCCCTATACCGCCAAACGCACACGCCCTTTAGCTCTACGCGCTTTAATAATTGCAGCGCCATTACTTGTTTTCATACGAACTCTAAACCCATGCGTTCGTTTCCTTTTTATAACTGATGGCTGGTAAGTACGCTTCATCTGTTTTCCTTCCCCTAAACCAAATATTAATTTTTAAGACTCTAGCCCTATTAAATGTAAATAAAATTAGATTTTAAGTACAATAATTTTATATCTAAATAGATAAACCCTGTATTACAACCCTTTACGTGGGATAATGTCAACTTATATTTATTTAAATCAACAAATTTATATATAAAGCTAATAATAAGTAAACTTTTTTAATTTATTTTAATGTTTATTATTTTTCTCTTTATTTCAATAGTTTAACTCCTCATGTTTCATATGTACATATTATAATTTTAATTTGGTATCTAAAAAGATCATTTGCTTCTTTTTATAAAAACTTCCCCTGTGGATAAGTCAAGTAAAAGAGACTAGAATATATAAAATTTTAATTATCCTAGCTTTTAAAATAACTTCAAAATATGTCAACAACAGATATTTTTTGGCTTACCTGTATTAAACATTTCAAAAAAGAATTAAGCTCCCAACAGTTTAATACATGGATTAAGCCTATACAGGTTAAATTTAATACAAATAATGATTTGATACTTATTGCTCCAAATCGCTTTGTTTTACAGTGGATTAGAGATAAATTCTTGTCACAAATTGAGAAAATGGCAGAGCATCATTTTTCACGGCACATTAATTTTCATTTGAAAATTAATGAAGAAGCATTATCTATAAAAACAACAGAGGACCATAAAGAAAAAACAAAGCCGCTTCCAATATCGAAAATAAAAAATTCTACTTCAGTGACAAATAATCATTTGACGGAAAAAAACAAAAGCCGATTAAATCCTTTTTTTACTTTTAATACTTTTGTTAATGGAAAAGCAAATCAACTTGCTCGTGCTGGAGCTATTCAAGTAGCTGAGCGACCAGGGAGTGCATACAACCCTTTATTCATATATGGTGGTGTTGGTTTAGGAAAAACACATTTAATACAGGCTATTGGTAATTTTGTTATCTCAGCAAACAAGCAAGCAAAAGTTCGATATATACATGCAGAAAAATATGTATCAGATGTAGTTCGTGCTTATCAACATAAAGCATTTGATAAATTTAAAAAATACTACCATTCTCTAGATTTATTATTAATTGATGACATTCAGTTTTTTGGTGGAAAAAATCGAACTCAAGAAGAGTTTTTTTATGCATTTAATGCTTTAATCGAATCTCATAAACAAGTAATAATTACTTGTGATTCTTATCCAAAAGAAATATCTGGAGTAGAAGAACGATTAATTTCTCGTTTTGGGTGGGGTTTAACAGTTGCTGTTGAGCCTCCTGAACTAGAAATGCGTGTTGCCATCTTATTAAAAAAGGCATTAATTGAAAAAATTATTCTAGATGAAAATGTTGCTTTTTTTATAGCTAAACATATTCGTTCAAATGTACGAGAATTAGAAGGTGCTTTAAAACGAGTATTAGCTTATTCTAGATTTACAGGAAATGCATTAACATTAGATCTTACACGAGAAGCACTTAAAGACTTATTAGCTGTTCAAAATAGACAAATCTCAATTGAAAACATACAAAAAACTGTTGCAGATTACTATAAAATAAAAGTAGCTGAAATGTATTCTAAAAAACGATCAAGAATAATTGCAAGACCACGACAAATGGCAATGGCATTAGCTAAAGAACTTACTCCACTTAGTTTGCCAGATATTGGAGAGGCTTTTGGTGGAAGAGATCATACAACCGTTTTACATGGTTATCGAAAAATAGCAGAATTACGGCTTTCTGATACATCTACAAATCGTGATTTTAATGCATTATTACATATTTTACGTGGATGAAATTATTGAATAAATTGGGGATAAAAAACTTTTTTATTATTTATTAAAATCTATTAACATTTAATCCACATAAAATACAATATTCATACATCCCTATTTTTATTTTAAAGCGATAATAACATTAAATTATTTTTTTTATACATGACTTTCAAAACACTTATTAATAATTATTAAGGTTTAAATAAATGATATTAATACAAAGTAAAAAAGAATCCTTATTAAACCCTTTACAAACAATTACTGGTATTGTTGAACGTCGTCACACTTTACCAATTCTTTCTAATATATTAATTGAAAGAAAAAATAAAAAAATATTATGTATTGCAACTGATTTAGAAATTCAAATAACAACCACAATAGAAGATAATTTTAATACCAAAGAACAAGAAAATTCAATTACGGTAGGAGCTAAAAAAATTCAGGATATACTGCGAGCTTTACCTGATAAAACAAATATCACATTAGAAACTAAAGAAGATAGATTATTTGTAAGAGGAGGAAAAAGTAAATTTAATTTACAAACACTTCCCGCAAAAGATTTTCCAAAATTACCAGAAAACACAGAGGTTTTAGATAAAATCATAATAAAAGAAGGAGAATTAAAAAAGCTTTTATTACTTGTGCAGTATGCAATGGCTCAACAAGACATTAGATATTATTTAAATGGAATTTTTTTAGTAAAAGAAGAAAATTATTTGAAAGCAGTAGCAACAGATGGGCATAGATTAGGATTTGCTATTTTATCTCTTAAAGAAAAACAAGAAAAACAAGAAATAATTATTCCTAGAAAAACTGTAATAGAATTAACAAAACAATTAAAAGAAAATGAAAATCCTGTAACAATAGAAATTTTGAAAAATCAAATTAGATTTACTTTTGCAAATATAGTTTTAGTATCAAAATTAGTAGATGGAAAATTCCCAGATTATAATAAAGTAATTCCATTGGGATATAAAAAACATATTACAGTAAATCGAATTTTATTTTTACAAACTTTACAAAGAGCATCTATTTTATCAAATGAGAAATTTCGCGGAACTCGTTTAATTTTAACGGAGGGATCTTTACGTATTATTTGTACTAATAATGAACAAGAAGAGGCGCAAGAGGAAATAGAGATAAATTACAATGGAGAAGCATTGGATATAGGGTTTAATATATCTTATTTATTAGATGTTCTAAATAATTTAAATTGTGAAACAATACAATGTTCTTTTGGAGATTCAAATAGTAGTGCTTTAATAACAATTCCAAAAAACGATAATTTTAAATATGTAGTAATGCCAATGCGAATATAAATAATTATAAAAAGATTAATACAAAATAAAAGAAGAACGTATATGAGAGAAAAGCCAAATAGAAAAAATTTAAAAATAAAAACACAAAAAAACTATGAATCCGATAGTATAAAAATCTTAAAAGGATTAGATCCAGTTCGAAAAAGACCAGGAATGTATATTGGAGATACTAGTGATGGAACTGGTTTGCATCATATGGTCTTTGAAGTGTTAGATAATGCTATTGATGAGGCACTTGCAGGAGAATGTGATGAAATTGGGGTAATTATTCACCCAGACAATTCTGTTAGCATTCAAGATAATGGTAGGGGTATTCCTATAGGTATTAAACAAGATGATGAATTTAAAAGATCAGCAGCAGAAATAGTTATGACAGAATTACATGCGGGGGGGAAATTTGATGATAATTCATATAAAGTATCTGGTGGATTACATGGTGTAGGTGTCTCAGTAGTAAACGCTTTGTCTGAATGGCTTCGTCTTACAGTGCGTAGAGATGGGGAAAGATATCAAATGGAATTTTGTATGGGAGCACCAACTAGCAAATTAAGAAAAGTTGGAGGAACAAAGCGAAGAGGGACAGAAGTACATTTTCTTGCAAGTAAAGAAATTTTTGGAAATATTGAATATCATTATGATATTTTTGCAAAACGTTTACGAGAACTTTCTTTTCTTAATAACGGAGTTAAGATAAATTTAGTTGATCAGAGGAACGGAAAAGAAGATAGCTTTGCTTTTGTTGGAGGAGTTAAAAGTTTTGTAGAATTTATTAATAGGTCAAAATCTACGCTACATAATAACCTTTTTTATGCCTCCAGTAAAAGAAATGATGTTGAAGTAGAAATTTCCTTACAATGGAATGATAGTTATGCTGAACAGGTTTTGTGTTTTACAAATAATATTCCTCAAAAAGATGGGGGTACTCATTTAACTGGTTTGCGAGCTGCATTAACACGAACCTTAAATAACTATATTGATAAAAATGATCTAGTTAAAAAATCCAAAATTGTAGCAACTGGTGATGATATGCGAGAAGGGTTAGGTTGTGTTTTATCAGTGAAATTATTTGAGCCTAAATTTTCTTCTCAAACAAAAGAAAAGTTAGTGTCAGCTGAAGTTCGTCCAGTAGTAGAAGAAGTGGTTGCGCAAAAACTTTCAGAGTTTTTATTAGAACATCCAGCTGATGCGAAAATTATTTGTAGTAAAATTATTGATTCGGCAAGGGCTCGGGAAGCTGCTAGAAAGGCTCGTGAATTAACAAGACGCAAGGGTGTATTAGATGGAATGGGGCTTCCAGGAAAGCTTGCTGATTGTCAAGAAAAGGATCCTGCTTTATGCGAACTATATCTTGTGGAGGGGGATTCTGCAGGAGGGTCTGCAAAACAAGGGCGAGATCGTAAATTTCAAGCAATTTTACCACTGAAGGGAAAGATTCTTAATGTAGAAAAAGCGCGTTTTGATAAATTGATAGCATCACAAGAAATTATTTCACTTATTACTGCGCTTGGGACGGGAATTGGTAAAGATGAGTTTAATTTAGCTAAATTACGATATCATCGTATTATTATAATGACTGATGCTGATGTAGATGGAGCACATATTAGAACTTTATTACTTACTTTTTTTTATAGGCATATGAAAGAATTGATTGAGAATGGCTATGTTTATATTGCTCAACCACCTCTTTACAAAATTAAGCAGGGTAAAAAAGAACGTTACGTGAAAGATGATCATGAGCTTAAACAGTATCAGCTTAAACAGGCATTAGCAGATGCTAAACTATATACACATGATGATAAACCACCAATTACAGGAGAAAGCCTAACAAAGATAGCCACGCAATATTTGTTAGCTGAAGCCGTTATTAATCGTATGGGCAGGATTATTGATAAAGGGGTAATGTATGCTTTATTTTATTATCCTGATATAGATCTAAACAATAAGAGTTCTGCTGTGAATGCGGCTATAAAATTAGCACCTTATATCAATGGGGTAGATATTTCTGCAGATTATGATTCTGAAAATGAAAGCTATCGACTAAAGATAATTCGAATGCATCATGGAAATAAACAAGTTAGCTATTTAGATCAAGAGTTTTTACATAGTGGAGATTTTATTCATATAAAAGAATCTGCCAAAATCCTTGAAGGATTGTTAGGTCCAAAAGCTTATGTTATGCGTGGAGAAAAGACAAACCCTGTAAAGGAGTTTAGGCATGCATTAGATTGGTTATTGCTTGAAGTAGAAAAGGATTTTAGTACCCAACGTTATAAAGGGCTGGGTGAAATGAACCCAAAACAACTATGGGAAACAACTATGAACCCCAAGAATCGTAGGTTATTAAGGGCACAGATAGAGGATGGTGTTGCAGCAGATGATATTTTTTCTACTTTAATGGGTGATGTGGTAGAACCACGACGAGCATTTATAGAAAATAATGCTTTAAGAGTTAGAAATTTAGATATTTAGGCATTAATTCTTGACAGAAGAGTTACGTTCTCTTTGTTTTATGGTAAGTGCATGATTACCAATTTTCATTAGGACTTCCCAAGCAGGACCAGGAAATTTGTGAATCTTTATCATTACGTCTTCAAACGCATTAAGAAACCAGTCTACATCAGTATCTTTAATATTAAGTGGAGGCAGTATTTTAACAATTGGTACCGCATGACCAGCGACCTGTGTAAGAATATGGTGATCATCTAGTAATGGAATAACAACTGCTTGAGCAAATAGGTTTTCATCAATTTTATTGACCATAGCCCAAGCTGCTTTTAAAGAAACTGATTCTGGTTTTCCAAATTCAATTCCAATCATCATTCCACGTTGACGAACTCCCTTTAAAAATTCAAAATGAGGCACCATTTTTTCAATACCCTCTTTAAAACGAGCGCCTGTTTCGTTGCTACGCGTAAGAAGATTTTCATCATCTAGGACAGTAAGTGCAGATAGTCCTGCTGCCATTGCAAGATTTCCCATGCCAAAAGTACACGCATGAACAATGGCACGATCCATTGAATCATAGACACTATTATATATTCCGCGTTTTGTAATAGTTGCTCCTAATGGGACATATCCCCCTGAAAGGGCCTTAGAAAGACAAATAATATCTGGATGTAGGCCCTCAATCCATTGGCAAGCTAGAAACTGACCGGATCGTCCCATACCAGATTGAATTTCATCACATATCATAAGTGTTCTGTATTTTTTACAAAGACTTTGTGCAGATAAAAGGTATTCATTACTAAGAATATTAACCCCTTTTCCTTGAATTGGTTCAAAAACAAAACAAGCAACGTCACCTTTTGAGAGTCGTGCTTCTAGAGCATCAAGGTCACCTGGTTCTACTGCATAATTTCCTGGAAGTAATGGTTCAAAACCCCTGCGGAAGCTTGCCTCACCATTTAGTGATAAAGCTCCGGTAGTTAAACCATGAAAGGATTTTGTAAGGTGTATAGCACAAGATCTCCCAGTTGAAGCACGAGCAAATTTAATTGCAGCTTCGATAGCTTCAGTTCCAGAATTACAAAAATAAACTGTATCAAGATTTCCTGGGGTGCGCTTTATAAGTTCTTGTGCAAGAATTCCTGCAAGTGGCGGAGCATCAAAACCAACCCATCCTGGAAAATCAGAATCTAGTACTTGTTGTAGCGCATTATGGATAGTCGGATGTCTACGGCCAACGTTAAATACACCCCAGTTAGCAAGAAAATCAAGATAACGTGTACCAGATTTATCCCATAAATAGGAGCCTTCACCACGAACCCAGGCGCGATTAAACCCAATTAAACGAAGTACTTTAGTAAAAACAGGGTTTATATGTTTTTCAAAAAGATCAAAATTTTTACCCTGAGTTTCGTTTAGAATTTCATGGATATTTATTGGCATATAAAATTATATAAACAAGTAAAGAATTGTTTAGTTTATGGGTTACAAGTAAATTATGTATTATTAATGTTAACTAGAGAGGCAAACAATTGCAACGTGAGAATTCTTTTGAAATAATAATAAAATACCTTTATAAAATAGATAAAGTTAATTATTTATAATTTGTTATTAAAATAGCTTAGATATTATTAGGCATATAAATTTTAACAAAAACAAAAGAGTTTTAAAATCTATCAACGATATTTAACTGATAATGCTAAAATATTTATATTAATAATTATACAATGGTGATATTGACATGTTTTCATCAAAGCAAACTATTCAAAATACTGATCCTAGTGTATGGCAGGCAATTAAAGGAGAAATTGAACGACAAGAGGATCATATTGAATTAATTGCCTCAGAAAATTACGCTAGTCCATCTATTTTAGAAGCACAAGGATCTGTATTAACAAATAAATATGCAGAAGGATACCCAGGTAAAAGATACTATGGTGGCTGTAAGCATGTTGACTTAGTTGAGCAATATGCAATAGATCGAGCAAAATCTTTATTTGCAGCAGAGTATGTTAATGTACAACCACATTCTGGGTCACAGGCAAATGCTGCTGTTTATTTATCTGTATTACGGCCCGGTGATACTATTTTAGGTATGTCACTTGCTCATGGTGGGCATTTAACTCATGGAGCATCAGTTAATTTTAGTGGTAAAATCTTTAATTCTGTTTCCTATGGCCTTAATGCAAATACTGAAGAGCTTGATTATTGTGAGCTAGAGCGGTTAGCACATGAGCATAAGCCAAAAATGATTGTTGCTGGAGCCTCTTCTTATTCTTTAGTAATAAATTGGAAGGTATTTCGTAAAATTGCAGATGATGTGGGTGCTTATTTATTTGTAGATATGGCTCATTATGCTGGGTTAATAGCTGCAGGATTTTATCCTAATCCGGTTGGAGTAGCTGATTTTATTACTAGTACTACGCATAAAACGTTACGTGGGCCACGAGGAGGAATTATTATGGCAAAACCAGAGCATGAAAAGGCTCTTAATTCTGCCATTTTTCCACAGATTCAAGGTGGCCCTATGATGCATGTGATTGCGGCCAAAGCTGTTGCGTTTAAAGAGGCGGCTAGTAAAGAATTTAAAAATTATCAAGAACAAGTAATTGATAATGCTCGTGTAATGACAAAAGTACTAAAAGCACGTGGATTACGTATAGTTTCTGGGCGAACTGATTGTCATATGTTTTTGGTGGATCTTCAAGCAAAAAATCTTACCGGTAAGCAAGCAGAAGAAGCATTAGGCTTAGCAAATATTACTGTAAATAAAAATGCAATTCCTAATGACCCTCAAAAACCATTTATTACTAGTGGTATTCGTATAGGAACGCCTGCAGTTACGACACGTGGTTTTAAGGAAATAGAAATTGAGCGTTTATCGAATTTAATTGCAGATGTATTAGATGCACCTACAAATAAGGATGTTTTATTACAAGCGGGTAATGAAGCAAAAGCTATGTGTAAAGAATTTCCAGTTTATAAGGATTGATTATGTTTCAAAGATGTTATTTATTTAAATTTTAATTATGAGGTGTCCTTTTTGTAATGTTGGTGATACAAATGTAATTGATTCACGTATTAGTGAAGAAGGGAAAAGGGTTCGTCGTCGTCGTTGTTGTGTGAATTGTGATAAACGATTTACTACATATGAAGTTATTGGGTTGAGGTTACCACAAGTAATAAAACAGGGAGGTACGCGCTCAGAGTTTAGTCGAGATAAATTACTCACAGGTTTTATGCGGGCATTACATAAACGCCCTGTACCAACTGAGAATGTAGATGGGGCGATAGATCGAATTGTACAAACACTTCTAAATTTGGGAGAAAGGGAAATACCATCACGTACAGTAGGAGAAATGGTAATGCAGGAACTTTATAAACTAGATAAAGTAGCTTACATTCGTTTTGCTTCTGTTTATAGAAGCTTTCAAGATATAGATGATTTTCATGATGCAATTAAAGAAGTTCAAAAGCCGCGTAGAAAAAAATAAAATAGAACTATGTTTTCTTCTGATGATCATGTTTACATGTCTCAGGCATTACAACTTGCTAAGAAGGGGTTATATAGCACAAGTCCTAATCCTCGTGTAGGTTGTATAATTGTTCGAGATAATAAGATAGTAGGGAGTGGTTGGCATGCCCATGCCGGACAGCATCATGCTGAAATTAATGCGCTAAATGTAGCAAGAGAGGCCGCACAAGGAGCAACAGTCTACCTTACACTAGAACCTTGTCATCATTATGGGCGCACTCCTCCTTGTGTTAAAGCTTTAATTCAAGCTAAAGTTAAAAAAGTAGTAATTGCAATGTTAGATCCAAACCCTTTGGTTGCTGGGAAAGGGGTTTCATTTTTGAAACACTCTAAAATTAATGTATTAGTTGGTTTAATGGAGGAAAGGGCCAAGGATCTTAACATTGGTTTTATTTACAGAATGACAAAAGATCGTCCCTGGGTACGAATGAAAATTGCGGCTAGTCTTGATGGTAGAATAGCATTAAACAATGGAATTAGTCAGTGGATTACTGGAGATGCTGCAAGATATGATAGTCATAGATTTCGTGCGCGCTCTTGTGCAATTTTAACAGGGATTAATACTGTTCTTGTAGATGATCCAAGATTGTCTGTTCGCCATATTGAGACTTTTAGACAGCCATTACGGGTTATAGTCGACAATAGATTGGAGATTCCTATAACAGCAAAAATTTTTAGTGGTAATAACGAATTAATTTTTACTGTAAGTGATAATAAAAAGAAAATAGCTGACTTAAAAAAAATAGGAGCCCATCCAATTACATTATCAGGTATAGATGGGAGGGTTAATCTTAAAAAGGTTTTTGAGATACTTGCAGATTATGAAATTAATGAGGTATTAGTTGAAGCAGGAGGCGAATTAAATGGCGCTCTTGTTGAGGCAGGGTTAATAGATGAACTGATAATATATTTTGCCCCAAAATTAATTGGCAGCACAGGGTTAGGTATGTTGCGTTTGTCAGAATTATCTAGCTTATTAGAAACATATAGGCTTAAAATACATGATTTACGTATGGTTGGAGAAGATATTAGAATTATAGCTAGAATTGTATAATAAATTTAAATAATAAAAGATTTATTATTTAATGGGGCGTTTATTAAGCTTTCGTTGTAATGTGCGACGATGCATTTTAAGTTCTTTTGCAGTTGCTGAAATATTACCATTATTTTTAATTAAAGTATTTTGAATGTATTCCCATTCAACTTCTCCAACAGATAAAGTTTCTGTACTAATTTGAGTTGAATTATCACCATTAGTACGGTTAAAAGCCGCTACAATTTCATCGGCATCAACAGGTTTTGCAAGATAATGAATAGCACCAAGTTTAATTGCTTCAATAGCTGTAGCTATACTTGCATAGCCTGTTAACATGACGATACGAGTGCCAATATCCATTTCTGTTAATTTTTCAACTAAAACTAAGCCAGAAGGTCCAGGTAATTTTAGATCAATAATTGCGTATTCTGGTGAAAATTTCTTTGTATATTCTAATGCTTGAGTAACTGAGTGTGCACAAACCACAGTAAATTTACGTTTAATCAGCGCTTTTTTAAGGACATCACAGAAAATCTCATCATCATCCACAAGCAATAAACTTGGGTAGTCACTATTTAAAGGATTTTCAGAGTTTTTAAGTTTTGTCATGTTGTAATCCTATCAGGGGCAATATAACTTGTGTACAGGCACCACCTTTATCACGATTAGTTAAGCGTATTTTTCCTCCATATCTTTCAATATTTGCATTTGCTAGGAATAACCCGATTCCAAAACCATGTTCTTTTTTACTGGTAAAGAAATTTTGTCCAGCTTGGCGTATATCTTCATCACTAAGACCTTTGCCAGAATCCAGAATTTCTAGAAATAATTCATTTTTATTCCAGTTACTATTGATTTCAATATTTTTAATAGAAGCGTCCGCTGCATTATTTAGTAGGTTTAAGATAGATTGCCCCAATGGTTGCGTATTAATTATTTGAGGAGGTGGATAAGAACCATTACATGTATAGGTAAATTTAACCGTGGGACGCATTAATTTCCATTTGTCAAATAATTCTTGTAGAAACAAATCAACAGTTTGGCCGCTAGCATCTTCAATGCGGGATTGGCCTGCATCAGCAAGTAATTGGGTTAATGTATGTTTACATTGAATAATTTGATCTCGTAAAATATGCATACTTTTTTGAAGTTCTGGATTTTCAGCGTGTTCATTTTGTATTTCTTTACTTACAACAGCCATGGTTGCTAAAGGTGTTCCAAGTTCATGTGCTGCTCCAGCAGCCATAGTTCCTAATGCAATAAGTTGCTCTCCTCGTAAGGCTTGTTCACGAGCTTGAGATAGAGCCTTATCTCGTTCTCGAATAGATGATCCCATTTTAACTACAAACCAAGCAATTAATACAGTACTTAAAACAAAAGCAAGCCACATCCCTGACACATGTAGATTAAATTCACTCATGTGTTCATTATGATCATGTGGTAAGGGAATATGATAAAATAGGAGTAAAGAATAACAACCAATAGTTATAGTTGCCATTATCCATGTATAGACCCATGGTAGAGCTGCTGCAGTTATTGTTAGGGGTAGTAAATAAAGAGATATAAATGGATTGGTTGATCCACCAGTAAAAAATAATAATACACTTAAAGCAATAACATCAATTAGTATTTGAAAAAAAATTTCTTTATCTGAAACTGGCCAGTTTTGGCGTAGACGAACCCAAGTTAAAAGGTTTAATGTGGCAAGAGAGATCGCGACTGTAGTTATTTCATCCCATAGTAAAGGTATTTCAAGTATTGAATATATAGCAGTAAAAGTTAAACACCCGACAGTAAGCGTTATACATCGGAGATAGAATAAGCGCTCTAAATTTTTATTTAAAGCTGTTTGGCTAAAATTACTGAACATTTTAATTGTTTATCATAGGTTTATTACTGCTATTTTGTTTATTAAAACAATATCCTACATTGTTTTTTCTGGCTGTATGACAAATTATTGCAGATTTGCAGCATATAAATTAAATTAATCTATTGATTTTACTATAGATTGCTATTTTTTTTATGATACTTATCAAAGATAATAAGTTGACATTAATCACATATAAGCTTAGGAATAAGAAAAATTTTTGTTTTATTTAATACTTAAAGTATTTTATTAAAGCGTATCACCATATAACAAAAAATAATAAATAGACAAAACAAAAGGAAAAAGGGGGGCAATGTTTACAGGAATTATTGAAACAGTTGGGAAAATAAAGAAAGTCACTCCTTTGGAAGGTGGGGTATATATAGAAGTCATAGCAGGCGAGTTAGATTTAAGTGATATATGTGTTGGAGACAGTATTGCAACTAATGGGGCATGCCTTACAATAACAAATATAGTAGGAAATGTGATTAGTATGGAAGTATCGCGAGAAACTTTAAATTGTACTCAAAGCTTGGATATAGAGGGTGAAAGGGTTAATTTGGAAAAAGCCTTGCATTTTTCTGACAGGTTAAATGGGCACCTAGTTAGTGGCCACATAGATGGAATTGGGAGGATAATAAATCTAGAGCCAATGGGAGAAAATCACATATTAACTATTAAGCCGCCAAGCTGCTTATCTAGGTACATTGTTAAAAAAGGCTCTATTGCAGTAAATGGTGTGAGTTTAACAATAAACATTATTACTAATAATGGTGAGTTTAAGGTTAATCTTATTCCTCATACTATAAAAGTGACTACATTTAAAGAGCTAAAAATAGGTATGAAAGTCAATCTAGAGGTAGATATGTTTGCACGCTATATTGAGCATTTTTTTACTTCAGCTATTGCTAATAAGAAATAGTTGTATATTTCAGGATCAATTATAGATTATTCATTACCAATATGGTTATTAGTCCTATTAAAGATATCATCCATGAGATTAAGAATGGAAGAATGGTCATTCTTATCGATGAAGAAGATCGAGAAAATGAAGGGGATTTGTTATTAGCTACAGATTTTGTTACACCGGAAGCAATAAATTTTATGGCTTCTTATGGTCGGGGCCTTATTTGTTTGACATTAACAGAGACTCATTGCTTACAGCTTAATTTGCCGTTGATGGTATCTGCATCAACAAATCGTTCACCATTAGGAACTAATTTTACACTTTCTATTGAGGCCGCGTCTGGAGTTACAACTGGTATTTCTGCAGCTGATCGTGCTCATACTATAAAGGTAGCAGCAAATCCAAATGCGGGACCAAAGGACATAATTCAGCCAGGTCATATATTTCCTTTAATGGCTCAGAAAGGAGGGGTGCTATCGCGCGCAGGTCATACTGAAGCAGGGTGTGATTTGGCTAGTTTAGCTGGGCTTACACCAGCATCAGTAATTTGTGAGATTCTTAAGGATGACGGTAGTATGGCGAGAGTGCCAGAGTTAATAGAGTTTGCTACAAGACATCAGCTTAAAATTGGGGCTATTGCTGATCTTATTCATTATCGTAGTCAAACTGAAAGTCTTATAGAGCGTATGGCAGAAAAGACAATTCAAACAATTCATGGCAAATTCCACCTTGTGATTTATCTTGATAAAACTTTTAATTCTACTCATCTTGCTTTGATTAAAGGCGAAATTACTCCTGATACAGATACTTTAGTAAGGGTCCATGAGCCGCTATCTGTAATTGATTTATTAGATATAAATGATAAAACGCATTCCTGGAGTATTAATGATTCACTTTGTACCATTTCTAATAAGGGGCGAGGGGTGATTGTTTTGCTACATAATAGGGAAGAATCTATAAAATTAATTGAGCGCACGTTATCGAGAAAAGTTGAACATAACATTTTTGCAAAAACTGATTTACGTAACTATGGAATTGGGGCTCAGATATTAAAAGATTTAAATGTGGGAAAAATGAAATTGTTGGCAGTTCCACGTAAAATGCCGAGTATGGTTGGTTTTGGTTTAAATGTTACAGGATATTTAAAACCTGAGAGTATAGATTAAAGTTAGGATGTATATTCTTTTTATTTTTCCAATTAATAGTTTTAGGGGAATATATGGGGCATTATGAAAGGATTCATGAATTTGAATCAGATTTAAGTGGTATGGACTTGCGTATAGGTATTGTAATGAGCCGCTATAATATTGATATTAGTAGGGGTCTTCTTGATAGTTGTACCGCAGAGTTTGAGAAAAATGGAGTGCCATCAACAAATATTCTTATGATAACAGTTCCAGGCGCATTGGAAATTCCTCTGGCTTTACAAAAAATGGCGCTGACCGATCAGTTTGATGCTTTGGTAGCACTGGGTGCAGTGATTCGTGGTAGCACCTATCATTTTGAGGTTGTATCTAAAGAATCTGCTAGTGGAATAACTGCCGTACAACTTGATACGGGCATTCCGGTTGCAAATGGTGTGCTTACTACTGAAACTAATGAACAAGCTTTAGAGCGAATGAAGCAGAAGGGTTGTGAAGCTGCAAAAACAGCATTAGAAATGGTTCATCTATTTAGAAAGCTTGATGAAGTAATACAATGATACAGAAAGTAGCAATAGCGGAGGAAAAAATTCTGCAGGAGAAAGTTTCTGGACGTAAGGGTCGGAGACGGTATTCACGTGAATTAGTTTTACAGGGCTTATATCAATGGTTTGTTGCTAAAGGAACAATTCAGTCTATTACAGAGCAGTTATATGATACAAAGCAATTTCTTAAGGCAGATCAAGAATATTTTTCTGATCTTATACAGGGGATGCTAACAAATTTAACAAAACTGGAAAAACATATTCAACCGTACCTAGACCGTCCTTTTAAAGAGCTTAGTCCAATAGAGGCTTCTATTTTATTGTTGAGCACTTATGAATTTATTAATCATTTAGAGACACCATATAAAGCAATTATTAATGAAGCAATAGAGTTAGCTAAAACTTATGGTGGAACAGATGGACATAAATATATAAATGGTGTTCTGGATAAGCTAGCTAAAAAATTGCGTGAAGAAGAGACAGCATCACCAATTCAGTAGCAGAATAAATTAATATAAAATATATATATGAAGATAAGTAAAGGACAAAATTTGTAAATATGAATCTATATCTTGTATAGCAGAGAAAGTAGGCATATTTTTAAAAATTAGTCTTTTATAGAAAGAGAAAATGGTTTCTGAGGAAGATATAATTCGTTTTTTTAAGCGCTCTGATCCTAATGTTATATTGGGGTCCGGAGATGATTCTGCATTAATAAGACCTAAAAGAGGAAGGGAAATAGCCGTTTCTACAGACATGTTGGTGGCCGGCCAACATTTTTTTATTGAAACTGATCCTTGTAAACTTGGACAAAAGGCTCTTTCTGTGAACCTTTCTGACATGGCAGCAATGGGTGCAAACCCGCGTTGGGCAACTATGGCCCTTGCATTACCAGAATCGTTAATTAAGGTTAGTTCTAAGTGGATTAAAGAATTTGCTAGGGGGTTTTTTGAGCTTGCAGATTTACACCAGGTGGCACTTATTGGAGGAGATGTTACACGCGGCCCCCTTACTATTTGTATACAAATTATTGGGGAGGTAGAGCAAGGAAAAGCTTTGCGTCGTAGCGGAGCTATTCCAGGAGATGATATTTGGATATCTGGAAAGTTAGGTAATGCTGCGTTAGCAATTTTGTGTGAGAGGCAAAAAATTAAACTTGAACCTGAGGAGCTTGCTGAATGCTTAGATTCTTTACTTATTCCTGTCGCACGAGTTAGTTTGGGGCGGAGATTAATTGGTTTAGCTAACAGTGCAATTGATATTTCAGATGGTTTATTAGCAGATTTAGGCCATATTTTAGAGCATTCAAATGTAGCTGCTACTATTAGTATTAGGGAGATAAATCGTTCAGCTATTATAGAGAAATATCTTTCTCGGCCACATGTTATTAATTGTATGCTGGCAGGTGGAGATGACTATGAGCTTTGTTTTACTGTACCAAAAAAGAATCGTAGTAAAATTGATAAAATTTCACAAGAAACAGGTATCCCTTTAGCTCGTATTGGGGAAATTAATGAGGGTGAAGGGCTTGTAGTTTTAGATGCACAAAAGAAACCAATTATTTTGGAAAAAACAGGATATGTCCACTTCCCTTCCACCTAAACCTACATTAAAGATTGAACAGGAAGCTAATTCTTCATTAGTAGTAAAATCTGGATCAGTAAGCATAAAGCCTAATTTGTCGTTTATATTTCAGCATCCCGCCTTCTTCCTTGCTTTTGGAGGGGGGGGTGGATTAAGCTCAGTTGCTCCCGGTACGTTGGGGACTCTTATTGCGTATCCTTTATTCTTATTATTAAATCAACATTTAGATCCAATACAATTCCTTTCATTTATAGGTTTGATGTTTATCATTGGTATTTGGGCGTGTGGTCTGACGGGTAAAATTCTTAAAGTTCATGATCATGGTGGGATGGTATTGGACGAAATAGTTGCATTCTTACTCGTATTATTTTTTACACCAGATAATATAGTTTGGCAGGCATCTGCATTTTTTTTATTTCGTTTGTTTGATATATATAAGCCCCAGCCAATACGGTACTATGATAAGAAGTTACATGACGGATTTGGTGTAATGTTTGATGATATGCTAGCTGCATTTTATACTTTGTTATGTTTAGCAGCATGGAAAGCATTTGTATTATAGGGGTATGGGTTTGGTTGGAATTATTAATGCTATAGATGATGAAACATTATATAACCTTGCTAAACGAGTTGGCATAGCTCTTACTCAGCAAGGACTTGTTCTTGTAAGCGCAGAGTCTTGTACAGGTGGCTGGCTTGGACAAATAGTTACTTCTATACCGGGAAGTTCGGCTTGGTATCAAAATGGTTTTATAACTTACACTGCTAACTCTAAACAGGAGCTGTTAGGAATTAGCACAAAAACAATAAAAGAATATGGTGAGGTATCAGAACAAACAGCACAGGAAATGGCACATGGGGCGACTATGCGGAGTAGAGCACAGGTTGCAGTTTCTATTACTGGGATTGCCGGCCCTGGGGGCGGGACAACGAATAAGCCTGTTGGTATGGTATGTTTTGCTTGGGAGATAAAAGATAATCACATGAGGAGCGCAACCAGGCATTTTAGTGGAGATCGTAAGGCGGTTAGACAGCAAGCGGTTGCTGTGGCTATGCAGGGCCTAATAGATTTACTGCGGGACACAAATTATTCAGTAGCTTGATAAGTTTAATGCTTTTATTTGTGTTGTCTTTTTGTATTGGGATATGTGAGATAATTCAATGAAATTATAAAAGGATAAGATCATGGATGATAATAAAAGCAAGGCGTTGGCAGTCGCACTTTCTCAGATAGATAAACAGTTTGGTAAAGGGTCTATTATGCGGCTTGGTGATAGTGAGAATATTAAAGATATTGAGGTGGTTTCTACTGGTTCTTTAGGACTTGATATTGCGTTAGGTGTGGGGGGGTTGCCGCGTGGCAGAGTAATAGAAATCTATGGTCCAGAGTCTTCAGGTAAGACTACGCTTACTTTGCAAGCCATAGCGGAAATGCAAAAAATTGGAGGTACAGCAGCATTTATTGATGCTGAACATGCTTTAGATCCACTATATGCACAAAAAATTGGAGTTAATGTTAAAGAGTTACTTATTTCTCAGCCTGATAATGGAGAGCAGGCGCTTGAAATTGCTGACATGCTAGTGCGTTCAGGGTCTCTTGATATAGTAGTTGTTGATTCGGTAGCTGCATTGACACCACGTGCTGAAATCGAAGGTGAGATGGGTGAGCCTCAAATGGGCTTGCAGGCAAGGTTAATGTCACAAGCATTACGTAAGCTTACGGCTAATATTAAACGAAGTAATACAATATTAGTTTTTATCAATCAGATCCGCATGAAAATTGGAGTTATGTTTGGTAACCCAGAAACTACTACAGGTGGAAATGCTTTAAAGTTTTATTCATCGGTTCGCCTTGATATTAGGCGTATTGGCGCTATCAAGAAGGGAGATGAAATTCTTGGTAATGAAACCAGGGTTAAAGTAGTGAAAAATAAGGTAGCGCCACCATTTAAGAAGGCAGAGTTTGATATTCTTTATGGGGAGGGAATTTCACATGAGGGCGAGCTTATAGAGCTTGGGGTGTTGCATAATTTGGTTGATAAATCAGGGGCTTGGTATTCTTATAATGGTGAAAAAATTGGCCAAGGAAAAGATAATTCACGTGAATATCTTAAGCAGAATCCAGGTATAGCAAATGAAATTGAATTAAAGATCCGCGCCATCGTAGGAATAGCACCCCAAGCTATAGATTAAATAAGATATGCCATCTGGGTTGAATTTAAGAGACCGTGCTCTTAATTATTTGGCACGACGTGAATATTCTAGGGCAGAACTAGAAAAAAAGCTTATATCTTATACCTCAACTACTGAAGAGGTTTCTTTAATATTAGATTCATTAGAGCGTTGTGGTGTTTTGTCAGCAAAGCGAGTGGTTGAGCAGACTCTACATATTCGAGGGAATAGGTATGGGAGTCGTCGTATTATTTATGAATTACAGCAAAAAGGTATTAATGAAGGTTTAATTTCAGCGGTTTTACCGCGCCCCAATAAAACTGAACTCAAAATTGCTAGATCAGTTTGGCAGAAAAAATTTGGTGTGTTACCAGCTTGTGCAGTAGACAGAGCAAGACAAACACGATTTTTAATTGGAAGAGGTTTTTCTACAGAGATTATCGCTCAAGTGTTGTCTCCTCAGAATAAGTAAAAGAGGGTTTGAAATTAAGTTCTTTTTATCAAGAAAATTGATATGAAAAGTTATGAAATAAGGCAAAAATTTATAGAGTTCTTTAAGTCACGTGAACATACAGTAGTGCCGTCAGGTCCTCTTGTTCCAGGTGATGATCCAACTTTATTATTTACTAACGCTGGGATGGTTCAGTTCAAGGATGTATTTATTGGGAAGGAAGAGCGGCCCTATGTTAGGGCTGTTAGTGCACAGTGCTGTATTCGTGCGGGAGGAAAGCATAATGATTTAGAGAATGTGGGTTATACCGCACGGCATCATACTTTTTTTGAAATGTTGGGTAATTTTAGTTTTGGAGATTATTTTAAGCGGGAAGCTATTCAGTATGCGTGGGAATTTCTTACTAGCACATTAAAAATTCCAAGAGAGAAGTTATGGGTGACAGTTTACTATGAGGATAATGATGCCGCTAATATCTGGCTTAAAGAAATAGGGGTTGCTTCTTCGCAGTTGGTGAAAATTTCTTCTATGGATAATTTTTGGCAGATGGGAGATACAGGTCCTTGTGGCCCCTGTTCTGAGATTTTTTATGATTATGGTCCAGATTTTTTAGGAGGTCCACCTGGCTCTCCAGATGAGGATGGTGGTCGTTATGTTGAAATTTGGAATCTTGTATTTATGGAATATAATCGGGATAGTGCGGGTAAGCTTCATTTATTGCCTAGTCCTTCAGTAGATACTGGAATGGGGTTAGAGCGTATTTCTGCAGTGATGCAGCATGTACAGTCTAATTATGAAACTGATTTGTTCAGTAGTCTTATTCGTAAGGCGGCAGAAGTAACTAATACTAACGATTATAAAGAAAATTCACTTAAGGTAGTTGCTGATCATATTCGTGCTTGCTCTTTTCTTATTACTGATGGAGTAATTCCTGATAATGATGGCCGAGGATATGTGCTGCGCCGCATTATTCGCAGAGCTATTCGACATGGTTATCAGTTGGGGCAGAATAAGAAATTTTTTAATTTATTGGTAGAAGAGCTTGTAAATATTATGGGGCAATTCTATCCAGAACTAGTAAAAGAAAAGATGCGGGTAATATCAGTGTTGAAGCAGGAAGAGGAGCGTTTTGGAGAAACCCTGGAAAGGGGAATGCAGTGGTTTGAAAAGCTAGTTAAAATTGAAAATCGAGGGATAGGGTATGTGCGGGAAACGTATAAAATTATATCGTCAGATGTTACAACAGGCCCTGACCCTTTTGATGGGATATTAAATTTGGTTGAGGGCGGAAGTGTTGCAGTACAAACAATAGAATTATCTAATAAAGAAAGTGTTTCAAAATTTAAAATAGATTTTATAGCTTCTATAAATAATTTATCAAAAAAGAATAAAGCGCCAGTTTCTGGTCACGCAATAATAATTGGTGATAAGGAAAAAGAATTAGAGGAAATAGGGTTAGTAACATTTCATTTTTTAAATAAAAATGCAGTACCTTTTTCTGGTAGGGATGTGTTTACTTTATATGATACTTTTGGGTTTCCTAAAGATTTAACGCAGGATCTTTGTCGTGGTAGAGGACTTTTTATTAATGAAGAAGAATTTGAAAGGGAAATGGATGCTCAGCGTGATCGTGCACGCAGGGCTAATAAATTCACTATGGAGATGGGCATAGAATATAGTGGAAATAATACACAGTTTCATGGTTACGAAAGCTTACAGCATGAGGGTCAAGTGACGGCGATTTACAAGACGGGTGAGCCGGTTATGTCTATAGAAATTGGGGATGAAGCAGTAATTGTATTGGATCATACTCCGTTTTATGCTGAATCAGGAGGGCAGGTAGGAGACCAAGGTTCCTTGTTATTTAATGGCGGGGAGTTCGTAGTTGTCGAAACACAAAAAATTCAGGCAGAGGTATTTGGGCACAGGGGGAAGCTGCAAAAGGGAAGGCTATCAGTTAACGATATGGTTCTAGCAAAAGTTGATTCAGATATGCGGACTAGTACGGAACGTAATCATTCTGTAACTCATCTTATGCATAAAGCTTTACGGGAAGTCCTTGGGCTTCATGTTGAACAAAAAGGTTCGTTGGTAGATGCTGATAAAACACGATTTGATTTTGCACATAATTTGCCTTTATCTGATGAAGAAATTTATCAGATAGAGGCTATAGTTAATGCTGAAATTTTTACCAATACTAAGACTGATGCAAGCGTTATGAAAATGGATGAGGCACAAAAAACTGGAGCAGTTATGCTTTTTGGGGAAAAATATGGTAAAGAGGTTCGTGTATTGAAAATTGGTTCTTCAAAAGAGTTATGTGGAGGGACGCATGTTAATCGCACAGGAGATATTGGTTTATTTAAAATTCGTATGCAAAGTGGGGTAGCTGCTGGCATCCGCAGAATTGAAGCTGTTACAGGGGATAAGGCATTAGCTTATGTACAACAGAGTGAGAAATATTTAACGGAAATAGCCAAAGCATTAAAAACCCAGCCGGAAGGTGCGATACAAAAATTATTGCAATTGAATGATAATGTCCGACATCTTGAAAAAGATTTATCAAAATTGAAATCAAAGCTTGCCAGTTCGCAAGAGGGTGGCCTTATGAAGCGGGCGCAAGATATTAAAGGTGTTAAAGTATTAACTTCTAGCTTAGAGAGTGTAGACACAAAAACAATGCGTGAAATTTTAGATCGAACTAGAAGGAAATTAAAAACAAGTATTATAGTATTTGGAACAGTTAATGCTGGTAAGGTGAAATTAATTTCAGGAATAACAGAGGACCTTACGGCAAAAATAAAGGCTGGAGAGCTTGTAAACTTTGTGGCGAAGCAAGTAGGGGGCAAAGGTGGCGGGCGGGATGATATAGCACAAGCAGGAGGAACACAACCTGAAAACTTAGAAAAAGCATTAAATAGTGTTTCTAGTTGGGTGGAGCAAAAATTATAGGCGTTTTTATTTTAAACAACACTTTTTATATATTAATCTTATGACAGTCAGACATTCTCGTTTATTAATTCTTGGTTCCGGTCCTGCTGGCTATACTGCAGCTGTTTATTCTGCGCGTGCCAACTTAAACCCTGTTGTTATTACTGGATTAGCCCAGGGTGGTCAGCTAATGACTACTACTGATGTTGATAATTGGCCTGCTGATGCAATGGGCGTGCAGGGGCCAGAATTAATGGATCGTTTTCAGAAACATGCAGAACGTTTTAATACAGAAATTATTTTCGATCATATCCATACTGTTAATTTTTCAGATAAGCCAATTACTATAACTGGCGATCAGGGAACATATACTTGTGATGCATTAATTATTGCAACCGGCGCATCAGCCCAATATTTAGGCTTGCCTTCAGAAGAGGCCTTTATGGGGAAAGGAGTTTCTGCCTGTGCAACATGTGATGGCTTCTTTTATAAGGGTGCTGATGTGGCGGTTATTGGTGGAGGAAATACAGCAGTAGAGGAGGCTTTGTATCTTTCAAATATTGCACGCCAAGTTACATTAGTGCATAGAAGGGAAACCTTTCGTTCAGAAAAAATTCTTATAGATAAGCTGATGGAAAGGGTAAAAAATGGTAATGTTAAGCTTGAATTAAATTATATTTTAGATGAGGTTCTTGGAGATGATTCTGGCGTAACAGGAATGCGTATTAAAAGTACGCAAGATAAATCCACAAAAAATTTAGAATTAAATGGAGTATTTATTGCTATTGGTCACAAGCCAAATACTGATATTTTTCACGGACAGCTTGAAATGAAAAATGGCTATATCATTACGCATGGTGGCAATGAGGGGAATGTAACTGCTACTAGCATTCCTGGTGTGTTTGCGGCAGGTGATGTACAGGATCATATATATCGTCAGGCAGTGACTAGTGCGAGTACTGGGTGTATGGCTGCACTTGATGCGGAAAAATATCTTGATGATTTGGCTAGTTAAACAAAGCTAGAATTTTATATGAATTCACGGAACAAGATTTCTGTAGATGATAGTGATGAGGTTCTCTTATTCAGAGATGCTGTTAAGGATGTAGAACCAATACGAACAGATGATAAGGTAATTCATTCTCGTAAGCTTCCACGATCAAATATACGGCAACAACGCATATCAAGACTTGGAGACTCATTGGTCAACTATAGTTCTGCATCAGAAATGCAACCAAGTGGTGAACATTCTTTTTTACGGTCTGGGGTCTCCCGAAAAACTTTAAAGCAACTTCGTAGAGGTTATTGGAATATTGATGATCAGCTAGATTTACATGGGTTTAAACGAGATGAGGCATTACGGGAGTTAGATGAATTCCTTAATACTTGTCACATTAGAGGATTTCGTTGTGCACAGATAATACATGGGAAAGGGTTAAACTCAAAAAACCAAGAGCCAGTATTAAAAACATTGGTTTGGAATCAACTGAAACTATGCCGTTATGTTCTGGCTTTTTGTCAGGCAGGCCCATTAGATGGTGGCAGTGGTGCAGTAGTAGTGTTATTCAAAGTATCTATAAAAAAATAGTAAGGTAAAATTTATTATAAAAATATAACTTATTGAGTTTGTAATTTCTTTAAATCTTCTATTACTTCTATTGAATTACGTGAAGTATTAGCAGACAAATAAATCCTTGCTATTTTTCCATTCGGATCAATTAGAAACGTGTTTCTTTTGGCAAATTTTATGATTATAAGGTTTATTAAGGAATTGTATTGAGCGGTAGTTTTGGCATCGTTATCAGCGAGAAGTGGAAACGGAAGATTATATTTTCTGGCAAATTTAGCATGACTGGTAGCATTGTCTACGCTTATGCCAACTACATTAGCACCTAAAGATTTAAGTTTGTATAGGTCATCACGAAATTTACATGCTTGTTCTGTACAGCCTGGGGTATCATCTTTAGGATAAAAATAAAGAGCTAGCCATTTTCCACGGAAATTATTTAATGTATGGGTCTTACCATTTTGATCTGGGAGTCTGAAGTTTGGTGCAGGGTCCCCAACTTTAGGATTGCTAGCTTGTACAATTTTACTTGAGAAGAACATAACTATTCCTGTTAATGTTACAGTAATTGCCAGTTATCTTATAGCATAATCCCCTAGTATATATTAGGTAAATTATGCTTTATACTTTAAGACATAATAGTAACCCCTGATAAGCTATTAAATTAGTTAGTCACGCACCTAAATTTTCTAACATCCCAGTAGTTGCACTTGGTAAATCACATTAAAAATCAGTGGCAATATAGTGTGTGAATATTAATACAAATAATTAAATTAAAAAAAGATTTTTTAAGTAAGAGCAGGTCTATCGAAGCGCCTATTACTAGAATTTCTTTTCTATGGATTTGATGATAGCGATAAAGATATAAAATATGTTAAGTTTTTCTTTTTTTATAAACATTTTTCAGAGTTAAATTTTGTATTTTCTGTATATGAACAAGCCAGATTAAAATAAGAAAAAGAAACTTTGCAATGAAATAGCTCTTTGATTTATCATCATATTGATTTAAATATCGTATCATTAAATAGGGGGTCGTTGTAAGGAACTAATGTTGCATCAATTACAATATTATTTATGGAATAGCTACTTCCAGCTCAATCAGAGCTTTGGGAGTGGAAGATTGGGTGCGGTTTTTGAATCCTTTGGGTTTTTTATATTTTGCGCTGCATTATCCTTTTATTGGTCAGAGCTACAAAAGATTGATCAAATCAGCTATTTAGTAAGATTAATTTTTTTATTGGGATACTGGCGGGCTGTCCTCTTTTTTATTATTCGATTGAGCAATACACTTGAGACAGATAATGGAATTATAAAAAATAGTGTTTTTGATCCTGTGGGACACATAATAGTTATTTGTTTAACCTCTATCTTTAGGCTGTTATTGTGTTGGTTATGGCTTATACCATTTCTAGTATTTGAACTAAACCAATCAAATATGTATATAAACTTCATTGATATTATTTTTGTTGTAATTAATTTGATTACTTTGTTGCTGTTTGCACCTGCAATTATGTGCTTCAGTGGTGTGTTTCCAGTTGTCCGGGCCTGCATAAATACGTTCTTGCCTATGCTACTTTTGATTTGTCCTATTATATGGTTGCCGAGCTCAAATATGTCCTCATATTTAATTGAATTAAATCCGATTAGTGTATTTATTATAAATTTGGAGAATTCCTTATTGGAAAGCAACTATGATTATAAGGTTGCGTTGATGAGTTATACGCTTCTTTCTATTTCTATATTGTCAATAATAGTGGTTAAAAAAAGAAATATTCTGTCAAAATTTCTTAAATCAGCATGACTATAATACCTTCAATTTATTCCTCTGGTTTTTCATTTGGTTATAACAATAATAAATTGTTCGACAAAGCAAAATTAGATATTAAACCTGGAGATAGGATACAACTTGTTGGTAACAACGGTTGTGGTAAAACCACGCTTCTTAGATTAATGGCGGGAAGTCTAAAGCCTGATTTGGGGAATATAGTAGTTAATGGTGATTGCTACCATGTGCTTGGTGCTATGGGAGGTTTTTTTCCATTTTTTACATTAAAACAAAATCTCACACTACTAAAATACAGATTAGAATATTTTTCTACAAATAGTTTGACTGAAGTCTATGATGAGTTTTTGAGATTTTCAATGCTTTCTTCAGATAAATTAAATTTAACTATGGAAAATTTGTCAGCAGGTGAAAAATTACGGCTTGCATTTTTTGGTTTGGTTTTTTCTAGTTCAGAAATTTATATGTTTGATGAGTTTATTGGGGGTGTTGATGAGCAGTTCCTTGCAAAAAGATCAGACTTGATTGACAATAAAATATTATGTGCTGACATCTTGATAATTGCTAGTCATAACGTAGAGTTCGCAAAACGTTATAAGTGTATCATTAAACACCTGAACGATATAATACAGTAAGCTTTATTTTAATAAAAACATGTTATATTGTAGATATAGCAAAGTTATTTAAGAGTTGTAAATTATTAATGGTTTGTTAGGAATGTTTATTTATACTGTAGGCTCGTTCTTAGAAAAAATATATGCACTTTAAAATGGCATTTAGCATTTTTTACATTTGGGTAAGCCTAAAATAGATTATTTTAATAATCACTAAGTTAAACTAAATTCAGAGTTTCTACTCCAAGACAGTATTTAGAAAATCTGGATTCGTTCGTAGAAAGTGTACTTATTAATTTTTCTGGATAGTTGTCGGAAGTAAACTTGAGCTCAAGTACTTCTCTTAAGATATTGCGGCTGGGAAATATATTCTTTTCTTTTACTTTTGAAAATTTAATATTCCGATCCATTGTTGCCCGACACCCTGTTTGGTCAATAAAATAACGTCTTTCATATTTAACCAAAACTGTAGGTGTTAAATTAAAATCAGTATATAATTTACGTATAAAGTCATTCAATTGTGATTGATTTATAGGCTTAACATATTTGCGTCGTCCATATTTATCAGTTACTTTTTGTTCAAAATTCAAATTTGTTACTCTACATATATCTTTAAGTGAACTTATATTTTCTTGGCCATACCACCTTAATCTAAACTTATTTCTTGGCGTTAAGCCCTCTATACTAGAATGATAAATTCCAAAATATTTATCATCAAAATATAAGGAATTTATAACTCGTCTCGGGTGGTGAATTCCAAAGTTAAATTTCTTAAGGATTGACCGTTGGCGATAATTTTCTAATTCAAATTTTCGTTCTTGTCTCTCTATCATTTAATTTACACTCAACATTAAAGTCCTCTTGGAAAATGAATCCCGAATAACCAATATACTCACCAATTTGAAGGATAAACGTGTCTTTTTTGTTGCTGCAAAAGTAAGGGCGCATGTAGTCAATATTTATGTGTAGCGAGCATTCTTTTTTTGTAAAACAAGTCTTATCTTTATTTTCATCGTAGAGGAAATCAAAATCGACATATGTGTCATTTTTTATACCTTTGATGCTTAGTTGTCTTATAGGGTTTGCGCCATATTGACGATTTAGTACAATTTCATTTTGTAAAATGCAGCTGCTTATATTATCTGATAAATTTTTCTTGTCTTTACAATTAGATTTTAGGAAATGTATGTTCTTATCCTGTGTTAATTTCATGGCTACTACATTAGTAATGTCCAAACAACTTGGTAAGACCTCAATTAATATTTGACCTCTACCAAATTCTTGTTTTTTCTGATATTCATGCAAGCATGTTTTATAGTCTTCTATATGCAAATATCTCTTTATGATTAATGAAGATAAATCTTTAACAGCAATTGCTGTATTGATAGATGAGATCTCTCCATGATGCAAGATAACATTACTTTGTTCTCCAATACTAATTCCTTTATCAATGCAAGTATTTAAGTATAAATTAGTAACATTATATTCTCCTGCTGAGAAATCAATGCAATCATTACCTGCATTTTTAACTTGGATATCTCTAATTAATAAACTAGAAAAGTCTAAATCTATAGCATCTTGGAGCGCAGAATCTACTGTGATTTGTTTTATTATTCCTGTGGAGTGGACTAAATTAATGCTATCTTCACATCCGCCTCCAATGCTTCTCAATTCTGCTTCAGAAAAATCTACATTGTAGAATGCTAAGCATGCTGTATTAAGCATACTGTCAAAGCGTTCAGCTTCATCTACAAAAGAATTTTGATCCTGCGGTAAATTGGCTTTATCTGCCCTAATTGTAATAGCACTTTTAATTTTACTATTTTTAAAAATAACTCGTGCAGTTTTTGAGTCCTCCAAGGTAATATTAATGTCATATTTCAATTCCAATTCATCAAATACATATGTGGTTCCCGGAGGGACTGTTATGTTAGTTTTATCTAAAGCTTTGTAATATTGTACTGTTGGAGTAGTAGTTTCGATTTCAAATCTTATAATGTTTATCCAATGTTCTAGTTTATTATATTGTTCACTTTTTTGATGTTGGGAAATAGAAAGCAGGGTTTTTAAATATTTCTCCGTTATAGGAGAGCAGTCATTATTTTCTTTGCATAATGAGTAAAAGGGTTTCTTGCCGGTAAGTTTTACATAGTAATGTTCTACCTTTTTTTCTCCATGAGGTATTTCTGGGTGGAAATTAAATACATTAGTTTGCTGTTGCTCTAGTTCTGGTCGGTCTTCAGGCACTTGAAAATAGAAGTCTATTATAGTTGAAATTAAACAAGCGTTTACATTATTGCTTTTTGGGTAAAATTCTAAGAATTTGTCTATAATGGTTATGGTGTCTAGTTTGTAGTTTTTAATAGCACACTCTTTCTTATGATTTAAAGAAGAGTTAAACAGGCGCATTGGGGATCCATCTATATCCCTCATTTGGAACCCCTCTATATCCTGCATTGGAGATTTATCTATATCCTTTAATGGGGATCCATCCATATAAATAGGTATTATTTCATTGTTAATAGGATCAAAATAAAGATTTAGGTTTATAGCTTCTGCTGCATGCCATGAATATTTACGGAAAATTTCGAGAATTTTATAGGACTTCCCGTTTGGCAATTGGTAAGGAGAATAAAAGTTGTTTTTGATTGACCCTAATTTATTAAAAGCCTTTGCTGCAATTAAAAAAGAGTTTGGTCCGTTAAGCCACTTTTTATTTACTAATTTGTATCCGATACCTTGTGGCATTAAGTCTTCAGATTTTTTGCAGAAGTGATTTATGAAGTGTTTTTTAGTGACAGGCACATTAGTTTTATTGGCAAATCGAAAAATATTTTCTGAGAAACCCTCGTTTTTTATGCAATTCATTGAGTTTTGTAAGAGAACTGTGTCCCACATGAAATTTTGGTTAACTCTTATAATTGCACTTTCTCTGTATCCTGCATCTTCAATAAGTTTTCCATCTATATCTTGCTCAAACATAGCTAGGTATGTTGTATCTTGAAAAGAAACTGTTACTGCTTGTCGGTATGGATTGATTGCACCAATATGTTTCATGATCAATCCAAATAGAACCTCATCTTTAATAAAATCTTTATCTTTTAATTTTAATTTGAAATTAACAATCCCAAGAATATTACCTGTTTTCAATTTTACATTTAGGGAATTAATAATTTTTCCATTGGAAGATATATGAATATGGTCTTTCGCACGTCCTGACAGATTTATTACTGCGCGATGATTAGATTCTTCATTATTATCATATGTTACATTGATGGTAGCAGTGAACCTCTCATTTTTTAATTCTTGTCGTATGAAATCATATTCAGCAATTTTAGCTAGTTTTTTTTGAAAAACTATGTAGCTTTTCATATTATGAGGGTAAATTTTGACAGTCTTTATTTTAGGAAATGCTACACGATAGTCAGAACGTGACGGGTTGTTTGGTTTGACCTTGCCTTCTGTACTTTCAAGAAGTTTGCTTAGTGGCACTGATATATTGCTAGCCATAGCAATATTTCCTATAAATAGGAAAAAGATTAGTAAGATTCTAATCGGAAGCATTAATCTTGCTCAATTGAAAGACTCACTTTTTCTTGCTGCATTGCTGTGTTTGCTTCTAGAGCTGAAATAAGTGATTCAAAAGAATAGATTAATGTTGTTTTAGGTGTGCCATCAGCATCTGTTGTTACATTTGTTGATATAAGTCGATCTTGGAAAGTATCTGTACCATGGATTTCAGACATTTTTTTGTTAGCGATGAGCGTTAAAATAAAACTATTTGTTATATTAGTCGGCTCAACGTTAAATCTTGATATTATGATTTTGAGTAAGATTGATACTAAAGTAAAAGCTATAAAAAGTTGAATAGCGTTAGCCGGGTTAACTCCTGATACTACGCCAATTGTTACTAGTAAAAATAGTAAAGTTAATTCATAAGGACTTTTTATTGGTGTGCGGTATCGGACAATTGATAGAGCCCCAATCATACCTAATGAAAGTGAGAAATTGCTTGCAATTGATCCAGTAATCGTTAGCGCGATTGCAGGTAGCATCGCTGCTACAAGTAAATTCATACTGCTTAACATCGATCGATTAAATGTCAGACCAGCTACAATATATGTTAATAATCCTAGTATTAGCGATACTAAAACGCTATATACCTCTACATTATAATCCATGCCTTTTATACTCAATTCTTGTAAAAATGCGTCCATATTTAATCCCCTGCTATCGTACGAACATATACACTAAAATGATCATCTTCTATATATATAACATGATACTTAAGCTTTTCATTAGGCCTACCAATGCTACTGTCACTTTCTATAAAATGGAAGCCTAGATTATAAGAAAGAACTCCATTTTTTGACATTACAGAGCTAGGCCTACTAGAATGATAATCTCCTGTAAATACAGCGTCAATTTTTCTGGAAAATAGCTCTGCCGCATTCTCTTTAAATTTTAATTCTAAAATTTCTGCTGTCGGCATAGCCTCATCTGGGTGATCAATAGCTTTTGGTAGAGAACCTTGGCGAAATAGTCCAAGTGTATCTCTGCTCCATAAGTCACTTTCAAAAATTGTTTGATGCATGAAGGCAAAATTAAATTTATTCGAGTTTTTATTAGTTGCATTTTGCAATAGTAATATTGATTTCTTGCTTAACCCACTACCCATCCTTGCTGAATGCCGATCCCAAGCACCATTTGCTGAATCAAGTAAATAAAGGTTTGTGCATTTTAAATTTACGGCTCGTTCAAAGTAACCTATGTTATTTAGGTAAACCTGTTGTCTTTTATCTGAAGATATATCATGGTTGCCCGGTACGTAGAATGCTGGAATACCGAGTTCTTCTACGAAGCTTTTCAGAATTTCATGCTCTTCTTGAGAGCCTTTTTGTGTTAGGTCTCCTGTGAAAACAATTGCATCTGCATATTCTTTCTTTAAATCTGAAAGAACTTCCATTCTAGCTTCTTTCATCTTTGAGGTAATTTTCTCTCCTTTTTTATTTTCATATTCTCGATATATTATTGAATATACATGGCCAACAACAAGTATTTTAGAAGAACACGATCTTTCTGAGTTGTCTTCTGCAGCAATCAGTGGTGATCCTGTTGCTAGAAGCAGAAAAATAAAGGCTATAAGTTTTTTTGCTTTTGAGATTATAGAATTTAAGATGCTTGCCATCATTTTATTTTTAACAATTATATTTGGTAATTATTTATATCAGTTACGTAATCAGAGCAAATGCCTTGATAGCCATCCGTTTGAAAGTTAATTTTACCTGGCCAAACTAGAATTCCAGACTTTAGGAACCTAGCTCGAGGGTGTAACCAGAGAAAACCTTTTGATGTGATTGTTGCAAGGTCATCTTCGTGGAAAAAATAATTCCAGCTATTGTAGAATTTGTTAAAGAGAGCAAGGGAGTTAATATCCTTGCAATGGACCCAAATTCTATCTTTATAATTTTTAATATCATTCATCTCAAGTAGGTCTTGTGGTGAATCATGACCCAAATATAACTTATCATTATGTATCCTAACATCAATTTCCACATCAAATCCTAATGATAATGCCTTATTAATAGCATGTATGGTGTTTTCTTCCGATGGAACTGGTCCATTAATATTAGAACGGTGAGCGATAAGCTTTATACTCATTTATTTAACCTAGTGTACTCGAAAAATTTTATCTTTTAAGCCAAGTGGCTTGTAAGGAGACCAAATCATATCTTTACAGTCATGCTGGTATAATCTAGCTCCAAATGACATTTTTAGAATCTGTTCTGGGTAGTATCCATAAAACTGAATCGAGGGTGTGTTTAAGCTAATGTCATTTAATGTTTTTTTTAATATTAATAGTTCTTTTGATCCCTTAAAATTGGTTTTGATTTGAAGCATTTGTTGTAATATCTTGGAGTACACTAGCCTCAGGCTTTTCGCTTTTGACACGACTAATCCATCAAACATGTGATCTTTTAAAAAGAATCTTTTAAGTATGGGTAATTTAATGGATTTAATTTTATATTTGCGGCTAACTATAAATTGATATTTGCTGGATAAAGATGCCAATGTTTCAAGGTTGGGTAAAGTGGCATAGAGATCACTTCTTATATATGTAACATTATTATTATCGTTTATTTCTTTGCAAATTCTTTGAATTTCAAACCATCTATAAAGAAATATGATCATTCGTATATCATTTTTAATATTAAGTTTTAGTGGTTCAATGCTATTTAGGAAGGTTTTAGGATAATCAAATTTTGATGTATTTTTAAACATATCTTTTCTAGTCTCAAGTCGAAACAAGTTGGCCGCATCATTTTTTTTACAATAATTAATGTAGTTGGTTAAATACTCTTTATTACTAACTAGTTCAACGATTATGTCCATGTTCAGCTATCATCCCGATAGATGGAAAGAATCCGGACAATTTTTTGGTGAGAGTTTTGATATTAATATTAGTTGAAATTTGAACTGTGTTATTTTTAAACGAAGAGTATCCTTTTTTTCCAGTTAAATATAAACGATGCTCTATATGGCTATTGAAGTGTTTGGCCTCATTAATCGCAAGCAGAAATTCAAGTACTTCTTTAATGGAGATAGCAACAAGAACACTTTCATCAAATGTCAATTTCTTCTCAAATTCTCTTGAGGTCATTGATAGCAAAACTTTATCAGCAAGTGTGTCAAAGTTTTCCATATTGTTACAGTACAAAGTGTAAATTAGAAATTGATAAGATGTAAAACTTAAAGAAACTAAATCACAATCACAAAAATAAGATAATTCATGGCTTGCTATTCTCTTTATGAGGCGACTCCCAGTGCTATCGTTACATAAAAGATTTGTAGTTAGTATTTTTTTATCTAAAAACAAATCAAAGAAGCTTATCCGGTTTTTGAATGGCAATCTAAATTGTTGAGAAAGATATTCTGAGGTGAATGGGAAATTTTCCGGTATCAGAAATAATGTTTTTTCAAAATTTATATTATGTTCTTTATTTAAAGCATCTATTTTTGAACGTGAGAGTGACATAAAAAAATCAGGATTTGTTTGTTCTTTTGAAAATCCGTGTTGTTCCAAGACAGATGTGATTGTCATCTTGTCATTGATTATGTCTAGTTGTTTTTGGTTTTTCAATTTTTCACCACCCCGGGTATTTTTGTTATTATTTTAGATAGATTTTGGGACAAAAATTTGTGAAGCCAATAGCTTAGTCTAAAGCTTATTTTGCATAAATGTAAAATTATCCATAATGGCCTTAGTATTGAAAATGGCCTTTTCCTTGATAGAAATAACCACCTGCTATAGCGACCCAGAGCCCCAGCTAAACCCGGTTGCCATTCATTATTATTTTTGTTCCATTTAATGCCAATTTGTTTTCTGTCAAACAGTTCATAGAATGTTGTAATATATTTTACTGAGGATTTTTTAAATTTAACACTAAAATCATAAGAGTGTTCTGGGGTCTCATATCCATTTTTTTTGGCGTGAATAGCACATAAATATGCTTCTGGTATCCATCTTTGAATATAGTGATCATTCCAACGAGAACGCTTAAATAATGGTTTATCGTATCTTTCAAAATACATTTCATCTAAAAAACTATCTATTTCATTGGGCACTTCAAAAAGTTGTTTGATTGTTTCTGTTTTTGCGGCATAGATAAAATCGCAAACATGGAAAGTAAAAGGTTTGCGTAACAGGCTATATTCATCTAACGTGCCACCTGCTAGGCATATAATAGAATTATGGTATTTATTTAAAATTTTTAGTAGTTTTCTACTTCCAAACTCTACATCAGGCCTTATTATTATTGAATAGGGTGTAGATATTAGAGGTAGAGCTTGTTTTGCTGATATTAAATGTCTGTTAATAGCGCTTCTTACATCATATATATTTGAGGCAGTTGTGGTGCCTGGATCAAATCCAAGAGAAATTTGGTCTACAATATATTGATATGATGAGGTTTTATCGCCTACCCAGCTTGACAGAATAATTGTTGATTTTGGAAAAAAACGACGAATTGAAAATATTAACGCCTTTGTTGGGCGCTCTTTTGCTTGTCCGGATGCAACATTTGCTAGTCCACCCCCATGTATTAGAAATGTGAGTTCTTTACTACTGATCATAAAATCGTTTCCTAGTAGTGGCTGCATTCACTCTTACACACAGAATCTTTGTGCCCGCACTAAAAGTGTTTAAATCTGGTTCTAATGGCGCCTGTAAACTAAACTCACCAGGCTTGAGATCCTTATCCCCACATTTCATAGAGCCTTCCAGTAACAGTGTAAATTCGTATCCACCAACATGAAAATGGCGATCAGGTTTAGAGGTCGAAGAATCAAATGTTTTGATTCCTACTTCAACTTCTGGTGTCCAATGTATGGCTGGTTGAAATCCCCCCATTAGCCAACCATTCTCGTAGTCCGCAATTTTCCCAAATTTATTCTTATCAATAGATTGGACTAAATTACGGGTTTGTCGTTCTTGGTGACGGCCGCCCTCAAAATCTAATAGAAGGTTAGTGCTCAATTCTGAAATAAATGAAGTTGTATCGCAATATTTTGCAGCAAAACTAAGTGCCCTGCCTGCTGAGTGGGTGATTGCTAGCTTTAATTGGTCAGAATTAGAAATTACTGGAACGTGAACTCCTAATATTTTTGATAAGGCATTAGCAACTCCTTGCCCTGACATACAAGATGCTATGACGGTGTATGAATCCTCATTATATAATTTTTTAATTATTTCACGATTGTTATAGACGATTTCACTCCATGGCAGTTCATCTTTATTTTGTATTTTTTTAATTTTGAAGCCATTTTCTTGTAAATTATTAGCTACATTTTCTATAAAGTCTGGGCCCGAGTGATCAGCAAATAGCAGTACATTCTTATTTTTTTTACTAATTAGAAGCGGTATAATTACATTATTAAAATAACTCCACTCTTGGGGCGTGCCGTATATGTAAACACTATCAACGTGAATGAGCTCATATTTAGATACTGATGAATTTATCATTGTTTCTGCTAATGAGTGTTCAGTTTTACGTTTTTCATCCAAGGCACTTGATATTGCTATTTTGAGGTTCTTTATAGATTCAATTGCATAAATTCCAATATTTGCAAGGTTTCCTATTTCGATTTTTTCTCTGCAAAAGACTTCGCCTTTTTCGTCAAAATCTACATAAGAATAAGGTCCTTTAGTCGCTTTAAAAACATATGTTGCATCAAGCCCTTTTACCAAATGAATCGGCTTGGGCAATGAGATGTCCATTGTAAAAATAGATACTGATCGGGTTGCATCTTGCTCTGTAAATAGTTTATCTAGAACAAATTGAATAGTATGGACAGGTGATTCAGTTTTGCCCGTTATTACAAAGCGTATATCTAAATTTTTATATTTTTCATGGGCTAGTATATGAGCCTTTATTTTATCCATCTGTATTTCATTTTTGGTGCTGAATATAACCTCAAAGTCACTTATGTTTGCAATAGATTCTAAGCTTCTGATGAGAGGGGTAGTGCCATCATCGAATTTTAAGAGTTGTTTTTCACGACTTACACCAATTTTGCTAAATCGAGATCCTTCTCCTGACAGTGGAATGATTAAAATTGGTTTGGTTATCATTTTGAGAACCCTTCTAAAAATTGTTTTGTGGAGTAGCACGCCTCCTCACAAGCTTGCATGAACATATTTATATTTCTTTTTTCAAGATTGGCAGATAATGAATTTATAAGTTCAAGTGAAAAATAATCCCCTGCCCCAACATTCCAGTTATTGAGAATAGGTTCATAATGTGGGTTTGAAAACAAATGTTCATTATTTTTATGTATGATTTTAATGTTTTTGGGCGAATGGATTAAACGGGTCTGTTCGATTGGTATTGAGAGATTTCTTTCTATTTCATAATTTTGCAATATATGGTAACTATCATTCGATGTAATAAGTAAATCAGTTTGTGATAAATTAAATTCAAAAATATTATTATCTATAAGTTGTGACCCGCCATTGAAAATGGAAATTATAGATTTCTTACGTTTAATCACCTTTCGTGGAATACTTTCCAAATAAAATAATACTTGATTAGATGATGTATACGTGGAAATTGGACTAAAGAGGTCCTTGTCAACATTTTTTTCTATGATTGATAACCTGCTGTCCCTATCAACCACCTTTAAAATTAAAGCCTTTACATCGCTACACTCATCAATTGAGCAAATTATTTTATGATATTGTGGCTCAATTATTTGCTTTGCCTCTCGAGAACAATATAGAAGTAAAGAAAATTTAAATTTTGCAATTTGTTCAACGACATTCATTACGCCTCCATAGGAGCGCTTGAATGAAGATACTATTTCTGAATTTGTATTTTTTATATCAATTTCGCAATCTGGAATTAAATCTAGATAATTTCTTCCATGTATTATTAGTTTGGCCATGCTATTTATTCATGTCAGCTGAACTGGCTTCCATGGCATCTAGCTCTTCAACGCGCATCAAAAGTGAGTCCAGGTCTGTAATAGGATGAGATTCTAGGTAGCGTTCTAGCATTTTTGATACAAAATATTCGCCACTTATTGCGTCAATCTCAATATTAGCGAAAGATTTTGTTACAGGTAATGCATTGGAAGGTACGCTGACATATCCTGCTTCCTTCATTGCGGCTATGTCAAAAACATCATCACCTGCAAACCAAATTTTTTTGAGTTGTACGTTTTTATCTTTAGCTATTTGACGTAGAACTTTTCCTTTATCTAATATTTTGCCATTTGGGCTTCTAGATATAATGGTTTCTAAATTACGCTTTTCAGAAAGGAAGAGGTTATTTGCATCACCAGTTATTAGAACGACATCTATGCCCATTGCTTTAAACATTTTAAGGGCAGTGAAATCAATATCAGGGAACGATTTCCCAATAACCTCACCATTTATTGTGTAATTCTTTTTACCATCAGTTAAAATTCCATCAACATCTAATATTAATAATTCGATTTTTTCCAATATGGTCCACCATTTTTGTGAATGACAATCATTTGATTATATAAATTAATACTATAAATATAGTCATCTGGCAATATTTATCATTGAATATATTAATGGTAGATGTATATTAGTTGTAAATACTTACTGGGGTTTTTCATTTGGTCTTCGCCGGGTATTATTTCTTGATAGTCTTTCTAATTCATGGAGAGTTAGTGGGTTGTGTGTTTAATTTTCTTCTATGGGATTTTAACGTAGAATGCAGAAAGCCTTGGTAGCTCAGTGGATAGAGCGACCCCCTCCTAAGGGGTAGGTCGCAAGTTCGATTCTTGCCCAGGGCACCATATCATATATAAAAAGGTTAATTATAATAGGGTTTTTAGGTGAGCTGGCGTTTAATAGTGCTAGATGGTTAGGTTAAAGTATGACACTGTAATGTTATCTAAATAATATTAGTAGCCGCTATATTTGGTTTAAGTATATGTGGGATACTTTTCTGTATCGTATCAATCTATCTTTTTTTTAAATTTAGTTTTTAAATGAAATTAACGCGAGTAGTACGGCATAATATTATTGCTAACTTTACTGGTAATATATCTAGGGGAATATTTAATCTAGCCTTTATTCCAGTTTATATTAAGCTCATGGGTGTGGAGGCATATGCCCTAATTGGCATTTTCATGTCATTAAGCGCCATATTTGTTTTATTAGATATGGGACTTAGTACGACCTTGAGTCGTCAGTTATCTAGGTTGTCTGTTACAAAGAGTTCTGAGCATGAGTCACGTAATTTGGTGCGAACCTTTGAGATTGTTTACTGGTTAATTGGTATTTTAATTGGTGTCTCGGTGATAATTTTGGCCCCTTTTATTGCTGAAGACTGGATTAACTCAACTAATATTAGTACTGAAACAATTGAACAGGCGTTGCTTATTATGGGAATGCTCCTTGCATTTCAGTGGCCAAGGGCTATTTATATTGGTGGATTAGAGGGACTTCAGCGACAAGTTTTATATAATATCATTAAAACACTTTCAATGTTGGCGCGTCATGTTGGGGCTGTGTTGGTGTTAATTTTTATTTCACCATCGATAATAAATTTCTTTTATTGGCAATCATTCGTTGCTTTAATTACTACAATAATTCTAGCGGTATCTTTGTGGAGATCACTTCCTAAATCTAATAAACATAGTAGGTTTGATAAGGCCCTATTTATAAAAAACTGGAAGTTTGTATCAGGGGTAGTGGGTATCTCGTTAGGAACTATTTTGCTAGGACAGATTGATAAAATTATACTTAGCAAAGTTCTTACATTAGAGGTATTTGGCTATTATATGTTAGCCACTACAATTGCGAACGTAATTATGAGCCTGGCATCTCCTATTCATACCGCATTGTTCCCTAAATTTTCACAGCTAGTTGTAAAAAAAGAGGAGAATAAAATATCAGATTTATATCACAAGGGATGTCAGTTAGCTTCAATCGTTATATTGCCTTTTACGGTTACAATGGTTTTTTTCTCAAAGGAGATTCTTGGCTTTTGGATTGGAGATCAATTTGTGGTCGATAATACCTATGTGCTGCTAAGTCTTTTACTTATCGTAATTACAATTAAAGCTTTTATGACACTGCCCTATGCATTACAGCTTGCACATGGGTGGACCAAATTAGCATTTTATAAAAATTTTATTACTATAATTATTATGGCCCCATTAATGTTGTGGATAGTGGAAATATATCAAAGTGTTGGGGCAATTTGGGTCATGATTTCTCTTAATTTAGGGGCACTTATTGTTGAAATTATAATTATGCATAGAAGAATACTCAGAAATAAATATAAAAGACAATATATTTATGATGTATTTATTCCAATTTTAATAGTAAGTGGCCTAGGATTCATTATTCATGAAGTTTATATGGTTATGGAGCTGCATGAATCAAAGGTTATAACGTTTCTAGTAGTGATCAGTACATTTTGCTTGACTTATATAGGGTCAGCATTAGCAACAGGAAATTTAAATAGCAGAGTTCTATCATTATTAAAAACAAAGGGTGGGAAAACATTAGTTTAAATAAATATTAGTTATAGGGTTGTGCATTTTAGGATTTTATTAAAACACCATGTTATTAATTAAATTGTATTCTATGCTTTTAATACGAATATTAAGTATTAAAATTAATAGTGGAATATTGATTCCGATTTTATTTGGGGTTTAATTGTGAAATCTAAATTGAGGGTTTTTATAGAAAAAAGAATTTGTCAATGTGTTTTTGTGTCTATGAATAGGCTAACTATATGATAGATAATTCTATTTGGCGCTGGATTGACGATACGTTTCTTGATCTTGGGAGGCAGTTTCGTTGGACTTATCTACCTCCACTCATGGTATATCTTGCAGCAGGCATATCAGGGTTGACAGGAATAGTTGGGACTTTCTTTATTAAAGATTATCTTGATCTATCTGCTGCCTTCCTTGCTGGTTTGGCATTTTGGGCAGGTATTCCATGGGTGCTAAAAATGCCCCTTGGTCATTTGGTTGACTTGATGTGGCGCCAAAAAGCAATTCTAGTTTATATTGGTGCTGGATTGATAGCTCTTAGTATGGGGATCATGTATGGAATTATTGCTCATACTGAAGTGATGAATGAATTTCTTAAGATAGAGGCCTGGTTTGTTATTGCCTCCTTGCTTTCACCAACAGGATATGTTGTGCAGGATGTGGTTGCAGATGCAATGACTGTAGAGGCTGTGCCAACAATTGATGAGCAAGGAGACCCTTATCCAAATAATGAAATTAAGATGATGCACACAACAATGCAGACCCTTGGTCGTATAGCAATTATTGGGGGTTTGATTATAGTTTCCTTATTAAATATTACTATGTTTAAGGGTGTTGAGGACATGTCTGAGGATATGAAGATTTCCATTTATGGAGATATATATTTGATGGCATTGATTATCCCAGTTATTTCTATTGTTGGAGTAATTCTTGCTGCTTATCTGTTTAAGCGCCGTGCTCGTGAATTATATAGACAGGGTTATAATACTGAAAATATTGATAAAATGCTTTTTGCCCCGACTGGAGAAACACGGCCAAATTGGTGGATACTTGGTGGGAGCCTTATTTTTGCTGCATTTACATTAATTATGGGTATTAGTGAGATGCCGCTAGCACAAGAGATTATTTTTATAGGGTCGATGGGCATTGTTTTATTTGTAATGTATAGGTTGCTACTAGAGTTAGATTCTAGTATGCGTAGAATGTTAATTGGGACAGCAGTAATTATCTTTATATTTCGTGCGGTTCCATTGCATGGCCCTGGTTTGCTATGGTTTGAGATTGATGTGCTTGGATTTGATCAGCATTTTTTATCTATATTATCTTTGATTTCTTCTGTTCTCGCTCTTTTTGGCATGATATTGCTTCGGCCAATGATGGGGAGGCGCCCTATTAGTTTCGTGATTGTAGTTTTAACAATCGCAGGAGGCATACTTTCTTTACCTAATATTGGTCTTTATTATGGATTGCATGAATGGACTGCATTACATACTGGGGGAGTTGTTGATGCTCGATTTATAGCAATTATTGATACAGCAATAGAATCACCACTTGGTCAAGTCGCTATGATTCCTATGTTAGCTTGGATTGCAAAAAATGCACCCCCCCACCTTAAAGCCACATTTTTTGCAGTAATGGCATCTTTTGTTAACCTTGCATTATCTGCTTCAAGCCTTGGAACCAAGTATTTAAATGAGATCTATCTGGTTACTAGGGAGGTTCGTGATCGAACTACTGATGTTATTAAGTCTGTAGCAGATTATAGTGAACTGGGTACACTAATGATTGTGGTTGCAATAATTTCAATAACAGCACCTTTAATAATGGTTGTTTTGATTCAGCGCTCAGCGTTACGTACTCAGCAATAGGTTTAATCAAATACGAGTTTAAATAAGAAAATAGATTAATCATAATAGATAGTATCAATCTTCTAATTTATTTAAAATTTTAGTTATTTCTATTTTTTTTCCTAATTGCTCAATAGCAGCAGAATCATACATGGCGATTATACGTTTTAACTCAAGAGCTATAGATTCATCATTTTTATTCTTATCTTTTAAGCCGCAAAATCGCCCTATTTTAGCTAAATCTTTTGTGGTGGGCCACTCTTCTCCTGCTGGGGTTTTTGATATAATAAGTCTTAATGCAGTAGCTATCCATTCATCATGTTTGTTTGGCGGTATAACGGATTCTGATTTTTCTTTTCTAGTTGTGTGAAGGCCAAAAGCTTGATCAAGGCTTTTAGCCCTTCCATCCACATATGATTGAATACATTCAGCAGCCCAAGATAAGGAGTCTTCTCCTGGTAATAAGGATGACTGCATGTTTAGGAAGATTCCAACACTAGTCAAGTCCTTCAGAATCTTTTTTTTATTTTTAGTGGCCATAATTTTTAACTATTTTTTGCACGAGAGATAGACTATTTTATATATTTTACGACTATACTTGCATCTTATAACCTGTTTACGATTATCTTTTAGATAGATATGATGCTTAAATATTTATACCATATGTATAAAATCTATTTTATTTGAATAAATCTTACCAGAATAGTGAGATTTGTTGCAAAGTGGGAAATATTGGCTTAATGGGCCCAGATTTGGTTATCTTAGTGGGAATAGTCAGCCAGTAAATTTTATACGCCTTTGTTTTAATATAGGTATTTTGGGGTCATTATCATAGAATATCTTTATGAAATATATGATAAAATTAGGCATTTATTGATTTCTTATATGCTGGTAATTGTATTTGGTTATGATTTTTAAAATATTTTATAAGTGAAATTATTGGTATCAATAGAAAGGGCCTGGGTTTATTTAGGCTTACTATTTTCTAATATATATTTAGTTAGTCGTTTCGCTGATTCGCCCTTTATATTAGGGAAGGCAGGCATAGTCATGCCACCAGAGTGTATTTTTTTTAAGATGGCCTCTTGGTTTGATCTATTTGCGCTCAGCCGAATAACTGCATCAATTTCAGGCTTATGACATTTGGTGCAGTTAAGGTTAAATATTTCTTCCCCACTCATTGTGCTTGGTGGAGTGTAGTTGTCTGTTTTAGAGCAGCCAGCTAATGAAATAATTAACCAAGCCATTGATATTAAATATAAGTTATTCATTTTTATGGCTTCATAGCCTAGTTTGTGATTTTTGAAAGTTGTATTATAAAATAATTCGTTAGTACTCAAGATAAGGAATGCACTATATTATATAAATTATTTAAAAGAGGACTATTAAATAATTTTGTTAGAGTTTACAGAAAAAATGAAAGTTATTACTTATAAATTTGTGTTTATACTTTCATAGACTTCTGTTTTTAGAACTTGTAAGATAATTTACTTCTGTATATAAATTTTTAACTTTTATAAGAATTAATCATGGACTTGTACGAATCTGATCATACTAAATTTATAAAAGGGTTCTTGAATAAGAATCCAGAGTTAAGCATAAAGCAGAAAGAGGCTCGTGCTATTTGGTGGGACAAGAAATTGGATAAAGATGAACGGAAACGCTTTAAAGAGTCTAATGTTCCTCAGAAGGCTTATGTCTATTTTAGCTAATATTAAAGACTTATATGTTTTTTTATAAAGGGTGTGCTTAATATAGCTTATTTTTACCTTTTAGCACCTTTATGCGGTTTTTTATTTTAGTGTTTATGGGGGCTGGATTTGATAAATAGTAGTGGCAAGCTAGTATGGTTTATGTCTATATAATTAAGTGATAAGACATTATTTAACAGAATTTTATACCTAGGGTTATTAATATTAAAATTAACTGCTGTATCGATTTATGATTTTCTTTTATTTTATGTGGAAATAGTAAATATAGGGCGGGCCCAAAAATAAAAAATTATAACAGCGGAGTAATTATGGATAATTTTGATAAAGTGAAAGATATTTTATCAGATGTGCTGGGAATAAATGAAAGGAAAGGCTCTATAACAGCAGATTCAAGTTTGTTAGGAGGTATTCCAGAATTAGATTCGATGGCTGTTGTAAATCTTGTTGTGGCCTTAACAGAGCATTTTGATATAACAGTTAATGATGACGAGATTAATGCAAAAACCTTTGAGACTCTTGGTAGCCTTGTTTGTTTTGTTGAACAGAAATTAGCTGAATGAACTAATCAAGTTAGTCATTTATAGTAGGCCTGCCTTATTATTTTCCACTCTGAGATTTAAATTAGCCGCATATACAGAAATAACGCCAAGCGGATTTAAATCTAGCTATTGATTTCTTTGTTTGTCTTGGTGAATTAAGCATAGCGGAGCAGAGAGAACTAATCTAAAATCAGTATATTCATGCATTTGATGGATTGTAATTTAATTTTAGAGTGTTTATAAAATGAAAACAGTCATACTTGCAGGTGGTTTGGGAACACGAATTAGTGAAGAAACATCGGTTAGGCCAAAACCTATGATTGAGATAGGTGGCAGGCCAATTCTTTGGCATATCATGAAGGCTTATTCTGCACATGGTGTGAATGATTTTATAATTTGTTGTGGTTATAAGGGCTATGTGATTAAAGAATACTTTGCCAATTATTTTCTACATACATCAGATGTAACTTTTGATATGGCGGATAATAAGATGGAAGTACATCAACGCTATAAAGAGCCTTGGAAAGTTACATTGGTAGATACTGGTGAAGGTACTATGACAGGTGGTCGATTAAAACGAGTGGCTTCTTATATTCAAGATGAAAAGGCTTTTTGCCTTACTTATGGAGATGGAGTAAGTGATGTTAATATCACAGAGCTCATAGAGTTTCACTATGCACACGGGCAGATGGCTACAGTCACTGCAGCCTATCCCCCCGGTCGTTTTGGTGCTCTTGATATTTGTTCAGACCAACAGGTTGCTTCTTTTAAAGAAAAGCCAAAAGGTGACAGTGGCATGATAAATGGTGGTTTTTTTGTGCTTTCACCTAAGGTTATTGGCCTTCTTGTTGGCGATCATACCCTGTGGGAACGTGAGCCACTAGAAAGGCTGGCCGAATTAAATCAACTTAAAGCTTTTCAACATAAAGGGTTTTGGCAGCCAATGGACACCCTTCGTGACAAAATATTTCTTGAAGAACTTTGGCAATCTAACAAAGCGCCCTGGAAGGTGTGGACTTGAATTTCTCTTTTTGGCGCAATAAAAAAGTGTTTATCACTGGCCACACTGGATTTAAAGGAAGTTGGTTGTGTTTGTGGTTACAACAGCTTGGTGCAGAAGTGACTGGTTATGCAATGTTGCCGCCTACTAATCCTAGTTTGTTTGAAGTTGCGCGGGTAAAAGAAGGTATGGTGTCTATCATTGGTGATATTCGTGATGAGATTATGCTGGATAAGGCCATGCAAGAGGCAGCCCCTGATATTGTTATACATATGGCAGCTCAGCCGCTAGTGCGTCGTTCTTATATCGACCCAGTTGAAACCTACTCAACTAATGTAATTGGGACAGTGCATTTATTTGAGGCTGTGCGCAAAACATCCAGTGTACGAGCAGTAGTTAATGTCACTAGTGACAAATGTTATAAGAATAAGGAGTGGGTATGGGGCTACCGTGAAAATGAAGAAATGGGCGGTTACGATCCTTATAGCAGTAGTAAAGGCTGTGCTGAGTTAGTTACGTCAGCATATCGCAATTCTTTTTTTAATCCTGCAGAATATATAGAGCATCACGTCTCTCTTGCTAGTGCAAGGGCGGGTAATGTAATCGGAGGTGGTGATTGGGCTAAGGATCGATTAATTCCTGATATTTTAGCTTCAATTAGCAATAGAAGCCCTGTTGTTATACGTAGCCCTCAAGCTATCAGACCATGGCAGCATGTGTTGGAGCCACTTAACGGTTATTTACAGCTTGCCCAAAAGCTTTATGAGGGAGAGGGGTCTTTTGCTGAGAGTTGGAATTTTGGTCCAAATGAGGAAGATTCTAGGTCAGTACAATGGATTGTTGAGCAGTTTATACAGTATTGGGGCAGCGGTGCAAGTTGGAGATTAGATGATGCAGCCCATGTACATGAATCCAATTATCTTAAGTTAGACTGTTCAAAATCCAAGGTGCAACTTGATTGGCACCCTCGTTTTAGCTTAGCTTATACATTAAAAATGATTGTTATTTGGCATCATGCTTATTTGAAGCAGGAGGATATGCGTAAAATATCATTGGAACAGATAAATGAATTTTCAAATTGAGAAAGAAAATGGGCATAAAAAATAAAGAGCAGTTGCGCTTACAGATTACTGATCTTGTTAAACAATATGCTGATATTTCTTATACGTCAGGAATTTTTAAGGCTGGTGAGAGTGTTATACCCCCTTCTGGTAAAATTATTGGAGCGAAAGAGATTCAAAATATGGTGGAGGCATCGCTTGATGGCTGGCTTACTTCAGGTCGTTTTAATGATGCTTTTGAAGCACGTTTATCAGAATTTCTGGGTGTGAGTCATGTTTTAACAACGAATTCAGGTTCATCAGCTAATTTATTGGCATTTTCGGCTCTTACATCATATAAATTAGGGGATCGTGCTATTAAGCCTGGAGATGAGGTGATTTCTGTTGCCTCAGGTTTTCCAACTACAGTTAACCCTATTTTACAGTTTGGCGCTGTCCCTGTCTTTGTTGACGTGCATATTCCTACTTATAATATTGATCCAGCTAAAGTTGAGATGGCTATTAGTTCAAAAACCAAGGCCATTATGCTTGCCCATACTTTAGGCAACCCATACAATCTTGAGGTTATTGTAGGGTTAGCTAAGAAATATAAACTCTGGCTTATTGAAGACTGCTGTGATGCCCTTGGGTCTACTTACAAAGGTAAATTGGTTGGCAGTTTTGGTGATATTGGCACATTAAGTTTCTATCCAGCACACCACATTACTATGGGTGAGGGCGGTGCGGTATTTACTAATAATGGTAAGCTTAAAACAGTTATTGAATCATTTCGTGATTGGGGTCGAGATTGCTATTGTAACCCAGGTGTGGAAAACACATGTGGTAAACGTTTTGGCTGGCAGCTCGGTGATTTGCCTGAGGGGTACGATCATAAATATATATATTCACACCTTGGCTACAATATGAAGATTTCTGATATGCAGGCTGCTTGTGCTTTGGCCCAAATGGACAGGTTACATGGTTTTATTAAGACAAGAAAACATAATTTCTCTTATCTTAAAGGGAGGCTTAAAGATTGCGAAGAGTTTTTGTGGCTACCAGAAGCCACACCGGGCAGTGATCCATCCTGGTTTGGTTTTCCTATCACGATTAAACCTAGTGCAGGGACAACACGAGTTCATTTTTTAGAATACCTTAATGAAAATAATATTGGTACGCGTTTGTTGTTTGCGGGTAATTTGACGCGGCAACCATATATGAATGGGCGTAATTTTCAGGTGTCTGGTGAATTAACTAACACTGATACAGTAATGAATGATACTTTTTGGATTGGTGTATATCCAGAAATAAATGAGGAGATGCTTGATTTTGTCATCTCTAAGATTCAAGATTTTTTTTGTATCAACTTTTAACGAGAGGCTTCATAAAATGACAAAAACTATCCCTGACAATTTGTTTGTACTTGAGATGGCAAATAATCATATGGGAGATATTGCGCATGGTTTGGAAATTATTCGTAAATTTGGAGCCGTATGCCAAAAATTTCCAGAGTTTAATTTTGCCTTCAAACTTCAATATCGTGATTTAGATACTTTTATCCACCCATCAATGCAGGGTCGTGATGATATTAAATACATTAAGCGGTTCTCAGAAACGCGTTTGACACGTGAAGAATTTGATCAATTAGTTTCTGAAATGCGTAACAATGGTTTTTTAACAATGGCAACGCCATTTGATGAAGCTTCAGTAAGTATTATCGAAGAACAGAAGCTAGATATAATTAAAATTGCTAGTTGTTCCTGTAGAGATTGGCCGCTACTTGAACGTGTAGTTGAGACTGAAATGCCTATTATTGCATCTACAGCAGGTGCTTCTTTGGAGGATATTGATCGTGTAGTTAGTTTTTATGAACACCGAGAGAAGAGTTTTGCAATACTGCATTGTGTTGGTGAATACCCCACAGCTGATGATAAAATGCACATAAGCCAGATTAGTTTCCTGGCAGATCGATATCCAGGAGTACGTATAGGGTTTTCTACTCATGAGAGTCCTGATAATGTAGATATTGTGAAATTAGCAATAGCTAAAGGTGCGAGGGTTTTTGAAAAACATGTTGGGGTTCCTACAGATGCATTCTCTTTAAATGCTTATTCGGCAAATCCAAAGCAAGTTACAGCTTGGTTGGATGCTGCTCGATATGCAAATAGGGTCTGTGGTGTTGGTGATGCGCGTTCGCCATCTAATCCTGTTGAGCAGTCAAGTTTGCGTTCCTTGCAGCGAGGAATATTTATGCGGCGGAACATTCAAGCTGGAGAGGTTGTAAACAGGGAGGATGTATATTTTGCTTTTCCACCAGAAAAAGGGCAGTATTCAGCTACTGAATGGTCTAAATATGCGACCTTTACCACTAGGCTCCCTATTCTAAAAGATGCTCCGTTACTTGTTGAAAACTCACGGCGCGATGATGTGCAATCTAAAGTTTTAGCTGCTGCCCAACAAGTAAAAGCATTGCTAATTGAAAGTTCTATTAATGTACCTGGAGGTTTAGATTTAGAGCTTTCACATCATTACGGGATAGATAAATTCAATGAGGTAGGCCTTACTATGATAACAGTAGTAAATCGTGGTTATTGTAAGAAACTACTTGTTTCTTTACCTAACCAATATCATCCAGAGCAATATCATAATGAAAAAGAAGAAACATTCCATATTTTGTATGGTGAGGTCAATGTTACGCTAAATGGCGTTATGAATACTTATTATCCTGGTGACGTGATAAATATTGAGCCGAAGGCCCGCCATGCTTTTGTAAGTAAAACTGGTGCTGTTATAGAAGAACTTTCATCAACACATTTTAAGAATGACTCTTTTTATACTGATAGCTCAATTAACAAGAATTTAAATCGAAAAACCTTTCTAAGGTACTGGATGAAGTAGACCTATGAGTACAGCAGAAAAAGAAATAGGGCTGTATCGTGTGGCTGATTATATTGCTGATTGTATTGCAACCATAGGAGTAAGAGAGGTTTTTCTTTTGCCTGGTGGCGGAGTAATGTTTTTAAATGATGCGGTAGGTAAGCATCCAGAAATCAATGTCATTCCGTGTTTACATGAGCAAGCCGCAGCAATATCAGCAGAAGCATATGGTCGCATTCACTCAAGTGGGATTGGGGTGGTGATGGTGACTACAGGTCCTGGTGCAACTAATGCATTAACTGCTGTTACTGGTGCATGGATAGAGTCAGTGCCAATGATAGTAATATCAGGCCAAGTAAAACGAACTGATATGCTGCATGGCGCTCCTTTACGTCAAATGGGTCCACAAGAAGTTGACATTGTAAGTATGGTTAAAGGGGTTACAAAATATGCTAAAACCATTGAGAAAGTTAAAGATATTCGCCAAGAATTTGAAAAAGCATTTTATCTTGCTAAGGAAGGGCGAGGTGGTCCAGTTTGGCTTGATATACCACTTGATATACAGGCTGCACCGGTAGATTCAAGCTTGCTATTTAGTTATACAGCACCTGTTATAAAAGATACATTTTCAGATTCTAAGTGTAGTATTAGAGAATCAGTTGCTGCAATGATTAAGCTGCTTAAGCAAGCAGAGCGCCCATTGATTCTTGCAGGACATGGAGTACGTCTTTCAGGAGAGGAAAAATTATTCCAAGAAATTGTTGAACTCACAAATGTACCCGTAGTAACTACTTGGAATGCTTTAGACTTGTTGCCATACGATCACCCTCTTAATGTTGGGCGGCCAGGAGTTGTAGCGTTGAGAGCTCCAAATTTTTCTGTTCAGAATTGTGATTTGCTCATCAGTATTGGTAGCCGCTTAGATAATATTATTACAGCGTATAATCCGCAAGGTTTTGCACGTGCTGCTAAGAAAATAGTAGTTGATGTTGATCATAACGAGATTAAGAAGTTAGATATGGACATTACACTGGAAATAGTGGCAAATGCTAAAATTTTTCTAGAGGTATGGTCACAGAAAAAAAATACTATTTATCCAGACTGGGGAAAATGGAGAGAGCGTTGTAATAACTGGAAGCAACGTTACCAAATAAACAATGCTTCATCTTCCTTGCATAATAATTCTATAAGTCACTATCATTTGATGGATTCGTTATCTGAGGTTATTCCAGAAAATACCCTTATTAGTACAGGCAGTTCTGGTCTAGCAGTAGAGGCGTTTTATACCGTTTTTCGTAATAAAATAGGACAGCGTATATTTCTGACATCTGGGTTGGGCGCAATGGGTTATGGTCTACCAGCATCAATTGGTGCGTGCTTTGCAAATGCACGTAAGCCAATGGTGGCTGTTGAAAGTGATGGTAGCTTACAGCTTAATATTCAGGAATTAGCAACATTGCGTGCTTTTAACTTGCCGATTTGTTTAATTATTATGAATAATAATGGTTATGCTTCGATTCGTAATACACAACGTAATTATTTTAAGGGGCGATTTGTTGGCACAGGGCCAGAGACTGGGTTGCTTTTACCAGATTTAGAGAAAGTTGCGGCTACTTATGGTTTGTCATTTCTGCGTATTAACGATACTGATAAATTGAAATCTGAATTACAACAAGCTTTGTCTCAGCCTAGGCCTTTACTGGTAGATGTTTGTCTTACGACAGATGAAATACTTTCGCCCAAGGTTTCTGCATTACCTCAGGATGATGGAACAATGTTATCTATGCCTTTAGAGGATATGTCTCCTCTTTTGTCGTTGGAAGCTCTAAAGGAAGAGATGATAATTGAGCTGCTCCCCCAGTCACTAAAAGCAAGGCAGGTTAAGTAGATGGAATACTGCCAATTAGGGGGAACTAGTTTGAAAGTTAGCTCAATTTGCTTAGGCAGCATGACTTTTGGCGAACAGAATAATGAGTTAGAAGCATTTGAACAGATGAACTATGCATTTGAAAAGGGAGTCAATTTTATTGATACTGCTGAGATGTATCCCATCCCAGCACGGACTGAAACGCAGGGCAGAACGGAGAAATATATTGGGAACTGGATGAAAAAGTATGGTAATAGAGAAAGAATAATTATTTCAAGTAAAATTACCGGTCCCTCGCCTGGACTTGCCCATATTCGTAATGGTAAAACCCTATTTAATCGAGGGTATATTCGTAAGGCTGTAGCAGGTAGTCTGAAGCGCTTAAAGACTGATTACATTGATCTCTATTTGGTGCATTGGCCTGAGCGAAGTACAAATATGTTTGGTAAGCTAGGTTATGAACATCGTCATGAGGAGGGTGTGACTAAAATAGCAGATACACTAGTAGCGCTGGATGAATTGGTTCAGGAGGGCAAGGTACGTTATCTTGGAATTTCCAATGAAACGCCTTGGGGGTTGATGCAATATCTTAAAGCTTCAGAGAAAGCAAAATTATCACGAATTATAGCAATTCAAAATCCATATTCCTTATTAAATCGTAGTTTTGAAATTGGGCTGGCAGAGTGTGCCCATCGGGAATCTGTAAACCTTATGGCCTATTCTCCTTTAGGCTTTGGTGTGCTATCAGGAAAATATTTAAATCAGGCTAGGCCAGTAGGTGCAAGACGTACTTTATTTAAGAGGTATGATCGTTATAGTAATAAGATAGGAAATTTAGCAACAAAAGCATATGTGCGGTTAGCAACTGAAGCAGGTTTAGATCCTGCACAAATGGCGCTTGCTTATGTGAATAGTCGTTTGTTTGTTGCTAGTACAATTATTGGAGCTACTAATATGGCTCAATTAAAAATTAACATTGACAGTGTGGATATTAAATTGAGTAGGGAAGTTTTAGCTGCTATCGAAGTAATTCATAAACAATATCCAAATCCTTGTCCGTGAACCAGTTAAATCATCAGTGTAGAGTGTGTGCCAAATTTCTTATAGAGCCACGTTTATTACATTTTAAGAATATGCCTAAAGCAGCTCAATTCCTGCCAGGTATGGCAGATTTAGCTGAAGATCAGGGTATAGACCTTGATGTGTATCAGTGTGGAAGTTGTGGCTTAATTCAGATTATTAACGAACCAGTTTCATATTATAAGGAAGTTGTTCGTGCCGCAGCTTTTTCTGAAGAGATGAAAGCATTTCGTCAGCAGCAATTTTCCAGGTTTGTACAGGAATATACTTTACAGGGAAGAAAACTGATAGAGATAGGTTGTGGGTGTGGAGAATATTTGACTTTATTACAGGAAGCCGGGGTGAACGCGTATGGTTTAGAAGCTTCTGAGGCATCCGTGAATCAATGTGTAAAAAATAATTTACAGGTGACGTGTGGATACGTAGATTGTGCTGATTATATAATACAAGGGGGGGGGTTTGATGCATTTGTGACATTAAATTTTCTTGAGCACTGGCCTGATCCTAACGCTAGTTTAAGTGGCATTGCACATAATTTATGTGAAGGGGGGATTGGTTTGATTGAGGTGCCTAATTTTGAAATGATACTGAGAAAGAATTTATTTACTGAATTTATCAGCGACCATATTTTCTATTTCACGCGAGAAACACTGGAAACAACATTACGGTTGAATGGGTTTGAGATTATTAAGTGCTCAGAAATTTGGTATGATTATATCCTCTCAGCTGTAGTAAGAAAACGTAGTTTGTGCAATGTTTCTTCTTTCGATCATATTCGAGAACAGCTAAAAATTGAGATTCATAAATATATCCAACAATATGGAGAAAATGGTGTTGCCATTTGGGGTGCTGGCCATCAGGCGCTTGCTACTATTTCGTTGTTAGGGCTGGCAGATGAGATCAAATATGTTGTAGATTCTGCACCTTTTAAGCAAAATAAATTTACACCTGTTAGCCATATTCCTATTGTTGCCCCAGAATCTTTAAATAGCAATCCAGTAGATGCTATTATTGTTATGGCAGCAAGTTATTCTGATGAGGTTGCAAAGGTTGCTCGGGAAAGGTTAGGTAATAAATCATATATTGCAATTTTAAGAGATTATGGGCTAGAGCCTGTATTATGATTAATTTTATTGGTTTAATTAGTTTTTAGTTGGCTTTATATGGCGGTTAAGGATTATTTAGTAGCGCTGGAGAGAAATATCGGTAATGCCAGGCAGGGTTTGGCAACAGAGGTGTTTCTTTTTGTGAGTAGATTGACCCCTATGGTTAATGTGGAGTTATTAATAAAGAATGAGAAAAATAAAACACTATTAACTTGGCGGGAAGATGAGTACTATGGGCCTGGGTGGCATCTTCCTGGAGGCGTTGTAAGATTCAAAGAGACAGTTGCTACTCGAATTCAAGCTGTGGCAGAGAGTGAGTTGGGCGCGAGAGTAGAATTTCAAAACGACCCGCTTGTTATGAATGAAATTATGAACCCTACTAGGGATACACGTGGTCACTTTATTTCATTTCTATATGAATGCAAACTGACAAGTTCGCTTGATCCAAGTCTTGAATATAGGAAGGAATTTGTGAAGAATGGCCAATGGGCCTGGCATGGAGAGTGTCCAGAGAATCTGATAGCAGTTCATGAAATTTATAGAAATTATATTTGTACGCCAGCTTAAATTTTAGGAATTAATATATTGGTGTAATAGGTCTATGAATTTATAAATAAATTTTTTAGAGTGTTCTAACTGTTACATGATTAGGTATAGGGCTCTTAGGCAATAGTGGTATAATTCTCACTAAATTCAGTATATTTTTTATTGTTAGGATGTGCTAATTTTATAATGTTTTAACTCAGGAGCCCTATATGTCAAATTCTCTTCAAATATTAGCAGAGCAAGAAGCTCTTTCTTTGGCAGAGAAGAATAAACGTAGGGATCAGAGCCAGAAACGCCCTCGAGTTCACGAGAAAATACAACAGTATTTTAAGGGTATGTTGGATGGTCAGATTAGCCCAATATTACGTTTAAAAATCAATCGGTCTCTTTGTAATTTTCAATGTACACATTGTTGTGAAGAGCCATATATGACTCGACATCTGAAGAAGACTACAGGGGCTATTGACCCCCGTCCGCAAATGACCACAGATGATTATAGGGAGTTATCACGCCAAGCAGATGAATATGGTATTTTTCGTTTTGTGTTGACCGGGGGAGAGGCTCTTATAGATAAAAATTTGGATAAACTGATAGAGACCCTTGATCCGATGAAGCATTTAATAATTCTAGATTCTAATGGTTGGACATTTGATATTGAAAAAGCCAAGTGGTTTGCAGGTTTAGGGGGATATAAGGCGCAGATTTCTCTCGATAGTATGATTGAAGAGGAGCATGATTCTTTTCGTAATAAGAAAGGTTCTTACAAGAGAGTAATGCGCGCTTTAGATGCAGCAAAGAAAGAAAATCTTGAGCTTTTAATTTCAACCTGTATCATCAAAGACCGTGTGTTTTCTGATGAATTTGTTAGTCTATGTGAATATAGTAAGGCTGAAGATATTCCATTATACGTAACACTTGCTAAGCCAGTTGGTAATGCTAGAGATCAAGAAGCCTGGGTATGTACTAAGAAGGATGTTGATCAACTTAAATTTCTAGAAAATAAATACAATATCTTTACTCATATGACCCCTTCTTATGGACAACCTGGGCGTTGTATTACAGTGAAAGGAATAAATACTGTTAACCATGATGGTGAGATCGTGCCTTGTCCTTATATGGACTTGTCAATCGGAAATGTAACGAAGGAGCCATTATCAGTGATTCTTGATCGTGGTATGAAGAGTGGTTGGTTGGGGCCATATCGAGATGAATGTATTATTGGTGAAAATAAAGAGTTTATTGATTTTCATAATGAAACAGTTAGAGTCTATACAGACGAAGTTAGCCCACTTCTCCCAGTTCCTTATGAGCATGGTTTTGGCCGCACGCCTATTATTGATAGTTGATTGTGGAGAGGTGTAATGTATTTTAATGAGCTTGGTCGCCGGGTTCCAAGTAATGGCATGCGCCTTTTTGGAAAGAATCCTAGTAGTTATTATAGATTAAATCAGCCTAAATTTGATTACGAGCAGATTCTTGATCGCTGTAAGCGGTATGGCGTTGCACCAGCCAATATGATAGTTGCAGATTTTAGATCAAGGGCAGAGGCTTTGCTTGAAAAATTAAGTGTTAGTTCAGCATATCAGAATTTGCTCAAAGGCGTACACATTCCCTTTGTTTTTCAACGTAGTACTAGTAGTGAAAGTGATCTTGGGTCCAATCTTGAAAATACATTGTTGTCAAATTTACAGGATTCATTTAAAGCCTATTATCCGGAGGCTCATTTTAAAGCTGTATTACAAAGTAATTCAGAGTTGTCAGGTAATATTACTATAGATCCAGCATCACGTTATCAAAGATTTATTGATGCAAGTTATAGTGCTGCTATTGTTGGTTGGTATTTTCCACAGGCCACACAGGAATATGATGTAAAGTCTCAACGAGAGCAGATGGTTTCATTACCTGAATTAGGCGGCGCTAATATTTGTCTTAGTGGAGGCATGGATGTTTGTGCGGCTCTTGTAGGCACGCCCAGTCTTCTTATAAGTAACGAATTCTATACACCAATTTTATGCTTGTCAGCTTATGTACATGCAGATCCCCGGCTTATACTTTTGCTTAAGGCTTATGGCCCTCATATGGAGTTTTGGTGCATGACTCAAATGCTCTCTAGGGAAATTGTTCAGGTATCTGAGCAGTGGTCAGGCGGCATAACAGCCTTTGAATAATTTTTTATCTCAGAAGAAATTTAGTAGATAAAAATATTTATGACATTAAGAATAAGTATACTTGGGAAGTTTAAAGCAGTTTTCATAGCATAATTTACTGCAAATCATATACAAGAAGAAGTTTAGTTAGAAAAATATTATTTAGGTCTGCAGGTATGAAATTTATTGGTAACTTTTCTTTACATAATTTAATAGGCTGCTCGGTGCATCATGCTATAACAAAATATGTAAGATAGAGGCTTTATTATTTTTAGCTAGGTTATGGCTGGTAAAGATAAAATGCATAATAACTCAATAGAATCTGACCTGGAGCGAATTTTAATTAGAGATCTGTGGGAGGAGCTTCGGGGAGCGTCAATATTTCTTACAGGAGGAACAGGTTTCTTTGGTCGTTGGTTCCTAGAAAGTTTTGTTCGTGCAAATGATGCATTTAATCTTAATGCATCAGTAATGATACTTACAAGAAGTTTTGACGACTTCAAGAAAAAAGCACCACATCTTACATCTAATTCTTCTATTAGAGCGCATGTAGGTGATGTGCGTGATTTTGCTTTTCCAGAGGGAGAGTATTCTCACATTATTCATGCTGCTACTACAAATGCTGTTGCCACATTTAACAATGAAGACCCATTAATAAAATTTGATACAACTGCTCAAGGCACAAGGCGCACATTAGATTTCGCTGTGCGATGTAAGGCTAGAAAATTCTTAATGACTAGTTCTGGATCGGTTTATGGTAAGGCGCCATCTGGTATGACTCATATTACGGAAGATTATAGTGGAGCACCACTACATCTGGATTTTGTTAGTTCTGCCCTTGGTGAAGGTAAAAGAGTCGCAGAATTTCTTTGTGCTTATTATGCTAGAAAGTATAGTTTTGATGTGCAAATTGCACGTTGTTTTTCGTTTGTTGGCCCATATCAGCCACTTAATATTCATTATGCCATTGGGAATTTTATACGAGACGCGCTATTTTCAGAGGCAATTACAATTAATGGTAATGGGGCGCCTATGCGTTCCTATATGTATTTGGGAGATTTAGTGGTTTGGCTTCTTACATTACTAGTGAAAGGATCTTCAGGGAGAGTTTATAATGTAGGTTCTGACCAGGCAGTTTCTATTCGAGAGCTTGCATATCTTGTACGTGATACTTTGTCTCCCAGAAAGAAAGTACAGATTCTTGGTCAGGTTGATGCTGGTGTTGGTGGAGATTGGTATGTACCGAATATTCAACGTGCTCGATCAGAATTTGGTCTAGATGTTTGTACGCCTCTTTCACATGCTATTCAATTGACTGCTAAAGCTGTAGTATTATGAATACCCCTATTATTTTTGATTTTGATGGTACGTTAGTTGACTCTGCTCCTGGTATTCTTGCTGCGTTTGATAGTGCATTTAGTGCATGCAGAATGACTCCTAACCAACCCTTAAATTTAAGTATTATTGGTCCACCACTGATGGAGACATTAGGAAACCTTACTGGAACAAATGATATGTCCGTGCTTCAGCCACTTGCTAAGGAATTCAGGGCAAGTTATGACGAGGAGAAATATCAACTTACAGGAGTTTTTCCTGGAGTTGAAGAAATGCTTATAGGGTTGAGGGCGTGTGGTTATCAACTGTATATTGCGACAAATAAACGAATTATTCCTACTCGTCGAATACTTGAGCATCTGGGATGGGAACAGTATTTTAAAAGTGTTTATGCGCTTGATTCGTTTTCTCCACCTTTAAAATCTAAAGTTGATATGTTGGGTGTTATTTTAGCAGATCTAGAGTTAGATCATAATACTACACTTTATATAGGAGACCGTCAGGAGGATGGGGAGGCAGCACTTGTTAATAATATACATTTTTTGTTGGCCGTTTGGGGGTATGATGAGTCTGATATGAATGTGTGGGAAAGATTATTTTCTCCAGACTCCCTTATAGAAAGGCTTGGTTGTGTAATTTAATTTGCATTATATTGGTAATTTGTTGTTTATCTGTTATTTCATGTAAAAATGGCTTCAATCATATGATTGAAGCCATTTTTATTAAACTAGGAACTATCTTTACTTAGATATAGGACCTGGTGCTTTGGTCTGTTCCATTATTTCGTTGTTCCAATCCCCTTCAATTGTCATATGTGCAGCCGCACCTAGTAAAACTGCCTCAATCAGATTATGACTGAGATAAACATATAGACCAGGCTGTTCAAATTTATATCCAGCAGCAACAGCAGATCCACCAGGGACAAACCATGTTTCATAGTTAGTAGCTGGTTTATCGCTAAATGAACCACCATGCCATACTAAGTCAGCATGTCCACCAATTAGGTGAGGGCGTGAATCACGATTAGCTTGGGAATGAATAAATAGAACTCTTTCTCCAACTTTGCCTTTTAGTGCATTGTCACCTGTTAGCGCACCTGCGGTACCGTTAAATACAACGTGAGAAGGAACAAGGGTTTTTGCTGTTTCTAATACGTCAGCCATACCTTCTAGCGGTTGGGCATATTCTTTAAATTTACCATCTTTACCTTTTGGTAAATAAAGATCCTGCTCACCTATGTAATATGCTCTATCATATTTCCATGGTTTTCCATCAGCATCTGTTAGGCCTTTACGAGGAAGTATCATAATAGCGCCATTCATTCCAGAAATAGTATGGAATGGAATCATTGTGCCACCTGGGGCACAGTGGTAAACAAATACGCCTGGTTTCATTGCTTTCCATGTCAATACCACTTCTTGGCCTGGGGCAACTTTATCTAAAAGTGCTCCGCCTAATTTACCTGTTGCAGCATGGAAATCAAGGTTATGAGCCATTGTGTTGCTTTTTGGGTTAACTAATGTTAATTCAACCCAGTCACCTTCATGTGCAACTATCATTGGTGCAGGTACAGACCCATTAAAAGTTAGTGCCCAATAGCTAGCGTTAGCATCAGCTTTCATTAGTTTTTCTTCAACAACTAATCGAACAGCTACTACTTTAGGTCCGCCTTTTGCAACTTGATCATGCTTAGGTAGAAAAGGAGGGGCCACTAATTCTTGAGTAACGCGAGGGGTACCTTTAGGCGCGTTCGCCATAACTTGTGTTGCTCCAAAGCACACTAAGCCTAGTCCAAGCGCAAGTGATTTAACTAATGTTTTGTTCATGTTCTCTCCATAAAAGTTTTCATTAGGTGAAGCTTAATTCCAATAATTTGGCTATAGGTGCACATAAATTAGATATCAATATCTTTTTTGCTTTTATGTATCCGTAAGGCTAATATTATTTCGGAATATCGAAACTATACACTAGAAAATACATTTGTCTATAAGAAATTGGATAAATTGTCGCACCTTAAATGGTGTTAAAGTTATTTATACGCTATATATAGTTAAATAAGTTTAATTAACGCTATTTAATTCCTACATATAGTTGTTTTATTAATTTTTGATTATAGTTTAATATCTCTGTGCGTTTAAGCTTTAAAGTAGGAGTTAGCATTCCATTTTCAATGGTCCATGGCTCCTTAATTAGAGCAAGGCGCCGTATTTTGGCATAGCCTGGGAACCCGGCCATTTGTTTTGAGACCCTCCTCAGAAGAATTTTTTCTGTATTTTTATTTTGTTGTAGAAATTTCTCATTATAATCATGGTTAATGACTATTAATACGCTGAGAAAGGGTCGTCCCTCCCCTATTAATATCACTTGGTCAAATAATGGATCACGTAAAATTGCAGACTCTATATCAGCAGGTGGTACTTTTTCACCAGTTGATAGAACAATAATTTCTTTTAGGCGGCCTGTAATTGTTATTATTCCATCATTAATGTGTGCAACATCACCAGAGTCGAGCCATCCACTTGAAGTTAAAATTGCCTTTGTTGCTTCCAGGTTGTTCCAGTAGCCAAGCATAACATTTGGGCCATGAATTAGAAGTGTCCCGTTATCTCCAAGCTTTACTGCTGTACCAGGAATAACGTGGCCGACACTTGATGGAATATTATTTTTTATACTATTGACAGAAATAACTGGACTACATTCAGTCATTCCGTAGCCTTGTAATATTGGCAACCCAAGCCCAATAAACATACGCGAAACTTCTGTTGATAATGGAGCACCACCTGCCATAGCTAGTCGTATCCGGCCACCCAGTTTATTGATTATTTTTTTTGCTACTAGCCTATTTAATATAGGCCATAACAAATGGGATAATCTTTTTGGGCCCCTCTTTTGTTGAAATTCAAAGCGGCTGTATCCAATTTCAACAGTATATTTTAATAATAGATGGCTGATAGTTGATTTCTTTCTTAGTTTTGCATGCGTTATAGAAAAAATCCGATCATAAATACGTGGCACTGAAATAAGTATGGAAGGGTTAATATTTGTTAGGTCTTCATGTAAATGGGAGATTGATCGCGCATAAGCTACTGTAGCTCCGGCCATTAAAGGAAGATAGTATCCTATGGTACGTTCAAATGCATGTGAAAGAGGTAAAAAAGAAAGTAGTATATCGTCTTGATAGACTGGTACAATTTGCAAGCAGTTATTAGCATTAGTTAGAATGTTGTGATGGCTGAGCATTACCCCTTTAGGTCGACCAGAAGTTCCAGATGTATATATAATTGTAGCAAGATCGTTTGGTTTGTGATTTGTATGCTGTACTTCCCTATTATTTTTTGGGAGCCAGTCATTAAGTGCCTTTATGTTAGCGTCACAATTAGTATTTTTTGTGTAGCTCTCAAAGCTGTTAATCGTTATAATTTTTTTTAGATTAAGTTTATAATCATTTAAATTTTTTAGTGATTGCCATTGTTTTTGTTCTTCGAGTAATAATAATTTTGCACCAGAATCAATTAAAATATATGCCGTATTTTCAGCCCGGTCTTCTGTATAAATAGGAACCACAACAAGTCCCAGTCCTAACGCTGCTTGATCAAAAATTACCCATTCAGGACAGTTCCTTAACATTATGGCTACACGATCACCGGCCATTAAGCCTTCGTTAGTTAGGGCGGTTTGCCACCTTGCAATTTCTTTCTTTATCTGTTCCCAAGTATAGTTACGCCAATGCTGGGTAGTTTGGTTATAACTACGATAAGCTATTTTTTTTGCTGAAATTTTTGCTCGTTCTCTAAATAAACCATCCAATGTTTCTGCAACTTTTGTTGGAATTATATTTTCCATATTTATTTATTTTTTAGTTTATTTTCTTGCAAGAAATCTAAAATTAATCTTGGCAAATTTCCTGAAAAGCAATTAAATTTTTTAATTTTTTGCATTGATCGGAGCCAGGTTAGTTGTCTTTTTGCTAACTGACGTGTAGCAGCAATACTCATTTCGTGCATTTCAGTCCAGCTTATTTTTTTGTCTAGATACATGCAAGCTTGTCGATAACCTACACATCGCATTGAAGTAGCATTAGCATTAAGGTCGAATGTCTCTCGCAGAACACGAACCTCATCTATCAGCCCTAGTTTCAGCATTTTTTCAAAGCGGAGAGCAATTTGCTTGTGAAGAATGATGCGATCATCAGGGATCAGAGCAATACTATTAATCTTATAAGGAAAGCTCACCTTTTTGGTTTTTTGTAGATCTGACATAGGTGTGTTAGTTAGATAGTATACCTCTAAAGCACGTTGAATGCGTTGGCTATCGGTGGGTTGAATACGTGTCGCAGTGACTGAGTCAATCTTTTGCAATTTTTTGTGCATTTCAGGCCATCCAATGCTTTCTGCTCTATTTTCAATTATTTTACGTATGTCGTTATTAGCAGATGGTAGTTCAGATATTCCCTCAAATAATGTTCGGAAATAAAGCATGGTGCCTCCAACTAATAATGGAATTCTGCCTCGACTAGTAATTTCATTCATAGCAGTTAAGGCATCTGTTCTAAATTGTCCAGCAGAATAGCGTTCATGTGGATCAATTAAATTTATGAGATGGTGGGGCACAGATGCCATTGTTGCAGCATTTGGTTTAGCAGTTCCAATATCCATGTGCCGGTATACTTGAGCTGAATCTACACTAATTAATTCTACAGGTAAGTGTTTGGCAATTTCTAGAGCAATATTACTTTTCCCGCTTGCTGTTGGTCCCATTAAAAAAATAGCATGCGGACTTTTCATAGAATTTTTAATTTAGGGATAAAAAACTTAAGCTTTGCTAATTTTTAGTCAGGCCCTTTGACTCTTTTATTAGTAAATATGTTTCAAATGATATATAGCGAAAATTAATTAGACTCTATATTCAATTACATGGCAAGAGGTATTTTTTTAAGTTAAACTGAAAGATTCTGCATTTTTAATTAATTTTTTAACTCATTATTATGATACTTATTTTAAATCCTGATGTAAGCGCAACAGATTCTGATTACAAGCAATTAATGGCACATCTTTCCAGTTTCCCAGGGATCTCTACCCGTGTGCACGCTGAAGATGGCGCTAAACAGACATTAACTGAAGTATATTTAATTGGCGATACTAAAGCTTTATCTTTAGAGGATATGCAAGGTCTACCATGTGTAGATAGGGTGGTACGGATCTCTGAGGAATATCGTGTTCTAGGTAGGCATAAGAACGATAGTCGCCCTACTAGCTTTGATTATAATGGAGTATGTTTTGGGCAAGATACGCTAAATATATTTGCAGGATTGTGTGCAGTTGATACACCAGAGCATGTTGAATTAATGATGAGGGCATTAAAAGACCATGATTTGAATTGTACTCGTATGGGTGCTTATAAGCCACGTACTAGCCCATATTCTTTTCAGGGCCATGGTAAAACATGCTTGCCTTATGTTTTTGATTTGGCAGGAAAATATGGAATTAAAGTTATAGCTATGGAGGTTACTCATGAGTCACATGTTGACGAAATTCGTGAAACGTTAGATCAAGCTGGAAATCCCACAGGGGTAATGCTGCAGATTGGTACTAGAAATACACAAAATTTTGAGTTGTTAAAAATTGTGGGGCGTCAACAGGATTTTCCAGTACTTATTAAGAGGGGTTTTGGAATAACATTAGATGAATCACTGAATGCTGCAGAATATTTAGCTTCGGAAGGAAATAGTAAAGTAGTGTTTGGTTTACGGGGAATGAAAAATACCGGTGCTGACCCTCACCGTAATTTTGTAGATTTTGCTCATGTTCCTGTAGTGAAGCGGTTAACACGTATGCCAGTTTGTATTGATCCTTCGCATTCAGTTGGTACGCGCTCTTGTTCTCCAGAGGGCATTTTAGATGTGATGCAGGCTACAGCTCAGGGTGTAATTGCAGGTGCAAATATGATTCTGGTAGATTTTCATCCAGTACCAAGCAAAGCACTGGTTGATGGGCCGCAAGCTTTGAAAATTAATGAACTGCCACATTTCTTGGAAGATATCTCTATTGCTCGTAAAGCTTATGAGCAGCGCGCGGCTTTAATCAAAAAATATTCAGATAAATAATATAAGAATATGTACATGTTAGTATGAGGAGATAGTTATTTAAAATTGACACGATATTTGTTTGGTTATATTCAAATACAGATAATTTATAAGTTTCCGTGTTGATGCCAAAAATTGGAGGGTTACAGAGTGATAGAAGTATTGCTAGCAAATCCTAGGGGTTTTTGTGCAGGTGTGGATCGTGCAATAGAGATTGTAGAACGGGCTTTAACTATGCATGGAGCGCCAATTTATGTTCGTCATGAAGTAGTCCATAATCGTTTTGTAGTCGAAAGTCTTGAGAAAAAAGGAGCTGTATTTGTTGAAAATCTTGATGAAGTTCCAGGAGGAAGCATTTTAATTTTCAGTGCACATGGAGTTTCTCATAAAGTGCGTCAAGAAGCTGAAGACAGGAATTTTAAGGTATTTGATGCAACTTGTCCTTTAGTTAAGAAAGTCCATGTTGAAGTTGCTAAAATGAGGACCCAGGGCAAGGAAATTATTATGATTGGTCATCAAGGGCATCCAGAAGTTGAGGGCACAATGGGCCAGGCTGAAGGCATGGGTGGCCGTATGTATCTAGTAGAAACAGAACAAGATGTTGATAAATTGCAAGTTGTAAACACTTCTAATCTTGCATATGTTACTCAAACCACTTTGTCAGTAGATGATGCTGGTAGAATAATTTCAGCTTTAAAGTTGCGGTTTCCAGAAATTACAGGGCCAAAAAAAGATGATATTTGTTATGCCACACAAAATCGTCAGGATGCAGTTAAATCAATAGCTAAGAAGTGTGATTTAGTAATCATAGTTGGCTCACCAAATAGTTCTAATTCTAATCGTTTATGTGATGTGGCGCGCAATGCTGGTAAGGATGCTTACATGATAGATCGTGCTGATCAATTGAAAGAAAAATGGCTATATAAAAAAACTAGGATTGGCATTACTGCTGGGGCATCTGCGCCAGAAATTATAGTACAGGAAGTTATTTCACGGATTAAACATATTGGTGCTCGGTATGCCATGGGTGAAGTAATCGTACAGGAAATAAGTGGTGTAGTTGAGGATGTGGTTTTTCCGTTACCTAAGCATAAGAACTAATTCCTGTTCAGAATAAAATAAGCGGTTATGGAGCTGTTGCTGCTGGTTCCCCTAGTTTTAAAATTCTAATAGTGTTGCTTGGTAATTTTATTACTATTAAACCTTAGGGTTGAATAGTGGTTAATATATTTCTGGTATGTATCTAAAATACAAGATGTTTTAAGTGGGGAATAATTTTTTGACAACAGACATTGTTATTATAGGCGGGGGAATAATTGGGCTTACTGCAGCGCATAAGTTATTACAACTGGGTGCGAAGGTAAGCATATTGGAGCGCGGTTATAGTGGAAGTGAGGCTTCTTGGGCAGGAGGAGGTATACTTTTTCCTTTGCTGCCTTGGAATTATCCAAATTCGGTTACGCAATTAACACAATTCAGTAATCAGTTGTTGCCAGGTTTAACGGAAACTCTTAAAAAAGAAACAGGGATTGATCCCGAATATCAAGCCTCTGGAATGCTGGTGTTTCCTGATATAAATAATCAAGAAGCTCAATTTTCTGGGGCAAAAGAATGGTGCGCCTGTAATGCTTTTTCTTTTAAAGAAGTATATATAAATGAATTTTTTCCATTACTAAAATCAGATAAGTATGCTGGTAAGCCAGTATTATGGTTGCCTTCCGTAGCACAAGTGCGTAGTCCTAGATTGTTACAGGCGCTGAAAAGATCGGTAAGGTCATCTGGTGGATTCATTATGGAAAATACTCAACTTAAAGGTTGGCGGGTGAATAAAAGTCGGGTTGAATCAGTGATTACTGATAAAGGGGATTATGTGGGTGCAAATTATATTGTTGCAGCTGGGGCATGGAGCCAAGAAATTCTTAATAAATATGCTTTAAAAATTAATATTTATCCAGTAAAAGGGCAGATGCTACTTTTTAAAGTGGAGCCTGGTTTACTTGATAAAATTGTTTTGCAAGGTGATTTCTATCTTATACCACGTAAAGACGGACATATACTTGCTGGAAGTTCTATGGAAGATACAGAGTTTGATAAGAGCGTTACTATAGATATACGTAAGAAGTTATTAGAAAGGGCGCATAAATTTATGCCTATGTTGACAGAAAAAACTTTAGTTGGACATTGGGCGGGGCTTCGCCCAGGAACATCTGAGAATATACCTATTATTAGCTGCCACCCTAATTTAGATAATCTTTATTTGAATAGTGGTCATCATCGTTATGGAGTAACTATGGCATCTGGCAGTGCTCAGCTTTTATCAAATATGATTATGAATAATTCACAACCGTTTGATGTTGCCCCTTATCAATGGCCTGTTTAATATTGAAAAATATATTTCTAAATATTTCTCTAGCTTTATCCATAGAAGGCAGGATGGTAATATTAACTTACTTTAATAAAAAATATATACATTATGGCTGGTCATAGTAAGTGGGCAAATATTAAACATAAAAAGGCAGCAGCAGATGCCAAGCGTGGTAAGGTTTTTACAAGGGTTATTAAAGAAATAACAGTGGCTGCAAGATTGGGTGGTGGTGAAATAGAGAGTAATCCAAGGCTGCGTTTGGCTGTTGATAGGGCCTATGATCAGAATATGCCTAAGGATAATGTAGAACGAGCAATTAAGCGTGGTAGCGGTGATTTGGAGGGAGTGAGTTACGAAGAGATTCGTTATGAAGGTTATGGTATGGCTGGTGCCGCTGTAGTAGTCAATTGTATGACAGATAACCGTGTACGAACTGTTGCTGCTGTACGGCACGCTTTTACTAAACATGGTGGAAATTTGGGGGCGGACGGTTCAGTTTTGTTTTTATTTAAACATTGTGGGCAACTTTTTTTTGCACCAGGTACCAATGAAGAGAAGTTAGTAGATGCTGCATTGGAAACTGGTGCAGAGGATGTTATTAATCATGATGACGGTAGTTTAGAAGTTATTACTCCACCATATGAGTTTATAGCTATAAAAAAAGATCTGGACAAATTGGGTTTCAAATCTGAGTTATCTGCAGTAACTATGAGGCCGGATAATGAGATTGTTTTAACTGGTGAAAATGCAGTAAAAATGAAAAAACTACTGGATGCTCTTGAAAGTATAGATGATGTTCAGGAGGTTTTTACTTCAGCAGTAATTGATAGTTAATTTATTAACTGATAGGTGAAATATTCACATTCTAGGTATTGACCCAGGTTTACGTGTAACTGGATTTGGGGTTATTGATAAAAATGGCAATAAATTAACTTATGTTAGTAGTGGTCGTATTAAAACATTAGATGATTCATTGCCGTTACGTCTAAAATTAATTATGGGCAGCCTTAACGAGGTTATTGCCCAGTATCACCCTGATCAAGTTGCAGTAGAGCAGGTATTTGTTAATGTCAACCCAAAATCAACGCTGATGCTTGGGCAAGCAAGAGGTGCTGCAATCTGTGCAGCTGTATTAAATGATCTTATTGTAGCTGAGTATACTGCGCTACAAATTAAACAGGCAGTTGTTGGTAATGGTCATGCAAAGAAAGAACAGGTCCAGGAGATGGTTAAGCGTTTGTTAGGCCTTTCAGCTGCACCTGGGGCTGATGCAGCAGATGCGCTTGCATGTGCTATTTGTCATGCTCATGGTGGATTGGGTTTAGGTCAGACACCAATAGAGGGGTACAGTATGAAACGCGGAAGGCTGAAATGATTGGAAGGTTAGTAGGAATTTTAATAGAAAAGAAGCCCCCGTTGGTTCTTCTTGACGTACAGGGGGTGGGGTACGAGGTTAATGTGCCAATGAGTACATTTTATACTTTGCCAGGTAATGATGAGAAAGTTGTTCTTTATACTTATCTTGTGGTTCGGGAGGATGCACATTTATTGTATGGTTTTGTAACAGAAGCTGAGCGACAGGCTTTTTGTCAGCTTGTAAAGATTTCAGGAGTAGGAGCAAGGACAGCATTAGCAGTTTTATCAGGTCTTAGTGTTACTGATTTACATCAGGCGGTTGTAGATCATGATAGTAAACAAATTATTAAAATCCCCGGTATTGGTAAGAAAACTGCTGAACGTTTAATATTGGAGTTGCGTGATAAACTTAATTCAGACATAGTTAATGTTAATAATCAAACATCCTTTTCAAAAGTAAATGATGATGTGCTCAATGCTTTGTTAGCATTAGGTTATAATGATCGTGAGGCTAGTTGGGTAACTAAACAATTGTCTACGGATGTAACCGTGTCCGAGGGGATACGACAGGCACTTAAGCTTCTGTCTAAGGAGAAATAACATGAGTATTCAGCCTGTACAGTTGGATGATTGAAACTGAACGATTAATTAACGCGAACACTGTTTCCTCTAAAGAGGAAGCTTTAGAGTTGGCTTTGCGCCCAAAATGTCTAGAAGAGTATATTGGTCAGGAAAAGGCGCGCGGGCAATTACAGATATTTATTGAGGCAGCAAGGAATCGAGAGGAGGCTTTGGATCATGTGTTGTTGTATGGACCTCCTGGTTTAGGTAAGACTACACTAGCTCATATAATTGCAAGGGAAATGGGTGTAAATTTGCGGCATACCTCTGGTCCTGTACTGGAGCGCCCTGGTGATTTAGCAGCTTTGCTTACTAATTTAGAGCCAAATGACGTATTGTTTATTGATGAAATACATCGTCTATCTCCAGTGGTAGAAGAGATTCTTTACCCTGCTTTAGAAGATTATCAATTAGATATCATGATTGGTGAAGGTCCTGCTGCTCGTTCGGTTAAACTTGATTTGCCTTCGTTTACTTTGGTGGGCGCTACTACTCGAGCAGGTATGCTAACTAATCCGCTACGTGATCGTTTTGGAATTGTTTCACGATTAGAGTTTTATTCTTCTGATGAGCTTACTAAAATTGTAATGCGTTCAGCTCAGGTATTAGATGTGGAAATTTTTATTGATGGAGCAACAGAGATTGCTCTTCGTTCACGTGGCACACCACGGATTGTTAATAGGTTATTACGTAGGGTGAGAGATTTTGCTGAAGTTAAGGCAGAGGGAAGTATCAGTCAAGCTGTGGCAGATGCTGCGTTGACGATGCTAGATGTAGATAGTATTGGTCTTGATGTAATGGATAGAAAATTACTTTTATCAGTAATAGAAAAATTTGATGGCGGGCCTGTTGGGGTTGATAATTTAGCAGCAGCAATTAGTGAAGAGAGAGATACTATTGAGGATATATTAGAGCCATATTTAATACAGCAAGGTTTCCTGAAGCGTACACCACGAGGACGTATGGCTACAAGTATTGCTTATCAACATTTTGGAATGAAATTTAAAGATAGGTTAAATAGCGAACTATGGGAAGAAAAGTGAGAATAAGACAAGAAAATGGAAAAAAATATTAAATTGAAAGCAGATCCGATTTTTATTCTTCCTACACGAGTTTATTATCAGGATACAGATGCGGGGGGTGTGGTTTATCATTCAATTTATTTAAATTATATGGAACGCGCTCGCTATGAGTGGATGCGTGATTTAGGTATGGATATAAAATCTTTAGCGCAGATTCATAGGGTGATTTTCATGATACGTTCTTTGAATATTGAATACTTCAAGCCTGCTATATTGGATGACTTGCTCCATGTAACAGTGCAAAATGTTGAGCTTGGAAAAGCTCGTATTACAATTTTACAGCATGTTCTCCGTGAACAAATTATGCTAGCCAGCGCAACTATACAGGTGGTATGTGTAGGTGCCGATACACTTAAATTGGCAAGCTTGCCTATTTCATTACGACATAAATTTGGAACCTAATTATGAATGTAACTGTAACTCAAGACATGTCTATATTGTCACTTATTAGCTCTGCTAGTATACCAGTACAACTAGTAATGGGAATGCTGCTGGTTGCCTCCTTTTTATCTTGGTGGTTTATTTTTAGGAAACTTTATACTATTAGAGAAGAAACAAAACAAAGCGATGAATTTGAAGATATATTTTGGAAGGGTGCTGATCTTAATGAGCTTTATCAGAGTGTATTAAGTGCACGGTATACAACAGGTGGGATGGAGAGGATTTTTGAAGCGGGTTTTCGAGAGTTTATTAAGCATGATCGTCAGCCAGGGATAGATGTTGGTGCCGTGATGGATGGTACTAGGCGTGCAATGAGAGCAACGTATCAGCGTGAGATGGATAGGCTTGAATCACAGCTATCTTTTCTTGCCACAGTAGGTTCAGTAAGTCCATATATTGGTTTATTTGGAACCGTTTGGGGAATTATGAATTCTTTTCGTAGTCTATCAAATGTAACGCAAGCAACTATTGCTCATGTTGCACCAGGCATTGCTGAAGCATTAATTGCAACAGCAATGGGTTTATTTGCTGCAATTCCTGCAGTTATTGCTTATAACCGTTATGCCAGCGATATTGATCAGCTAGCAACACGTTTTGAAAGTTTTATGGAAGAGCTTTCAAATGTATTGCAGCGACAAGCTAATGGATAAAAACAAACTAATTGGAATGATTTCATGAGCATGCGCAGAACAAAGCGACGTCTAATGAACGAAATTAATGTTGTACCATATATTGACGTAATGTTGGTGTTATTAATTATTTTTATGATTACGGCACCGTTAGTTAATTCTGGTCAGATTGAACTGCCTCAGATTGGTAAATCTCTTAAGCCTACAGTTGCGCCATTGGAGGTGATTATTAAGGTTGATAAAAGTTTGGCTATACGTGATCTTGCTCTGACAACTATTGAGCAAAAAGTAAATCGTGACGAATTAATAGCTGTAATTAAGAAAAAGCAGGAAAAAAATAAAGATCAGCCAGTTGTAATTGCTGCTGATAAAAATGTGCGGTATGAAGAGGTAATAAAAATGATGGATATTCTTCAAAAACAGAGAGTTACAAAAGTAGGTTTGTTAGCTAAGAAAAAATGATTAACATTAGTACTTGAAGAGAAGCATGAAATCAGGTTCTACTAACAGTAGTCAGAAATTATTTAAGGCAGGGGTGCTGGCTTTATTAGTGCACGTAGTATTTTTTATTTTTATGACTTTTGGGTTAAATTGGAAAACTGATCCGCTAACAGGTGTAGTAGTAGATTTATGGAGTGACTTGCCGCAGCCAGAGCAGGAAGTAATTAAGAAGGTTAGCTCGCTACCACCAAAGCCATTACCATTAAAAAAGGCTGAACCGTTATTACCAAAGAAGGCTGAATTATTGCCTCCAAAAAGGATTGAACCTGTACAACCAAAAAAAATAAAGATTTTGTCACCAAAACCTGATATAGAACTTAAAAAAGAAAAAGAAAGGTTAGCTAGGGAAAAGAAGGAGAAAGAGAGGAAAGAAAGGTTGGCTAGGGAAAAGAAGGAGAAAGAGAGGAAAGAAAGGCTGGCTAGGGAAAAGAAGGAGAAAGAGAGGAAAGAAAGACTAGCTAGGGAAAAGAAAGAAAGGGAAAGGAAAGAGAAAGAGCAAAAAGCAAGGGTAGCTGCTGAAACAGAGCGGTTCCAGAAAGAGTTACGCAAAGAAGAGGAAAGAAGGAGGCTTCAAAGGTTAGCGTATGCAAAAGCCGTAGCCAAGCAAAGCTTAATAGATGAATTTAAGGCAAAGATTCTGGCAAAGATAAAAAGTAAAATTGTGATGCCACCAGAATTGCCAAATGACCCTGTTGCAGAATTTGATGTTACATTATTGCCGGGGGGAGAGATTTTGGATATTAAATTAAGAAATAGTAGTGGATTTATTTCATTTGATGAAGCTGTAGAACGTGCGATTATACAAGCTAGGCCTTTACCCTTGCCAAAGGACAAATTATTATTTCCAAATTTTCGGAATTTAAGTCTTAAGGTACATTACCAAGATGATTAATATAATCGGTATTAATAAAAATAATATTTTAAAAAATGGCTTTATGTGTAATTTATTACATAAATTTTATAGGTCTACATTTGTGCTGGTATTTTATTTGTTCAGCACCCCGATTCAAGCTGCATTAGATATTGAGATTTTTGGTGGTGGTGCTTCTCAGATCCCTATTGCTATTGTTCCATTTGTTTCTGAAGAAACACTTCCACAAAGTGTAACAAACATCGTAAAATCTGACTTGCAACGAAGTGGGCTCTTTAGAATGGTTGATTCAGTTGGCCCCACTCCTCATGAGCTAAGAGAGGTTATTTATCCAGACTGGCAGATGCGTGGGGTTACTGCATTAGTTATTGGTTCTGCCAGGTTATTATTTAATGGTCAGGTAGAGGTGCGGTATCGTCTTATTGATGTAGCAAAGCAGGAAGTACTAATTAGTGATATGGAAACTGCTTCTGTAAAAAGATTGCGTGCTATTGCTCATCGAATGGCTGATAATATTTATGAAAAGCTCACAGGGGATGTGGGCGTGTTTAGTACCCGTATTGCTTATGTGGAGAAGCAAGGGAAGAGGTATTCATTAAAGGTTGCTGATGCAGATGGATTTAATGCGCGGACTGCAATTGAATATATTGAGCCAATTATTTCACTTGCATGGTCACCAGATGGGACTAAAATAGCTTATGTTTCATTTGAGAATAAGAAGCCAGTTATTCATGTGCAGACATTAGCAACTGGAGAGCGTAGAGCTATTGCAAAACATAGAGGAAGTAATAGTGCCCCAGCATGGTCTCCAGATGGAAAAAAGTTAGCAGTGGTACTTAGTAAGAAGGGGGGTTCTCAAATTTTTCTAATAAATTCTGATGGAAGCGGGTTGAGAAGACTTACTCAAAGCTCTGGTATTGATACTGAGCCTAATTTTTCACCAGATGGAAAATCAATTATTTTTACTTCTGATCGTGGTGGTAGTCCACAAATTTATCGAATGGCCGTAACAGGATCTGTGTCAAGGACAGCAGAGCGTCTTACTTTTGAAGGTAGTTATAATGTAAGCCCACAGTACCATCATGATGGTAAAAGCTTTACATTTATACATCGTAATAATTCAAAATTTAATGTAGCTATACAGAATCTTGAGACTCGTCAGGTACAATTATTGACTAATTCATCATTTGATGAGTCCCCTAGCTTTGCTCCAAACGGTAAAATAATTCTATATGCAACTGAAATTAAAGGACGTGGTATATTAGCTGCAGTATCAAGTGATGGTAGAACACGTCAAGAATTATCAACACGGAAAGCAGATATAAGAGAGCCTGCATGGGGGCCTTTACTAAAATCGCGCCGTAAATTCTAATTCTATTTGATGGTGTATAGTAGTTAATTTATAAGGAGAAAAACATGAAAAAGATTTTATATGTTGTTATGGTAGCTTTATTAGCAGCATGTGCTAATAAAGCTATAAAACCAGATGCAGAGGGGGTGCAGGAAAATAAAAGTGCTACTATATCAAGTGAGAATGTAACAGCGAAACCTACTATAAACCCGTTAATTGATCCAACGAATATATTATCAAAGCGTAGTGTTTATTTTGGATTTGATGAATATGTGGTTAATGAAAAATATAATTCTATGGTGTTATCACATGCTAGATACTTACGTGATAATTCTAGTGCAAAGATTCGATTAAATGGCCATACAGATGAACGTGGTAGTCGAGAATACAATCTTGCATTGGGTCAACGTCGTGCTGATAGCGTGAAGCAGGTTATGACATTAGCAGGAACTCAGGAAGATCAGATTGAGTCTGTTAGTTATGGTGAAGAAAAGCCACAAGCTTTCGGACATGATGAGGCGTCTTGGGCTGAGAATCGTCGTGTAGATATTAGATATGCGGGCGAGTAAGAATGTATTTGCGCGCTATCTTGTTATTGTCAGTATTAATTAATTGTAATGTGAGTTACGCACAACTATTTGAAGATGAAGTTGCAAAAAAGGAGCGTGCGAAGCAACAGGAACAAATAAAAGCTCAAGAAGCCCATATTATTAAGCTTGAAGAAATGCATAGCCAAGCAATTGTTGGTCTTCATAATAAAATTCAAAAATTGAGGCATGATATTAGTGAGCTAAATGGCCAGATAGAGGTATTAGTGAATGATATTGCTTTGTCTCAAAATAGGCAGAAGGATTTTTATATTGATTTGGATAGCAGGTTGAGAAGAATTGAGCAGCCTGATGCTGTATCTAATAATGAATTAAATATAGATTCTTCTACTGTTGAAGTACCATCGCCAACTAGTGTCGCTATAGTAAGTGATGACGAGAATAGTAGCTATCAAGAAGCTTTTAATATGTTCAAGATAGGCAGATTTAAGGGTGCTATATCTAAATTTAAGAGCTTTATAGAGAACTATCCAGAGTCTAATCTTGTACCTAGTTCACATTATTGGATAGGGAATTCTTATTATGCTATGCGTGATTTTAAGCGGGCAATTTTTGTGCAACAAGAATTAATTAAAGGTTTTCCGGAAAGCGCAAAAGTTCCTGATGCAATGCTTAACATTGCAAGTAGTCAGAAAGAAATTAATTTTAAAACAGAGGCAAAAAAAACCTTAACAGATTTAATTGAAAGATACCCCACAAGTGATGCAGCAGAAAAAGCCAAGAAACGATTAGATAATTAGAAATAGGGATAGTTTTTATAGTTTAATGTAGGTAGTGTACGATATGATTTCTACTTCTATTTCTGCTCTTTCATCGCATTATAAAGCCATACAAGAAGTTAAGTCAGAAACTATACGGGTTAATGAAATCTTTTTTTCCCTTCAAGGCGAGACTAGTCGTGTAGGGCTACCAACAGTATTTATACGTTTGACTGGATGTCCCTTGCGATGTGGATACTGTGATACTGAGTATGCTTTTCATGAAGGAAAGAGTTTATCAGTTTCTTCAATTTTGAATATAGTATCTGATTATGGGGTGCAAAATGTTACTGTTACTGGTGGAGAGCCTTTGGCCCAGAAAAGATGCTTGTTATTACTTAGATTATTATGTGATGCGGGGTATTCAGTATCCCTTGAAACTAGTGGTGCGCAGGATGTGTCCCATGTGGATGCTCGTGTAATAAAAATTATAGATATTAAAACTCCAGAATCAGGAGAAAGTCAGAAAAATAACTGGAGTAACCTTAATTATCTTACTGGTCAGGATGAATTAAAATTTGTTCTATGTAATGAAGGTGATTATCAATGGGCAATTAAAATGATACATACTTATCATCTAGAGAAATTGTGTCCAATCTTGTTTTCTCCTGTATATAATAAGCTTAATCCTACTTTACTTGCCGAATGGGTGCTTCGTGATCGTTTAGGTGTAAGGGTGCAGATTCAGCTGCATAAATTGCTTTGGGGTGAAGTGCCTGGACGATGAGGTTTTAATAAATTATATGTTAAATTATTTCTTGGCTAAATGACAAAAGCTGTAGTGCTCTTATCAGGTGGGCTAGACTCTGCTACTATTCTTGCGATTGCTTTAGATAAAGGCTATGAGTGTTACGCTATGAGTGTTGATTATGGTCAAAGAAATAGATCAGAACTCATAGCCGCGGGGAATGTGGCTAAAGTAATGGGTGTGTGTAAGCATAAAATTATAAATATTGATTTGACAGTGTTTGGCGGTTCTGCACTTACTGATGCATCAATTGCTATACCTATAGAAGGAATTAATGAAGGAATCCCAGCCACATATGTTCCTGCAAGAAATACGATAATGTTGTCACTTGCATTATCATGGGCAGAAGTGCTAGGAAGTAGTAATATTTTTATTGGTGTAAATGCAGTAGATTATTCTGGTTATCCTGATTGTCGGCCAGAATATATTGAGGCATTTGAAAAAGTGGCAAATTTAGCAACCAAGGTATCAATTCAAAATAAGAAATTAAGCATTCATGCGCCACTCATAAATTTGTCTAAAGCTGAAATAATTCAGAAAGGAAAATTGCTTGATGTAGATTATCGTTTGACAGTTTCTTGTTATCAGGCTAATGAAGATGGGTTTGCTTGTGGGTTATGTGATTCTTGTCGTTTACGTCGTGCTGGTTTTGGGGCTGCTGGAATTCCTGATCCAACTCGGTATAGACAGGTTGAGAAATTGTAATTTATAAGGTTAAAAATTTTATAGTCATATAAAATAATATATGACTTTTTAATTATTTCTACAGTGTAGTAATATCGAGGTAATTATTATCATAGGGGAGTTGAAATGAGATACAAAAGTTTCCAGGAATTTTGTGCTTATATAGGAAAAAATAATCCACAGCAGCCTGAATATCAGCAGGCAGTTGATGAAGTAATGGAGAGTATATGGCCTTTTATTGTTAAGAATCCTGGTTATGCTGATTACGGCCTTTTAGATCGCCTTGTTGAACCAGAGAGGGTGATTATTTTTCGTGTATCTTGGGTGGATGATCAGAACAAAGTTAGAGTAAATCGTGGTTATCGGATACAGCATAATTCTTCTATTGGTCCTTATAAAGGGGGAACAAGATTTCACCCATCTGTAAACCTTTCAATTTTGAAATTTTTAGCTTTCGAACAGACTTTTAAGAATGCTTTAACTACTTTGCCTATGGGAGGAGGAAAAGGAGGGGCAGATTTTGATCCAAAAGGAAGGAGCCCAGGAGAAGTGATGCGCTTCTGTCAGGCTTATATAAGTGAGTTATTTCGACATATTGGGTCTGATACAGATATACCTGCTGGTGACATTGGAGTTGGTGGTAGAGAAGTAGGTTTTATGGCTGGAATGGTGAAAAAACTTTCTAATCGATCTGATTCTGTTTTTACAGGCAAGGGGTTAAGTTTTGGGGGCTCACTGATTCGTTCAGAAGCTACTGGATATGGCACAGTATATTTTGCTGAGGAAATGCTAAAACATATTGGTCGCTCACTTGATGGTCTAAGGGTTTCTGTTTCAGGTTCAGGTAATGTGGCTCAGTACTCTGTTGAGAAAGCGATGATGTTAGGTGCAAAAGTTGTTACAGTTTCAGATTCAAGTGGTACAGTTGTTGATGAAGATGGCTTTACACCAGAGAAGCTTGAAATATTAAAAGATATTAAAAATAACTTAAGGGGAAGGGTGAGTAATTACGCTGAACGAATTGGTGCTACATTTATATCTAATGTGCGGCCTTGGAACGTTCCAGTTGATGTTGCGCTGCCTTGTGCAACTCAAAATGAGCTAGATGAGAAGGATGCTGATAATTTGATAAAAAATGGTGTGCTTTGTGTTGCTGAAGGAGCTAATATGCCTTCTACAGCAGGGGCTGTAAAGCTTTTTGATAAGGGTAGGATTTTATTTGCACCAGGCAAGGCAAGTAATGCTGGAGGAGTGGCTACCTCTGGCCTAGAGATGAGTCAAAATGCAATGCGTCTTTCTTGGTCTTCTGATGAGGTTGATGCCCGTTTATTAGAGATTATGAAGGCTATTCATGGTTCTTGTATTCAGTACGGCAAAAGAAAAGATGGAAGTATTAATTATGTCGATGGGGCAAATATAGCAGGCTTTGTTAAAGTAGCAGAAGCAATGCTTGGTCAGGGTGTGGTCTAAGTATCATTCAATCAGATAGTAGATGTTTTTATATTTATATAAATATAAGATTTAAATCTGTTATTCTTAATGCTGTCATGGTGAAAAAAATTTTCTCTGAGAGACCTCGTAGTAATTTTTATCATAGATGAGATCTAATACCTATTAAGGTGTAGTTTGTAATTTATAACGTAGTTAGTGAGATTGTGTTTGGGGCTGATTTACTGTGTGTTTTTCCATTTAGGAAAAAATTATCTTTCGAGATATGGAATTAGGCTGATGAGAAATATCTTTTTTATATTATTATTTCTTAGTTACGCCAGTATAGTTTCTGCTAATCAGGATCGTCATTTTATTGCTGCATGGAAAGCATTTCGGGCGGGAGATTCTAAGCAATTAGCAATGAATGCTTCAAGATTAAAAGGTCATATATTAGAGTATTATGTAGATTATTATCAGATTCAATTATATTTAGATAAAGCAAAATCAGATAGAAAAACACAAATAAATGCTACTGTGGTTATAAATTTTCTTACCCGATACCAAGGTAGTTTTCTTGCTGATAAGATACGTAGTGAATGGTTAAAGATTCTTGGAGAATCAGAGCAGTGGGAATTATTTGCTAAGGAGTATCCAGCTCTTATTAAAGAAGATGATGAGCTTAGGTGTTACTCATTACAGCAACAGTTACATATAAATGACAGTGGTGTGTTTAATGATGCTTTACCTTTGTGGCTTCGTGGGAAAGATTTACCAGAAAGCTGTATAAAGCTATTTGATTCTTTTGCTGCAATTAAAGTTCTGACTGAAGAAGATGTATGGAAAAGAATACGCATCGTAATTGAAAAGGGTCGAGTTGATGCTATAAAAATAAGTAATAAATATCTTTCAAGGAAATATGCCTTGAATGAGCATAGGTTGGATGCTGCTAATAAAAATCCATTACGTTATTTAGTTCGGTATGGAAAGAAAATCAGGACTCGTGCTGATCATGAAATAGCTTTGTTTGCAATGCTACGTTTACTTCGTAAAAATTTAAATCAAGCTCATATGTTTTGGCCTAAGATACGTAAGCAATTTTCACATAAAGAACAATCGTATGTTAAAGCAAAATTAGCAACTAGAGCCGCATATAAACATGATTCTCGTGCTCTTACTTGGTTTATGGAGGCAGCCAATGGTAGAGTCCCAGCTTTATTGTCAGACATGCAACTTGGCTGGAGAACGCGTGCTGCACTACGCGCTATGAATTGGAGCGTAGTGTTAGAAAGTATTCAAGCCATGTCTCTTCTAGAACAAAAGGATGCTGTATGGAGATATTGGAAGGCACGTGCGCTAAAAGAACAGGGTGGATTAGAAGAGGCCCAGGCTATTCTTCTACTATTGAGTAAGGAACATCATTTTTATGGGCAATTGGCAAGGGAGGAGTTGGGGATTATTGGTGAGGTGTTTCCTAAATCGTATAAAATTAGTGAAGAAGAAATTGCTGCCATCAAGAAACTACCTGGAATTCAGAGAACAATAGCGCTGTATCATCTTGATTTTAGAATTGAGGCTACACGTGAATGGATATGGACAATACGTAAGTTTAATGATAAGCGTTTATTGGCTGTATCTGAAATGGCTCGTCGTAATAATTTTTATGATATAGCAATTAATACAGCTAATAAAACAAAAGGCCTCCATAATTTTAGTTTGCGTTATCTTGCTCCTTATCGATCTATAGTGAAAAAATGTTTAAAAAATAGCAATATTGATGAAGCATTGATTTATGGACTGATTAGGCAGGAAAGTAGATTTGTTGAGAAAGCTAAGTCTAGGGCTGGTGCAATTGGATTAATGCAATTAATGCCATCTACTGCTAAGTGGATAGCAAAAAAATCAGGTATGCGTAATTATAGTAAAGGGCTTGTTTCCCGGATAGATACAAATTTAATGTTAGGCACATATTACCTTGAATATGTGCTTAATTTATTTGATAATCAATTAGTACTGGCATCAGCAGCATATAATGCTGGGCCTAGTCGTGCAAAGAAGTGGCAGAGCGATAAATCATTAGAAGGTGCAATTTATATTGAAACTATTCCTTTTAAGGAAACACGTAATTATGTAAAAAAGGTTATGAGTAATTCGGTGTACTATGCCAACATACTAAAGCATAAATCGAGAAGTTTAAAAAATCAGTTAGGAATAATTGCACCTAGATTAAGTAAGAAAAAAGAAACATAATTGTGAGAAAAAAATACTTTAATGAGAATTAAAAATGTATGTATTATTGGTGGTAGTGGTTTTATAGGCCAGCATATTGCACATTTGTTATATGCAAAAGGAATTAGGGTGCGTATTCTGACTCGTCGCCGTGAAAATGCTAAATCACTTTTTGTGTTACCAACTATTGACGTGGTTGAAACTAATATTCATGATCTTAGTGAGCTTGGTAAATCATTAGATGGGGTAGATGCGGTTATTAATTTGGTTGGTATTTTAGATGGGGACTTTATCTCTACACATATAGAGTTACCACAAAAAATTGTGGCAGCATGTGTGCAAAATCGGATATCTCGTTTATTACATATTAGTGCTTTACATGCTAACTCTAATGGTACAAGTGCTTATTTGCGTTCTAAAGGAGAGGGTGAAAAAATAATAATGGGGTCACATTTAGAGACAACTATTTTTAGGCCATCTGTAATTTTTGGGCCAGGTGATTCTTTCCTAAATTTGTTTGCTAATTTGATACAGAGGTTACCTGTATTACCATTAGGGTCACCTAATGCAAAATTTCAACCAGTTTTTATAGGAAACGTAGTAGAAGTAGTTGTAGCAAGTCTTTCTACCCCTGCTACTTTTGGCAAAGAATATGATTTATGTGGCCCCAAAATTTATTCTTTGAAACAAATTGTAGAGTACGTATCAGCTATAACTAAGCATAAAATTAGCATTCTTGAATTAGGAGACTGTCTGTCTTACTTACAAGCAATGTGTTTGGAGTTTTTGCCAGGTAAGATTATGACTCGTGATAATTATCTTTCTATGAAGACTGATAGTGTATGTGGTTGTAATAATGAGGGTGATTTGCTAAAAGTATTTAGAGTTTATCCTACAGAACTTGAAGAAATAGCACCCTTATATTTGGCACTTAATACGCCACGTGGTAGATATATGGGTTTTCGTGACAGGGCGAGGCATTAAGATTAATTCGTCATTAGAAACTTATTTGGTTGGTGGCTCAGTGCGTGATGAGCTTTTGCAGCTTCCATCTAAAGATTATGATTATGTGGTTGTAGGCTCTACCCCAGAAGAGATGGAACAACTTGGATATCGTTCAGTAGGAAAGGATTTCCCAGTTTATCTTCATCCAAAAAATCAAGATGAATATGCGTTAGCAAGAACTGAGCGTAAGGTAGCAAGAGGGTATAAGGGTTTTAAAATTCATGCAGCTCCTCAAGTTACATTAAAGGAAGATTTGGCTCGGAGAGATTTAACTATAAATGCTATAGCAAGAGATAAACACGGAAAAATTATTGATCCGTTCAATGGAGTAGAAGATCTTAAAGCAGGCTTATTGAGGCATGTGTCCCCTGCTTTCTCTGAAGACCCAGTTCGTATATTAAGAACAGCTCGTTTTTCTGCAAGATTTAGTTTCCATGTTGCACAGGAGACTCTTGAATTAATGAGTGAAATGGTTAGTAATGGCGAGGTTGACTTTTTAGTAGCAGAAAGGGTGTGGCAAGAAGTCTCTCGGGGGATCATGGAGAATAAGCCTTCTCGTTTATTCTCTGTGTTACGAGATTGTGGTGCATTGGCAAAAATTATACCAGAGGTAGACGCATTATTTGGAGCTCTCCAATTTGGGGAATGGCATCATGAAATTGATATGGGAAAATATATAATGCAGGCGATTGATTATGCTGCTGTAAAGAATTATTCTTTGCCAATTCGCTTTGCTGTTCTTACTCATAATATTGGTCCTAGCCATTCTGGTGATAAGGAGCGCAATGTAGGGTTAATTAAAGAGTTGTGCAAACGTATTAGGGTCCCTAAGAGTAGTCGTGATCTTGCAATATTGGCAGCACGTTTTTGTGGTAATGTATATCGTATAGAAAAGTTGGATTCAGTAGCTATCGTAGATACATTATTAGCAGTAGATGCATATCGTAAACCAGAGCGTTTCAAAGAATTTATTAGTGTTTGTGAGTGTGTTTTCCATGGGAGGACCGGTTATATTGATAAGCCTTATCAGCAGGCAGCATGGTTATTAGAAGCATTTAATATAACTAATAGAGTTGATTGTGCAGCAATAGCACATGGTCTAGTAAAAAATTCTTCTGACTCTGTTAATTTGTCAAACTTAATTAGTGTTAGGATTCGGGAATCGCGTATTGATGCAATTAAGAATTATTTGACCAAAATTTCTATCCCTTAAATGAATATTATTAGTTTTTACTGAGTATTAGTATTATAGGTATTTATAAGATTTTGTTTCTCAAAGTATTTTTGATGGTACTCTTCTGCATGATAGAATTTAGAAGCAGGAAGTATTTCCGTTACGATAGATTTATTAGGATATTTTTTTGATTGTATTTCTATTATGGAGGAATTAGCTATAATTTTCTGTTCTGGTGTGTAATAAAATATTACTGAGCGATATTGTGACCCTATATCTGGTCCCTGTTGATTAAGAGTGGTTGGATTATGGCAGCTCCAGAATGCATCTAATAATGTGGCAAAATCGATTTGTGAAGGGCTATACTCAATTTGTACAACTTCAGCATGACCAGTTTCTCCTGTACAAATATTAGTATATGTTGGGTTTTTAGTATGGCCACCAGAATAGCCACAGATTGTTTTAGTAACGCCAAGAATTTTGCTAAGATAGGCTTCTACAGACCAGAAACAACCTGCTCCAAACATTACTTTTTCGTTAGAATTAGTTTTCATTTAAGAAAATTATTGGACTAGATATATTTATATTCTTGGTTTGCGAGGCATAATGCTAAATATACGATCATAAATAAAATTAGGAAGTAATTTCAGAATACGTGCAACAACTGCCATTTGCCAAGGAATTATAGCAAACTGTTTTTTTTGATTTATAATATTCCCAATTTTTTTAGCAGCAATTGCTGCAGTCATAATAAAAGGCATTTGGAATGGATTTTTCTCTGTCATTGGTGTGACAATGTAACCAGGACAAATTGTAATTACAGAAATACCACTTCCATACATTTCAACACGTAGGCTTTCAAGATATAGGTTTACAGCAGCTTTAGATGCTGAATAGGCACCTCCTCCTGGTAGTCCACGATAACTTGCTACACTTGAAATTCCTACTAGACTACCTTTATTTTGTGATCGCATAACAGTAATAAATGGTTGAAAACTGTTAACTACGCCAGTAACATTAGTTGATAAAATTGACTCAAATATTTTGCTATCTTCAGCATGCTCTGTTAGTGTCCCATGACTAATTCCGGCATTTGCGATTACAATATCAGGACATCCATAGCATTGTATAAAGTCATTAGCAGCTAACTGCATAGATTGTATATCACGAACATCAATATTATAGAGAATAGTTATAGTATCTAACTCCTTGGTAAGGTTTTCTAGAGCAACTTTATTTCTTGCTATCAGTCCAAGAGTTGCTCCCAATGATGCATAATGTTTAGCTAATGCTTTTCCTAAGCCACTAGAGGCTCCAGTTATTATAACTTTTAAGGACATAGAAAGAGATATTGTATTGATTAAGTGAATACTATAAATTATGTTTTTGTTTTTCTTTACGTACCTTATTTATTAATTCATTTAGCGCCCTAATGTTGTCCTGTGGTGTGCTTCCCATTCTTCCGCTAATAAGATATCTTCCGTCAATAATTAATGATGGCACACCTTTTAAACCATATTTCCTGGACATTTGTGAAGAATGTGATGATTTATTTGCAATAGAAAAAGAATTGTAAATATTTATAAATTTCTTTCTATCTATCCCTTGTTGCTCAATCCAATTGAATAGAGTTTCTTCCTTAGCAAGATCAATTTTATCGACATGAATAGCTTTATAAATTTTATCATGTAGTTCATTTATTTTACCTAAGACTTCTAAGGTATAAAAGGTTTTTGCACCTGGGATCCAGTTCTTACGAAAAATTGTTGGGATATATTTAAGGCTTACATCTTTAGGTATTCTCTTTTTCCAGCTCTTAATTTTAGGGTGTAGTTTGTAGCAACTTGGGCAGCCATACCAAAAGAATTCTAGAACCTCAATTTTTTTTCCGCTTGTAGTAGGCTGAGGATTAAGCAAGACAGCATAATCCTGGCCTTTTATTATTTCTGCATGTGCCCCTGAAGTAATAAACCCAAAGAAAAATAAAGGTAGGATGTTGAAGAATTTTATAGTAGGGTGCATTTTTACCTCTAGAAAAATTTTATAATTCTTATTTTACTAACTATCCGGGATAGAGTAATTTATTGAGCCTCTATTCGAATCTTAATAAGATTGGCTTTAATGTTGTTTAGTAGTAGAGAAGATCTGGCTTTGTTAATTTTCTCGGCCTTTGTAAAGGGTCCTATTCGTACCCTGTGCCACATACCCTTTTCAGATAAATCAGCTGGCTGAACATATGCTTCCATTCCAAGCATTGCAATTTTTGCCTTAAGGTTTTCTGCCTCCTCTATATCTTGGAATGATCCTATTTGAAGGAGGTACTTATCTTTAAGAGAAGGTTGTGTTGCAGCTTTCTGGAATTGCTCTTCAGTAACTGATTCTTCATTATTTGGAAGCTTCTCGTAGAATTCAAATCGTGGTTTTTTATTTGCTTCCTTAATCTTACTGTTTCTATTATTTGATACTGATTTTTCTTCTAAATTGTTATCTTTATCTACAGACAGTTTTATTTTTTCATTAATTATAGGCTTATCATTTTGGATAAATGGACTGGGTGCTTTATGGATATATAGCCATATACCAATAGCGCTAATAAGTCCAAGCAAATATCCTAAGAATAATCCTAAAACAAGAGAAGAACCTTTCTTGTTAGATTCAGATTTTGATAAAGATTTATAGTCTCGGCTCATAAGATTTTTAATTAAATTTATCCCTACATTTTATCAGGTGCTTTTACACCTAGGAGTGTTAGTCCATTAGCTAGTACTTGTCGTATTGAGTAAATTAGTGCTAATCGAGCTAACCGGACTGGTATTTCTGGCACAAGAAAGCGGGATGAATTATAGTAGCTATGAAACTCAGACGCTAGCTCCCTAAGATAGAATGCAATCAAGTGGGGAGAAAGGTCTCTTGCCGCAATTACTAAGGTTTCTGGATAATCAATTAGTTTCTGTATTAATGATAACTCTGTCGTACTAGATAGTGGTAATGTATCTACAGTGGTAAGAAGTAAAGGGTCTTCACCCCATTGTTCTATAACACTGCACACTCGCGCATGCGCATATTGTATATAGTAGACTGGGTTATCATTTTTTTGTGATTTTGCTAGATTCAAATCAAAATCTAGGTGTTGGTCGCTTTTACGTAATAGATAAAAAAATCTTGCAGCATCATTACCTACTTCTTTGCGTAATTCTCGTAATGTTATAAATTCTCCTGAACGGGTAGACATGGGAACTTTAATGCCATTACGATAAAGAACAGCAAACTGAACTAGTGCTATTTCAAGTTTTTCTGGGTTAAATTTTAATGCTCGTATTGCTCCTTTTATCCGTGGAATATAGCCGTGATGGTCGGCTCCCCAAACATTAATTATTCGTTCAAACCCACGATGAAATTTATTTATATGATAAGCAATGTCAGATGCAAAGTATGTGAATTGACCATTTTCTCGTTTTATAACTCGATCTTTTTCATCACCAAAATTAGTTGATCGGAACCACGTTGCTCCATCTTTTATATATAGAAGGTCTTTTTTTCTAAGTGAGTTAATTGCTTGCTCTATTTCCCCATTATTAAATAAAGATTGTTCTGAGAACCATGTGTTGAAAATAACTCCAAATTCCATTAAATCATTACGGCAATCATCTAATTGTTCAGATAATACAAAGTTATGAATATAAATATAGTCATTTCCAAGATATTTTTTGGTTTCTGATATTAATTGATCAAGTAATATTTCAGAATTGTTTTTCTTATTATTATTTTTAGTAGAAATTTCTGGTAAAGACGACTGATATTTGTGTGCATAATAGTTTTTATGTTTTTTATATAATTTTTTTGCCATACTTAGGATATATTCTCCCTGGTAGGCATTACTTGGAAAGTATATCTTCTTATCATTTAATTCTAGATAGCGTAGCCAAACAGAGGTTGCCAGAATATCCATTTGCCTTCCTGCATCATTAACATAGTATTCGCAGGATACTGAATACCCTAGTGCTGTTAGTATGTTTGAGAGGCTTGCACCAAATGCTGCACCACGTCCATGACCAACATGTAGCGGGCCAGTAGGGTTCGCCGAAACAAATTCAATCTGAACTTTTTCCCCATTGCCAATCATATTATGGCCAAATTTCTTTGCACTTAGCAATACAGTGTGAATAAACTTCTGTTTGGAGGTGGTTTTGATAAATATATTAATAAATCCTGCCCCAGCAATTTCAATCTTATCAATATGGGGTGATGGAGGCATTGATTTTATTAACATTCTTGCAATTTCTTGTGGTCTTTTACGTAGTGGCTTAGCTAACTGCATTGCTAGGTTACAAGAATAATCACCGTGGTTATTTTGTTTTGTGCGTGTGAGTTCTATATTAAGATTTAAGTCTGGGACTGATAATGTAGACAACGCATGGTAAAGCAAGTCTTCAAAATGAGATTTAAAACTAGTATGGTTTTTCAGGGTCATGGGTATTAATAGTTTTAGTTATGGCCTATAGATTCTTTAATAGTACTAATATAGGCACATAATATTTATTTCATTTAAAGCACATATCGGGCCAGATCTTCTTTCTGAGATAGATCTTTAAGCTTTTTGTCTACATAGGGAGCATCTATAGAGACAGTGGTTCCGCTATGTTTTTCAGCATTAAAGGAAATTTCCTCTAAAAGCTTTTCCATTACAGTATGTAGTCTTCTTGCACCAATGTTTTCAGTTTTCTCATTAACTTCAAAAGAGATTTCAGCTAAACGTTTAATTGCCTCTGGGAGGAAGTTTAAGATAATTTCTTCCGTTTTCATAAGTGCTTCATATTGGCGCGTTAGGCAGGCATCAGTGTTGGTAAGTATTTGTATGAAATCAGCCGTATTAAGGCTGGCTAGTTCGACACGTATAGGGAACCGACCTTGCAGCTCAGGTATTAAGTCTGAGGGTTTAGAAAGGTGGAAGGCACCACTAGCTATAAATAATATATGGTCTGTTTTGATCATGCCATATTTTGTAGAAATAGTTGTTCCTTCAACTAGGGGCAATAAATCTCGTTGTACACCTTGACGTGAAATATCATTGCCTGATGTTTCAGAGCGACTTGTAATTTTGTCAATCTCATCAAGAAAAACAATACCATTCTGTTCGACATTTTGTGTTGCTCTTGATTTTAATTCTTCATCATTAATTAGTTTTGAAACTATTTCCTCTGTAATGAGTTTTTTTGCTTCTTTAATTTTTAATTTGCGTATTTTTTTTCTTTCGCTACCTAAATTTTGGAACATGCCTTGTATTTGTGATGTAAGGTCTTCCATTCCAGGAGGT
>CAXGWP010000005.1:0-86499 GCA_964013575.1 uncultured Nitrosomonadaceae bacterium
TCACAATGAAGCGAATGCAGAACCATGGCAACCAATACATGATGCTGATCACAATGAAGCGAATGCAGAACCATGGCAACCAATACATGATGCTGATCACAATACATGATTCTAATCATGAAGGGGAAATTCTAGAAAAAGATAATATGAAATTAATATTTGGCTTGTATTTTACATGTTTAATTGAACTCTATTTCAACATTAAAATATAAAAAAGCATAGGATTATAAAACTGTATTTCTACGCAACATATATTGTATCTCTATTAAACCACCTGATAGCTATATCCAAGTATAAATAGCTAATTCCATTTAATATAAAATAAAACCAGCCTCCATTACATATTCAATAATTCCTATTTAAATTCCTGGTAAAGAATAGATGCTACGTTATTTTCCTGAAAATAATACCACCTATGTACATAGAAAAAGAGACTATCTAATAGCAGCATTTACTTTTATTTGTGTTGCAATCAGTTTAAATGTAGATGCAAGTGGCAGCCTAGAAATGCAAAATTTCATGGGTATTATTGCCTGGATTTTCCTTGCTATTCTATTAATTGGTGAAAATAAAGATGTACGAACACAAGTTATAATAGCAGTTGTTTTTGCAACTATTGGTGAACATTTTGCCTCTATTTATATGGGTGGATACATATACCGTTTTGAAAATGTTCCGGCATATGTGCCTCCTGGACATGGAATGGTCTATTTAACGGCTATAGCACTTTCCCGTTCTGGACTATTCTTAAGAAATTCCAGAAGAATTGCAGCATTTGTGGTAATAGTATGTGGTCTCTGGTCTGCTTGGGGGATTAGTGGGATTCCTGAGCAAGGAGATGCTGTAGGTGCAATACTATTTTGTGTTTTCTTAATTTACCTTTTTAAAGGCCGCTCGCCACTAGTTTACCTTGCTGCTTTCTTTATAACAACATGGCTAGAATTAATTGGGACAGCAGCAGGGACTTGGAGGTGGGTTGAATTAGAACCTATTTTTGGTCTGCAACAAGGAAATCCACCTAGCGGAGTTGCTGCTTGGTATTGCTTAGTAGATGCTGTAGCAATTAGTGGTGCTCCAATACTTCTAAAATGGATAACTAGAACCAGCAATTGGATCACAAAAAAAATTGAAAAAGAAATATTTTAAAAAAACAGAAAACAAATAAATATTACTATGACTAATAAAATAATCTCTATAAAATTTTACTATTTGTATAAGAGTAATCTATATGACATTTGATCAGCTAGGCCTATCTGTAGAAATACTTCGTGCAATTAAGGACAGAGGATATTTAAATCCTACACCAATCCAAGCTCAAGCAATTCCAGAAATAATTAATGGTAAAGATATTATGGGAGGAGCTCAGACAGGAACTGGAAAGACTGCCAGTTTCACCCTTCCAATGCTACGAAGATTACAACCCTATGCAAACACCAGTGTATCACCAGCTAGGCATCCAATTCGTTGTTTAATCCTAATTCCAACACGTGAATTAGCTGCACAACTATTCGAAAATGTCAAAACGTACGGCAATTATTTACCTCTTAAATGTACTGTAGTTTATGGTGGAGTCAACATGGATTCACAGATTAAAGAACTTCGCTCTGGTGTAGAAATTTTAGTGGCTACTCCTGGACGTCTCTTAGACCATATCCGGCAAAAAACATTGCGCCTATCTCAAGTAGAAATATTGATACTAGATGAGGCTGATAGAATGTTAGATATGGGATTCCTGCCTGATATAAAACGCATTCTTACATTATTGCCACAGAAACGACAAAGCCTTATGTTTTCTGCAACTTTCTCTAAAGAAATTAAAAAACTTGCAAATAATATACTAAAGAAACCTATCTTAATTGAAGTAGCAAAATGTAACTCTATATCTAACCTAGTAACACATGTAGTTCACCCTGTAGATCAAGAACGTAAACAAGAATTATTGACCTACTTAATAAAGTCACAAAACTTAAGACAAGTACTAGTATTTGTACGAACAAAGAACAGTGCAGATAATCTTACGCATCAACTAAAAAAAGATGGTATCTTGGCTACAGCCATACATGGTGACAGAAGTCAACTTCAACGCACCCAAGCTCTAGAAGAATTTAAACATGGCAGGGTATGTGCCCTAGTAGCGACTGATATTGCAGCACGTGGGCTTGATATTGAAGATTTACCGCATGTAATTAATTTCGAATTACCAAATACCCCGGAAGATTATATTCATCGTATTGGAAGAACAGGGCGTGCTGGAACTAAAGGATGGGCAACTTCACTAGTATGTGATAGTGAAAATGAGATACTTGAAGAAATAGAGAAACTTATAAAAACTAAAATCACAAAGAAGGTTATTACTTTGTTTAGATCAAAAAAAGAAATCAATCTAAAGATCTACAAAAATAAACGGCGTGGCTACAATCAAGAGAAAGATGATTTAAATATTCAAACAAAAAATAAAAAAAGATTAGGTATTAGTTCCAAAAATAAAGAATATACTAAAGTAAAAAAATCTAAAGAAAAAAAAGATCCACTATTTAGTCATCCCTATGTTCCCGCAAAAAATTCCTCTAAAAAAATTAAATCTCTATCAGATAGCATGGCTATATCAACGCTATCAACAACTACAAATGAATCTAATTCTTTTTACTTAAATAAAAGAAAAAAAGAAACTATACCTGCACTATTTATGCCTAGCCCTATAAGCACCACAAAATAAATAGTTTAACAAATATCTTCTAATTCACTATCAATAATCAAATAAATGAAATAATTTCATTTATTTTCTTTATGCTTAAAACTATCAATCATTAAGAATGATGCACCTATAAGTATTGCAGAATCAGCTACATTGAATGCAGGCCAATGATATCCACTATAATGAATATCTATAAAATCAACCACATAACCAAGAGTCATGCGATCCCATAAATTCCCTAGCGCACCACCTAATATAAAGCTTAATGAAAAACAGAATAATTTTTCTGAGGAATGTTTCTTTAAAAGGTAAGTAATAACAATTGCAGCACATATTGCAATCCCACTAAAAAGCCAACGCTGCCACCCAGACTCATTACTAAGAAAACTAAAAGCTGCTCCAGTATTAAATACCAATACTAAATTAAAAAAATTTGTTATATAAATATTCTGCCCATAAATTAATTCTGATTCTACCCATCGTTTAGTAGAAAAATCTAATATTAAAATAATTATCGCAAGACACAAGCTAGTACTAAATTTCATTACAAATCATTCTTTAATAAATGGAAAAAATTATTCAGAGCTATATTACAATTATAAAATATAGTCATTACTTCATATTTATATAAAACTCTTATTGCATCAAACTCAAGCAAATTTACGCTCTTCACCAGGACCAAATAGGTTCGATACACATCTCCTACATATAGTAGGATGATCTTTCTTATAGCCAACATCTTTACGATAATGCCAGCATCTTTCACACTTAGCATAATCACTTGGAGTTATCATAATATTTCTTTCTGAAGAACTCTGCACCTGAATAAGATTTACTTCTGAAACTATAAAGACTAGCCGCAAATCATTCCCAAGACTACTTAAAAGAAAGAAATCATCTCCATTACAACGAATTTCTATAACTGCTGAGAGTGACGAACCAATAATTCCTTTCTCCCTTGATTCCTCTAACCTTTTTTGCACCTCTGAACGCAACTCCCGAATCCTACTCCAACGTTGCAGCACTAATTCAGCATCATTTTGTAGTGGGAATTTATACCAAGTTTGTAAAAATATACTATCTCTATCTTTATTCGTAAGATGCTCCCATGCCTCCTCTGCTGTGAAACTTAAAATAGGAGAAAGAAGACGAATTAAACTATGTGCAATATGAAATAGCGCACTCTGTGCTGAACGACGTGCTACGCCTCCCAATGCTGCCGTATATAATCTATCTTTAAGAATATCTAAATAAAACCCACCTAAATCCTCGGAGCAAAAATAATGTAATTTATTTACTACAACATGGAACTCATTGACCTGATAGCTCTTTATTAAATTTTCCTGAAATGCTCTAGTAAATGTTAGCATGTAGAGATCAATCTCTAACCAATCTTCGTATTTTATAAAATCTGTTTCAGGATTAAAATCTGATAAATTAGCTAAAAGAAATCTTAAGGTATTACGTATACGCCGATAACTCTCTACAACTCGTTTCAAAATCTCATCTGAAATAGAAATTTCGCCAGAATAATCGGTAGAAGCAGCCCACAATCTCAGAATATCTGCTCCTAAAGTATCTACGATTTTTTGCGGAGATATAACATTACCCCTAGATTTACTCATCTTACGCCCATCTCCATCAACTACAAAACCATGAGTAAGTAATGCTTTATATGGGGGCTGACCATTATTAATTGCACAGCTAGTCAGAAGAGAAGACTGGAACCAACCCCGATGCTGATCAGACCCTTCTAAATAGAGGTCTGCTGGGAACTCGAGCTGATCATATGATTTCAGAACTGTAGCATGTGTTGTACCAGAATCAAACCATACATCTAATGTATCTGTCAGTTTATAATAATTCTTTGAGTCTTCCCCTAGGAGTTCTTCTGGATCTAAATTAAACCAAGCTTCTATCCCTTTCTTCTCAACCATTATTGCAACTTTCTCAAAGAATAATTCAGTATCAGGGTGTGGCTCATGTGTATCCTTATGAACAAAGATTGTCATAGGCACACCCCAATTTCTCTGACGTGATACACACCAATCAAAACGATTCTTAATCATCGTTTCTAAACGAGCACGACCCCAAGATGGGAAAAATTTAGTCAAAGTTACTGCAGAGTTAGCTTTGGTACGAAGAGTATTCTTATTATCATCTAAATAAGAAGTTTCCATACCAATGAACCACTGCCTAGTAGCACGAAATATGATTGGTGTCCTATGTCGCCAACAATGAGGATAGCTATGTTGCAATTTTCCTGCATGCATTAACAAATTATTTTTCTCTAGTTCTTGAATTACCACTTCTGTAGCATTCCAGACTGACAACCCCCCCACAAGAGGTATATGCCTATAAAATTTACCATCACTATCTACCGGATTATCTATTGGTAAATTATATTTCTGACCAACCACATAATCATCTACGCCATGTGCAGGAGCAATATGAACTAGTCCTGTTCCTGTATCAGTTGTAACATGGTGGCTACTAACGATTGAAATATGACGATTATAAAATGGGTGTTTTAATCTAATTAAATTAAGATCTAGCCCTTTACAGCCTCCAAGAACTCCCAAGTTTTTCAAACCATAATTGGCTAGGCACATTTTATCAAGAGATGAACTATCAGAACTAGTTCCAGTATGGGTTTCACCAGACAGAATTAATAATCCTCTATCCGTTCTAATTAAGTGGTAATTATGATCTGGATGCACACTTACCGCTTGATTAGCTGGTAAAGTCCAAGGTGTAGTCGTCCAAATTATAGCAAAAGCTGGCTCATTAATATCTGGCACACCTATTGCTTTAGCAAGCTTATCGCTATCAATCACTGGAAATGCCACATCTATTGCTATAGAGTCTTTATTCTCATATTCTACCTCTGCCTCAGCAAGTGAAGACTTACAATCAATACACCAATTAACAGGCTTCTGACCTTGATAAAGAATTCCCTTCTTATAAATACTGCCAAGCGAACGAATTATTCCAGCCTCAATTCTATAATTCATAGTTAGGTAAGGTTTTTCCCAGTCCCCTAATACCCCAAGACGAACAAACCCAGCTTTCTGATTTTCAACCTGCTCTTGAGCAAAATTACGACACAATTCTCTAACTTTATCCCCAGATAAATTCTTACCATGTTTTTTTTCTATCTGATGCTCAATTGGAAGACCATGACAATCCCATCCTGGAACATAGGGAGCATCATAACCATCTAGTGTTCTACTTTTTAGAATAACATCCTTAAAAATCTTATTAATTGCATGACCAATATGTATATCCCCATTCGCATATGGTGGACCGTCATGCAAAACAAATTTTGGTTTTCCTTTACAAGTTTCCCGAATTTTTTGATAAAGATTATTTGTCTTCCAATTCTTAAGTATTCCAGGCTCACGCTTAGCTAAGTTACCTCGCATTGGAAAAGGGGTGTCAGGTAAATTAAGTGTTTTTTTATAGTCCATTATAAAATATTTTTTATACTTATAAATTCAGGAAATATCTTTTTGCCTTTTCTACATCATAGCCAATTTGCTTGATAAGCATACCAAGATCCGAATATTTTTCTTCATCTCGTATCTTTTTTAAAAAGACTACACGCAAATAACAGCCATATATTTCTTTATCAAAATCAAATAAATGTACTTCAAGAACTGGTTTGCCATTTTGATATATTGTTGGCCTTACACCCAAACTAGCCACACCATGTACTTCTATCTGTGGATATGTCTCATTTGTACCATACACCTTAACTACAAAAATACCAGATATAGGTGGTCGATTACGCCTCAATTGAATATTAGCAGTAGGAAAGCCTATATTTCTTCCTAATTTATCACCTTCTATAACACGACCACTAATACTATAAGGTCTACCTAGAAAATATTTGGCAGCTTCTAAATCTCCTATAGAAAGAGCTTCCCGTATTGCTGTACTTGAAACCCTTAAGCCACCTAGAGTGTAACTTTTCATTTCTTCTACTTTAAATCCATTTTTGTTGGAGAGGCTTCTTAACATCATACAATCACCTCTACGATTAGTACCAAATCGGAAATCATCACCTACCAGTACCCATCGAGCAGCAAATCCCTGTTTTAAAACTCGTACTATAAAGTCTTCTGCTCTAATTGATGCAAATGCAGCATTAAAATGACAAACATGCACATGCTCTATATTCAATTCCTCCATTAATTCCAATTTTTCCCGAAGACTGGTAAGCCTTACTGGCGCATTACTCTTTACAAAAAATTCACGTGGATGAGGCTCAAAAATTATGACACAGGAAATAAGATTAAGCTGCGTGGCAGCCTCATTCAAACGAATGATCATAGCCTGATGGCCCAAATGCACTCCATCAAAGTTACCTATAGTAAGTGCCGTGGGATCTTTAGCTAAAGTGGGGACGCCTCGAAAAACATGCATGATACTTAGATTCTTAGAAAATAGAATTGTAGCCTGTTCATGATAGGCAAGTCTAGATTTAGTCTATTAAATTCGCATATATTACACTGCAGCTCTTCAAATCCATAAAATAGATTCTTATATTAAAATGTATACTTTTTACAAAGGCACTACATTAGATTATAAAAATAATTTACAACTAGTAATTACGTTGACATATTAATCTGTTGAGCGTAAATTTATAGAAAATAAGCTTATAGACTATAAATATACAAATTATATTAATAACCTATATAGTATAAATAGAAAATAGTATTTTCTTTGTAAAGACTATATAGCCTGAAATAATAAATAACTAAATTTAATTAGGGTCTTATAACAACAAACATATATAAAATATGTACGATTATATATGTTATTTATAGTATCATCTTTTTCATCATTCCAAGATTATTATAAAGATATTATTTTTTCTGTCACATTAATTCTACACACACATAAAAACAACATCTTGATAAAGACAGCCTAAATTTCTGAGAATTAATTCTCACTCTTCATCATTTAGTATTAAAAATACTACTATCTATAAACTGCCAGACTATCATGGAGTAAAATAATCAGATGAATATCTGATTAACAAGTTCATAAACATTTTTCAACATGTCCAATCTTGTACACGAGCTTATTTCTCAATCTGCAAACCGATACCCTAATTCGGATGCTCTTGTCTATAAGGGTTCTAAAAAGAGCTACTTTACTCTCTATCGTGATATAAAAAGAGTTGCCTCTAATTTTATTTCGTTAGGACTCTACCGAAATGAACGTTTAGCTGTATACCTAGAGAAAAGACATGAAACAGTAATATCTATTTTTGGAGCTGCTGCAGCGGGTGGAGTTTTTGTGCCTATCAATCCCATCCTCAAGTCAGAACAAGTAGCCTATATTTTATGTGATTGCAATGTAAAAATTCTAATCACCTCATCTTATAGACTAAATATACTTATTGATATATTGCCAAAGTGCCATGATTTACATACTGTAATTATCGTCGATTCAGAAGAAATACAGTTTGCTATTCCTGGACTAAATATTGTCCCTTGGAATCAAATGTGTACCACCTTATCCACTAAAAAACCACCTAAAATAATTGATAGTGATATGGTAGCAATTCTCTATACATCAGGTAGTACTGGAAAGCCTAAAGGAGTAGCTCTTTCACATCGAAATATAGTTACTGGTGCTATAAGTGTATCTCAGTATTTAGAAAACAAACCTAACGACCGAATTTTATCAATTCTACCAATAAGCTTTGATTATGGGCTAAATCAACTCACTACAGTATTTTATACTGGGGCCACATGCATTCTATATAATCACCTTTTTCCACGAGACATCATCGAAATAATTCAAACTGAAAACATTAGTGGCCTGGCTGCCATTCCTCCTCTATGGATTCAATTATCACAACTAAAATGGCCAGAAATTACTTCTTTACGATATATTACAAATTCAGGAGGAACAATACCTCAAGCTACACTTAATATACTACGTAGTATACTTCCAGAAACTAAAATATTTCTAATGTATGGATTTACCGAATCCTTCCGTTCAACATACCTATGCCCCCAAGAAATTAATATTAGACCCAATTCCATTGGTAAAGCCATTCCTAATGCTGAGATTTTCGTACTCAGAGAAGATGGAACAGAATGTGCTCCTTATGAACCAGGAGAATTAGTACATAAAGGAGATCTAGTATCTATGGGGTATTGGAACAACCCGAAAGAAACTTCAATAAAGTTCCGGCCATTCCCTCAAAAAAATACTGGGCTAACCACACCAGAAATTGCAGTATGGTCAGGTGATACAGTACTTTCTGATGATGAAGGATATTTATACTTTATATGCCGCCAAGATGACATGATAAAAACTTCTGGTTATCGTGTAAGCCCTACTGAAATAGAGGAGGTGATTTATGCCACTGGACTTATAAATGAAGCTGTTGCTATTGGAGTTCCACATCCTATTCTTGGACAAGCTATAGTCGTAATTGTAACTTCACTTGAAAGTATAAATTTTAACAAAGAAAAGGTACTATCAGCCTGTAAGGCCAACCTCCCCAACTTCATGGTACCAATTAATATTATACTAAGAAAAGATATTCTGCCACGTAACCATAACGGTAAAATAGATCGCAAACTTCTTACTAAAGAAATACAAGAAAATACTACCAAGACTAAACTATGAAAAATGACTTAAAACATACCCCCATGATCCAATTTTCCCATAATAAAGGCTGTCTGCAAATTGGTGGCATATCACTCTCGCGTTTGGTACAACGAATAGGCACAACTCCTTTTTATGCATATGATAGAAAATTAATTACAGAACGGATTACCCTTTTACGCAAATATTTACCTAATGACATAGAAATCCACTATGCGATGAAAGCTAATCCTATGCCTGCTGTTGTGCAGCATATAGCTACCCTAGTTGACGGAATAGATGTGGCTTCAGCAGGCGAACTCAGGGTTGCGCTTGATACAACAATGCCTCCAAACCAAATTAGTTTTGCAGGGCCCGGAAAAAAAGATACTGAACTCAGCTGTGCTATCGCCTCTGGAATTATTTTAAACATGGAATCAGGAAAAGAAATGGAGCGTATTGCAATACTTGGTAAACGTTTAGGTATACGCCCAAAAGTAGCTATACGAGTTAATCCTGATTTTGAATTGAAATCATCTGGTATGAAAATGAGTGGAGGAGGGAAACAATTTGGTATTGATGCTGAGCACGTCCCATCTATATTGGCACAAATAAATTCACTTAAACTTAATTTTAGAGGGTTTCATATATTCTGTGGTTCACAAAATCTTAACGCTACAGCTATCCAAAAAACACAAGAACAAATCCTAGAACTCTTTCTTCATCTAACCCAGAAAACCCCTGATCCAGTTCACTTACTTAACATAGGAGGTGGTTTTGGTGTTCCTTATTTTCCTGGTGAGAATGCATTAGATCTAGAATTAGTTGGTAAAAATTTACATTGCTTAGCTGAGAAGCTAAAGAGGCGCAGCCCTAATACAAAAATTGCAATCGAACTTGGAAGATATATCGTTGCTGAATCAGGTATCTATGTATGTCGTGTCCTAGAACGTAAAATATCAAGAAAACGAGTATTTCTAATTACTGACGGAGGATTACACCACCACTTAGCTGCTTCTGGGAATTTTGGTCAAATAATCCGTAAAAACTATCCTGTAGCAGTTGGTAATAAGATAACAGAACAAAAAAAAGAAATTGTCACTATAGTCGGACCACTATGTACCCCTCTAGACCTATTAGCTGAAGAGATTAAACTAGCAAAAGCAGATACCGGAGATTTAATTGTGATATTCCAGTCTGGCGCTTATGGATTAACAGCAAGCCCAACCACTTTCCTTAATCATCCAGCACCAATAGAAGTACTAGTTTAATAAAAATTATAAGTAGTAATGTATTAACTATTTCTACCTATTTCAAATCAACATGAAATTCTATATCTTATATATGAGACCTCCCCCACCTTATCATGGCATAATTCTATTTGGCTCCATTTGAGATCCTGAGTAGAAATAGTCCCTTTAAAATTATTTAACGGACATAGAATGCTAAATTAGAATGGGAGTATTAATAGATAAAATGAGTTGGTAACTTAACCAACATATTAATGACTAAAATATGGAAAGAATAACATGCTGGTAATGATCGATAATTATGACTCTTTCACTTATAATTTAGTGCAATATTTTGGAGAATTAGGAGAGGATGTAGTAGTCTTCCGTAACGATGAAATAACCCCAGATGAAATAATAAATCTACAACCATCATTTATTGTAATTTCTCCTGGACCTTGCACACCTATAGAAGCTGGTATCTCCATACCTCTAATTAAAAGACATTGTGAGAAAATTCCAATATTAGGCGTTTGTCTTGGGCACCAAAGTATAGGACAGGCATTTGGTGGGAAAATAATTCATGCTAAGCAACTAATGCATGGAAAAACTACATTAGTTTCTCATAATAATACTGGTGTATTCCATAATTTACCTAATCCATTCAATGCTACTCGCTACCACTCTCTGGCTATCGAAGAAAAAAACTTACCAAAGTGCCTAGAAATAACTGCAAGAGCAGAAGATGGAGAAATTATGGGTATACGACATAAAGATTTATCAATTCAAGGTGTACAGTTTCACCCAGAATCCTTTCTAACTGAACATGGACATAAATTACTTAAAAATTTTCTTATTCAATAAGTGATAGATAGGAAACCTTGTCAAAGTATCTTAATAGAGGCTTGAAAATGAAACCGCAAGAAGCACTTATACGTCTAATAGATCATCATGAAATTAATCATGAAGATATGCTTTCAATCACTCATCAAATCATTGAAGGAAAAATTTCTCCCGAACTTACTTCTGCCATTCTTATTGGCTTAAGAGTAAAAAGAGAAACTATTGGAGAAATTGCTGCAGCTTCTAAAGCAATACGTGGCCTTGTTACAAAAGTTGATCTCGTTAACCCCCTAAATCTGGTTGATACTTGTGGTACAGGTGGGGATACTACAAATACTTTCAATATATCTACAGCTACAGCATTTGTAGCAGCTGCAGCTGGAGCTCATATTGCTAAGCATGGAGGCCGTTCGGTTTCAAGTAAATCAGGAAGTGCTGATGTACTTGAGACTTTAGGCGTCAATATTAACCAGACACCTAAACAAGTAGCCCAGGCTATTAATGAAGTTGGTTTGGGATTTATGTTTGCCCCTAATTTCCATAGCGTTATGAAGAACTTAGCGCAAATACGTCATCAACTTGGAGTGCGCACCCTATTTAATATACTAGGACCATTAACAAACCCTGCCGGAGCAAGAAACCAGGTACTAGGTGTATTTAACCCCGAGCTTGTTGGAATACTAATTCGTGTACTGCAAAAACTAAATAGCAAACATGTAATGGTTGTTCACGGCCTTGATGGACTGGATGAAATTACAACCTCATGTGAAACTATAGTAGGGGAACTTCGGGATGGGAAAATAACTGAATATTCTATTAAACCAGAGGACTTCGGTATAAAAAGATCCGATATTTCAACTATTACTGTTCAAGATAGTACGCAATCTATGGATATATTGCTATCTGTTCTAGAAAACAAGCCAGGAACGGCACTGGATATTGTGCTACTTAATGCTGGTGCAGCAATTTATGTTGCTGGCATAACAAATTCTCTAAAGCTAGGTATAGAAAAGGCCCGTATAGTGATAAAAAATGGACTAGCCAAAGAGAAATTACAGGAGCTGATAAAATTTACTAATAATAACTAATAAATTCTATCTTCACTTACTATTTATATAGGTCCAATATAAATAATTTACTTAACAATTTTTGGATAAAATTGTAGATGAATAATATCCTGCAAAAAATACTTACTGTTAAGTTGAAAGAAATTTCAACCGCAAAAGAAAGAAAATCTCTATTAGCAATACATGCAGAGGCTGAATCAGCTTGTCCACCTAGAGATTTTACTGGCGCTATCCGTAAAAAAATTTCTGCTGGTTCCCCCGCTATCATTGCAGAAATTAAGAAAGCTAGCCCTAGCAAAGGTTTGTTACGAGAAAATTTTGACCCTGCTGACATAGCTAAGAGCTATACAAGCCATGGTGCAACATGTCTATCTGTACTGACTGACAAGCAATTCTTTCAAGGCGATACACAGAATCTTCTACTTGCACGTACTGCATGTAATCTACCAATTTTACGTAAAGATTTTATGCTAGATGAGTATCAAATTGTTGAAGCACGTGCTATGGGAGCAGACTGTATCCTACTTATCGTATCAGTTTTCTTAGACTTCCCTCATTTTTTTGGAGGAGATGGGACCGAAGATGTGGCAATATCTCAAATGCTTAAACTAGAATCTTTAGCACATGAACTTGGCATGTCTGTCCTCGTAGAGACACATAATAGTAAAGAGCTTTCACTTGCTCTCAAACTAAATACACCTCTAATTGGTATAAATAATCGTAACCTCCATACTTTTGAAACTAAACTAGACACTACGTTAAAACTTCTTCACCAATTTCCACAAGAAACAACTAAAAATTCTAAACACATTATTATTACTGAAAGTGGAATATTAACTCCTGCTGATGTCACTAAAATGCGAGATCATAATATCCACACATTTCTTGTGGGAGAAGCTTTTATGCGTTCAAATGATCCTGGAAAAGCATTAACTAAATTATTTAGATAAATCTTACATAAAACATTAAACTAAAGAATGCTCTATACAAAATGTGGGCAGTAACAATAATCAACTCTAAATTCTATATAACATAAAATTATGGCAAACATTGGCTTTATTGGCTTAGGTATTATGGGAACCCCTATGGCCAAAAATCTTATTAAGAATAGCCACCTTATAGCACTTTATTCCCGAAGTGGTGTGCCTAAAGAATTAATTAAAAAAGGCGGTAAACCTTGTGTCTCGCCCAAACACGTAACACAGACATCAGATATCATCATAACTATGCTACCTAATACAAAAGATGTAGAGAAAGTACTATTTGATGAAAATGGTGTCATACAGGGATTAAGCCCTGGAAAAATTATAATAGACATGAGCTCAATTTCTCCCACTCAAACAAAAATATTTGCTGCTAAAATTAACCGTCTTAATTGCCATTATGTAGATGCACCAGTATCAGGAGGTGATATTGGTGCAAAAGAAGCAACGCTTACAATTATGGTTGGGGCTGAAGCAGAAATATTTAATAATATAAAACCAATTCTTAATTTAATGGGAAAAAATATCACTCTAATAGGAGAGAATGGTGCAGGACAAGCCTGTAAAATTGCAAATCAGATTATTGCAGCATTAACTATTGAAGCAATCAGTGAGGCATTATTACTTATGTCTAAGGCAGGGGTAGATCCCAATAAAGTAAGGCAGGCACTAATGGGTGGATTTGCCTCATCACGTATTTTAGAGGTTCATGGTAAACGCATGATAAATAAATCATTTGAGCCTGGGTTTAGAGTAGAATTACACCAGAAAGACTTAAGCATTGCACTGTCTTACGCACAGGAATTAGGGATAAATTTACCTAATACCTCAACAACATTAAAACTTCTTAATGCCTGTATTACTTACGGAGATTCCAAACTAGATAGTTCTGCAATGATCCAAACTTTAGAGAAGCAAATAAGCTTAAATATTTAAGGAACTTATTCTATGCAACTTATTGAGCTTGTCCATAAACTACGTCATTTTTTACCTTCTGAGTCAGTACTTTATGACATAGAAGATTTAAAGCCATATGAATGTGATGGCTTATCAGCATATCGACAAATACCAATGATTGCAGTAATTCCAGAGACTGAGGAAGAGATTATAAAAATATTACATATTTGTAAGGCTACCAATACTCCTATTGTAGCAAGAGGTGCAGGTACAGGATTATCTGGGGGTGCGCTACCCCATTCACAAGGAATTTTATTATCTCTTACTAAATTAAAAAAAATACTTGAAATTGATCCTATGACAAGAACAGCAAGAGTACAACCAGGAGTACGTAACCTAGCAATTAGTGAATCAGCAGCAGCATATGGACTTTATTACGCACCGGACCCCTCTTCACAAATTGCTTGTACCATTGGTGGTAATATAGCTGAAAATTCTGGTGGTGTGCACTGCCTAAAATATGGCCTTACTGTACATAATATTCTTAAACTTAGAGTAATTACTATTGAAGGAGAATGCCTAGAAATTGGTGGCCCGTGCCTTGATACTCCAGGATACGATTTACTAGCACTTATGACTGGCAGTGAAGGTATGCTTGGAATTGTAACCGAAATTACTGTAAAACTCCTACCCAAGCCAGAGAAAGCTCAAGTAGTTATGGCTGCCTTTGATGATATTCAAAAAGCTGGAGATGCAGTAGCAAAAATAATCGGAGCAGGAATAATTCCAGCAGGCATGGAAATGATGGATAAACTTACTACTCATGCTGTTGAGGGATTTGTTCCTGCTGGCTATAACCTTGATGCGGAAGCAATCCTACTGTGTGAATCTGACGGTACAGAAGAAGAGGTAGCTGATGAAATTAAGAGAATTAATAAAATTATGAGAAAGAATGGTGCAGTCGATATAAAAACATCAAATAATGAGAATGAACGTCTAAAATTTTGGGCTGGACGTAAAGCTGCATTTCCTGCAGCTGGCCGTATTTCACCTGATTATTACTGTATGGATGGTACCATACCACGCAGGAACCTTGCCCATGTACTAGCCGAAATTAAAAAACTATCAATAAAATATGGCCTACGTTGTATGAATGTTTTTCATGCTGGCGATGGAAATCTACATCCATTAATTCTATATGATGCTAATCAACCTGGAGAGCTACAAAAGGCTGAAAATTTTGGAGCAGAAATATTAGAAATGTGTATACAAGTTGGAGGAACAATTACTGGAGAACACGGTGTAGGTATAGAAAAAATAAACCAAATGTGCTCCCAATTTAATTCACAAGAATTAAAAATATTTCATGCTATCAAATTAGCATTTGATCCTTATAAACTATTAAATCCAGGAAAAGCAATACCTACTTTACGACGTTGTGCAGAACATGGGGCTATGCATGTACATAAGAATCAAGAGAGGTTTCCAAACTTACCTAGATTTTGAGAAGCCAAATAAATAAATTAAAGAAAATATAGAAATAAAATCTATGCAAGATATTATTGGCCAATATAAGAATACTATTAGCACCGCAATAAATTACAAAACACCAATACTTATTCGTGGAGGAGGAACTAAAGACTTTTATGGCACGCCTACAAATAGAAATAATCATGAAATTCTTAATACTAAAACTTATACTGGAATTATTGATTATGATCCAACTGAACTCGTTGTAACTGCACGAACTGGTACTTCTTTAGCCAACCTTGAAAACGAATTACTAGAACAGAATCAAATGCTAGGTTTTGAGCCACCTCATTTTGGACCTGAAGCTACCTTTGGTGGCTCTATAGCTAGCGGGTTATCTGGTCCACGTAGAGCATATACAGGTGCTATTCGTGATTTTATACTAGGAATACGTGTACTAGATGGAAATGGAAATGATTTATATTTTGGTGGAAAAGTTATAAAGAATGTTGCGGGATATGACATTTCACGTTTAATGACAGGTTCAATGGGGACTCTTGGTTTGCTATTAGAAGCCTCTATTAAAGTATTGCCAATACCACCTTCTGAATTAACATTACGTATGCAAATGAAAGAATCAGAGGCTATTGAGAAGATGAACCAATGGGCTGGGAAACCACTACCAATCTCTGCAACATGTTTCTATGAAAACAGCTTGACAGTTAGGCTCTCTGGTAGCGAATCAGCTGTACATTCGGCTTACACTAAGCTTGGTGGGGAAGTTATATCAAATGGCCCTTTATTTTGGAATTCTATACGTGAACAAACCCACTCATTCTTTCAATCTAATAACTCATTATGGAGATTATCTTTAAAATCTAATTCCCCATCACTCCAATTACCTGGAAAGCAATTGATTGAATGGAGTGGGGCGCTACGCTGGCTATCTTGTAATATTACAGATATGGATAAAATAGAAAATATTGTACGATCAAAATCAATTATTGCACATGGAAATGCTACGCTATTTCGTAGCAACAAAGAACCTAAGTCAGTTTTTCATCCACCTAAGCCCCAGATGATAAAAATATACCAACGTATAAAAGAAAAATTTGACCCTTTAGGTATTTTTAATCCTAACAGAATGTTCCGGGGTCTATGAGGTATGCAAACTAATCTAACTAGATTAATTAAAGAGACTCATAAAGGCAAAGAAGCCGAATCTATACTTAGATCTTGTGTTCATTGCGGTTTTTGTTTAGCTACTTGTCCAACTTATCAAATACTAAATAATGAGTTAGATAGCCCGCGTGGGAGAATTTACCTTATGAAGGAAGTATTAGAAGGAAAGATAGCCACAAAAAAAACCCAATTACACCTAGATCGATGTCTTACCTGCCGAGGATGTGAAACTACCTGTCCTTCTGGTGTTCAATATGGAAAACTAATAGACATATGTCGAGAGGTTGTTGAAAAACAGGCCACACGTAGTATAAAAATTAAAACAATAAGATATACCCTTCGGCAAATATTACCTAGCCCTACTTTTTTCATGATATTACTAAAGATAGTGCAAACAGCTAGATATTTATTACCTAAAAAAATCCAAAATTCAATCCCATATAAAGCTAGAAATGCAGGAATATGGCCCCCAGTAAGACATAAGCGTAAAATGTTAGCTCTTGATGGTTGTGTACAACCTGCAATAGCCCCCAATATCAATGCTGCTACTGCAAGAATTTTAGATAGAATTGGTATTTCACTTATCAAGGTAAAAAAAGAAAACTGTTGTGGTGCAATTTCATACCACCTAAATGCTCAACAAGAAGGACTAAATTATATGCGCCGCAATATAGATGCCTGGTGGCCATACCTTGATAATAGTTTAGATAATGGGATTGAAGGTATTGTTATGACAGCAAGTGGTTGTGGTATAACTGTCAAAGAATATGGGAGTTATTTAAAATATGATAAGGCCTATGCAGATAAAGCAGCACGAATTTCAGATTTAACCAAAGATATTAGTGAAGTATTAAATGGTGAGACTGAAAAGCTCACCTCTCTTTTCTATGATACAGAATCATATACTAAAAAACCAAACCTAACCTTCCATTCTCCCTGTACTCTACAACATGGACTCAAAATTCAAGGGGTAGTAGAAAATATTCTTACAATAGCAGGATTCAATCTAATTTTATCTCAAGATAATAATATTTGCTGCGGCTCAGCAGGAACTTATTCAATCCTACAACCTCAGTTGTCTCAACAGCTACTGAAGAATAAAATAAAAGCACTAACATCTAACAGTCATACTCAAATAGTTACTGCAAATATTGGCTGTCTTACACATATTCAAAGTGGTACGCCATTAATAATTAAACATTGGATTGAGGTGCTAGATGAAAAACTACATAGTCATTAATATATAAATGGCGAAGAAAAATCAATCAAACCCACTGCCACCAAGAATCATAAGGCTATTACGTGAATCATATTCACTTGCCTTATTAGGTGTGGTGCTTTATTTAGCATTAATATTATATGGATACAACCATACTGATCCCGGCTGGTCACATAATAATGAAGTGGCCTTTATACAAAATCCAGGTGGTTATGTAGGCGCATGGTTAGCTGATTTGCTTTTATATTTATTTGGCATTTCTGCATGGCTATGGATATTATTCTTTACCTATTTAGTATCACTCGGTTATCGTAATATTAATTTAGTAGGAATTTTTGACCGACGCCCAATATTACTTTCAACAGCAGGTTTTATTACATTCCTTATTGCAAGCAGTGGAATTGAAGCACTACAGCTATATCCACCTAATATGCCACTACCCAATGAAAATGGTGGAATGCTAGGTAACATAATTATAAAAAGCCTATCTCAAGCATTTGGCCCTACTGGATCTATCCTTACATTACTAGTACTGTTAGCCATAGGTTTTAGCCTATTTACTGGGCTCTCATGGGTCCGCCTTGCTGAAAGTATAGGAGGTCTAATTGAGAATTCCTTATTTGGCCTTAAGAATCATTGGCAAAATAGAAAAGACAGGAAAATGGGCGCAGCTTCTATGATAAAACGTAAAAAAAGAATCGATGTTGAAAAAAAACGTTTTGAAGACCATCCTCCACTCTATATTGCTAAGCCTGTTGATACAATTCCAGAATCACCCCGCTTAATTAAAGAAAAACAGTCACCGTTGTTTGCTGACCTACCAGATTCACCTTTACCACCCCTACATTTATTAGATGAACCAGAAAAAGATATACAAATATTGTCCACTGATACACTTGAATTCACATCTCGCCTAATTGAACGTAAATTAATTGATTTTGGTGTGGAGGTTAAAGTTGTTGCTGCCTACCCTGGCCCAGTCATTACCCGCTATGAAATTGAACCAGCAGTAGGAGTTAAAGGGAGCCAGATCCTCAACCTAGTAAAAGACTTAGCACGTGCGCTGTCAGTAGCAAGTATCCGTGTTGTTGAAATTATACCTGGGAAAACAAGTATGGGACTAGAAATTCCTAATCCTAACCGACAAATAGTACGGCTATCTGAAGTATTTGGATCAAAATCCTATTCTGATATGGCGTCACCATTAACAATTGCATTAGGTAAAGATATTGGGGGCCATCCAATTGTAGCTGATCTCGTAAAAATGCCACATGTGCTTGTAGCAGGAACTACTGGATCTGGAAAATCAGTAGCAATCAATGCAATGATCTTAAGCTTAATCTATAAGGCCACACCTGAACAAGTACGCCTAATCTTAGTAGATCCAAAAATGTTAGAGTTGTCCGTCTATGAAGGTATTCCACATTTATTAGCGCCAGTTGTAACTGATATGCGTCAAGCAGCAAATGCCTTACGCTGGTGTGTAGCAGAAATGGAGAGAAGGTATAAGCTCATGTCGTTACTAGGAGTTAGGAATATAAGTGGGTACAATCAAAAAATCCGTGACTCAATTAAAAATGGAACCCCATTAACTAACCCATTTAGCCTAACACCTGACTTACCAGAACCATTAGAAGAAATGCCACTTATTGTAGTAGTTATTGATGAATTAGCAGACTTAATGATGGTAGTAGGGAAGAAAGTAGAAGAATTAATAACAAGACTTGCTCAGAAAGCCAGAGCAGCAGGGATACATTTATTACTTGCTACTCAACGACCATCAGTAGATGTTATAACTGGCCTAATAAAAGCAAATATTCCTACACGAGTTGCTTTTCAGGTATCAAGTAAAGTAGATTCACGAACTATCCTTGACCAAATAGGTGCTGAAACATTATTAGGGCAAGGAGACATGCTCTATCTTCCCCCTGGAACAGGATATCCACAAAGAGTACATGGGGCTTTTGTTTCTGATCAAGAAGTGCACCGGGTAGTAGAGCATCTCAAAATTAATGGAGAACCACACTATATAGATGGTGTACTTGACCCATTAGAGGAAGGAGAAAGAGGAAGTAATGAAAATGGTAGTATAACTATCAAAGAAGATGAACATGTTGACCCATTATATAAAGAAGCAGTTGATGTTGTAATGAAATCTAGACGTGCTTCAATCTCACTTGTACAAAGACACTTGAGAATTGGCTATAACCGTGCAGCAAGATTAATTGAAAGAATGGAGAATAATGGGCTAGTTTCTTCTATGAAGAATAACGGAAATAGAGAAATATTGGTTCAAGATCAGGATAAATAAATAGCTTTTCTAGGTTATTATCTTCTAGAATAATTAATGAATTAATTCCATAATTAAAGTTCAATGAATTCTTATCAACGGATTACTTATCTCTTATCTTTTTTAGCTCTTCCATGTGCAGTACAAGCTGATGCTATAAAAAGTTTAGAATCATTTATTAAAAATACACATAGCTCACGTGCTATATTTTCTCAGATTGTACTGAACAAAAACATAGAAATAGTACAAGAGGCAGGTGGCACTATGGAGTTTGAACGTCCCAATAAGTTTAGATGGAAATATGAAACCCCATATAAACAATTGATCATTGGAGATGGTACAACAGTTTGGTTTTATGATGTTGATTTGAAACAAGTAACAACCCAGAAGCTCGACGTAACAATTGGTAGTAGTCCAGCTGCATTGCTTGCTCACAAAAACACAATTAAAAAAAATTTTGATTTACATGAAATATATCTACAAGGAGAGCTAGAATGGATAGAAGCTAAACCTAAAATAAAAGAAAGGTCCTTTAAATCACTAAGGCTAGGATTTACCCCAAAAGGATCCTTACGAAAAATGATCCTATATGATGATTTCGAACAGTCTACAGTAATTATATTCTCAAAAATAGAAAAAAATCCTTATTTAGATCCAGAAATATTTAAGTTTATACCACCTAAAAATTTGGATGTAATTCATAATTAATTTATTTTAAAAAATACTATTTACCCAAAATTCTAAACTAGAATTGTTTATATTCAGGACAATACCTCCATGTTAGATATTAATTTATTACGTAAAAATATAGATGATGTAGCTTCAAATCTCGATAAACGAGGATTCTTATTAGATAAAGAATACTTCAAGCAAATATTTTATAAGCGTGGGATTATACGAAAAGAAACACAACAACTAGAAGAAACAAAAAATAAAATTTCACGCAAGATTGGCCAGCTTAGTATGGACAAGAAAACAAGTGCAAATATAGAAGCAGAATCCCTAAAGAAAAAAATGAAAGGAGTGCATAAAGAACTTATCCTAGCAAAGGTAAAACTAGATAAAATTGAGACTGAGTTACAACAATCTCTAGAACAAATACCAAATATCCCACATATCAGCGTCCCAATTGGGAATATAAATAAGAAAATACGAAATTGGGGTGAAAGAAAAGAGGCTAAGTCATTTAATTTTCCAATCAAGGATCATGTGAGCATTGGGGAGGATCTTGAATTATTAAACTTTAGCGCTGCAACAAAAATTAGTGGTGCGCGCTTTAATCTAATGACTGGTGAACTTGCTCGATTACACCGTGCATTAGGACAGCTAATGCTTGACGTACATACACAAGACCACGGTTATACTGAAGCATATGTTCCATATCTGGTTAATGCTGATAGTCTATATGGGACTGGCCAACTACCTAAGTTTGAGGATGACTTATTTAAAACGAATCAACAAAGAAATAATGATACAAAGAATAAGAATGAAAAAAATTTACAAGAAGAAAGCTTATATTTAATCCCAACCTCAGAGGTGCCACTAACTAATTATGTCCGTAATGAAATTATTTCATTAGATTCTCTTCCTGTGAAGCTTACGACACTTTCCCCGTGCTTCCGTTCTGAAGCAGGGAGCTATGGTAAAGATACAAGAGGCTTAATTCGTCAACATCAATTTGAGAAAGTAGAACTTGTACAGCTTGTTCACCCTAATAATTCTTATGAAGCTTTAGAACAACTTGTTCAGCACGCTGAAAAAATATTACAAAAATTAGAACTACCTTACCAGGTAATACTGCTATCCACTAAAGACATGGGATTTGCTGCAGCAAAAACCTACGATATTGAAGTATGGCTACCAGCACAACAAACTTATAGAGAGATTTCTTCTTGCAGTAATTGTGAAGCATTTCAAGCTAGGCGTATGAAGGCTCGCTTTCGTAATAAGAATGGGAAAACAGAACTATTACATACTCTGAATGGTTCAGGATTAGCAGTAGGACGATGCCTAGTAGCAATATTAGAAAACCATCAAAATTCTGATGGTAGTATTTCTATCCCTAAAGCCTTACATCCTTATATGGGTGGTATTACTCAGCTTAGTGTAAAGAAAGAATAACGCCATATAACCATATATATGGGTACCCAAATATTGGGTATTGACAGGTCCATTCAACAACTAAAATTTATCTAATCAAAAAATAAAAATACAATGCCTTTAAAAATTAAGAATTAATTAGATAAATTTAAAATATCAAATCATCACTTTTCTTATTTAGAAATAAAATTACTATCCATAAAATAAAAATCATGAAATATTCTAAATAAATCTAGAATACTATTCTTATTCTCAAGTTGGATACTCGTTACTCAATATAATGTCTACTAAAAGATCTAGATCTAAACAACTTAAGAGTAATAAGTTCTCTACAATTATTTCTAAAAATTTCCCTGAAACCAATTACTTATCCGTTCAAGAATCTGTTTTAAGGAATTTCCATTTTTTTGGGCTTCTTTTTGATGTCGAAGTTGCTCCATTCCAGCAATTATTAATCCAACGCAAGTAGAAAATCTTGGCGTACGTACTACTTCTGCTAAACTACTACGATAAATTGGCAACCCTAACCTAACTGGCATATGGAAAATCTCTTCACCAAGCTCAACCATACCTAACAAAGAACTACTACCGCCAGTAATAACTATCCCAGAAGAAAGCAATTCTTCAAAACCGCTACGACGTAGCTCAGCTTGTACAAGTAAATAAAGCTCTTCAACACGTGGCTCAATAACTTCTGCAAGTGTCTGCCTAGATAATTGACGTGTTCCACGCTCACCTACGCCTGGAACCTCAATCATTTCATTAGTATCAGCCATTCCTTTTAAAGCACAACCATAACGACACTTAATATCTTCAGCATCTTTAGTTGGAGTACGTAATGCCATTGCTATATCATTTGTTATCTGATCTCCTGCAATAGAAATTACTGCTGTATGACGAATTGCGCCCTGGGAGAATATAGCAATATCTGTAGTGCCTCCACCAATATCTACTAAACATACACCTAAATCTTTTTCATCTTCAGACAAAACTGACATTGCTGAGGCAAGTGGCTGTAACACAACATCTCCCACTTCTAATCCGCAACGACGCACACACTTCATAATATTTTGTACAGCAGAAGCTGCACCAGTAACAATATGCACCTTTACTTCTAGCCTCACTCCATTCATACCTATTGGTTCACGTACATCCTCCTGACCATCTATAATAAATTCTTGATTTAGAATATGTAAAACCTGCTGATCTGCAGGAATATTTACTGCTTTAGCAGTTTCCACTACACGTTCAACATCTAGCTGAGATACTTCCTTATCTTTAATTGCTACCATTCCATGTGAATTAAAACTTTTAATATGATTCCCAGCAATACCTGTATATACATTATAAATTTTGCAATCTGCCATTAGCTCTGCTTCCTCAAGAGCACGCTGAATTGCATTAACTGTAGTCTCAATATTCACTACTACACCTTTTTTCAAGCCACTAGAGGAATGACTCCCCATACCAATGATTTCAAACATATCATCAGATGTGGCTTCTGCCGCAATGACAACAATTTTTGATGTGCCAATATCAAGCCCGACAATTAGATCTCTATTTCTATTTCTTTTATTCATTGTATCTATGAGCCTTCATTCGTATCATCCGCTTGTCTTAATAATTTGATTATGGTGCTTCTTATGAGTTGAATTTACTGTACGAACAGCAAACCCATTTGGATATCGCAAATCTATATAAATAATTTTCTCTCTAAATTGTGAAACCACCTGTTCATGTACAGCCACATAAGTTGCTAATCGATCTACCATATTTTCACGCCCCAATTCTAATATAGCGCCATCTTCTAGATGTATACGCCAAGCTTGACGCGCTGAAAAATCTAACTGAACAATGCTTCTCTGAATTAATTTTAGTAATTTATTAAAAACCAAATAATTCTGTGATACTTTCTGAGAGCTCTCTGCTAAACCAGTAAATTTTAATTCTGTTAATTTCCTATTTGTCTTAGCTAAAAATACTTCTCCATAAGTATTTACAAGTTCTGACCCATCTCTCCTAGCAAGAACTATATGCTCTTCTAATTCAATCTCAATACTATTTGGCCAATTCCGACGAATATTTGCAGTACGAACCCAAGGTAGTTTCTCAAACTCACTACCTATCATATCTAATTCTACTGTAAAAAAATTCCCAAATTCATTACGATTTATAATATTACTTATTTGCTTCCTAGTTATATATTTAAACTCTTTTCCATTACTATTCTTTCCGACAATACTTATATTTTTTAATGCAAAAACTGGTAAATTTATAATATGCGGGGTAATAGCTACAATAGTAACTAGCACAACAGAAATAAAAAGGCCATTAGCAAGTATATTGAGTGCACGGTAATTATCCCACATTGGCCAACTCCAATATCCTTATTACAAGATCATCAAACGATATCCCTGCATTCTTTGCAGCTATTGGTACAAGACTATGACTTGTCATACCCGGTGATGTATTATTTTCAAGAAAATAAGGTTTATCAGAATAATCTAGTATTAGATCTACTCTTCCCCAGCCTTCACATCCTAGAATTCTATGCGCCTTCAATGCTTGTGTTTGAATTGTATTCTCCAATTCAGAAGACAACCCACTTGGACAAAAATATTTAGTATCATTAGAAAGATATTTAGCCCTATAATCATATAATTCACCTGATGTTTTAATCCGAACTAATGGTAGCGCAACATCTCCAAGAATTGCGGCAGTTAATTCTATGCCTTCTACATATTGCTCAACTAATACCATAGAATCATATTCAGCAGCCATCTTATATGCATATGACAATTCTTTTATAGAATTTACCTTATACAAACCAATTGTTGATCCTTCTCTTGAAGGCTTAATAATAAGCGGTAATCCTAAATCCCTTACTACTATATCAAAATTACTCTCTGCATTGAGCATGGTATAACGAGGAGTATTAATACCTATTGACTGCCATAGTAATTTAGTTCTCCATTTATCTATAGCAAGCGCACAAGCCATTACGCCACTACCTGTATAAGGTAACCCCATAAGCTCCAATGCACCTTGAACAGTTCCATCTTCTCCATAACGCCCATGAAGGGCTATATACACCATATTAAACTTCTTCCTTAAAAGGTCCTCTATTGGATTCTCTGCTGGATCAAATGGATATGCATCAATCCCTCTACGATGCATTGCTTCAAGTACAGCCTGGCCACTCTGAAGTGAAATTTCACGCTCTGCAGAACACCCCCCAAAAAGAACAGCAACTTTTCCAAAATTATTTGTACTCACAGCTAACGATCCATAAAAAATATATCTCTAGAAAATGGAACCTATAATAATTTATTTTATTTCCCCTATAATTCTGACTTCTTGTATTAATTCAATACCAGTCTTTCTCTTTACTTCTTTACGTACTTCTCTAATTACAGATTCAATATCTTCTGCTATGGCATTACCTGTGTTAATAATAAAATTAGCATGCTTTGTTGAAACCATAGCTCCACCAATACTAAAACCTTTTAAATTACATAACTCAATTAATCGTGCTGCATAATCTCCTGGCGGATTACGAAACACTGAGCCAGCACTAGGTAAATTCAACGGTTGGCTATTAATTCTCTCAGAAAGAAGTGCTTTAATTTTTCTCTTAGATGCCATATTATTTCCGCTTTCTAATTTAATCCACGCTCCTACAAACCATTCCTCTCTAGAATAATCAATAGATAACCCAATATTTGATTTTAAATTTACCTGACGATAACCAACCTTATATTCCTTTGTATCTCTATTCTTCTGATAACCTAACCGATTAAGTATCCTTACTCGATCAATAATTTGCCATGTTTCTGAACCATAACAACCAGCATTCATTGCTAAAGCACCGCCAACCGTACCAGGTATACCCGCTAAAAATTCTGCTCCAGCTAAATTATGTATAGCAGCAAATCTTGCCACCTTTGCACATGTCACGCCTGCTTCAACATAAATTACTTTATTTTTTTCACTCTTCCTTTCCAACAAAAGATTATTTAATTTTGAATGAAGCAATATCACTGTGCCACGTAACCCACCATCCCGCACTAAAATATTACTACCCAGACCAATAACAAAAACTTTCTCACTCTTAGGTATGCTGAATAAAAATTGAGATAGATCATCTAAATTGGCTGGTATATAAATTCGTTCTGCCCTACCTCCTACACGCCAAGAAGTATACCTCTTCATTGATTCATTAACACGCAACTCCCCACGTAATTCCTCCTTTCCCCCTTGTTTAAAATAGGATTGAAAATGCGTTAATTTATTCATCCCTAATATCCCCACAAGAATAGTTCATAAGATCTTTTGATACGATACTTATAGAACCTGCACCCATAACTAAAACCACATCTTTATGTTTTACGACATTGAAAATGGCTGTAGGCAGCTCTTCAACAGTTTCAATAAAAATTGGCTCAATTCTCCCCTGTATCCTAATAGCTCGTACAAGTGATTTTCCATCAGCAGCAATAATTGGTGCTTCCCCCGCTGAATATATTTCAGTTAATAATAATACATCTGCTTTAGATAAAATCTTTACAAGATCCTCAAATAAATCTCTTGTACGTGTATAACGATGTGGCTGAAATACAACTATAAGACGCCGCCCAGGAAACGCACCACGTGCTGCATTTATTGTCGCAGCAATTTCTACTGGATGATGACCATAATCATCAACCAGAGTAAAGCTACCATTTATTCCTGATATCTGAATCTCACCATAACGCTGGAAACGTCTCTCAACTCCCTTAAACATATTCAATGCATGAATTATAGATCTATCTGAAATCCCTAATTCATTTCCTACTGCAATTGCAGCCAATGCATTTAGCACATTATGTATTCCTGGCAAATTAAGCCTTATGTCCAACTTACGAACCGTGTCATTAATCTCAATAACTGCAGTAAAATCCATCTTCCCTTTACAATGGGAAATATTAACAGCCCTAATTTTAGCTCCTTCTGACAAGCCATATGTCAAAATAGGCTTCGTAATAGTAGGAATAATTTCACGTATATTAGGATCATCTACACATAGAATTGCTAATCCATAAAATGGAAGGTGCTGTACAAAATCTACAAAAGCCTTCTTTAATTTATTAAAATCATGATCATAAGTTTCCATATGATCATGATCTATATTAGTAACCACTGCTAATATAGGCTGCAAATAAAGAAATGATGCGTCAGATTCATCTGCCTCTACTACAATAAACTCACCACTCCCTAATTTGGCATGAGACCCTGCAGATTCCAGTTTCCCACCAATTATAAAAGTAGGATCCATTCCATCCTGTGCAAGAACACTAGCGATTAGACTCGTAGTAGTAGTCTTACCGTGAGTGCCTGCAACACCAATCCCCTGGCGTAACCGCAATAACTCTGCCAACATTATTGCTCTAGGAACTACTGGAGTATTATTTCTTCGTGCTGCATTTACTTCCGGATTATCTGGCTTTATTACACTCGATATGACTACAGCATCTGCTGAATCAATATGATCCTCTGAATGGCCGATATGAACATTAGCACCTAAAGTTCTTAGCCGTTTTGTTGTAACACTATCTGATACATCTGAACCACTTATTTTATAACCCAAATTTAATAATACCTCGGCTATTCCACTCATACCGGACCCACCAATACCAACAAAATGAATATGTTTTACTTTATGCTTCATTCTTTATCTTTATAAAGTGTTAATCAGAAAACTATTACAAAGTAAATAATATCTTATTATTCATTTTTAATGATACTAACGCACTCCTCTGCTACTATTCTAGTAGCATTAGGCATTGATAATTCTCGTGCCTTTATTGCCATTTTCAATAATTTTTTTCTAGTAAAATCTGATAATAATTTAGCTAAACTATGGGGGGTCAATTCACTCTCTAATAACATCACTGCAGCACCATAACTACTTAAAAATTTTGCATTATATATCTGATGATCATCTGCAGCATATGGATAAGGCACAAGGATACTTGCTATACCCACAGAGGATAATTCAGAAATTGTAAGTGCACCAGCCCGACATATAACCAAATCACACTCTGAGTACCGGATAGCTATGTTATCAATAAAGTCGACCAATTCTCCCTCTACCCCAGACTCTAAATAATTTTTATTTAAAGTTCCTAGGTGTTTATCCCCACCTTGATGAACAACATCTGGTCGCACGTTTTCTGGTATCAATTGTAAAGCCTTTGGTACCACAATATTTAATGCTTGTGCACCTAAACTACCACCTATTACCAAGATCTTTAGATTGCCATCCCTCACCCCATACCTACTATCTGGTTCATCTAATTGATTAATCTCACTACGTACTGGATTTCCTGAGAAAATCACCTTGTTCTTATCTTTAATTGAGTCAGGAAATCCTATTAATACTCTATCTGCAAGCTTAGCTAATATCTTATTTGTAAGACCAGGTATTGAGTTCTGCTCATGAATCAATAAAGGTTTATTTAAGAATGAAGCCATAACCCCCCCTGGGAATGCTGGGTAGCCCCCCATACCCAATACCACATCTGGACGTAAAATAAATAAGAGCTTTCCACTTTGCCAAAGTGCAAATAGCAGCCTTATAGGAAGAGTAACCCAAGCCATTAAATTTTTTCTACCTAAACCCGAGAAATCAATAAACTTAATATCGTATCCTTTTCTTAAAACTAGCGATTCTTCCATTCCGCCTTTTGTTCCTAACCACACTACTCTCCAACCATTTTTCTTTAAATAATCTGCTACTGCTAATGCTGGAAAAATATGCCCTCCAGTTCCCCCAGCCATAATTAAGATAGTATGTGTCAATCTAAATACCTAGAATTATTTTGATAATAACTTAACTTCATATTTTATATCCTTTCATTAACTGACGATTCTCCCAGTCAACTCTTAATAAAATTGCTAGGGCAATGCAATTTGCAACAATACTACTACCACCAAAACTCATTAATGGCAAAGTTAATCCTTTTGTAGGTAAAATACCCATATTTACACCCATATTGATAAAAGCCTGTATTCCAATCCATACTCCAATACCCTGAGCTACTAATGCAGAGAAAAAACGTTCACGTATTGCTGCCTGACGCCCTATCACAAAGGCACGTATTACTAACCATGAAAATAGAATTACTACAACTATTACCCCAATAAAACCAAGCTCCTCCGCTATTACTGCTAGTAAGAAATCAGTATGTGCTTCTGGCAAATAGAATAATTTCTCTACACTTCCGCCTAGCCCGACACCTTCCCATCCACCTCTCCCAAATGCCATCAGAGAATGAGACAATTGATACCCTGAACTAAACTCATCTTCAAATGGATTTAAAGTAGCAATGATTCGTTTCATACGATAAGGCTCAAACAAAATTAATGCCATTACAGCCAAGCACAATATCCCAATTATTTGGCCAAATAATTTTATATTCATGCCTCCTAAAAATAAAATAGCCATTACATTACTAGTAATAACTACAAATGCCCCTAAATCTGGTTGCTTTAGTAACAAAAATCCTAACATTACCATTACAATAAAGATTGGTAAGAATCCCTTCCTAAAATTATCCAAATAAGATTCTCTTTTAATTGTATAACCTGCAACATACATTACCATGAATAATTTCATAAATTCGGAAGGCTGTAGATTTACAAAGAATAACGATAACCAACGCTTACTCCCATTAACTTCATGCCCTATACCAGGAATCAATACTAATGCAAGCAGTACCATACCTATCAGAAATGGATATAGTGAATATTTCTGCCAGAATTTCATTGGCGCTTGAAATACAATCAACCCAACAAATAAACCAACTAACAAGAAAACTCCTTGCCGAACAAGAAAATATGCTGCATAACCATTCCCACGACTAGTCTCAGCTATTGAAATAGAAGCTGAATAAACCATAATGAGACCTAAACTCAATAGAAATATTGCAGACCAAATTAGGCTCTGATCAAAATCAGATATAATTCTCTGATTACTAGTACTAGGTTGATAAATCATTAATATTGACCTAAAAACTACTTAATGTATAACTCTTGCAGTATCTAAAATTTTCAACTCTAAATCTTTTATTGCTTCAATATAAACTTCAGCACGATGAATATAATCTCTAAACATATCAGTGCTAGCACAAGCAGGGGACATAAGTACAACATCACCAACCTTTGCTAAAGAAAAACTCTTTTCTACTGCATCTTCTAATGTTATTGCACTATGCAGAGGAATACCACACCCATTTATTGCATCTGCAATTCTTCCTGCATCTATTCCAATCAGAACCACTGCCTGAACACCATGTGAAACTGATTCTTTCAATGGAGAAAAATCTTGTTGCTTCCCATCACCACCTATAATCAATATTTTTTTCTGAGTAATACTATTAATAGCCGCAATTGTCGCACCTACATTTGTAGCTTTTGAATCATTATAAAATGTAATTCCGCCCAACATCACAACCTTCTCCATACGATGAGGTAGCCCAGAAAATTCTCTTAAAGCCTTAAGCATTGGACCATAATCCACACCCACAGCGTGACATAAAGCCAGCGCAGCTAAAGCATTAGCAATATTATGGGGGCCATTAACCCCAAGTTCACTGACTTTTATTAGCCTATTACTACCTTGTACAATCCAAGTATCATCATCTACTAACAAACCAAAATCATTCCTATTAACTGGAAAACCCATACCAAAAGTTATCTGCTTTCTACCGGCTATTCCCATACTATTAACAATAGGATCGTCACGATTTAATATCTGTACCATACTTCCATTATCTATTTTCGCTGAGAATATTTTCGCCTTAGTGGCAACATAATCATCCATATTAGAATAACGATCTAGATGATCTTCGCTCAAATTAAGAACTGTAGCCACATCAGGATTAAAATTCTTTGTAGCTTCCAATTGAAAACTTGAAATTTCTAAAACCCATGCTTGCGGGGGCTTTCCAGAATCAATCCTCTGCATAAATTTATTTAATACTGCCGGGCCTATATTCCCCGCCACCTCTATATCCCACCCAGCCTCTCTTAACATTGCATCAACCATAGATGACACTGTCGTTTTTCCATTAGAACCTGTAATTGCTAAAACCTTTGGTTTTATAACATTACATTTATTAATTACTAAAGAAAATAGCTCAATATCACCAACAACTGGAATTCCACATTTAATTGCCTGATGTATTAATGGAATAGTTTGAGAAATACCTGGACTAATAGCAATAAGATCTATTCCCTTAAATATTGCATCTGAGAAAGAACCAGTGAAAATCTGATCCATAGGGATAATTTCTTTCAATATACTAAGATTTGGAGGCTCAGTACGGCTATCTGCTACACGAATATTTAAACCTATACGCGACAACCATTTAACCATAGATAATCCAGTTTCACCCATTCCAAGAACCAAAACCGTTTTTCCATATAGGTTCATCTTAATTTAAGTGTAGATAACCCGAGTAGCACTAACATCATAGTTATAATCCAGAACCGAACTACTACTTGATTCTCCTTCCACCCTTTTAACTCAAAATGATGGTGCAATGGAGCCATTCGGAAAATACGCCTACCTGTTAATTTGAATGAAGCTACCTGTACCATTACTGATAAAGTTTCTACCACAAATACACCACCCATAATAAGAAGTATAATTTCCTGGCGTATTATTATAGTAACAACACCAAGTGCAGCACCAAGAGCCAAAGCACCAACATCACCCATAAATACTTCTGCTGGGTAAGCATTAAACCATAAAAAAGCAAGCCCTGAACCTGCCAATGCACCACAAAATACAGCTAATTCAGCTGCATTCGGAATATAAGGAATACCAAGATATTTTGCAAAAATTGAATGACCAGCCACATAAGCAAAAACTGCTAGCCCACTACTAATCATAACTGTTGGCATAATAGCCAACCCATCTAAACCATCAGTCAAATTTACTGCATTACTAGCACCTACTATGACAAAATAGGAGAGCATTACAAATCCAACTAACCCCAATGGTATTATGATTTGCTTAAAAAAAGGCACAATCATACTAGTTTGTACTGCGGAGTCTGCGGTAAGCGCCAGGTAAAATGCAACAGTAAGTGCAATTGAAGACTGCCAGAAAAATTTAACACCAGCGGAAAGTCCTTTTGGATTGTTATATACCACCTTCCTATAATCGTCTACCCAGCCAATTGCCCCAAAACCTAAGGTCGTTAACAATACTACCCATATATAATGATTATCTAAATCTGCCCACAATAAGGTACTAATTGCAATAGAAACTAATATCAATGCACCTCCCATAGTAGGAGTACCTGCTTTAACAAGGTGTGTTTGTGGGCCATCATCACGAACCGATTGACCAATTCTATATGCAGAAAGCTTACGAATCATAGCTGGACCGACAATAAATGAAATCACTAAAGATGTCAGTGCAGCTAATACCGTTCGTAATGTAATATAATTGAATACATTAAATGCTCGGATATCTCCTGCTAACCATTGTGTAAATTCTAATAACATATTCTACCTAATAGGGCTCTCAATTTTTCCCTTAAATTTTAATTCTAATGGATTTATTCTTTTTTAGAATCAATCAAATTTATACCTCAAACCTTCTAACTATTCGATCCATTTGCATAAACCTAGATCCTTTTATTAACAATGTTACATTGGGAGCTAATACTGACTCAATTTCTACTAAAATATCTTCGATATTTTTAAAATGTTGTCCACCGGAACCAAATTTCCTTACAGAATATGCACTTAATTTACCTAAAGCAAATAGCCTATCTATCCCAATGAGACGAGCTTCTTTACCAATACGTTCATGAAAATCTATAGCAGCATCACCTAATTCGCCCATATCCCCAAGAATTAGAATCTTCTTTCCAGTAGAAATATTTGCTAACACTGATAATGCAGCTCGTACTGATTCTGGATTAGCGTTATAACTATCATCTATCATGATTGCGCCATACAGACACTTCTTTTGCTGTAATCTACCGTTCACCCCATCAAATAATTCCAATCCATTTACAATATTTTTCTTTCTTACACCTATTGCAGTTGATGCTGCAGCTGCTGCAAGTGCGTTATAAACATTATGCCTTCCTGGGACCCGCAATTTGATTTCTACCACTCCATCGGGATGCTCTAATTTCATTCTGGTGCTAGTAGAATTTAATTGATAACACCCTCTCACTTTTGCTTTATTATTTAACCCAAAATCAATTATTGATTTATTATCAGCAATTTTCCGCCATAGTTTTACATTTGAATCATCTGCATTAATAACTGCTACGCCTGACTTATCTAACCCTTCAAAAATTTCACCTTTAGCAAGTGCCACTTCCTTAACAGAACCAATCCCTTCTATATGTGCAGCACCTGCATTCGTTATCAGTGCAACAGTAGGCTTTACTAGATTAGTTAAATATGAAATTTCACCAGCGTGACTCATACCCATTTCTATTACCGCATATTCATGCTTTCTATCTAACTGTAACAACATTTTTGGAACACCAATATCATTATTAAAATTACCAGTAGTTGCTAATATTTTGTTACGATTCTCTCCAACTAACTGAAGTAGTATTAATGCAATCATTTCTTTTACTGTTGTTTTTCCATTGCTACCTGTTACTGCAATTATAGGTATATCAAAGCGCCCCCTCCAATATGCTGCCAATTGGCCCAAACCTAATAGTGTATCTCTAACAATTATTATAGGAATTGTTAGACTCTGGTCCTCTTTGATATCTGAACCTTGATTAACCATAACAGCTGCAGCACCTCTATCCTTTGCCTGGAAAATAAATTCATGCCCATCAAAATTCTTACCACTCAAAGCTACAAATAAATCACCACCCTTTATATCTCTGCTATCAGTACTTACTCCAGTAAAAAGCACATCTTTACCATGCCATTCTGCATGCAATATATGGGCCACTTCCTGTACTGTCATCATATTTGGTCCTGCATTTTTGCTAGTTCCTGTAAAGTTAATCTCACCACTCTCATATCACTAAAAGGAATTTTTTGCGCACCTATTTCCTGATATTCTTCACTTCCTTTTCCTGCAATAAGAACCACATCACCTCTATGCGCATCATTTAAAGCCCGGCAAATAGCCACTTCTCTATTTTCTTCAACAAAATAATTTTTATCTGCACCCAAGGCTATATCATTAATAATAGAATAAGGATCCTCATCACGGGGATTATCACTAGTAATAATAGTTTCATCAGATAACTCTGTTGCAATTTTTCCCATAAGCGCCCGTTTATCTTGGTCGCGATTGCCACCACAACCAAAAACACAAATTAATTTTGATTTCTTATTTCTAAATTTTAAAATATTGGCAGTACTACTAACAATCTCACGTAGTGCTGTTAATGTTTTTTTTAAAGCGTCTGGAGTATGAGCAAAATCAACAATCACCAATGGTAAACTACCTCCACCAAATTTCTGCATCCTACCTGATATAGATTGTATTTTTTTTAATGACTTCACTGCATCACTTAAATTAAAACCACACGCTAATAGTGTAGAAATAACTCCAAGCAAATTAGATGCATTAAAAGCTCCAATTAACTCTGCTTTGACCCCTATACGCTCCCCCTCAAATACAACTTCAAACTCTAGCTCCTTGGCATTAATTTTCAAATTACAACCATAAACCATTTTAAATAATTTTGAATCACAACCCTCTATTTCCAGATCTTTAAACCCATACCCTATAATATCTATAGGTCGACCCTTTAATTTATTTATCAAATTTATACCAAAATCATCATCAAAATTTATAACAGCATACTTAAGCCCATTCCAATGAAATAAGCTTGCTTTACAAGCAGCATATGCATCCATGCTGCCATGATAATCCAAATGGTCATGTGATAAATTCGTAAATAATGCTATTGATAATGTAGACCCATTTATTCTGCCTTGAGCTATACCGTGAGATGAAGCCTCCATTACCACATACTGAGCACCTTGTTTCAAGAAATCAGCCATTCTTTGCTGTAATAAAACTGGGCCAGGCGTTGTATTAATAGAAGGAAGAAGATTATCTGAAAAACCACTGCCCAAAGTACCTATTGAAGCCGCTCTTATACCAAGCTCTGCCAACGCCTGGGCTATCCACTGAACACATGACGTCTTTCCATTTGTTCCAGTAACACCAATTAGACATAGTTTTCCAGATGGATTTCTATATACATGACTTGCAATTGCACCCACCTTATTACGTAAGCTTGATATTGATAAATTAGGTATCTTCCACTTAGGATTCCATACAAAACCATTTTGTTCCCACAATACTGCATTTGCCCCCGCTTTAATTGCTTGTGGAATATATTTACGTGTATCAACCTTCTCTCCAACATAAGCTAGAAATGTATCTCCTGGTTTAACCATTCGACTATCAGTAACTAGATTCTCAATATTAATACCCATGCTATTAAGTAAGTCTGGGTCAAAATTTTCTTCTAATATTTCTTTACTCCTAAAATTCATACATCACCTTTAAATCTTGGAGCCACTGGTGAGAAAACTGTTTTATCAATATGGGCATCATGAGGAACATTTAAATTTCTTAATGCATCAGCCATAACTCGACTAAACACTGGTGCGGCTACTGCTCCTCCAAAATATTTTCCACCTGAGGGCTCATCAAGCATTACCGCAATAATAAGGCGTGGGTTAGAAGCTGGCGCATAGCCTACAAATGAAGAGATATACTTATCTTTAGCATAACCGCCACTATCTTTTACTTTATGAGCAGTACCAGTCTTACCAGCAACTCGATAACCCTTAATTTGTGCAAGCGTTGCTGTACCACCCTTTTCTACCACCATCTCTAACATTTTACTTACAGAAAGCGCCGTTTTACGTGAGATTATCTGCTTACCAGCTGGCGGCTTATCAAGCTTTAATAAAGATACTGGCTTTAATTTTCCTTCTTCTGAAAACAAAGTATAGGCACGAGCTAACTGCAATAAATTTACTGAAATACCCATCCCATAAGACATTGTTGCCTGCTCAATTGATCGCCATTTTTGATATGGACGAAGTTTTCCCTTAACCTCACCAGGAAATCCAGAGCCAGTAGTCATACCAAAACCTGTGCGATTCAAAGTTTCCCACATTGTTTGTGCTGACAATTTCAAAGCAATCTGTACAGTACCAACATTACTAGATTTCTTAATCACTTCCTCTACAGTCAAGATACCTTCGACATGCGAATCCCTTATGGTATTTTTACCAATAGTGATAAACCCAGGAGCAGTATCAAATTCAGTATCTGAATTTATTTTACCTGCATCTAGTGCAGATGCTACTATAAACGGCTTCATAGTCGAACCGGGCTCAAATATATCAGTTAATACCCTATTCCTTGATTTCTCCCCAATCCTTTCAGTTCTATTATTTGGATTGTATGTTGGCAAATTAACTAACGCTAATATTTCTCCAGTTTGGGAATCTAAAACTACTATCTCTCCAGCTTTAGCCTTATTAATATCCATAGCACGCTTTAATTCTCTATATGCAGAATACTGAATTTTACTATCAAGAGATAAGGCTAAATCTTGTCCCGGCCTAGGCTTTAAAATTATTTCAATATCTTCAACAATACGCCCCTTTCTATCTTTAATAACACGACGAAGACCAGATTTACCAGCTAAAGTTTCTTGCCACCCTAATTCAATACCTTCTTGCCCGTTATCATCCACATTAGTAAACCCCAACACTTGAGCTGTTATCTCACGCTTAGGATAATACCTCTTAAATTCGGGATCAAAAAATATCCCAGGAAGACCAAGCTCAGCTATTTTATCTGCTACATCTGGCGATAAATGACGCTTCAAATAAACAAAATCTCGCTTCTTATTACCTATTTTTCTTCTAATATCAGCAACATTCATCTCAGCTAATTCAGCCAATCTTTGTAATTGACTATTAGTTACATGAAAACCAGCAGGATTTGCCCATAAAGATTTTACTGGTGTACTAATAGCAAGAGGCTCACCATGTCGATCAGTAATCATTCCACGATGTGCTGGCATCTCAACCACACGACTAGAACGTAATTCTCCTTTTTTCTGCAAGATGTCATTATGCATTCCTTGCAAATAAACTGCACGAACACTCAAACCAAAAAAGCCAAGCAATAAAAATGCAGATAAGACTCGAGCACGCCACGCTGGTAAGGTAAAATTCAGAACAGGATTACGAGTCATCGTTCTTCCTCTTTTACAGGAACTGCTGAACTATCAGACTCTATTAAGGAAATAATTTTAATTTGGGACTCATCTGGAACCTTCATTAATAATTTCTTAGTAGCTATCCTCTCAATCTGAGTCCGCATTGCAACAGTACTCTGCTCGAGAAGTAACTGATCCCACTCTACAGCTAAATTTGTTGCCTTCTTCTGCTCTTTTTCCAGCTCCATAAAAAGCTTACGTGCTTCATGCTTTGAGGTCACAACACCTAAAGCACAAAAAATAACAATCAACGTAAGAAAAATATTTAGTCTAGTCACTTCGATTTTCTATGACTAAAGTCATTAGCCTATATAACCACTATAACTATCTAGCTTGTATAACAAAAGAAACTAAAGCCAAATAAATAATTACTAAATGTAGCAGTAATTATTTTGCCTTGTACCACCAATATTATTTTTCTACAAAAAATTTCAATCAGCCTGTTTCCTTAAAAAAGCAGGGATCTCTAATTCATCTACGCCAGATTGCTTCATTGCTTGCACTGCTTCACGCCTATTTGTACGTGTAACTGCAGGAACACTAAGCTCTCTCAGATCCACTATATCTTCTGATGATGAATCATTAGTTCCAGTACGGGTATGAATAACACTTAGTGGCTTAGTAGCAGCATGATGACTAACTTCTAGTTCATTAAGTCCTGTTGCTACAACCGTCACACGCAGATCATTCTGCATACTTTCATCTATTACTGTACCAATAATTATAGTGGCGTCTTCATCTGTAAAATCTTTAATGGTATTCATTACCTCTTGTACTTCTCGCATCTTTAATCCCGAGCTCGCAGTAATATTTACTAACACTCCACGGGCTCCAGAAAGATTAACCCCTTCAAGCAAAGGGCTAGCAACTGCCTGCTGTGCTGATAAGCTAGCACGGTCAATTCCTGTTGAAAGCGCAGTCCCCATCATAGCCATACCTGCTTCTGCCATTACAGTTTTAACATCAGCAAAATCTACATTTACAAGACCTGGACAATTAATTACCTCAGATATTCCTGCAACTGCCCCATGAAGCACACTATTTGCTTCCTCAAAAGCATCTAACATGCTCACATCATCCCCTAACACTGACATTAATTTATCATTTGGGATAACAATTAATGAGTCAACATAGTTTGATAATTCCTCCATTCCAATCTGTGCCGATTTTAGACGCTTACCTTCAAATAAAAATGGCTTTGTTACAACCGCAACAGTTAGAATATTCATTTCTTTTGCTATCTCTGCCACTATTGGCGCCGCACCAGTCCCAGTTCCACCTCCCATACCTGCAGTAATGAATAACATATCCGCCCCATCAATTAACTCAGCAATACGGTCACGTTCTTCAATTGCAGCCAAGCGCCCAATTTCAGGATTTGCTCCAGCACCTAATCCCTTTGTAATAGCAGGACCTAATTGTAATAAAATACGTGCCTGATTACGCTTTAATGACTGCGCATCAGTATTAGCACAAATAAACTCAACACCCTCAACTCCGTTCTTAATCATGTGGTCTACAGCATTACCCCCACAACCACCGACACCTATAACTTTTATAACTGCCGCTCGGTCTTCTGCCTCCATGATCTCGAATTTCATAACAACTCTCCTTTGATGAGTTAGTCAAATTATTTACTTATTTTAAATCTAATATTTTTGAAAACACCTCTTCTATTTATTTTCCAAATTTATTCTTTCTGCTACGCGCATAACTGCACTCCTAGCACGAGGATTAACCCCTATTTCCCTTTCTTTAGGTCGTATTGCTCTCCCAACTAAACGTAACTTAGGGCGAATAAGGCATTGCATATCTTCATCTCGTATTGGTAGCCTACGAGGAAATTTATCTAAACATGAGGCCTCTCTCATAAAACGTTTAACAATACGGTCCTCCAATGAGTGAAAACTAATAACTACAAGCCGTCCACCTTTCTTCAGCAATTTTATACAATCTGGTAGAATCAATGATAATTCCTCAAGCTCCTGATTTAAATAAATCCGTATAGCCTGAAAAGTACGCGTTGCCGGATGATGACTTTTCCTATTTGGGTGAATAACCTTTGCTATAATCTCTGAAAGTTGTAGCGTAGTAGTAATAGCCCTTTGTGCTCTTGCCACGACAATTTCTCTGGCAATCTGCTTAGCAAATCTTTCTTCACCATAACTCCTGATTACCTCCTTCAAATGAACTTCAGAAGCTGAAGCAATCCATTCTGTTGCTGTCTGTCCTTTACACGTATCCATACGCATATCAAGAGGCCCATCTAAACGAAAACTAAATCCCCTTGATACATCTTGAAGCTGTAGTGATGAAACTCCTAAATCCAACAATATCCCATCCACTTGGAGCACGCCAAAATCCTGTAATTCGTGCCTCATTTTAGAAAATTTATTATGGATAATATGAAAATTCCTATTTCTGATAGATTGTCCTCTAGCTACCGCAGACATATCTCTATCAAAAGCAATTAATTTTCCTCTTTTATCTAGTTTTTCTAATATCATCTTACTATGACCGCCGAAACCAAAAGTTCCGTCAATATAAACTCCACTTGGTTTGATCATCAATGCATCTACTGCCTCATGTAGCAAAACTGTGACGTGCATCTAAAATCACCACCACATCACAATGAAAACCCATCAAGCTCAGAAGACATGTTTTCACCTTTTAGAGCTAAAGAATCATCAATTTGCTGATTCCATTTTTCTTCTTCCCATAATTCTAATTTTGCACCCTGACCCACCAACACCACATTCTTAATTAACCCTGCGAACTGACGCAAAGGTGGCGGTACTAAAATTCGACCAGAAGCGTCCATCTCCACATCACTAGCATTACCAACCAGAAGACGCTGCAAACTACGAGTTTCTGGATTAAAACTTGAAAGCCCATTTAATTTTTGTTCTATAGGCTCCCAAGCAGGCTGTGGATAAACTAACAAACATCTAGCTGGGTCTGCTGTAAGGACTAAATGACCCTCACAAAAAGCTATAAGCCCTTCTCGATATTTAGTAGGTATCGCAAGCCTTCCCTTATTATCAAGATTAAGTTGTGTGACCCCACGAAACATATTTTCCCTTGTTCTCCTAGATAAAACTTTAAGTTGATAGCTTGTTTCAATCGAATTGTTTTCCCACTATTTCCCACAAATGTCCACTCTAATTAAAAAATATAACCAAGTCAAGAGAAATTAATGAATTTTTGTTTATTTGACAAAGACTTAAGAAGAGACCCAACAAAATTTTCTTGAATACAAAAATACACTATGCAAATAAAAGGGATAGGTATTAAACTAAATGGAATTTAAAGCTTAATAATACTCTAAGAAATATTACGATATAGTGAAGCTGGCCTATAAGCCGGGTTCTGTCATGGGCAGCCATTCCTCTAGGTACACAATTACTCATGTACTCAAGCAACCTACCCGCAGACTCGGCGAGCAACGTCAACATCTGCCTATTTGGTCTTGCTCCGGATGGAGGTTACCGCGTTTCACCGCAACTTAATACGCTCGTCTCTGTGGCCCTATTCCTCACCTCACGGCGGCCGGCCATTAACCGGCATCCTGCTCTTTGGAGCCCGGACTTTCCTCTCCCAATTTTTCATCATTGAAAAAAAAGCAGCGACTACCTGGCCAGCTTCAAAAGAATCTTATCATTAAACCTAATTGAAACAAACTTTTACTCTTTATACTGCATCAAGCCTTGTTTCAGTGAAGGCTATACACTTGAAGCTAATTGGAGGTAAAATTTGAAAAATCACTGCTTTAAGCCTATTTTCATATCTTTTCTCTTGTCGGAGATAGACATAGAACCTAACAATAAACCACCTAATTCATACTCTAATTTCTTGCTTAAAGAAAATAATAGCTGTGTTTCTTGTGGTCTATGCCTACCTCATTGCCCCACCTACCGCATGACTATGTCTGAAGCTGATTCTCCTCGTGGCCGCATAGCCCAAATGAAAGGTGTTGCAAGTGGACATATTCCAGTAAATCTCCAATTTATTAAGCACATAGATCTCTGCCTTACCTGCCGAGCATGTGAAACGGCTTGTCCAAATCATGTGCCATATGGCCAGCTAATTGACAAAACACGATCAATGATAGCCACAACTATTCCAGAACTATCAAATGGAAAGAAATGGACCAAGAAATCTTGGCTAAAAAGAATAATAGAAAAAGAGCTTATTAGAAAACCTACACGTTTTGATAAACTTCGTTTTCTCATCTTCTCTTATCAGAAACTTGGCTTACAAGGACTATTAAAAAAACTTGTTATCCTAAAAGAAACAAAACTCTATAAGTTAAATAATCAATTACCTGAGATTAAATTTCCCCAAATCTCATCTAATAAAAAAAATATAAAGAATTCCTGGCAAAAGATTTATCCCCCAATTGGAGAACCATGCGGTGAGGTTGGGTTATTCCTTGGCTGCGTTGCTAGGATTACAGATGTTGAAACAATTAATTCCTCAATATATGTACTTAATTGCCTTGGCTATACAGTACATATACCACCAACCCAAACCTGCTGCGGAGCCTTACACCATCATGGAGGAGATACAGATACTGCAATAGAGTTAGCTCAACAAAATGAATTGGCTTTTAAAAAATTAAATGTAAATAATATTATTACTACATCCTCTGGATGCGGTATACGTCTCACAGATTATCATTATGAATTTTCTTCAAAAATAATAGATATTAGCAAGTTTCTTGTTTCTATATGTGAATGGCGTAACTTAAAAATCAATCCATTACAAGATAAAGTTCTAGTTCATGACCCATGTACCTTACGTAATATTCTCCGTAGTTCAAAATACCCCTATGAATTATTGATTCATATACCTGAAATAAACGTCACTCCACTTGCTGGTAATGACCAATGTTGTGGGTCCGCTGGAACATACTTTCTTGATCAACCTGCTATGGCAGAATCACTACTAAATGATAAAATATCAAAAATAGATAGTAATACGCGCTATCTCGCTACCTCTAATACTGGCTGCCATATGTATATTGCTAACGCATTAAAAAATAAAATTCCTGAGCTTGAAGTACTACATCCAGTAACTTTACTAGCACGACAAATAAAAAAATAAATTTATTATATTTCCAAGCTGGAGATCTTTATGCTTAATATAGAAAAAATTATTATTGGCTTTGATGGAGCCTTACGTACCCTATTTGCACCTGCACAAACAGTACGTAAAACCCCAGGAAAAGATTTCCCAGAAACTGATCTTACCAAAATAGAAAAAAATAAATCTTCTGCCTTAATGAGGATCAACCATACAGGGGAAATCTGTGCCCAAGCACTATACCAAGGACAGGCTCTCACTGCTAAAAATATAGAAGTACAACACAGTCTGCATCAAGCAGCACACGAAGAAATTGAGCATCTTGCTTGGACTGAACAACGAATTAAAGAATTAGGGGGGAGAAAAAGTATTCTAAACCCTATTTGGTATAGCGGATCATTTTTTATTGGTGCAACAGCAGGTATGTTTGGTGACAAATGGAATTTAGGTTTTCTTGCTGAAACTGAACACCAGGTTGAATCCCATCTCGCCAAACACTTACATTCCCTACCAGAACAAGATAAAAAAAGCCGTGCTATTGTTGGACAAATGCAAATTGATGAAGCAGAACACGCCGCTTGTGCTATATCTCATGGTGGAGTAGCACTGCCAAAACCTGTCAAGTTAGCTATGAAACTAGGATCAAAAATAATGACCAAAACAACATATTGGCTTTAATAAGAAGATCACTTATCCAAAATTTCATAATTATGAGATATATTTGCTGTTTTTCCCAGCATAATTGAAGCTGAACAATACTTCTTTGCCGACAAATTTATTGCTCGCTCCACTTTTTTTGGATTTAAATTCCTTCCAGTTAAAGTAAAATGATAATGGATCCGAGTAAACACTTTAGGGTCCTTCTTTGTTCGCTCTGCTTCTATATTTACCATACAATCAAGAATTTCCTGACGACCCTTCTTTAAAATCATCACAACATCTAAAGCAGTACAGCCACCAGCCCCCATTAACAACATTTCCATTGGCCTCACCCCAAGGTCCTTTCCACCAATTTCAGGTGCTCCATCCATAAGAACCGCATGCCCACCTTCAGATTTCCCTAAAAAACTTACTCCACCCTTCCATTTAATGCTTAATTTCATGACAACCTTTATTTATAAATTTCTTGGTATTATTTTACGCTGAAAATTAGCTTCTCTTAATTAAATTCTATAGATATAAAAACAATTCTCAGAATTTATCTGGGGCTGGAACCAACTGATACCAAACAGTCCCAATAATTTCATTTAAAAAAATCGTATTATCTAAAAAGGCAGCAGCAGATGGAATAAAAGAGAATAAATTCTTATCTCTCCTTGTTACATATATAGTTGATGCCGGTGTAACGCTAAATCCTGCTTGCTCAAATTCTTTCATCGCTCTTGGCATATGCCAGGCATGAGTAACTAATGCAATATGAGTAATCTTATCTTTTCTTAAAATGGAAAAACTATTATAAGCATTTTCTCGAGTGTCTCTTGAGTTTCCTTCACTCCATTTAACTGGCACATTAAACTCATTTTCCAATACTAGCTTCATTTGTTCTGCTTCTGAAGAACCTATTCCAAACGTATCGCCCCCTGACACTAATACCGGTTTCCCAGTCTGGCGATGTAAATGAGCACCATAACGAATACGCTCTAATCCATATTGACTTACTGTATAACCATTATATTCAGGAGCTCTTATATAAGCCCCACTACCTAATATAACAATTGCCTGTATTTTATTAATTTCAGAACTAGATTTAGATGAAATTTGTAAAGTTTTTAATGCATTCTCTGCAACTAATGGAATAGATAATATATACAATAAAAAAAACGTAGTAATAATAAAAAATTTACCTAGCACCGGATAATTTTTTAAAAAAAATATACCCATTACTCCTAAAACAATAAGATTTAATGGAGGCAACAAAAAAGCTACTACCAAATCTCTTAAAAACCAAATCATAGCTTTAAGTTCTACTAATATAAAAACCTCAAAAGATAATCATTATCTCACAACAAATAAAAAAGCCGACACAATTATGTATCGGCTTTTTAAATAAGAAACTAATTTATTTGAGAGATAAAATCCATGCTACTAATTTTTTAATATTCTCATCATTAACGTTTGAATTTGGTGGCATAGGAATCGGACCCCAGGTTCCTTTAGTCCCATTCTTTACTTTTCCAGCTAAGCTTGCTGCTGCACCTGCATCTCCCTTATATTTAGCAGCTACTTGCTTAAACCCTGGTCCTACCATTTTTGCATCAACCATATGACAATTCATACAACCACTACTACTAGCCAAAGCAGAATCTGCTTGTGCAGTACCGACCAATAAGAAGGCAGACACTGCAACTACTCCCATCCAGACAGCTTTCATAACTTTCTCCTAATAAAGTTTAAATTGAAAGAAGCCTATATTTTACCCTTAAGTCGTCATATCTGTAAGAGCTCCTGCAAAATATATACTCAACCCACGGTTATCACACATCAGCTGAACAAAACCTTATTAAAATTCAATAAAAGGCTAACAAAACTATTTAATTTAAATTATGATGAATCCGTTATTGCTCCTTTACTGGCAGTAGAAGCTAATTTTGCATATTTTGCTAATACTCCCCGTGTATAACGTGGCTCTGGTGGTTTCCATTCTGCGCGGCGACTAGCAATCTCTTCTTCTGACACATTTAACTGTAATAATCTATTTTCTGCATCTATAGTAATTGAGTCCCCTTCATGCACCAATGCGATAAGGCCACCTACAAAAGCTTCAGGTGAAACATGCCCAACTACCATACCATATGTCCCACCAGAGAAACGACCATCAGTAATAAGCCCAACCGAATCTCCGAGTCCTTCACCAATCAAAGCTGCAGTTGGTGAAAGCATTTCCCGCATACCTGGACCTCCTTTTGGGCCCTCATAACGTATCACTACTATATCTCCAGGTTGGATCTCTCTAGATACTATAGCAGACATACAATTTTCTTCTGATTCAAAAATCCTTGCAGGGCCAGTTATTTTTGGTGTCTTAACCCCAGTTATTTTTGCCACACAACCCTCTGGAGAAAGGTTTCCTTTAAGTATAGCAAGGTGTCCCTGCCTATATAGAGGATTATCCCATTGTCTGATAACATCCTGATCCTTTCTTGGAGCTACCGGAACATCTTTCAATATCTCAAAAACAGTCTGGCCACTAATAGTTAAACAATCTCCATGCAATAAATTATGCTCAAGCAGTATTTTCATAACTTGAGGAATACCCCCTGCGGCATGCAGATCAGTTGCAACATATCGCCCAGAAGGTTTCAAATCACATAAGACAGGTACTTTACCACGTATTTGTTCAAAATCATCAATTGAAAGCTCTACTTCAGCAGCATGTGCAATTGCAAGAAAATGTAATACTGCATTAGTTGAACCTCCTATAGCCATAATTACAGCAATAACATTTTCAATCGATTTTCTAGTAATAATGTCACGTGGCAATATTTGTTTTTTAATCGCATTGACTAATACTTCTGCAGAATTAATAGAACTTTCACGTTTTTCTTTATCTTCTGCAGCCATAGTTGAAGAATAAGGTAAACTCATTCCCATTACTTCAAATGCAGATGACATGGTATTTGCAGTAAACATACCACCACAAGAACCTGCCCCAGGACAGGCATGGCGCTCAACTTCAATTAATTCTTTCTCATCAATATTATTTGCAAAGTATTGCCCAACTGCTTCAAAAGCACTAACTATAGTCAAATCACGCCCTTTGTATTTACCAGGCTTAATTGTTCCTCCATAAACAAAAATAGATGGAATATTCATCCGTGCAATTGCAATCATTGCACCAGGCATATTCTTATCACACCCACCAATTGTAATTACACCATCCATGCTCTGCGCCTGTACTGCAGTCTCAATAGAGTCTGCAATAACTTCCCGAGATACCAGCGAATATTTCATACCTTCTGTACCCATAGAAATACCATCTGATACAGTAATAGTGCCAAATATTTGTGACATTGCACCAGCTTTCTTTAAAGCACTCTCTGCATCTGTTGCCAGCTCATTTAACCCCATATTACATGGTGTAATAGTAGAAAACCCATTGGCTATTCCTACTATAGGTTTATCAAAATCATTATCACCAAAACCTACAGCTCTAAGCATGGCACGATTTGGAGAGCGCTTTGTTCCCTTAGTAATAGCCTGACTACGCTTATTATCTGACATAATTTCTCCTGGAAAATATAGAGTCTTATAACTGCAAACTTTTCTCTATAATATGTTTATATGTTTTAGCAAACATGCTTGCCGTATAATCTATATTTTACAGTAAATAAAGCAGGTGCCTATGCTAGTTCACCCACAGTTTGATCCAGTTGCTATTTATCTTGGCCCCCTTTCTATTCATTGGTACGGATTGATGTATTTATTAGGATTTACAATGTTCATGTTATTAGGACGATATCGTATTAAAGTTAACCCACAATCATCATTTAATAATGCCATACTGGATGATCTTATGTTTTTTGGAATGCTAGGAGTAATATTAGGCGGTCGCTTAGGACATATTCTGTTTTATCAGTTTGATTATTATTTACAAGAACCGATAGAAATCTTTGCTATTTGGAAAGGCGGGATGTCTTTCCATGGAGGGTTCCTAGGTGTTATTACCACTATGGCGATATTAGCGCGAAAATACAAATTAGAATGGCTAGCTGTTACAGATTTTATTGCACCACTTGTGCCACTAGGGCTTGGAGCAGGACGTATAGGTAATTTTATCAATGCTGAGTTATGGGGAAGACCAACTGATGCACCTTGGGGCATGATATTCCCTAATGTGGATACACTCCCACGCCACCCTTCTCAAATTTATGAGTTTGCACTTGAGGGTATACTATTCTTTGTAATATTATGGGCTTATTCAGCAAAACCAAAGCCAATTGGTTCTGTTTCTGGAATATTTCTTATTAGCTATGGTTTACTCCGCTCAATTTCTGAGTTTTTTCGTGAACCTGAGGATGGATTTATCGGAATACTTACACTAGGTGTTAGTATGGGACAATGGCTTTCTTTACCAATGATAATTGTTGGAATATGGATGTTAATTTGGGCTAATAAGAATCATCAAGAATCAAATGAACCCAAAATTTAAAATTATCTTCTCACTATGGTATCAATATAATCTTTCCAATTACTCTACGTTGCATTATATCTCTAAGAGCATAGCTAACTTGATCTAGCGAATAAATTTTTGAGATCCTTGGGCATATTTCTCTTTCTAAAAAAAATGAAATTAAGTCTTGTACAACACAAATATATGCTGACTCTTCTCGCTGAATGAAATCACTCCAAAATACACCCATAATGGAATTACCTTTAAGTAACGGAAGATTTAAAGCTACTTTAGGAATTTTCCCGCTAGCAAAGCCCATTACCATATACCTTCCTTTCCAACCAGTAGAGCGTAATGCTTTATCTGTAATTTCTCCTCCAACAAGATCACAAACAACATCAACCCCCTTACCATTTGTCATTTTACTAATAGCATAACGAAAATCATGAGTAGAATAATTTATTAATTTACTTGCACCTGATTCCTTACATACCATCAATTTATCCTCAGTTGAAGCTGAAGCAATAACTTGCGCTCCCATTTTTCTTCCAAGTTCTACTGCTGCCAGTCCCACTCCCCCTGCAGCCCCAAGTACTAATAAAGTTTCTCCTGGTTTAAGTTGAGCCCTATACCTAAGTGTGTAATAAGAAGTTCCATATGTCATAATAAGAGCAGAAGCAACTTTAAAATCCATATTCTTTGGCATATGAAAAACTTTACTTGCCGACACTAATACTTCTTCACAAAATCCTCCACTTCGGATAAAAGAAAATACACGGTCGCCAACTGAAATGCCATTAACACCAATCCCCACATCTTTAACAATGCCAGCAATCTCTGCTCCTGGCGAGAACGGAAAATTGGGTTGAAACTGATACTTCCCTTGAATAATTAAAGTATCCGGATAGTTAACCCCACACGCCTTAACAGTAATGATCACATGCCCATTCTTTATCTTTGGTGAAGGAATTTCTTCAATTACCAAACTCTCTGGAGGACCAAATTCTTTACATAAAACTGCTTTCATCTTCTCTTTACAGTACCGATAAATTTACCTTCTTTAACAAACTTAACAATCCACCTTAGCTCTCATAAAGTCAATAAAGTATCTTCCATTTCATATCCTCTCCTGCGCGTAATGGAACTAATGCCTCTCCAGCAAAATCAAATTCCATAGGAACCTTCCAATTTTCTTTTATTAATGTAATATTTCCTCTATTTCGTGGTAATCCATAAAAATCTGCACCAAAAAAACTAGCAAATCCTTCTAATTTTTCTAAAGATCCTGCCTGTTCAAAAATTTCTGCATAGAGTTCAAGCGCTGCATGAGAAGTATAGATACCAGCACAGCCACAAGTGGATTCCTTGTCATTTTTAGAATGAGGAGCGCTATCAGTTCCAAGAAAAAATTTTGGGTTGCCACTTATTGCAGCTTCAATTAATGCAAGTCGATGAATTTCCCGCTTAAGCACTGGTAAGCAATAATAATGTGGATGAATCCCACTCTGAAATATTACGTTACGATTAAAAAGCAAATGATGCGCTGTAATAGTTGCTCCAATATTACTGGAAGATTCTGTAACAAACTCTACTGCCTCTTTAGTTGTAATGTGTTCAAGAACAATTCTTAAATTAGGAAAATTTTTAACAATTTTAATAAGAATTCTATCAATAAAAATTTTTTCTTTGTCAAAAATATCTATTTTAGGATCATTTATTTCGCCATGCACAAGCAAAGGCATTTTTTTCTGCTCCATAATTTCTAATACACGGAAGCACTTGGTTATATCAGTAACCCCTGTATCAGAATTTGTAGTAGTGCCAGCAGGATAGAATTTTACACCATAAATTTCTCCGCTTTCTTTAGCTTTCTTAATCTCAGAACTCTTCGTGTTATCAGTAAGGTATAGCGTCATTAGCGGATTAAATTTCATTCCCATCTTCTCTGACAATGCAGAATGAATACGTGAACTATACGCTAATGCCAATTCAGTGGTTATTATTGGAGAATCAAGATTAGGCATGACTATAGCTCGAGCAAAACGCCTTGCAGAATCAAAAATAACTGCTTGCATTTGCTTGCCATCCCTAAGATGCAAATGCATATCATCAGGACGAGTAAAAGTGATTTTATTCAAATTTATACTTACTCTAATTGGTATTTTTATATACTAAAATAGTATTTTAGCACGACAATATTTTATTATTCTAAAGATTATATATGCTCCAATTATATGTATAACCTTCTATTTATTTTTTTAAGAAAATCTTCCTTGACGAAAAAGTAAGGCCTAACTAGTATTAGTATAGAAAATTTTCATAGGAACCTATAATGTTAGATACAAATACTAATACTCAAGAAGGCCTTGCACCTGAATTACAAACTTCTAGTTGGATCAATACTATAGAGCCGGTTACGCTAACATCATTACTGGGAAAAGTAGTTGTGCTCCATTCTTTCCAGATGCTATGCCCAGGTTGTGTGCAAGTTGGTATCCCACAAGCCCAAAAAGTACATAATGAATTTGACCCTGAAAAAGTTGCAGTAATTGGCCTCCATACTGTTTTTGAGCATCATTCAGTTATGGGTAAAGAAGCTCTAGAGGTATTTGCTCATGAATATCGTATTCGCTTTCCAATTGGAATTGATGGATACAGAGGCGACAATAAAGGATTACCACTAACTATGAGTGCGTACCAAATGCAAGGAACCCCAACTCTTATTTTAATTGATAAAAATGGAAGGCTGCGACTACACAAATTTGGCCATATAAGTGATCTAACACTTGGATACTCTATTGGGGCACTATTATCTGAGAAAGATATATCTACAGGTCCATCACAAACATCACCAACAAGCACTGACATTTGTGATGAGAGTGGATGTAAAATTTAAAAAACACTTAGAATTAGAACTTATATTCTAATTCTAACTAAGAAATATTTTATAAGCTGGATTCTTACTCTCATCCCAATAACGATAACCAAGCTGACTAAGAAATTTCTTAAATTTAGAATGACTCCCAGGTGGCACATCCATACCAACTAGTACGCGCCCATAATCGGTACCATGATTACGATAATGAAATAAACTAATATTCCAGTTATGACTCATACTATTTAAAAACTCCATCAACGCACCCGGACGCGAAGGAAATTCAAAACGATAGAGAATCTCATTCTTTACTCCATTAGCATGCCCCCCAACCAAATAGCGTATATGTAATTTTGCCATTTCATTATCACTAAGATCCTCAGTATCTAATCCATTCTTTTCTAGGAGCTTAATTAATTTCTCTGTCTCATTACGATTCCGAACAGATACTCCAACAAATACATGTGCTTCTTTTGGGTCATCATAACGATAATTAAACTCAGTTATACTTTTTGTTCCCAACATTGCACAAAACCTCTTAAAACTCCCAGGTTTTTCGGGAATAGTTACTGACATTACTGCTTCACGCTGCTCTCCTATCTCAGCCCTTTCAGACACATGCCTTAGCCGATCAAAATTCATATTAGCACCAGAAGTTACAGCTACCAAAGTTTTACCTTGAATCTCTTCGCGAGCACAATATAATTTCGCCCCAGCGATTGCAAGTGCCCCGGATGGTTCCAACATTACACGTGTATCTTCAAATACATCTTTAATAGCAGCACATATAGCATCCGTATCAACTAAAATTATTTCATCTACTAATTCACGGCAAATACGGAAAGTCTCCTTCCCTACTTGTTTAATTGCTACACCATCAGCAAATACTCCTGCTTGGGGAAGCTTTACTCGACGACCTTTTTGTAAAGACAGGTACATAGCATTTGAATCAAACGGCTCAACCCCAATAATTCTTACTTCAGGATGTAAACTTTTTATATAGGAAGCAATTCCTGAAATCAGTCCACCTCCACCTATTGGTACAAATACAGCATGCAAAGGCCTAGCATACTGACGTAAGATTTCCATGCCAATGGTTCCTTGTCCAGCAATAATATCAGGATCATCATATGGAGGAATAAAAGTTAACCTTTTCTGTGTCGCAAGCTTTATTGCTTTAGCATAAGCATCATCGAAGGAGTCTCCATGAAGAATTATATCTGCTCCATAGGCCTCAACTGCTTGTATTTTAATATGTGGTGTAGTTACTGGCATTACGATTGTAGCTTTACAATCTAATTTCTGTGCAACCAATGCTACTCCCTGTGCATGATTCCCTGCAGAAGCTGTTACAACACCTCGCTTAAGAGTTTCAGAAGGAAGTTTGCTCATTTTATTATGGGCCCCACGTAGCTTAAAGGAAAATACTTCTTGCATATCCTCTCGCTTTAAAAGCAATTGATTCTTTATACGCTTAGACAAGCCCGGGGCATGATCTAGCGGGGTTTCTATTGCCAAATCATAGACTTGGGCAGTAAGAATTTTTTTAAGGTAATCTATTTTCATTTGTAAAAAAATTTAGGAATTCATAAATATAGAAGAATTTTAGCATGACAAGGACCTGCTTAATATAAGAGTTAATTGTTAAAATCTTCAGATAGAGCTATTCTAATAAGTCGGTCACATTATTTATATAGGAAACCATGACTAAAACACTTAACCAACAAAAACTTGAAGTTGCTAAAGATGCTATTAAACATATCCCTATAGGTAGTATCGTAGGGGTAGGAACAGGCTCTACTGCAAATTATTTTATAGATGAACTAGCCAAGGTCAAGAATAAAATTAGTGGGGCAGTAGCAAGTTCTGAGAATACAGCTCAAAGACTAAATAGCCACCATATTGAGGTATTAGACTTAAATGATGTAAACGATATTCCTGTTTATGTGGATGGAGCAGACGAAATCACTGAGCACTTACATATGATAAAAGGTGGAGGAGGGGCATTAACGAGAGAAAAAATTGTTGCTGCAGCAGCAAAAAAATTTATTTGTATTACTGATGAAAGTAAATTGGTAAATGTATTGGGAGAATTCCCATTACCAATAGAAGTTATACCTATGGCCCGTAGCTATGTTGCAAGAGAAATTGTGCAACTAGGAGGGAGTCCTATTCTACGAGAGAATTTTATTACTGACAATGGAAATGTAATTCTTGATATACATAACTTAAAGATTCTAAATCCAGTAGAATTAGAAATAACTCTTAACCAAATAACCGGTATTGTAACCAATGGCTTATTTGCAAAAAGTGGTGCCAATATGCTGCTACTTGGAACTAATAATGGGGTGCGAACTATAACTATATAATAAGAACCATAATAAATTATTATAACGAACTAGAATATTATTTTTCTTTAAAATCTATAGGTGTCGAATGGGAAGCAGAGAACATATATCTAAACAATTTGATGCAGACCTTCAATCGGTACGAATGAGTGTACTAAAAATGGGTGGTATTGTTGAAGAACAGATTGAACATGCAGTTAGGGCACTTACTACAGCAGATCAAGATTTGATGGAGCAAGTTATAGCAGATGACTATCGTGTCAATGAAATGGAGGTATCAATTGATGAAATTTGTAGCCAGATCATTGCGCGTCGACAGCCAGCTGCTGGTGATTTACGGATGATTATAATGGTAATAAAAATTATTACAGATCTTGAGCGTATGGGAGATGAAGCCGCAAAAATTGCACGCATGGCACAATTAATCTATTCTGATGACCGTATACACAAACCTCGCTTCCATGAAATTAGACATGTTGCCAGTATTGCAATGGAAATGCTAAGAAAATCTTTAGATGCCTTTGCCAGACTTGACGTAACAGAAGCAGCTCATGTAGCTCGCCAGGATGAATTAGTAGATGAAGAATTCCGCTCTATTATTCGCCAACTTGTTACATTTATGATGGAAGACCCACGTAATATTTCTTCTTCTATAGAAATTTTATTTGCTGCAAAGGCCATTGAGCGTATTGGAGATCATGCAAAAAATATGTCTGAATATGTAATTTTCCTAGTGAAAGGAAAAGATGTGCGGCATGTAGGAATCAAGGAAATTGAGCGTGTAGCTCGAAAACAATGAATTACAGAGAAGAAAAAGACACTATGGGAATAATAAAAGTACCTGATAATGTCCTATGGGGTGCACAAACACAACGATCTCTACAAAATTTCAAAATATCAAATGAAAAGATCCCAAATGAATTAATAAACGCACTTGCCCTAGTAAAGCGTGTTGCTGCTAAAGTAAATAATGACTTGGGCCTACTCAGCTCAAATAAAGCTTCTGCTATTATCCAAGCTGCTGATGAAGTGATTCAGGGAAACCATAACAATGAATTTCCATTAGTAGTTTGGCAGACTGGATCTGGCACACAAACAAATATGAATATGAATGAAGTACTAGCTAACCGCGCATCTGAGTTACTTGGCTGTGAACCTGGTACAAATCGAAAAATTCATCCAAATGATGAAGTAAATAAAGGACAATCATCTAATGATGTGTTCCCAACTGCAATGCACATTGCAGCACTACAGGCTATTGAGTATAAATTAAAACCTGCTATTTTTACAATACGCGAAACTCTCAATAATAAATCAGAAGAATTCTCAAATATAATAAAAATTGGGCGTACGCATCTGCAGGATGCCACGCCACTAACTTTAGGGCAGGAGTTTTCAGGCTATGTATCACAAATTGATCACATCTCTAATCATTTAGAATCATCTTTACCACACTTATGTGAGTTAGCACTAGGTGGCACAGCTGTAGGTACTGGATTAAATACTCATCCTGAATTTTCTAAAAAAACTACAGAAGAATTAATAAAAAAGACAAACCTTCCATTCATCACATCACCCAACAAATTTGAAGCACTAGCATCAAATGACGCACTAGTTAATGTACATGGAACACTTAAAACTCTTGCTGTCTCTTTAATAAAAATTGCTAATGATATCCGCTGGCTTTCCTCTGGCCCCCGATGTGGTATTGGTGAGCTAAGAATCCCTGAGAATGAACCAGGTAGCTCTATTATGCCAGGAAAAATTAATCCTACTCAATCAGAAGCATTAATCATGTTATGTTGTCAGGTTATAGGTAATGATGTTGCTATTAATATGGGTGGAGCAATGGGAAATTTTGAACTTAATGTAATGAAGCCACTTATAATTAATAATTTTCTACAAAGTGTTCGCCTACTATCGGATGGAATAAATAGCTTCAACAAAAACTGTGCTATGGGAATAGAAGCTAATGTTGCCCATATTAATAAATTAATGAATAATTCTCTTATGTTAGTAACAGCACTGAGCCCACATATTGGCTATGACAAAGCAGCTGAAATTTCTAAAAAAGCATACAATGAAGGTATCACTTTAAAAGAAGCATCAATTGTATTGGGCTATACAACTTCCGAACAATTTGATACATGGGTGCAGCCAAAAGATATGGTATGAAATTAGTAAAACAGAACTACAGTATAATCTTTATCTAAAGTTTATCTTATATTATTACCTAACTAGGTCAGGCCTAAGGTTTAGCTAATAATGCCTCAAGAAAAATATCTTACAATTACTAACAAGATTACATATAACTTTAACCGCAAAGTAATTTTTCTCTGAACTAATAAATTTACTTAGTAATAGTATGTATTCGAATCCTTCCCAAGTACTTAATACTGACCTATAAAAAGACTCAATCCAGAATAATTATCTAAACCTAAAAAATATACTATATTTACAAGACTCATTTTAGCTTTATACATATACTGATTCTGGTATATTTTATAATTTTATATGCTAAAAAACTGAGGGCAAGAATGGGTAATAATCTATATAAAAAAAGGATTGCTATATTAGAAACTAAAATCGAAATATTTGTTAGTGAACGTCATGAGCTGCTGAAGACAATAGGTGCAGCAGCTGTACTCATTGCTAACCTAGATAGCAGCAAATTATCAGAAGAAACCTGTAAAGCAGCTGAGATACTATCTAATAGCCTAGATAATATACGAGAAGGAAGCTTACAGGAAGCACTAAATGAAATAAAACCAGAACTAATATGAGACTAAGAAGCTAAAATTTCATTTATTATAGTGAAATTACCATTTAAATGGTTACTATGATATTAAAGACTAATAAAATTTATACTAAAACAAAATTTGAATTATTTGAGACTGATTAATGGACATCAATAGCCCACAGTTCTGGGTCGCAGTACTACAAATTATTGCTATTGATATAATACTTGGTGGCGATAATGCAATTGTAATAGCACTTGCTTGCCGAAGACTACCTAAAAACCAGCGTAACCGTGGTATTTTCTGGGGAGTATTTGGTGCTATAGCTCTACGAGTACTACTTATTTCATTTGCATTAACTTTATTAACAATTCCTTTTCTAAAAATTATCGGTTCTATATTATTAATTTGGATTGGAATCAAATTACTTCAACCAAACACAGAAAATAAGGAACCTAAAATAGGTGCTAGTGCAACATTATTAGGGGCAATAAAAACAATAATTATTGCTGATGTTGTTATGAGCCTAGACAATGTAATTGCAATTGCTGGAGCAGCTAAAAATAGTGTCGGTTTAGTAATATTTGGCCTAATAATAAGTGTACCTATCATAGTATGGGGAAGTAAACTAATAATGAAACTAATGGATCGTTTCCCAGTTTTCATCATTATTGGTGCAGGACTACTTGGTTGGATAGCAGGTGATATGTTCACGACTGATTCAATTATCAGTGAATGGGTAAATAATAATGCATCCTTCTTACAATGGCTATCCCCAGTTCTAGGGGTTTCTATAATAGTACTAACCGGGAAATTCCTAGCATTTAAATCTCTAAAAAATAAAACATCTATATCTGATCTTATAAAAGATATAGAGAAACCTTAACGTATTAAGAAAACTATTATTCTAGCTGAAGACATAAATAAAATTTTTAATAAGTGAATGCAGTAAGATTTAAAGCAAATATTTATTCTTCAGAAAGTAACAACTGGTGCCTAAGTTCTTTAAGAAGAGCTTCAGCACTAGATATCTCGTAGAAATCTCCATCTTCGCTCTTTAATGCAATTTCTAATTGATTTATTGCTCTTGGAAGATCCCCCTTACGAATATAAAATTCTGCTAGTGCACGATGTAATAACATGCTATTCCCATCTGCTTCATAAGCTTGTGCCTGTAATTGATATAGACTTGTATCATTAGGTGTGAACCGCAACTGCTGATTTATAAATTTAAGAGCACCTTTTTGATTCCCATCATATAATAAGGCTGTAGCATAATCATAAATTAACGCTCTATGTTGTGGATATATCTTTAACGCTTCCCTGTAAATACGTAAGCCTTCAGAATAACGCCCTATAGAGAATTTAACACGAGCAGCAAGTGTCTCAATCATTGCACTAGAATGTAATATTTTACGCTTAACCTGAATCTCATCTCCCAGTAAATGATTTTCTTGTAATTTAATCATTGTGTCATAATGATCAGAGCCATAAAGCACAGTCAATTCCTCATTTGCTTGTAGGTTATTTCCTTCGCGCATCAATGCACATATCAGCCCATAGCGTTCAACAGTCTCATTACTATAACGCTTCTCTTGCAAATTAGACTCAAAATACTTTACTGCTTCTGAAGGTTCTCCCTCAGATGCCTGTAACTTAGCACGAACCAATTGAAAATCAATGCTGTCAGCAACCTGTTTATATGGTAAACCTTGTATTCGGTTTTCGATATCTGCTATACGTTCATAACTAAGTGGATGAGTACGTAAATAAGAAGGAGCATTACTTTGAAATCTGCTAGCTTTCTGTAAACGCGCAAAAAAAGCTGACATACCAGCTGGATCAAAACCAGCCCTCATTAACACAGATAAACCAATTCGATCAGCTTCTTTCTCATTTGCACGAGTAAAATTTAATTGTGACTGAGCCGCAATGGCTTGAGAAGTTGCCATAACTGCAGTCCCTGCTTGTGGGCTTGCCCGTGATGCCATAATTGCAAGCGCTATAGATGCTAATGTTGTTAGCACACTATATTTTTGACCAGATATCATACGAGAAAGGTGTTTCTGTGTAACATGTGAAATTTCATGAGCCATCACACCAGCTAATTCTGATTCACTTTGTGCAGCTAAAATGAGCCCACTATTGAATCCCATAAAACCACCTGGCAAAGCAAAAGCATTTATTGATGGATCACGAATAGCAAAAAACTCAAATTCTTGATCTGGATGAGCTTCATCAGAGGAAGAAATTAACTTATAACCTAGATTGGTAAGGTATCCAGCTATTTCAGCGTCATCAATATACCTACTATCAGAACGAATTTGTGACATTATTTCTAAACCAATTTGACGCTCTTCATATGGAGAAATAGTAGTTTGAGATACATCACCTAAATCAGGCAACTCATTAGCTAGGATATTCTTAGTACACAAAAATAATAGGAATGTAATAATAAAATTTATTTTCATTCTAATTTATGAGGTCTTTACATGAGTTTATAATGTAAGATGAACAGCTAGATATAATAGTTTGAAGAAATACTACTAAAAACTAATAATAAATGTATTAATATCTATATTTTATATTTAAATCTAAATTAAATTGCGGCCTCATCTAATTCTCCTGTCCGAATTCTTATTACTTGCTCTACAGGTGTAACAAATATCTTACCGTCACCAATTTTACCAGTACGAGCAGCCCTAACAATGACATCTATAGTACTTTCGACAAGTTCCTCTACTACCACAATCTCTATTTTTATCTTAGGCAAAAAATCAACCACATATTCAGCCCCTCGATAAAGCTCTGTATGCCCTTTTTGTCTACCAAATCCTTTAATTTCCGTAATAGTCACACCAGTCACTCCAATTTCATTTAGTGCCTCACGAACCTCATCAAGCTTAAAAGGCTTAATTATGGCTTCAATTTTTCTCATGTTACATTCCCTTTATTTGATAATCTTAGGCTAAAAATTTACACAAAAATTAATTTTACACCTTGTCTTTATATCTAGATGTAATTGGGTAGCGCCAGTTGTTATTAAAACCATTCTGAGTAATATAAATTCCTAAAGGAGATTGGCGCCGTTTATATTCATTTTTACAAAGTAGATTTATAATATGCTGCACATCATCCTTAGAGTAGCCCATATCAACTATCTCATATAATGGTTTACCATTCTCCATATATTCCTCAATAATGCCATCAATAATATTATAAGATGGAAGGTTATCCTGATCTGTCTGATTTGGTCGTAGTTCAGCAGAGGGCATACGCCGAATAATACGCTCTGGAATCACCAGGCTTACATTATTACGATAATTACAAAGCTTATACACTATGCTCTTACTGACATCCTTCAATACTGCCAATCCACCAGCCATATCACCATAAAGTGTACTATAACCTATTGCCATCTCAGATTTATTACTAGTAGTAAGTACAATTGCCCCATATTTATTTGATAATGCCATTAAAATAGTTCCTCGAATTCTTGCTTGTAAATTTTCCTCAGTAACTCCTATTTCATCATGTTCTCGTGACCAATCAAATTTATTAGCAAGCAAATTTAATATTTGATCAAACGTTGAATTAATTGGAAATTCACTATAACGAACACCTAGGGCCTTAGACATAGCACGTGAGTCTTCTAAACTTATACTAGCTGTATATTCTGATGGCATCATTACTGCCCATACTCTATCAGGACCCAGTGCATCAACTGCAATTGCTAATGTAAGAGCAGAATCAACACCTCCAGATAAACCAATAATTACATTAGTAAAGCTATTTTTATCAATATAATCTCTTACTCCAAGACATAGAGCCCTATATATGCTCTCTTCTTGACTCCTTTTATTAGTAGTAACTCCCTCCATAGAAAGGCCACTTTGGAATTCGAAGAAACCTAAGGTCTCAATGAACTCATCAAATTGATTAATGAGTTCTCCTTCATGATTTACTACAAATGAAGCACCATCAAATACTAGCCCATCCTGACCACCTACAAGATTTACACAAATAATAGTTATTCCTATTGCATGAGCTCGTTGACATATAAAATTTTTCAGCAGAATTTGCTTATTAAAATAATAAGGTAATGCACATAACAATATTAATACTTCTGCTCCTTCTTTTTTTGCTGCAACTATATTATTTTCTTGCCATATATCAGTAGAAATATTTATCCCAAATTTTATTCCTTCAGAACTAAAGAGGCACACATCTGAACCAGCTTCAAAATAATAAGACTCTTTGAACCAATTATCATTTAAAAGGTTATTTTTAAAATATGTAGCAACAACTTTCCCGTTACAAATTAATGAAGCAGCATTATAAACACGATTATCAATAAAATAAGGATGGCCTAATAATAGTGTGATCCCATTTATTTCTTTTACTAAATTAGTAAATGTTTTTATACAAGCCAGACGAAACCCATCTAGTAATAACAAATTCTCAGGAGGATAGCCAGATAAGGCTAGTTCAGGCGTGATAACTAATGCAGTATCTTTGTTTCTTGCCTGATTAGTAAAATCAAGAATCTTTTTTGCATTACCAGTAAGGTCACCTACTATACAATTAATCTGAGCAATGGCGATTCGCATGATGCAATTATTAATTTAATTTTTAACTATATAGATGATCATATCAGAATTAATTTTCTTCGTAGATACAATATCATAGCAATGAACAAAATATTAAATAATTGTCTCATTAATAACAAATCTAAGAAAGTATATTTCCACATGTTAGAATAAAACTCATGATTATGCTTTATAAATAACTTTATCATAGAGACATTTCAATGAAATATTGTAGTAATTGTGGAGCTCTTGTCGATATTCTTATTCCAGAAGGAGACACATTGCCTCGCCATGTATGCTCAGCATGTAGTTATATACATTACCAAAACCCTAAGATGGTAGTAGGTTGCATACCAAAATGGGAGAATAAAATCTTGCTATGTCGTAGAGCAATTAATCCTCGCCGTGGTTTCTGGACTCTTCCTGCCGGATTCATGGAAAATTCTGAAACTCTAGAACAGGCTGCTTCCCGTGAAACTATGGAAGAAGCTCATGCCCACGTAAAGATTGGAAACCTTTACGCTATTTATAACCTACCAGCTATAAATCAAGTATATTTCTTATTCCTAGCAAAACTACTAGACTTAAATTTTAAACCTGGAATCGAAAGTCTAGAGGTAAAACTTTTTAAAGAAGAAGAAGTTCCTTGGGATAAAATAGCTTTCCAAGTCATTGGCATGCCTTTAAAGCGTTATTTTAAAGAAATGCATTCAGGTGACCCTAATTTCTATTTAGAAACTTTAGATAATATTGATCACTGCTGAAAATAATAAAAAACTTATCTTCTAATTAAATCTAAATACATGGATTAAATTAAATTCAACCCTCTTTATTATTTTTCAATAACAGTGCCATTTTATATAATTGATTCCTATTTTCTGAAGTAATATCTGAGGTAAGTTTTACTGCCTGTTTTAAAGGAAGATTTTCCAATAATAATTTAAGTGTGTGTTGGGCATGATTACTAATTGCAGTCTTATCTTGCCTTTCTATACCAGAAACAATTAATACAAATTCACCTTTCTGCTGATTAATGTCTGAATTTAACCAATTTAATGCATCACCTAAGGCACAAGTATAAATAGTCTCAAATAATTTTGTCAGTTCTCTACCTATAATTAATTCCCGATTTGCCCCTAATATTTCAGATAAATCTGCAATAAACTCCAATATCCGGTGAGGTGCTTCATAAAATACCAGAGCATATGGTAGGGATTTCAATTCTTCCATTTTATGTCTACGCATACTCTTTGAGGCAGGAAGAAATCCGCAGAATAAGAAATTTGATATAGGAATTCCAGCCACAGATAAGGCACACAATGCTGCATTAGCGCCAGGAATCGGCACCACCCGATAATTACTTCTTACCAGATTAACTAAAATTGCCCCAGGATCAGAAATCCCAGGCGTACCGGCATCAGTAATATACGCAACAGATTTTCCTGCTTTAAGTAAACTTAGAATCTTCTTTGTAGCTGCTCGCTCATTATGTTGATGCAGAGCTATCATTCTTTTAGTAATAGCATGATGTGTTAATAATTTTCTCGATTTTCTTGTATCTTCAGCAGCAATTACATCTACGGCCAAAAGGACATCTAATGCACGTAGACTAAAATCTCGAAGGTTTCCTATCGGAGTAGCAACCACATATAATATACTTTTCTGTATCATTTCTTCAGATATGAATAAAGCTCGTGTTAATATTTCTAGTAATGAGCGCTAAACCATATGATAGCTTGATGCTAGCTCCCATTCCACAAATAAATAAATTTAGAAATTATAAATGTCTATCTTTCTGAACCAACTCCAGTCTATTCTACCCCCTGATCGGATTTATACAGACCCAGTAGATTGTTACACTTATGCTTATGATAATAGTCAAAAAATATTTCCACCTGATATTGTGGTATTTCCACTTAGCTCCGACGAAATTCAAGCAATAATATTATTATGTAATACCCATAGCGTACCACTCACACCTCGTGGACGTGGTACAGGAACTGCTGGAGGAAGCATACCAGAACAGGGTGGTATAGCATTATCTCTTGAACGTATGTTACAAATCACTGTGATCGATCCTGCTAATCGTTTAGTTATAACTGAACCTGGAGTGCTCAATCAGACTGTACAAAATGCAGTTAAACCTTATAATTTTTTCTGGCCTCCTGATCCCTCCAGTGCAGCATATTCAAGTATTGGGGGAAATCTTGCCACCTCTGCAGGTGGCCCCCATGCAGTAAAATATGGCACTACTCGTGATCATGTTTTAGGTTTAAAGGCAGTAACAGGTAAAGGGGAAAAGATCAGGACAGGTTGTTATACGACAAAAGGCGTAGTTGGATATGATCTAACAAGACTCTTGATTGGTTCTGAGGGTACATTAGCAGTAATTACTGAAGCAACACTTAAACTTACACCTTTACCACAATCTATTGGAGGGATCGTTGCTCATTTTCATGATGCTTCAAGTTGTGCTAAAGCAATAGTCTCAATTATGTCTCTCCCACAAATTCCAAGTGCACTTGAATTTCTAGATGAAGGTTCACTTAATCTAATTCGCAGCCGTTCCCCAGAAATACTGCCATATGATAGTTCAGCAATGCTTATGATCGAAGTGGATGGGTCTTACCAAGAAGTAAAAGACACAAGCACTACTATATTATCTGCTTGCCAGAATAAAGGGCTATTACAGGCTGATTGTGTACCTGATTCTGAAAATTTATGGAGAATGCGTAAGGCATTATCACCATTATTAAGGGATATTGCACCAAAAAAAATTAATGAAGATATAGTTGTACCAATTTCCACTCTACCTACCTTCCTAAATAGCCTAACTAAATTAAGTTCAAAATATCAAGTTAGTAACGTTAATTTTGGCCATGCTGGCAATGGAAACATTCATGTAAATTTATTAGTAGACCCACATAATACTGAAGAAATGAACCGCGCTGAAAAATGTTTGAGTGAGATCTTTGATTTGGTAATAAGCCTCAATGGGACATTATCAGGGGAGCATGGTATTGGTATAGAGAAGCGTGCTTATGTTGAACGAGAAATTGATAAAAAAACAATACATTTAATGAAAAATATTAAAAATGTTTTTGACCCTAACAATGTACTAAACCCAGGAAAATTATTTCTATAATTTAGAAATTATATACATTAAATTCTGGCAGATTATAAATATCTACAAGGTATCCTAAACATTTCTATGCTTAACAGGAGAATTAATATTTCACTAAATTAAAAATATTATAAACTCTAAAAAATCTATTAAACAATAATTAGAAATAAAAATAATGATCAACTAATAATGCAGTAAATAATGCTGTCAAATAGAAAATTGAATAACGAAAAGCTGAACGTGCAAGCTGATCACTATAGTTAAGATAAATTTTTACGGCATAGTATAAAAATATAGCATCTAAAACTATTGCACTAATAAGATAAATTAACCCTCCCATTTGGGTTGCATAGGGCATAAGCGTAACAGCACAAAGTATAAAAGTATAAAGAAGCACATTAAGCTGAGTAAATTTATCTCCATGTGTTACCGGAAGCATTGGCATTCCAACTTTAGCGTATTCATGCTTCCGGTAAAGTGCGAGTGCCCAAAAATGTGGTGGCGTCCATGCAAAGATTATAAGAAATAAAAGTAGCGCATCAGCCGAAATCTCTCCTGTTACAGATGTCCACCCAAGTACTGGGGGCATTGCACCAGAAGCTCCACCGATAACAATATTTTGCGGCGTTAAGGGTTTGAGTAATACTGTATAAATAATGGCATAGCCAACAAATGTAACCAAAGTAAGCCACATTGTTAAAGGATTTACCCATTGATAAAGTATGAATAAGCCACTTCCACCAATCAAAGCAAGGAAGAAAAAAGTTTCTGGAGAAGTTACCTCTCCTCTTGGTAATGGCCTACCTCGAGTACGAGCCATAACAGAGTCAATCTTTTGTTCCACTAAGCAATTTACTGCTGCAGCTGCACCTGCAACTAAAGCAATCCCTAACGTACCAAAAATTAATGCATTCAATGGAACTGCACCAGGCACTGCAAGGAACATACCTATAAATGCAGTAAAAACAATAAGAGAAACAACCCGTGGTTTAGTTAAGCGATAAAATTGGTGTAATCGTGACGCTGTATTTTGCCAAGTTATACTAATAGCCATAACATCTATCCTTTATCTTATCCTATTCGTGATACCTTAAGTAATCGCTTAATATCTTTTGCCATTTTAGCCGGATCAATATCTTTTGGAAAACGCATCATTAAATTACCTAATGGATCAATTATATAAATATGATCACGCTGTGAGACTTTTGCTGGAATCTCATTTAATAACTCACTCTCCTGAGCATTCACAAAAATGGTCCCCTTAAAATCTTCGTGAATACTAGTCTCTATATTTTTATTATCATCTATTAGCCAAACTCGCTCTATACGATCCATTTTCTTATTCTGCATTAGCCTTACCTGACGCATATAATAAAGCTGTTTACGACATAACTCTGCACATTCCCCAGAATCTATAACCAACATTACCCATTTCCCACGTAACTGGCTAATACTAAATACCTCACCATTTGTTTTATATAAAACTACATCTGGTAAAGCTTGTTTGATCTTAATTAACTCTCCATAATTTACAGTGGCTGAAGGCGCTCCCCAATAAAACAAGGCATAAGAAACTGCTATAGGCGCAATCATTACTGTTAACAACAAATATAATCGAAGCTTATGCTTTCTCTGGCTGGTCTTTTTTAACATTTAACACCAAATATAATATTAATACCGCCAACGCCATAGAATACCACTGAAATGCATATCCCCAATTTCTACTAGATCCAGAATCAGGCCGGGTCCATTCCCTTTTCAATCCATCATCTATACCCTTTCCTTCTAAAACTAACAACGGCTGCAGCGTAATTCCTGTTACCTTACGATAACGATCAATATGTAAGTTTGCCCAGACTTTCCCCGTCACAATTTCCTTAGAAAGTTCAAGAGTCCTAATTGTTGGCGATTCTACTATACCTGATACCATAACTCTACCTGTAGGAGTGAAAATATCAGGCAACTCATAACGAGTACGTCCAGCAGCAACCCAACCACGATTAATTAAAACATGCATAGAACTCCCACTTAATCTTATTGGCGTGATTACTTGATAGCCTACAATACCCTTATTTACCTTATTATCTAAAAATATTGTATGATCAGGAACATATGTTCCTTGTACCTCAACCTTACGATACTGATAATCTTTTAGTTTAATTGGTGTCGTCGGTATCGATATTACTGGCTGCTGTGAAAGTTGATTTAACTGTGCCTGGCGGGCCTCTTTCTCCTTGGCTCTAGAAACTTGCCAGTTACCTAACATCATAGTTAAAGTAACAAAAAATATAGCAGCAACGGTTGGCCAGAAACTTACTCTAAAATGCCAACGAAAAATAGTCATTGGTTAGAACACTATTCTCGGCTAAAATTCTGCCCAGAACTTAAATTTATAAAACAACTGGAGTCAATCTTGAAAATTATTGCAGCCGTATTTTTTCTTTTCATATTTTATAGCCTTGCAACCGCATTATTCTTCATGATCAGAGACAAAGGTCAGAGTACACGTATGGTTAAATCTCTTACTGTACGAATTGGCCTATCAGTTATTCTTTTTATTATCCTTATGGCAAGTTATCATTTTGGCATCCTTCCTAATAGCTAATAGACCAATCCATATACATACTACTCTTTCTACTTTTATAATAAATAAACAAATACAAATAGACCTAACCATACCACATCAACAAAATGCCAGTACCACGATACCCCTTCAAATCCAAAGTGGTTTTCTGGTTTAAAATGGCCAGCTAACACTCGAAAATAAATTACTGTTAACATTATAGCGCCAAGCGTTACATGAAAGCCATGAAACCCAGTTAGCATAAAAAATGTAGCGCCATATGCTCCAGTTGTAAGCTTCAAATTAAGCTCTGAATATGCATGCATATATTCATAAATTTGACAGCCAATGAATAGAGCACCTAGTGCTATAGTTAGAAATAGACTCCATTTTAATTGGCTTCGCTTATCTAGTTTAATTGCCCAATGTGCCCAAGTACAAGTAACACCAGAAGTTAGCAGCAAAGCCGTATTAAAAGCCGGCAAACCCCATGCTCCCATTGGGGTAAAAGGATCAGTTATCGCTGGGCCAGCTGTTGGCCATCCAGCTGTAAATTCAGGCCATAACGAAGTTCCATACATGACTCCCATATCACCTAGCCATGGAACAGATAACACCCTCATGTAATATAGCGCCCCAAAAAAACCGGCAAAAAACATAACTTCTGTAAAAATAAACCAACTCATACTCCAACGAAAAGATGTATCCACTTGCTTATTGTATTTGCCACCTTCACTCTCGCGTGATACATCACCAAACCAACCAAAAAGCATATAAATTAAAATTGCAAACCCTACAGCTAGCAATCCATAGCCAATTGGAAGTTTATTGACGCTAAAAGCAGCACCAAAACCCATAAAGAATATGGCTATAGAACCAGTAAGGGGCCATGTTGATGGTGTTGGAATATAGTAATGATTTGCTTCTTGGCTCATGCTTATTCTCCTGCGTATATTTTAATTAATTCTCAATTTGTTATTAAGTTAACTATTAACAGTAATGTCCCAACAAATAGAGCAGCACCGATAATCCCACCAATTACTACTTGCTTCATTGTTAATAATTCTACATCTGCAGCATGATCTGTATGCTTTCTAATACCAATAAAAGCCCAAAATACTGCCTTTGCAACTTGTAATTTTCCTGCTTTAGCAGGTTTAATAATATCCTTCAAATTTTACTTACTGTATTTTCGCTTAAACTTAAGCTTTTCCCATTACTAAGACCTATCTCAAAAAAAGTATATGAGATCGATAGAGTAGCAATATCTTTGGGAAAGTCAGTTCCAATTAGAAATTGAACCGGCATTTTCCGTACTTCATTTGGTTTCAAAACTTGCTTAGTAAAACAAAAACACTCGAGTTTTTTTATATGCTGTGCAACCAATAGAGGTGCATAGCTTGGAATTGCTTGTCCAGTTACTTCCCGGTCTGTAGTATTTTTAATTTCATACATCACCTCTACCAATTCACCTGGATGCATTTTAACTGTTGATTGCAACGGCCTAAATTTCCATGGTAAACCACGAGTATTTGCATCAAGTTCAACTGTTAGCAACCTTGTTGTATCTATCTTTTGTTTTTCTTCCAGTAAAACATCAGGCTGAAGTAAATTATCTAATCCAGCAACCTCACAGATCTTTTTATAAAAAGGTATCATCGCATAACCAAAAGCAAACATCACCATAGCAATTACTAGTAATTTCTTTAGCATTACTAGATTTAATTTTGCTAAGCTCATCCCCAGTGTTTAGAGACAAATGATACTGTAATCATACCTACTATTGCCCAAAGAACCAGCGCAGTCTTAATATTTTTACTGCGCTTGGCCTTTGATTCACGATCCTCCATACTTTATTTCACCTGTGGCGGAGTTTCAAAACTATGATACGGTGCAGGTGATGGCAAGTTAGTAAATTCTAACGTATCAGCACTTTCCCAAACCTCATCTGTTGCCTTTTGCCCACCACGCACACACTTGATGATAACGTATAGGAATAACAGCTGACTAAAGCCAAATCCAAATGCACCTATGCTTGAAATCATATTGAAATCAGCAAACTGTAAAGCATAGTCTGGTACTCTACGAGGCATCCCTGCTAATCCCAAGAAATGCTGAACAAAGAAAGTAATATTGAAGAAAATCATAGAACACCAAAAATGTGTCTTTGCCAAACCTTCATCATACATATTACCTGTCCATTTTGGTATCCAGTAATAGGTACCCCCAAAAAGGGCAAATAGAGAACCAGATACAAGAACATAATGAAAGTGAGCTATCACATAATAGGTTTCCTGCAATTGTATATCTACAGGCACTACTGCAAGAACTATTCCACTAAATCCTCCAATAGTAAACAAGAAAATAAAGCCAATAGCAAATAACATAGGCGCTTCAAATGTCATTGACCCACGCCACATTGTAGCCGTCCAGTTAAATACCTTTACTCCCGTTGGAACTGCGATCAACATGGTTGCATACATAAAGAATAGCTGAGCTGTAACTGGCATTCCTACCGTAAACATATGATGCGCCCATACGATAAATGAAAGAATCGCAATAGATGCAGTCGCATATACCATAGATGAATAACCAAACAATCGCTTACGGGCAAATGTTGGAATAATATGAGATACAATTCCAAATGCCGGCAAAATCATTATATAAACCTCTGGGTGACCGAAGAACCAAAAAATATGTTGGAACATAACCGGGTCACCACCACCAGCAGCATTAAAGAAATTAGTGCCAAACTGACGATCCGTTAATAGCATGGTAACAGCACCTGCTAAGACAGGCATCACTGCAAGAAGCAAATATGCAGTAATTAACCAAGTCCATACAAATAATGGCATTTTCATCATTGTCATACCAGGACAACGCATATTAAGTATAGTTGTAACTATATTTATAGATCCCATTATTGATGAAGCACCTAATATATGGATAGCAAAAATTGTCATATCCATACCCATTCCCATCTGAGTAGATAGTGGTGGATATAATGTCCAACCACCAGCCGCAGCTCCACCTGGTGCAAAGAACGAACTAACCAATAATATAGCTGCTGGCGGTAATAGCCAAAAACTCCAATTATTCATACGAGCAAAAGCCATATCTGGAGCACCTATCATCATTGGTATCTGCCAATTAGCAAACCCAACAAAAGCTGGCATAATTGCACCAAATACCATCACCAAACCATGTAAAGTTGTAAGTTGATTAAAAAATTCTGGTTCTACAACTTGTAATCCTGGTTGGAATAACTCAGAGCGTATAGTTAAAGCCATCACTCCACCAGTTAAAAACATTGCAAAGCTAAACCAAAGGTATAACGTACCAATATCTTTATGATTAGTAGTAGTCAACCAACGCATGATTCCACTAGGTGGGCCATGGTGCTCATGTTCATGCGCCTGGTCGTGATCAGGATGGTGTACTGCAGCCATAATATTCTCCTCGTTCCTTAATTTCTAAATGCTTTAATTTCTGAAGGTTGTACTATATCCGTTTTATTACTCCAGGAATTACGTTCATAGGTAATTACTGCAGCAAGGTCTAGATCTGATAAGTGCTTATAAGAAGACATTGCAGAACCGTCTTTACCATTTACTACTATGTTTATATGGTCAGCTTTAGGACCAGTAGCAATTTTTGAACCATCTAATGCTGGGAATGTTCCTGGTATACCTTTCCCAGTAGCTTGGTGACATGCAGCACACATTCCTGCATATACTTTTTCGCCCTTAGCTTTTAGTTCATCCATTGTATATTCTTTATTGGCATCAGCTGCTGCTGCCTCGGTTGTTTGTGCTTGAGCAGCCACCCATTGAGTATACTTTTCTTGTTCCATCACCTCTACAACTATTGGCATATAAGCATGCTCTTTACCACAAAGCTCAGAACATACTCCACGATATATACCTGGCTTTTCAGCTTTAAACCAAGTATCGCGTATATAACCTGGAATGGCATCTTGTTTTACACCAAGCTGCTGTACTGACCAAGCATGAATCACATCATTAGCAGTAGTAAGTATTCGAACCTTCTTCCCAACAGGTACTACTACATTATTATCAACTTCCAGTATATAGTGTTCACCCTTTGGAGCTTCATTTCTAATTTGCTCTCTTGGAGTAGACGACCTACTGAAGAAACTAATTCCTTCTCCTTCCCCAGTTAAATAGTCATAACCCCACATCCACTGATAACCTGTAGCTTTAATTGTGATCTCTGGTGCTGATGTGTCCTTCATATCAACAACCGTCTTTGTAGCAGGATAACCCATACCTATAAGAATTAAAACTGGTACGGCTGTCCAGATAATCTCAACAGTTGTACTATGGTGAAAATTAGCAGCCTTGTATCCTTTAGATTTTCTATGATTAACAACAGAATAGAACATTGTACCGAATACACCAATAAAAATTACCACACAAATGTACATAACATATAGATGTAAATCGTACATCTCTGAAGCAATTGCTGTGTTTGGCGCCGGTAAATTAATAGTACTCAATTTTTCAGCTACCACCACACTTGGGTACATAAAAAGTGCTGAGACCCATACCAGTATAGCCGTTACTTTACTGCCCATATCTCCCCCCGCTTAATTTCCTCACCTTAATATTTATAATTTTCAGTGCGAAATATAAATTTATTAAATCTTTCTTTACCAAGTCTGCCTTATTTTTATCAGTTAATCAAATACTTAGATATTTGCATGCCAGACTTAATATAACCAATTAATCCTTAATAAAACCTACTATTTAAATATTTGGTTGCTTGCTAAGCTTACTAAAATAAATAGCTGCGAATTTTAACACGACGGAAATAGCCACACAAGCTTCAATTTTCCTTTACTTGTATTCCTAAAACATTTTACTAGCTCATGTCAGAAATAATATTTTTACAACATATGCACTACTATTTTAGATTAGTCGTTGCCCCGCATATTAAACCAAGCTTGAGTATATAGATATCAATGCAAATTTATAGCTACAATCTTTACCTTTACCTATATAATTTAATTACTTTTACTTTAAAAACAAGATAAAAAGGTTACCAATATCCTATTTGCGGATGTAATATACAGCAGGCTAAAACTAATATCAATATTTCTTACCAATTTCCTAGATTTTTATTCTTTATGCAGCTTGAACAACGTTCCTATTTTCGAATTTTATCGAAACCAGAAAATTAGTAAATCATTTAAAATTAAAGAAAACCAAACATTAAATAGCATCCTATGTTTTAATTAGCTTCATAACGACCTCTTCATATATTCAATAATTTACGCAATTAAATCACTTCAATTTATTTAAAGAAATTTAATAAGTTGTTCTTTTAAATTACGAGGATTGTAATGGAGATAAACTCTAGAAAAGAAAGATATAATACGAATAAGCTTTATAAAAGATTAAGACGCCAAGTTAGCTTGGCCATCTCAGATTTCAATATGATTGAAGAGGGAGATAAAATTATGGTATGCCTATCTGGTGGAAAAGATAGCTATGCACTACTTGATATCTTACGCAACCTTCAATCACATGCACCACTATCATTTGAACTAATTGCTGTGAACCTTGACCAAAAGCAACCAGGCTTCCCAGAACATATATTGCCAGAATATCTATCTAAAATTGGTATTCCTTTTCGTATTATTGAGCAAGATACTTATAGTGTTGTAAAAAGAGTTATTCCTGAAGGCAAGACTACCTGCAGCCTATGCTCGCGATTAAGACGTGGGGTACTATATCGGGTTGCCACTGAAATAGGTGCGACTAAAATTGCATTAGGTCATCACAGAGATGACATTCTTGAAACTTTGTTTCTTAATCTATTCTATAGTGGAAAACTTAAAGCCATGTCGCCTAAACTAATAAATGATACCGGAAAACACATTGTTATTCGTCCACTTGTTTATTGTAAAGAAAAGGATTTAGAAAGATATGCAAACACCAAAATATTTCCTATTATTCCATGTAATCTATGTGGCTCACAGAAAAATTTACAGCGCCAAACAATTAAAAATATGATGCAGGAATGGGATAAAAAGTTTCCTGGAAGACTAGAAACCATGTTCACTGCATTACGTAATGTACAGCCCTCACATCTGATTGATAATTCACTTTATGATTTCCAAGGCCTCTAAGTTAATAACAAACATATAATCAAATTAAATGATTTTTATAAGGAAACAAAAGTAATTAAATCACTCCTAAATTAGACCCCAAATTATCTTAAAACTTGAAACGAGAGCTAACAACAAACTTTAATTCTCAAATATATAGAGAATCGGAATAAATTTATTTCCTTTAAATCTGCTATCAAGCATCCATCAATAAAGTCACATGTTATATACGCTTATTTCTATAATATGGAGGAATTAAAAAGAATGTGGCAATAATCAAAATTGAATATATTAAATAAATTACTGTAAATATCCATTCTTGTAGATCATAAAATAGCATATAGTGCAACCACCTTTGAATGAATCCTTGATCAGATTCAAACTGTCTTAAACTATCTTCCCATATTGTAAGAGGGCAGGGCATACCAAGCAAAGACTCTACTACCACCACAGAAATAGCAGCCAGATGAATGTAACGAAACCAGACATTTCGTACAAAGTCTACCCCTAACCTTGCTCCAATCCAAATTATTGGCAGCCCTCCAACTACAAACAATAAAAATAAAAAATGGAAAATAAGAATTACATCAGCAAACAACATATTGTTTATATTGCCACCTATAATAGGTGGTCTATTAACCCTAATATCAAAAAAATTAAAATTCCTCCCTATATTTATATGCTACAAATACCCTGACAAACTATGTTGCTGTAGAGCCCATCTCACATGCTCACGCACCAAAGGAGAATTATCATTATATCTGGCTTTTAATGCATCAAATATTTTCTTAGAATGTGAAGCATTTCCTAGTCCCACAGCTAAATTACGAAGCCACTGCTCATGCCCAATTCTTCGAATTGGACTACCAGCAAGTTTTACATAAAACTCTTCTCTACTCCAATTAAATAATTCCACTAAAGATGAACTATCTAAACCATTACGCACAGCAAAATCTTTTTCTCTGGTAACTACAGCATATTTATTCCAAGGACAGGCCAGCTGACAATCGTCACACCCATAAACCCGATTCCCAATTAAAGGGCGCAAATGTTCTGGAATACTACCTTTGAGCTCGATAGTAAGATAAGAAATACAACGCCTTGCATCTAATCTATAAGGCTCTATAATGGCTTGGGTAGGACATATATCAATACATTTTGCACAAGTGCCACAATGATTATTAATCGGTTTATCTACAGGCAACGGTAAATCAGTATATATTTCTCCAAGAAAAAACATTGAACCGGCCTCACGTGAAAGCAAAAGGGTATGCTTTCCACGCCACCCAAGACCAGATTTTTGTGCCCACTCCACTTCCATAACAGGAGCACTATCAGAAAATACACGATAATTAGAATAACCTATTTGCGTAGTTATTTTATTAGCAAGCTTTTGTAATCGACCACGTAATACCTTATGATAATCTCGACCAAGCGCATAGCGAGAAATAAAGGCCTTATCACGATCTTTTATCACTTGCCAGCTATTTTTTATATTAGGTGACAAATAATTCATGCGTACCGATATTACCCGTAAGGTGCCTGGTAACAATTTTTCTGGATAAACACGTTTAATCCCATGTTTTGCCATATAATGCATATTGCCGTGATACCCTTTACCTAACCACTTTAAAAGGCCTGCTTCAATGTGTGATTTTTCAGATGTAGCATCTGATATACGGACTTCTTGAAACCCAAGCTCTTTACTCCAAATTTTTATATTATTTGTAACTGAAGTAAAATCTATAAGCTGATAATTGGAAATATTCTTTTGCATAATTCTCATCATAACAATTCTGTTGCATCATGCCACCTTATAAATGAATCAGTAACACTAGACTTTGGTGCAAAGGTATCATCTATACTAAGTCCCGGGCTTATTATTTTCCTAAAAGGTAACCTCGGCGCGGGAAAAACAACACTTACAAGAGGGATATTGCAAGGCTTAGGCTACAAGGGGCAAGTAAAAAGCCCCACATATAATTTGGTTGAACTTTATAAAATTTCTAGGTTATACTTCTATCACTTTGATTTCTATCGTTTCACTGATCCCATGGAATGGGAGGAGGCTGGGTTTCGTGAGTATTTTAATAAGGACTCTATTTGTCTGATTGAATGGCCTGAAAGAGCAGAAGAACTATTACCCATACCAGATATAGAGATTTCTTTTACTATAAATAAGGTGGGGCGCGATATTGAAATGCAAGCCAGTACGGAGGTAGGCAGGCAGTGTTTAAAAAATTGGAAAATCCAAAGAGCTCATTAACTAGGATATCATCCGATTGTCCAAAAATGCTTCTTTTAGCGAAATTTTATTTTATTTTTACAGTAACATTATCACAATTAGCTTTAGCTACTAATACTGTTTTTGCTGATACAACAGTTAACTCTACACGTATATGGCCAGCATCAGAATATACGCGCCTTACCCTAGAATCAGATACATCAATAGATTACTCTCTTATCTTGCTTAAAAACCCAAATCGGGTTGTGCTAGATTTAACAAATGTTAAGCTTTCCTCTGAAATTAAAAAGCTACCTAACAAAATAAGTACTAATAATTTATATATTCGTTCAATCCGTATTGGCAAATTTAATAGAAAGACCTTACGACTTGTCTTGGATCTGAAAAGCGAAGTCAAACCTCAAGCATTTGTTCTTAAACCTGTAGGAGATTATGGCCACAGATTAGTACTGGACATTTACCCTATTACTCCTCCTGACCCCTTAATGGCATTAATAAATAAAGGGGCAGTAAAATCAGCACAAGCTAATGCTTCTGAACATATCCAATCTGACAGAAAATCAAAATTAGCTGCGGCTAACAAAAAAGAAGCCGTTTCAACTAAGCGGATTATAACCGTTGCAATTGATCCTGGTCATGGAGGAGAAGATCCTGGGGCGGTAAGTAAAAAAGGCACACATGAAAAAAATATTACTCTTGCCATTGCACGAAAACTAAAAGCCAAAATAGATGCTGAACCTAATATGCAAGCCGCATTAACTCGGGATGGAGATTACTATCTTTCTCTCAGAATGCGGCTAGAAAAGGCAAGAAGACTTAATGCCGATTTATTTGTATCAATTCATGCTGACGCTTTTGTAAAACCTCATGCAAGGGGCTCTTCTGTATTTACATTATCTGAACGTGGAGCAACTTCTGCTGCTGCTCGATGGCTAGCAAAAACTGAAAATGATGCGGATCTAATCGGGGGAGTAAATATTGATACTAAAGACCCATATCTCAACAAAACACTTCTGGATCTTTCATTATCACAAACAAGAGAAGACAGCCATAATCTAGCAAAAGAAGTATTATCAGAGATTGGCGAAATAAATCATTTACATAAAAGCCATGTAGAACAAGCTGGCTTTGCCGTACTAAAATCTCCTGATATTCCTTCTATCCTAGTAGAAACAGCTTTTATTAGTAATCCGCACGAAGAGAAAAAGCTTCGGAATAAACGTTATCAAGACAAAATGGCTAAAGCAATGCTAGAAGGAATTAAGCGCTATTTCTCTAAAAATCCACCTTTATCACGCTCAAAAATAGTAAAACTAGAGTAATTTAAACTAAAAGTATTTATAATACCTTTAAATAGATTTCTAGCAGTAACGTCACTTCTACGCCATAATCACCACATCAGAATTTCAAAGGTACCCCTGTGGCAAACGAAGATTTATCCAAATTAAAAATTGATAGAAATTGCGCTACTAGAACAACTAGTCGCAATAGAAAGCCAAAATCAATAGCTACGTTTGTAATTGTTATTACACTAGCACTATTTTTGTTTCTATATTTTAAAAGTATAACCCCTATTGAAATAGAGTCTGCTACTGTTACAACAGCCTACCCCTCACAATCATTCACACTGCTTAACGCCACAGGATATGTTACTGCACAAAGAAAAGCAGCTGTAGCATCAAAAGCAACCGGACGTGTTGAATGGCTTGGTGTAACCGAAGGCAGCAAAGTAAAAAAAGGAGAGGTAATTGCACAACTTGAGAACAAAGATGTCTCTGCTACAATGAAACAAGCTGCAGCTAATATTAAAGTTGCCGAGGCAAATCTTCAAAAAGGGAGAGCTGAGTTAATAAATGCAGAAGCATCACTTAAAAGAACAAAGAATTTATTAAAGAAAAACTTTATTTCTCAATCTAGATATGATGCAGCTGTAGCTCATTTTCGTACTTCAAAGGCTGCCGTCATTGGTCACAAAGCTGCAATTGGTGCTGCCAAAGCAGCATATCGTGTAGCACAAACTGCTGTAGAGCACACATTAATACGGGCACCATTTAATGGCGTAGTGCTAACAAGAAGTGCAAATATTGGTGATGTAGTTACACCTTTTTCTTCTGCACTTAATGCAAAAGGCGCTGTAGTAACTATGGCAGATATGGACACACTAGAAGTTGAAGCTGACGTATCCGAATCAAATCTGCATAAAGTAAAGCTAGGACAGCCATGTGAAATTCAATTAGATGCATTACCTGAATCACGATTACGTGGTGTTGTACAACGTATAGTTCCAACAGTAGACCGCTCAAAAGCCACTGTACTTGTAAAGGTAAAATTTATTGATCATGATCCCAATATTTTGCCAGAAATGAGTGCAAAAATAGCATTTCTTGAAAAAGAGGTTCCCATGAATCAACGCACGTCCCGTACTGTCATTCAACCGGATGCTATAGTTAAAAAAAATAATCAAAAAGCAATCTTCCTTATCAAGGAAAAAAGAGTAATTAAAATACCAATTGAGACAGGCCGAAAAATTGGAAATATGATCGAAATATTAACAGGACCTAAACCAGGAGACAAAATTGTATTAAATCCGGACAATAATCTTGAAACAGGAGATATAGTTAAAACTGTCTCAAAATAAATGCAACCTTAATAGAATGGAAAAATTTTCAGAATCTATTATCCATATTAAACACCTTTCAAAATCCTATCGCCGAGGTGAACAGATTGTGCCTGTATTAACAGATATCACTTTTGATATTCCTACAGGAGAATTCGTTGCCCTAATGGGGCCCTCAGGCTCTGGTAAAAGCACTTTACTTAATTTAATTGCGGGAATTGATACTCCTGATAGCGGAATACTAGAGGTAGGGGGGGAGAATATTACCCTTTTATCTGAAAGAGAACTGGCTGATTGGAGAGCTGCCAATGTCGGTTTTATTTTCCAGTTCTATAATTTAATGCCGGTATTAACAGCATTTGAGAATGTTGAACTTCCATTATTATTAACACGACTTTCATTTAAAGATCGGCAAGAACGTGTAGAATTAGCTCTAGAAATGGTTGGACTCTCCGATCGAATGGAGCATTATCCTTCTGAACTATCTGGTGGACAACAACAACGTGTTGCAATTGCTCGTTCCTTTATTTCTGATCCAGTAATATTAGTTGCAGATGAGCCTACAGGCGACTTAGACCGAAAATCAGCAGAAGAGATTCTCGCTATACTTGATCGTCTAAATAAAGAGATGGAAAAAACTATTATCATGGTTACACACGACCCCCATGCAGCACAAACCGCTCATCTGACTCGACACTTGGAGAAAGGAGAACTAGATGTTAGAAATTAGTTCATATAAGTAGAAATAATTACTCTATTTATTTTTTCTTTGTATATACGCCACAAGAAATGCACTTCCTAAAACTTATTCTCCGTAATACTTTACGCCATAAATTACGAACTGGCTTAACTATTCTTGGCATTATAGTAGCAATAGTAGCTTTTGGGCTATTACGTACAGTAGTAGACGCATGGTACTCAGGTGCTGAGGGTTCCTCAGAAACACGATTAATTACACGTAATGCTATCTCACTAGTATTTCATTTGCCGATAAAATATCAAGACAAAATAAAAAAAATCCAAGGGGTTGCAGAGGTTACTCATGCCAGCTGGTTTGGAGGAATATATATAACTGAAAAAAATTTCTTTCCACAATTTGCAATTGATTCAAAAACTTATTTTAATGTGTACTCTGAATATATTATTCCACCAAAAGATCTAACCGCTTTTATAAACGATCAAAAAGGTTGTGTAATAGGTCGTAAGATTGCAGACATATATAATTTAAAAGTAGGCGATACCTTGCCTATACGAGGAACAATTTATCCAGGTATATGGAAATTTACTATACGTGCTATATATGATGGTATTGAAACAAAAACTGATACCTCTCAATTTTTCTTTCACTGGAATTATCTAAATGAGTCAAAAAAAAGAGTAATAGCGCGTTCAGCTAATACTACTGATTGGGTAGGTGTATACGCTATTAATATCTCAGAACCAAATAGAGCATCTGAAATATCAAATGAGATTGATAAGCTATTTAAAGATTCACTTGCAGAAACTCACACAGAAACAGAAAAAGCTTTTCAACTAGGATTTGTTTCTATGACTGAAGCAATAGTGGTGGCAATTCGAATTGTTTCATATCTAGTCATTTTAATAATCCTTGCTGTCATGGCTAATACTATGGCAATGACAGCACGCGAGAGAACAAGTGAATATGCCACTTTAAAAGCATTGGGTTTTAGTCATGGTTTTATCGCAGGATTAATTTATGGAGAATCTCTAGTCATCGCATCCTTAGGTACATTAATTGGTATTTTATTAACTTTTCCAGTGGCCTCTATGTTTAATGCAAAGGTTGGAACACTTTTTCCCGTATTTGGAGTATCACTGGAAACAATTTATATGCAAATTATTGCTGCAATCTTAATAGGAATATCAGCAGCATTTTTACCAGCATCACGCTCTGCACAAGCTTCAATTGTAGAAGGATTAAGAAATATAGGATAAAAAATAATGAACAAAAAATATGACCATACCATTCTCATACATAATTCGTAACTTAATAACTCGTAAACTTACCACACTGCTTACAGCTGGTGGGATGGCGCTTGTGGTATTTGTGTTTGCAACAGTATTAATGCTAGAAGAAGGCCTTAAAAAGACCTTAGTAGAAACAGGCTCCCCCGATAATGTCGTAGTTACAAGAAGATCTGCTGAAACTGAGATTCAGAGTATCATAAACCGTGATCAAGCAGCTATTGTTGAGAGCCAACCAGAAGTTGCATATGGAAACAACAACATACGATTAGCATCAAAAGAATCTGTTGTGTTAATCTCTCTAACTCGCCGGGAATCAAATAAATCCTCAAATGTATTAATCCGGGGGATTGAACAAACTGGGGCTCTGCTACGCCCACAAGTTAAAATTATTAATGGGCGCATGTTTAAGCCAGGGTTATCAGAAATAATTGCAGGTAAAAGCATTGCGGAAAGATACAATGGTGCAGGAATCGGTGAAAAATTATATTTTGGAAAACGCGAGTGGACAGTAGTTGGTATTTTTGATGCGAATAAAACAGGTTTTGATTCAGAGATCTGGGGTGATGCAGATCAATTAATGCAAGCATTTCGTAGGCCTGTATACTCTTCAATTATACTAAAACTAAATGATCCAAAAAATTTTCCAGATATTAAAGCACGTATTGAAGAAGACCCTAGGCTAACCCTTGGTGCAAAAAAAGAAAGTATTTTCTATGCCGAACAATCACAAGTACTATCGAATTTTATTCGTTATCTAGGGGTGGCATTATCAGGATTTTTTTCTGTTGGCGCTATTATAGGAGCAATGATCACTATGTATGCATCAGTTGCTAACCGTATTATGGAAATTGGAACACTGCGTGCACTTGGATTTCGTAGAAATAATATCCTATCTGCTTTCCTAACAGAATCATTAATTCTTGGGGCAATAGGCGGAATAATTGGCCTAATACTAGCATCATTCATGCAGTTCTTGACTATTTCAACAATGAATTGGCAATCATTCTCTGAACTAGCTTTTGGCTTTACATTAAATTCTACAATAATAATAAAATCTTTTTTATTTGCATTAATTATGGGATTAATTGGGGGATTCCTTCCTGCAGTAAAAGCTGCCCATATAAGCATTGTAGAATCTTTGAGAGCAGTATAATTTAATATTAAAATTGTTTGCCTACTCGTAAAATACAACAAGTATTTTCTCCCTGTTGGCATGAAGATACTTATTTAGACTATAATTACAATATCACATTTAAATTAACTGTTGATGATGTAAATTTACCTATCTATTTTGATTCTTATGGAGATTATCTATGAAAACATCTGCAATTTTTTATCATGCTGGTTGCCCTGTATGCATTGAAGCAGAACAGCAAATAGCTGAAGCCCTAGATACTAACCGCTATGATGTACAAATCGTACACTTAGGGGAGAAAAAAGAACAGATTGAAACAGCTGAAGCTGCTGGAGTTAAATCAGTTCCAGCAATAGTAATAGACGGCGCTCCTTTCCATATAAACTTTGGCGCCCCAATGTCGGCACTAAAAAGCTAGGAAATAAGCAAACAACTATATGCTTACCTTTCTTCTTAAGAAATAAAAAAGTCTCATTCCGTGCCCTAACAAGAGGCACGGAATATCTACACAACAGAATTTGCATAAATTTAATACCATATTCATAAACTATCATTTTACATTTCGTACTCATCTGCAGGAGAATATTATGCACAGCAAAACTTATATCGCTTTGAACTCTATTTTTATAGTGGCATTAAGTTTCACCTCTATTAGTTCTGCATCTGATATAACTTCTGTGTCGAAACCTACCAACATAGATAGGACCATGCTTGCCTATGCTGATCTAGCAGAAGCTGACAAATCAAAGGGAGCAAAAGCAAGTGGTGGTGGATATGGATTATCTTTAATGGACAAAAATAAAGATGCCAAGGTCAGCAAGGAAGAATTCTTAAAGTATAATGAAACTATCTTTGATAAAGTAGATGCCAATGGTGATGGGTCTGTTGACAAAGAAGAAGCCGATAACTATGTATCAAAAAACAGGCCAAAACCAAGCTCAGGTCATTAATGACCATACTAAGCCATAAATAACCTTTTATTTAATTAAAGCTATTTAATGAAAATATTTACTATTTAAACTCTAATAAACATAACTATTATCATCCCCTCCTTCCACTAACTTACCTTATTCTAGATCAAGTTGCAGTCATTCATATTTACTTTTCAAATATTATTATAAAAACACTTGCATTTTTTTTTTAACTAACTAGAATTATAAAAACGACTAAAATTATTAAACTAACTACAGTTAGTTCTAGTTGTCCTAATTAACCACTATATATAGTGGTAACAAAACCAAAGAACGATCAATTAAATTAGTGGGAAATCGCAATTTTCCTATATAAAAATAATAGAATAGGGGAGGTAATCAAACATGCAGTTTGCGACAGAGAGCACCAGCTCCACAACAGCATCTAGTTACAGCCCATCACCTAACTCTCCTTACCAAGACTCAAATTACTCTCAATATAAAATTATTCGGCGTAATGGCGCAGTAGTTCCATTTATGCCAAACAAAATATCGATTGCACTGACTAAAGCATTTATTGCTGTTAATGCTGGCCAGAATACTGTATCTGCTAGTGTACGAGAAACTGTACTTCACCTAACAGGCAATGTAATTAGCGCACTAATACGTCACCATCCTGTAAGTGGTACTTTTCATATAGAGGATATTCAAGACCAAGTAGAGCTTGCTCTAATGCGTTCTGGCGAACATGATGTAGCGCGCGCATATGTGCTTTACCGTGAAGACCGAGCTCGGGAACGAGAAAAACAAAAAAATAATATTGAAACAGACACATCAACAAATACTCTAAATGTGCTAGAAAATGGTAACAAAACCCCATTAAATAAGAAATTATTGCTGGCATTAATTGATTCTGCATGCATAGGTTTAGGAGATAAAGTAAATAGTGAATTAGTATTAAATTCTTCACTAAAAGATCTGTATGATGGTGTTCCTATAGAAGAGGTAAGAAAATCAATCATCCTTTCTGCAAGAGCCCTAATTGAAAAAGAACCAGCCTACCGCTATGTTACTGCACGGCTATTGTTACATAATATTCGCCTAGAAGTATTAGGAGAAGAAGTAACTCAACATGAAATGACATCACGTTATTCTGATTATTTTCCTAATTTTATTAAACATGGAATTGATTCAGAATTACTAGATAAACGTCTAGCCAAGTTTGATATTGCTCGCTTAGCAAAAGCACTTGATGCCTCCTGTGATCTTAAGTTTGATTATCTTGGACTACAAACTTTATATGATCGCTATTTTTTACATGTACAAGATAAACGTATTGAACTACCACAAGCATTTTTTATGCGAGTAGCAATGGGCCTTTCTATTAATGAAGATGACCGTGAAGCAAGAGCTATAGAATTTTATAAAACTCTATCAAATTTTAATTTTATGAGCTCCACACCAACTTTATTTAATTCTGGCACCTGTCGCTCTCAATTATCTTCATGCTATTTATCAACAGTACCAGATCATCTTAAAGGAATCTTTGAATCAATTAAAGAAAATGCCTTACTTGCTAAGTATGCTGGGGGATTAGGAAATGATTGGACTTCCGTACGAGGAATGGGTTCATATATCAAGGGGACCAACGGAAAATCACAAGGCGTTGTGCCATTTCTAAAAGTAGTTTCTGATACTGCAGTAGCAGTAAATCAAGGTGGTAAACGCAAAGGAGCCGTTTGCTCATATTTAGAAGCATGGCATCTAGATATAGAAGAGTTTCTTGAATTACGTAAAAATACTGGTGATGATCGTCGACGGGCTCATGACATGAATACCGCAAATTGGATTCCAGATTTATTTATGAAGCGAGTAATAGAGAATGATGAGTGGACCTTATTCTCACCTTCAGATGTACCAGATCTTCATGAAAAATTTGGGAAAGAATTTGAAAAATCCTATATTACTTATGAAAATAAAATTAAAAATGGTAAGTTTGCTGGCTTATATAAAAAAATATCTGCAACGCAGTTATGGCGAAAAATACTTAGTATGTTATTCGAAACTGGACATCCATGGATTACTTTTAAAGACCCATGTAATATTCGCTCACCTCAGAATCATATAGGTATTGTACATAGCTCTAACCTGTGCACTGAAATTACTTTAAATACAAGTGATCAAGAAATAGCTGTATGTAATTTAGGCTCTATAAATTTAGTAGCACATATCAAAGATGGAAAATTAAATATGCATAAGCTTCAAAAAACTATCCGCACAGCAATGCATATGCTAGATAATGTTATTGATATAAATTTTTACCCTGTAGAAAAAGCACGAAACTCTAATCTTAGGCACCGCCCAGTAGGATTAGGTGTCATGGGCTTCCAAGACTGCCTACACATGTTACGTATCCCTTATGCCTCTGAAGAAGCAGTAGAATTTGCTGATCGCTCTATGGAAGCAATAGCTTATTATGCCTACTGGACTTCTACTGAAATAGCTGAGAAACGTGGGCCATATACTTCATATAAAGGAAGTCTATGGGATCAAGGTGTCCTACCACAGGACTCCCTTAATATCTTAAAAGAGGAACGTGGGGGATATGTAGAAATAAACAGCACGTCTACGTTAGAATGGGATAAATTACGAGAACGTATAAAAAAATATGGCATGCGAAACTCCAATTGTTTGGCTATTGCGCCAACTGCAACGATTTCTAATATTATTGGTGTATCTGCCAGCATTGAACCTACTTACCAGAATCTCTATGTAAAATCTAATTTATCAGGAGAATTTACCATCGCTAATGAAGCTTTAGTAGAAGACTTAAAAAAACTGGGGCTCTGGGACGAAGTAATGATTGCTGATCTTAAATATTTTGATGGCTCATTAAGCAAAATAGACCGGATACCAGAGAATATCCGCAAACTTTATGCTACTGCCTTTGAAATAGACCCGCAGTGGCTAATTGAATCTGCAGCAAGAAGACAAAAATGGATAGATCAAGCTCAATCACTCAATATATATATGGCAGGAGTTTCAGGTAAAAAATTAGATGAGACTTATAAACTTGCGTGGATACGTGGACTAAAAACCACTTATTATCTTCGTACATTAGGTGCAACATCAACCGAGAAGTCTACAGTCAAAAAAGGGGTACTTAATGCAGTTCCAACAGATGGGGAGATAGCCGCCACAAATTTAGAGACAACAAAAGATATACAGTACTGTGCAATAGATGACCCTGAATGTGAATCTTGCCAGTGACACAAGAATAAGAGGAGAAAATATGCTGACATTTGAAAATGAAGAAACCCAATCTGAACATCTAATAAATGAAAAAATATTAAATAATGCACAAGCACGAACAGATTCTAATCTAAATTTACAAAATGATAATTCTATAGCTAGTACAAACAATGAAAAGTCTACTGATAACAATAACAGACGTGTATCTGTAGAAGATAAAAAAATCATTAATTGTCAGTCAGATGTCAACCAACTCGTTCCATTTAAATACAAATGGGCCTGGGAAAAATACCTGGCAGCTTGTGCAAATCACTGGATGCCCCAAGAAATTAATATGAGCCGCGATATTTCACTATGGAAAGACCCTAATGGGTTAACTGAAGATGAGCGTCGGTTAGTTAAACGTAATCTTGGTTTTTTTGTTACTGCTGATTCACTAGCAGCTAATAATATTGTACTTGGAACTTACCGTCACATCACCAACCCAGAATGTCGTCAATATTTATTACGACAAGCCTTTGAAGAAGCAATTCATACGCATGCTTATCAGTATATTGTTGAGTCTCTTGGGTTAGATGAAGGTGAAATCTTCAATGCCTACCATGAAATAGAATCAATCCGCGATAAAGATGAATTTCTTATCCCGTTTATTGATACACTTACAAACCCACATTTTAAAACTGGAACACCAGAATCTGACCAGCAGCTATTAAAAAGTTTAATTGTATTTGCATGTATCATGGAAGGAATGTTCTTTTATGTGGGGTTTACACAAATTCTAGCATTAGGCAGACAAAACAAAATGACTGGATCAGCAGAACAATATCAATATATATTACGTGATGAATCTATGCACTGTAATTTTGGCATTGATGTAATTAATCAAATAAAGATGGAAAACCCACATCTTTGGACAAAAGAATTTCGTGCTGAAATTAATATGCTTATGAAAAAAGGGGTGGAACTAGAGTACCGTTATGCTGAAGATACTTTGCCACGTGGTGTTCTAGGTATGAATGCGCCAATGTTTAAAGAGTGCCTACGCTATATTGCTAACCGCAGATGTCAACAAATTGGTCTAGACATTATTTATCAAGGAGCCAAGAATCCATTTCCATGGCTATCAGAAATGATTGATTTAAAAAAAGAGAAGAATTTTTTTGAGACTCGTGTAACTGAATATCAAACAGGTGGGGCACTAAATTGGGATTAAATTAAAGAATATTTATGTAAAATTGATCCACAAGAGCTTTATCATGATATGTTAAAGAAAATTATAAGCCACATCATATTATTATAAGTAGTCCATATGGTTCGGTTAATATTAGAACATTAAAAATATTAAAATTTATGATCCAAAAGAGAAATGAGGTTATGTTAAGATAGCATTAATTTAGGATCTGACGTACGCTACGAATACCATGCTGCAAAGTATAAAAACTATGCTGCATAAAAAGAACTACCGCGCAATTTAGGAAAAAATATCTAATAACTATTAGGTACATTATAATTGAGCATGTAGTAAGGGGTGGTAAAAGTAACGAGTAATAATCTTATCTAATTTTAATTTGGAGGTTGAAATGGCAACTACCAAGAAGAAATCTGTCACTAAGAAGCCAGCGGTTAAGAAAAAAATAGTAGCTAAAAAGAAAGTAGTAGCTAAGAAAAAACCAGTAGCTAAAAAGAAAGTAGTAGCTAAGAAAAAACCAGTAGCTAGAAAGAAAGTAGCTGCTAAGAAAAAACCAGTAGCTAGAAAGAAAGTAGTAGCTAAGAAAAAACCAGTAGCTAGAAAGAAAGTAGCCGCTAAGAAAAAACCAGTAGCTAAAAAGAAAGTAGTAGCTAAGAAAAAACCAGTAGCTAGAAAGAAAGTAGCCGCTAAGAAAAAACCAGTAGCTA
>CAXGWP010000006.1:0-83231 GCA_964013575.1 uncultured Nitrosomonadaceae bacterium
TCAAGTACCGCGAGTATCGCCTGAATTGCCAAATAAATCAACCAGTAGGCCCCTACATAGGTGGAATTTTTGGGACATATTCTTATTGTTTTACTTTAATAATCATTATTTTATACGCAGAAAGTTTCTAATTGAATTATGTTTAGTATAGTTATAATTTAAGGGGTATCCCTAGGGGATAGATTGAATGTATTATATAAGGTTAGTTGTATATTAAATTTTAATTGGATTGATTGGCGCGCCCAACACGATTCGAACGTGTGACCCCCGCCTTCGGAGGGCGGTACTCTATCCATCTGAGCTATGGGCGCTATTAAATTTTACAAGTGTGGCAGATATTATATTTAGCAGCAATAGCATTTTTTATTGTATTTCTGTCTTATGCAGTTGGTATATTTTTTATAAGAATAGTGTGGTCTTTTAATTTTATCGCATTATTAATTCAAATTTTATTGAAAGGGAAGGTACGCAGTGAGTACTAATGAAGAAAATACCTCGGGTATAAAAACACCAAAACAGTTAATTATAGTTATTCTTTTAGCATTTATAGTTCCGGTTACAGTATTTGTATTGTTGGCTCAATATTCATCTGGAGGCCTTTCAAAAAATAATAGAAGTGGCATTTCTTCTGAGGAATCTCTAGCTCAAAGGATAAAGCCTATTGGATCATTAATTTTGGGAGACGCCTCACAATTAGCTAAAAATGTACAAAAGAAGGATGCTGATTTAGCAATATCTACGATGCCTAAGGCTGATGCAGGACCAGCTAGTATTGAAGATATTTACTCTTCTAGCTGTTCTGCTTGTCATGCTAGTGGAGCCGCAGGAGCCCCTAAATTAGGAGATAAAGAGGCGTGGGCACCACGTGTAGAGGATGGGATTGAAATACTTTATAGTAGTGCAATTAAGGGCAAGAATGCAATGCCTCCAAAAGGTGGTAATACTAGCTTATCAAATGAGGATGTTAAGGCAGTAGTAGATTATATGGTAAGTAAAATTAAATAAATTCTGTGGAATAAATATAATATTTGAAATAAGGGTGATAGCGGATGTCTCATTATTTTTAATAGGACATATGGTTTATGGCTACTTATGCAATTGGTGATATTCAGGGTAGTTATAAGGAGTTTAGGCAGCTTCTAGATTTAATTAATTTAAATTCAAATGATAATCTATGGTTGGTTGGGGATATTGTTAATCGTGGCCCCGATTCTCTCCTACTGCTTCGTTTTCTTAGGACAATAAGTGATAAAGTTATAATTGTACTTGGAAATCATGATATACATCTGCTTATGGTTGCAGGGGGTTATGCTAACGCTCAATCTGGTGATACTTTGCAGGGTATACTTAATGCGCCTGATCGAGACGAATTACTTCACTGGTTAAGGAATCAGAGGTTGCTTCATATTTCAGAAGAATATGTTTTGGTACATGCTGGTTTATTGCCTTCATGGAGTGTAGCGCAAGCTGCAGAGCTAGCAAAAGAAGCTGAATCTTTTATACAAAATAGTGATCGTAGTATTCCACTTAAATTAAGCTCCCATTTATATGGTAATTATCCTAGTCAATGGGATAGCAGTTTGAAAGGTTACGATCGTATACGCGTAATTATTAATGCTTTAACACGTATGCGTATTTGTACTTCTAAGGGGAGAATGAATCTTTCTTTTAAAGGTCATGCAGGAGAAATTCCAGTTGGTTATTTTCCTTGGTTTGATGTGCCGAATAGAGTTAGTAAAGAGGCAACTGTTATCTGCGGTCATTGGTCTGCACTTTCTTTGCAGGTAAAGAGTAATTTAATTGCATTGGATACTGGTTGTATATGGGGCGGTAGCTTAACAGCTATTAGGTTGGAGGATCGGGAGATTTTTCAGATACCTTGTGCCAAGAGGTTTGAGGAGATAAAGCACTAGTAATAATCTTTTGGGAAGCACGAGCCAGCTCATGTCTATTTTTCAGATTACTAATAGGGTTAGAAAAGATTAATTCAACATTAATCCAAGGTTGCTTGATTATTGTTTTTATTGATTCAAGTAATGAGATTCCATCATATACAGCTTCTTTACTGATTTCTCCAAATGTATCATAGTAACGAATTGCTACTGGATATATTTTAGCATTAATATTCACAGCAGATTGTAATAATGATGAATGGAATTTCTTAACTGTAATCCCATTACTAGTTGTTCCCTCTGGAAATATTGTGACATATTCTCCTGAATTAAGTACATGACTAATATCCTGATTAATACGCATAATATCAGAGATCTTTTTTCGTTCAATAAATAAAGTTCCTACATTTTTGCTCAGCCAGCCAAATAATGGCCAGCTTCTAATTTCTGCTTTGGCTACAAAACGAGATGGGCAAATTGTCATCAGTGCATATATATCTAACCAAGATATATGATTAGCCACTAACATTATTGGCTGATTACACTTAACAGGTGGAGCGCCTCTAAAGTGTATTCTTATGGAAAGAATAGTAAGGAGCTTTATAGACCAATTCTTAGCCATACGTTTTTGAGATGGCTGACTGATATGTGGATAAATTGCAGACTGTAATAGCCCTGAGATAATATGGAGTATTATACGGATGGAACGAACTATTTGTATGGATTTATTAGTAGGATTATTCATGAATTAATAAAACATTATGTTACTTTGTCCTAAGTTTAGCTAACTACATAAAAAAGATTTAAATGTATTTATTTGGTAGAAATTATTTTATATGGTAGACATTCCATTAAATGTGGCTACCAAATGATTTAAAATATCGATATGAAATTTCTTCGTAACTAAAATTATGATTTTGTCCTCCACGTTGAGAAATTTTTAACGCCCCCATAAGTGAGCTAAGTTGTCCAGTTGTCTGCCAATCCATTTCATTCTCAATACCATATAATAGACCCGCACGGTAAGCATCACCACATCCTGTTGGGTCAATTTGTTCCTCTATTTGCACACATGGGATTTTAATTTCTTTTTTATTAGAGAAAATAATAGAACCTTGTGATCCTTTTGTAACAATTAATCCCTTCACAAGTTTTGCTAACTCTTGTAGAGTACATTCAGTACGTTCTTGGAGCAACTGGCTTTCATAGTCGTTAACAGTGATATAGTCTGCTTTTTTAATAAAATCATGTAACTCTTTACTACTAAACATTGGTAAGCCTTGTCCTGGATCGAATAAGAAAGGAATACCTGCCTCATAAAATTCTTGTGCATGTTGTAACATACCATTACGACCATCAGGAGAAACGATGCCAAGTTTAATATCTTTTGCATCAGTCACATGATTAAGATCTGAAAAATTCATTGCGCCAGGATGAAATGCTGTAATTTGATTATTTGCTAGATCAGTTGTAATAAATGCTTGTGCAGTATAGGTATCTTTAACATGTTTTATATGGTTCTGTTTTAGGCCTAATTTTTTTATTCTTTGAGCATATGGCTCGTAGTCGTCACCTACAGTTGCCATTATAATTGGAGACCCGCCAAGCATTTGTAGGTTATAGGCAATATTACCAGCACAACCACCAAACTCGCGTCGCATTTCTGGAACTAGAAAAGCTACATTAAGAATACTTATTTTTTCAGGTAAAATGTGATTTTCAAAATGATCATGGAAAGTCATGATCGTATCATAGGCAATTGACCCGCAAATCAGAGTGCGCATATTTTCTCAGCTGTAATTTTCTGTCTTATTTAAATTTAAATATGTTTAGAAGAATTATTAATAATGTTTATTATTTCCAGGTCAAATCTAATTCTCGTGCAGCTTTAACATCATCTAGTCTTTGTAAGCTAGTAGTATGAGGTGCGCCTTTTAATATGTCTGGGTTTGAGTAAGCTTCATCTAAAATTTCTTTCATAGATAAAACAAAGAAATCTAAGGTTTCTTTAGATTCAGTCTCAGCTGGTTCAATTAATAAACATTCGGGCACAAGGAGTGGGAAATAGGTGGTAGGAGCATGGAATCCTTTATCAATTAATCTTTTAGCGACATCCATTGCTGTCACACCAGTTCTTTCTTTTAGTTTTTTTAAAGTGATAATAAATTCATGGCTAGCTCGACGGTTAGGATAAGCTATTTCAAATCCTACCTTACTTAATTCTTTCATTAAATAATTTGCATTAAGGGTAGCAAAATCAGCTACACGGTGCATTCCTTCTGCACCCAGTAATCGAGCATAAATATATGCTCTTAATAGTACTCCAGAATTTCCCATATGGGCTGAGAATCGTCCAATGGACTGAGGTATCTCTTTCTCAGTTAGCCAGCGATATATCCCATTATCCTTAGTTACTATTGGAACAGGGATGAATGGTAGAAGTCTTTTTGCAACTCCTACTGGAGCAGATCCTGGGCCACCTCCACCATGAGGAGTAGAGAATGTTTTGTGTAGATTCATATGAATTACATCAAATCCCATATCACCAGGTTTTACTTTACCTAATATTGCATTTAGGTTTGCTCCATCATAATATAATAAGCCTCCTGCTTCATGGACCATTCTACTCATTTCTACGATGTTTTTCTCAAAAACACCAAGCGTTGAAGGGTTGGTTAGCATTAATCCAGCTGTCTGAGGGCCTATTGCTGTTTTTAAGGCAGCCATGTCAACATCACCCTCTTTATCAGTAGAAATTTCTACTACCTTATAGCCGCACATTACTGCAGTTGCTGGATTGGTCCCATGAGCTGCATCAGGTATGATAATTTCAGTACGTGCATTATCTCCACGAGATTCATGATAGGCACGTATCATTGCCACACCAATAAGTTCACCTTGTGCGCCTGCCATTGGAGTAAGACTAACACTTTGCATACCGGACACATCTTTTAGAATTTCCTGTAATTCGTACATACATTCAAGATACCCTTGCCCAGTATCTTCTGGTGCAAGTGGATGTCTTGCAAGAAATTGAGGGAGCATAGCTAATGAATTACATGCCCGCGGATTATATTTCATTGTGCAAGAACCCAGTGGGTAAAATTCTGTATCTATAGAAAAATTCTTTTGTGATAGTCTAGTGTAGTGTCGTATAGCATCCATCTCAGAAACTTCTGGCAGCATTGGAGGATTTTTACGCAGGCGATCTTGTGGGATATGTATAGTTTTTTCTCCCTCAGAAATTGGCGATTGAGAGTGGTTGTATCTTCCGGAACGGGAATGTTCAAATATCAGCATGGTTAAATTTGTTATATTATTTTAAAGCAGCTAAGGCTGCATCATAGTTTGGTTCATTTTTTATTTCTGGTACTAATTCAGCATAAATAACATTATCAGATTCATCTAATACGATAACTGCACGTGCAGTAAGACCAGCTAAGGGCCCATCACTAATTGCGACACCATATTTGTTTTTAAAGCTCTGGTTTCGCATGGTAGACAATACTACTACTTTATCTAGGCTCTCAGTTGTACAGAAACGACTCATTGCGAAAGGCAGGTCAGCTGAAATTATTAGTACGACAGTATCGGTTAAATTACTAGCTTCTTCATTAAACTTTCGGGTAGAAATTGCACAAACTGGTGTGTCTAGACTAGGTACTATATTAAGCACTTTCTTTTTACTAGGAAAGTCTTTAAGTGATACGTCATTTAGATCTTTTCCTGTTAATAAAAGATCTGGTGCTTTAGTTCCTATTTGTGGAAAATTTCCTTCTATTTTTACGTTATTGCCTGCGAATGTAACCATAATTTTCTCCTTAAGTGAGAATTATAAAGAATCAATAAAGTTTACGTTGATTTAATATCTGGCGTGTTGTAATTAGATAATATATGGCTTAGGTAATTTGTAAATTTAGTTAGGTCATCTGGTAATTTTGTTTCAGTTGCACAAACTAAAATAGTATTCTCTAGATCTGAATAATATTCTTTTAGGTTTATCCCTGCTAAAATCTTTTTTGATTTAAGTTTCTTTAATACATATTCAGCTGATATTGGTAGTGTTATTGCTGCCTCATAGAACAAAGATCCGCTAAAGGTTCTGTGTACCCCATTTATAGATTCTAGTTGCTTCACGAGATCCATTGTATTTGAATGGGATTTTTCAGCAATTTGTTGTAATCCTTTTGGTCCTACTAAAGCCATGTAAATAGTTGCAGCTGTAACCATTAGTCCCTGATTAGTACAGATATTAGAGGTTGCTTTAGATCTTCGTATATGTTGCTCTCGTGCTTGAAGTGTTAATACAAAGCCAGATTTGCCATTTAAATCTGTCGTACGACCAATGATGCGCCCAGGCATTTGCCTAACCAATTTCTTTTTACAGGCCATAAAGCCAAAATAAGGACCGCCGCTAGAGAGTGGAATTCCCAATGGTTGGCCCTCACCTACTGCTATATCTGCACCATTATTGCCCCATTCTCCAGGAGGTACGAGCATTGCTAAAGCCAATGGGTTAACTACACCAATAGCTAATGCATTATTTTTATGCGCCCAGTTGGTTAGTGCGTCAACTTCTTCTAGAACACCAAAGAAATTTGGCTGTGGAATAATTAGTGCTGCAATGTCGTGCCCAACGAAATGGTCCAAATTCTCTGGAAGAACATGTCCACATTTTTTACAGTAAGAAATTTCTATAATTTCAATATTTTGATTTTTTACAATAGTATTTACTACCTTACGATAAACGGGATGAATTGTAGATGGTATTAATACTTTGCGTGAACTTCTATGAGAACGTACAGCCATTAATACAGCCTCAGCTAGTGCAGTTGCGCCATCGTACATGCTTGCATTTGATACATCCATACCAGTAAGTGAAGCCATCATAGTTTGGTATTCGTAAAGCAGTTGGAGTGTCCCTTGGCTAGCTTCTGCTTGATATGGGGTATAAGAGGAATAAAATTCACCTCGAGTTGCAATCTGCCACACAGCTGCTGGAATGTGGTGCTCATATGCACCTGCACCAATAAAATTAAGATAATGGCCATCTGTTTCCGCTCTTTCTAACATTAGCCTAGAGATTGCCATTTCATTCATTCCCGGTGGGATTTCTTTTAATTTTCCATTCTTTAATTCAGGTGGAATTTCATCAAATAGTTCTTCAATTGAGCTTGCTCCTATGCTAGCAAGCATCTCGGTTATATCTTCTTTTGTATGTGGGATATATGGCATATTCTGATTCAATAAATCTTATTTGATAAATATTTAATTATAGCTACTGAAATATAATATATAGGTGATCTATTTTGTTAGTATTGATTTTTTCTAGTATTTCTTCAATGGTCTTCATTTTCTATAGTTTTTTGATATTCACTTGAATTAAGTAGACTATTTAATTCTTCTATATTAGATGGTTTTATTTTATATAACCATGCAGAATAAGCGTCTTCATTTATTTTTTCTGGTGCTGATTCTAACTCAGGATTGATTATAATTACTTCCCCTGAGATTGGGGCATATACGTCAGCTGCTGCTTTTACTGATTCAACAACAGCACATTCTTCTTTCTGTGTAAGGTGGCGCCCTACTTGTGGTATTTCTACAAACACCATATCGCCAAGTAACTCTTGGGCGTGAGCTGTAATTCCAGTTGTAGCAGTGCCGTCTTCTTCAATTCTTATCCATTCATGAGATTTTGTATATTTTAGATGGGTTGGAATATTCATGTTAATGCTCCAATATGAAATAATGTTATTTTATAGGTTATCTTAAATTAGGCTTTTCCCATTACGTACAAATGGGTATTTTACTATTTTTGCTCGTAGTCTTTTATCTCGGACTAGCACCCGAACTTCTTCACCTATAGATAATGGTATTGGTAATCTTGCAAGTGCAATAGATGAATTTAAAGTAGGTGAAAACCCACCACTAGTAATTTCTCCTGTATTTTTTTCTTGACCTTGTTGAATTTCAACCTCTTGATGCTCTCGTAATACACCACGATCTAATAATAATAGGCCAAATAATTGATATTTGATTTTTGTTTCTATAAGCGCTTTTTTACCAATAAAATCACGATCACTTTTTAAATCAACAGTCCAAGTTAAGCCTGATTCTAATGGGCTAGTAGTTTCATCCATATCTTGTCCATAAAGATTCATGCCAGCTTCAAGTCGTAAGGTATCACGTGCACCAAGACCGGCAGGAGAAACACCTGCTTTGTGTAGAGCCTCCCATAAATTCTTAGCATTATTCTCTGGTAGCATAATCTCAAACCCATCTTCACCAGTATATCCAGTACGTGCAATGAAATATTGATCATATATAATAGAATGAAATACTTTTAGAGTTTCAGTGGCAGCCTTTGATCCTGAAATAGCTTGCCATACTTTTGTACGGGAATTTGGACCTTGTATTGCAATCATAGCAAGGTCCCTACGTGAGGTGATTGTTAATTCAGGATTAAGTTTCTTGCGTTGAGTCTGTATCCAAGATATATCTTTTTCAGCAGTTCCTGCATTTACAACTATTCGGAACCATGATTCAGAAAGGAAATAAACAATAAGGTCATCTATTATTCCACCTTCTATATTTAGCATGCAGGTATATAGTGCTTTGCCTGGAATAGTTAGTTTATCAACATTATTGGCAACTAATTGGCGTAGAAAATTACGTGCATTTTTGCCTCTAATATCAATAGCAAGCATATGTGATACATCAAACATACCTGCGTTTTTTCTTATATTATGGTGCTCGTTAAGCTGGGACCCGTAATGTAGGGGCATGCTCCAACCACCAAAATCTACCATTTTTGCATTCATGTCCTGGTGGACTTGATTTAGTGATGTTGTTTTCATTACAAATTTTTTTTAAAAAAAAAAGGTGAAGTCAAACTTATATGACTTCACCCCTCTGCTATTTTTACCTGAGAGATTACGGTAGTTTATCCCGTTTATATCTTCAGTAGCCGATTTATTTTGGCATTCATCAGAATGGGTTATGTAGCAACTAGTCCTTATAGATCAAATTGGGATTGATCTCTCCCTATGTGACTTCAAGGTATATTACTTCATATTATGTTTGTGTCATCAGGTATTTTCTGATTTTCATACAGATGACTCATGAATAATTATACTCTAGCGATAGCGATTAAAACAAGGCATGTATGCCGTGATAATAGTAGCTTTGAATTTTTAGTATTAAGGTATATAGTTTTTTACTATTGTATACCAGAATATAAATTAATATTTTTACTCTGGTAATGTATTTTTTGTCGGGGTCTAATTAATTTGGTTTTTATTATAATTACGGGCAGAAAGAAAATGAGCTTATCCTTGTAATAATTTTATTTCAGCTGCAGCAAGGCTTTCTTTCGTTCCACGTAGTACTAATATATCTCCAGATTCTAGTATAGTTTCTTGATCTGGTAATAATTCGCGTACATTTCTTCTTCTTATAGCGGGAACCTCTACTAATAAAATTTCTAAATTTAATTTTCCTAATTTTTTCCCTACAGCTGCTGATCCATCTGTAATCATTACATTGAGTAAGCGTAGCTGCATTTTTTCGCTAGAATCTTTTATTTCATCAGAAATTCCGTGATAAAAACCACGAAATAAGTTATAACGCTTTTCTCTTGTTTCTTGCATGCGATTTAGTACACGATTTAATGGTATACCTAGGTGCATAAATGCATGGGAAGCTAGCATAATACTGCCTTCCATAATCTCTGAAACCACTTCTGCTGCACCGGCCTCTTTTAATACGTCGATATCTGAATCATCTAAAGTTCGTACAACAACAGGTAATTCTGGACGTATCGCTTGGACCTGCCTTAAAACTTTAAGGGTTGATATGGTATCTGTATAGCTTATTACAATTAGTTTGGCACGCTTTAATCCAGCTGCAATAAGTACTTCATATCTCGCTGCATCTCCATAAACCACTGATTCTCCAGCTGCAGCTGCAGCTCGAATACGTACTGGATCAAGATCTAAAGCAATAAAAGTGATTGATTCTTTTTCAAGTAAACGTGAAAGATTTTGCCCACTACGACCATAACCGCAGAGAATAACATGTTGTTCTTCAGTAATAGTTTGCGCGGCTATATTAGTAAGCTGCATGGCACGATTCATCCATTCAGTAGTTGAGAAGCGCTTAGCCATATTTTCGCTATACTCAATGATAAAGGGTGCTATTAACATAGATAAAACTATTGCTGCTAGTACTGGTTGCATGGTTGTGTTATCAACTATGTTTAGTGAATTAGCTTCAGCCAGTAAAACAAAGCTAAATTCTCCACCCTGGGCAAGGCCTAAACCAGTTCGTATTGCAACTCCAGAATTAGATTTGTATAAGTATGCAAGTCCAGAAATTAGTGAAGCTTTTATTATAATTAATGTTATAAGTAGTAATAATACCCATAGAAAATTATGTGCAACGGATTCTATATCAAGAAGCATTCCTATTGTTACGAAGAATAGGCCTAATAATATATCTCGAAATGGCTTAATATCATCTTCCACTTGGTGGCGATATTCAGTTTCAGAAATCAACATTCCTGCAAGGAAAGCACCTAATGCTAATGATAAACCAGCGATACCAGTAAGCCAGGCTAATCCTAAGGTTATAAACAACACATTTAATACAAATAATTCAGAGGATTTTTGTCGGGCCACGAGATTAAACCAAGGACGCATCATTCTTTGGCCAAAGAATAAGATTAAACCCAATACTGCACCAGCTTTAAGAAGGGCAATGAGAATAGTAATTCCAAGGTCCACGTTACTGCTATTTACAGTATCTACAAGAGCTGGAATTACAATAAGAAATAGGACGACTGCTAAATCTTGGAATAATAGAGTACCAATAATTTGTCTGCCATGATCAGAATTAAGTTCTAATTTTTCCGAAAGCATTTTGCTTACTATTGCTGTAGAAGACATAGCTAGAACCGTACTCAATACAAGTCCTATACGCCAGTCAATCCCTATTACCCAGGTTATAATCATAACTATGATCATGCTTGAACAGACTTGGGCTGTACCAAAACCAAATACGATATTCTTCATAGTAATTAGCTTAGGCAAACTAAACTCCAAGCCAATACTAAACATTAAAAATACAACACCAAATTCAGCTAAATGATGAGTTTCTGTCACGTCAGGTATTAAACCTAGTGCATGCGGGCCAATAATCACCCCAGAAAGTAAATAACCAAGCATAGGTGGTAGGCGTAGAAGACGAAATACAACTACAGCCAATACAGCACTAGCAAGTAAAATAAGAACAAATTGTAGTGTGTTATACATAAATAAAATTTTATAGCAGAGGTATTATTCCTCGTTGCTATTAGTTTAAGTCAAAGACTCTATAGAAATACTGTGCCAAGTAACCACAGTATCTAATATTATGTGGTGTAAAATATAATTTTTATTATGTATTATATTTATTTTCATGTCTGTTCCACACCTTACTACTGCATTAAGCGGTGCAATCCTTGATCTTGAGAGGCGTATTCTTGACTCTATGCCAACAATTGAATTTTGGTTACGTAGCAAATTACAAGAGCACGTAGTACCATTTTATTGTTCTGTTGATTTGCGTAATAGCGGCTTCAAATTAGCTCCGGTAGATACCAACCTATTTCCTGGAGGGTTCAATAATCTCAATTTAGACTTTATGTCGCTATGTGTACAGGCAATGATGACAGCTATAGAAAAAATATGTCCTGATACTCATAGCTTATTATTGATACCAGAGAACCATACACGTAATATTTTTTATTTACAAAATATAGCTGTATTACAGACTATTTTGCGAAATACAGGAATGAATGTTCGTGTTGGTACTTTATTACCAGAAATTTCTAAAGCTTCAACTATAGATCTTCCCAATGGTGAAAGTCTCATGTTAGAGCCAATTCTCCGAAAAGGAAACCGTATTGTTCTAGATAATTTTGATCCGTGTGCCGTGTTGCTTAATAATGACCTATCTACTGGTGCGCCAGATATTCTGCAGAATTTGGAGCAAACGGTTATCCCGCCTATTCATGCAGGTTGGGCAACAAGAAGAAAATCAACTTTTTTTACAGCATATAATTTTGTAGCAAAAGAATTTGCTAATTTAATTGGTATTGATTCATGGTTAATTAATCCTTATTTTGCATCTTGTGGAAAGATTAATTTTAGTGAAAAAAAGGGCGAGGACTGTGTAGTAAAAAATGTAGATAAGATTTTATGTGATATTAAACAGAAATATAAGAAATATGGTGTTGAGGAGGATCCTTTTGTAATTGTTAAAGCTGATTCAGGCACATATGGAATGGGAGTTATGACTGTTAAGAATAGTGAAGATATAAGAAAGCTGAACCGGAGGCAACGAAATAAAATGTCAATTTCAAAAGAAGGTCAACCAGTGACTAAGGTATTAGTGCAAGAAGGAGTATATACCTTTGAAAGTATTAATTCAGCCGTTGCAGAGCCTGTTATATATATGATTGACCGTTATGTTGTAGGTGGGTTTTATCGAGTACATACTGGACGTGGTAAAGATGAGAATTTAAATTCTCCTGGTATGCATTTTGTGCCACTATCTTTTGAGCCAACTTATTTATTGCCAGATAAAAATATTAGGAAGGATGATGTTCCAAATCGGTTCTATGCATATAGTGTTGTTGCAAGACTAGCTCTTTTGGCTGCAGCATTAGAGCTAGAGGAAAGCAAAGATTCTTCTGTTAATTTCATATAAAATAACACCAAAATCAATGATGAAACTTGCATTTATTCTTGATGAATTGCATTTAATTAAAATTGACAAGGATTCAAGTTTTGCCATGATGGTTGAAGCAGCATCTCGTGGCTATGAGTTATTTGTTATTAAGCAGGATGGTTTATTATGGAAGAATGGTAAAACTTTTGGAATTTCATATTCTATTGAATTAACTGGGCATACAGATATTGGTAGTAGTTGGTATAAAATTGTGGAGATAGGTGAGGTTCCGCTACAAGAATATGATGCTGTGTTAATGCGTAAAGACCCACCAGTTAATGTGGAATATATATATAGTACATATTTGTTGGAATTGGCAGAGATGCAGGGCGTTTGTATTATTAATAGTCCGCAGGGCATACGTAATCATAATGAGAAACTTTCAATTGCAAAATTTACACAGTTTATTGCACCCACTCTTGTTACAAGGAAGCAGTCTTTAATAAGGCAATTCTTAGATGAATATAGTGATATTATTTTAAAGCCACTAGATGGTATGGGTGGTGCAGGTATATTCCATGTTAATGGTATAGACCCAAATATTAGTGTCATTATTGAGGCTCTTACAAATTATGGGACTAAAACAATAATGGCACAGCGCTATATACCTGAAATTTCACAAGGGGATAAGCGTATTTTGTTAATAGATGGTAGGGCAATACCATATGCATTGGCACGAGTACCAGGAGCAGGAGAGTCTCGTGCTAATTTAGCAGTTGGTGGTTCTGGTATTGTTCAGCCCTTGACTAGTCGTGATCGTGCAATTGCTGAAACATTGGGTCCATATTTACATGATCAGGGGTTAATGTTGGTAGGGTTAGATGTAATAGGTGAATATTTAACTGAAATTAACGTCACTAGTCCTACTTGCATGCAAGAAATTTCAAAATTAACAGATTTAAATGTTGCTGGATTGATGATAGATGCAATTGAAAAAAGAATACAGAATATTGGGTAAAAGATTAGATTGTTATCTTAGTATAAATTATTTGGTGACTCAATTGGTATATGATTAGAATTACCCTAAATATCTTATTCTTTTTAAGTAGCCAATTTATATAGTTATTGAACGATTGGATTTTTTATTTAAGTATTTAGAATGGGTGCCTAATATATTCATGGAAGATTAGTAATGATGCATTATAGTATTTTGAAATTTATTATTTATTCCTAGGGACAAGGAATGGTCGGAATTCTAATTATTTCTCATGGAAATTTAGGAAATAGTTTAATACATTGCGCTCATCATATTATAGGAAAGAAGCTAGATCAATTAGTGGGTCTTGGTATTACTATACATGATGATCCAGATACTATTCTTCCTAAAGCATTAGAGTTATTAAAGGAGATTGATTCTGGTGATGGAGTATTGATTTTAAGTGATATTTGTGGCGCTACTCCATGTAATATAGCGAATGAATTAGTTGACCCGGGTAAGGTAGAGTGTTTATCAGGAGTAAATTTATCAATGTTGGTACGGGCACTAACTTACCGCAATGAGTCACTTGGATTGTTAGTAGAGAAAGCACTTTCTGGTGGTAAGGAAGGTGTAATGCATATTTATGCCAGGTCTAGTAATGCAAAAAGAAATTGAGATTATTAACAAATTAGGCCTTCATGCACGTGCATCTGCAAAGATTACTCAGTTAGCTAGTGAATTCCAAAGTGAAGTATGGTTGTCTAGAAATAAGAATAGAGTTAATGCAAAAAGTATCATGGGCGTAATGATGTTGGCTGCAAATAAAGGCTCGAAAATAATGATTGAAACTATTGGACCAGATGAATCTGAGGCAATGCTAGCAATTATTAATTTGATTGAAAATTATTTTGGAGAAGATGAATGAGTTTTGTGCTTCATGGTGCAGGTGTTTCGAGAGGTATTGCTATAGGGCATGCCTATCTTGCATCGCATGTTGCTATGGAGGTTGCACATCACATACTACCAAAAAATAAAATTAATAACGAGATATCCCGTCTTGATGCTGCATTTGAAACTGTACGTAAGGAATTGAAATTATTATATGCATCTGTTATTGGTGGCCCTGCATCAGCTGAATTTGGTGCATTCCTTGATTTACACTGCATGATTCTTGATGATCCAAATCTTTTATCCGCAGCTAAAACATATATTTCTCAAAATTTATGTAATGCTGAGTGGGCTATTACTCAACAGACAGATGTATTGCTTGTGCAGTTTGAAGAGATTGAAGATGCTTATTTGAGGGAACGTAAAGCTGATGTTATTCAAGTGACTGAGAGAGTATTAAAGGCATTATTAGGTCATCCAGGTTATATTCCACCTCCTATAACTCGTACTGGTGATAGTATTCTGGTTGCTCATGATTTAAGTCCAGCTGACGTTCTTCAGTATAAGAAGCATAGATTTACTGCCTTTATTACAGACTTGGGCGGCTCAACATCTCACACAGCTATAGTTGCACAGAGCTTAAATATTCCATCAATCGTAGCATTGCATAATGCACGCCAATTGATCCATAACAATGATATTCTGATTGTTGATGGAGATCAGGGTGTCGTAATTGTTAATCCAGATAAACAGATTTTTGCTGAATACCGATCTCGTCAGAATCAATTAGAAATTGAGAAAAAGAAATTAAAGCGCATAAGAACTACTGTTGCTAGAACATTAGATGGAGTAACAGTAGGTTTGCACGCTAATATTGAGCTGCCCCAGGATATTGAACAAGTAAAAGATAATGGAGCCACTGGAATCGGTTTGTTTCGGAGCGAATTCCTTTTTCTTAATCGAGATGATTTACCTAGTGAAGAAGAGCAGTTTAAAGCTTATTGCACTGTTGTAAAGAGAATGTCTGGTTTACCGGTAACAATTCGTACATTTGATTTAGGTGCTGATAAGAACCTTGATAGTAATAAACGTGTTGCGGCCAATCCAGCGCTTGGGTTACGTGCTATTCGCTTAAGTTTGGCAGAACCAAAAATGTTTCATACGCAACTCCGATCAATTTTACGAGCTTCGTTTTATGGCAATATACGTATATTAATACCAATGCTTTCTAGTGTTCCTGAGATAAACCAAACATTGAGATTGGTTGATCGTGCTAAACAAAGTCTTCAGGATGAGGGAATTCCATTTGATAGTGATATAAAGATTGGTGGAATGATTGAAGTTCCTGCAGCGGCTTTAAGTCTAGATATCTTTATGAAGCAATTGGATTTTTTGTCTATTGGAACCAATGATTTAATTCAATATACTCTGGCTATAGATCGAACAGATGATGCTGTGGCGCATTTGTACGACCCTCTACATCCAGCAGTATTAAGGTTAATAGCGCATATTATACGTAGTGCAAATCATGCTGAAATTCCTGTAGAGGTTTGTGGGGAAATGGCTGGAGATATTTCATGTACACGATTATTATTGGGTTTCGGGTTACGCCAATTCTCTATGTTCCCAGCTCAGTTATTAACAGTAAAAAATCAAGTATTAAGAAGCTATTTGCCAGATATTAGCCATATAGCGGATGAAATACTTAAATCTGATAGCCCAAAAAATATTCGTGCATTATTGATGAAACTTAATAACTAGCTAATTTGACTATATTCTATTTATTTGCATAATAAATAGAATATATCTTGTTGGAACTAAATTTGATATGAGATATAGGGAATTTAGATGATTATAATTTTTGTTATTTAACTTGGCTTGTTCTTATAAAGATTTAATGCAAAATCAAACTTCAATTGGAATTGTCACTTCAGAGACAGTTAAATTCGACAATAAATTACACTTAAAAAGTGGTGCCATCCTTGATGGCTACGAATTAGTATATGAAACTTACGGCGAGCTTAATAAAGACAAGTCTAATGCTGTATTAATTTGTCACGCTCTTGCTAGTAATCATCATGCGGCTGGTTGTTATGATGATGATTCTAAAAGTATTGGATGGTGGAATAATATGATTGGCCCTGGTAAGGCTATTGATACAAAAAAATTTTTTGTGATAGGTGTAAATAATCTTGGGGGCTGTCATGGCTCTACTGGTCCAGCAAGTATTAATAAAGAGACGGGAAAACTTTATGGGGCTGATTTTCCAATGGTTACAGTACAAGATTGGGTTGCTACTCAGGCTCAACTTGCGGATTATTTAGGGATTCAAGAGTTTGCAGCTATTGCTGGAGGCAGTTTGGGTGGAATGCAAGCTTTACAATGGACACTTGATTTTCCTGAGAGAGTTCGGCATGCGCTGATTATTGCTTCTGCTGCTAAATTAACTGCACAGAATATTGCATTCAATGATGTGGCCCGCCAAGCAATAATTACAGATCCAGATTTTTATGGTGGCGATTATTATTCCCATAATACAGTGCCTCGTCGTGGATTGCGGCTTGCAAGAATGTTAGGACACATAACATATTTATCAGATCATTCTATGGCCGAGAAATTTGGACGAGAGTTGCGTAATGGACCTCTTGGATTTGGTTTTGATGTAGAGTTTGAGATTGAATCATACTTGCGTTATCAGGGTGATAAATTTTCCGATCAGTTTGATGCAAATACATATTTATTAATGACTAAGGCTTTAGATTATTTTGATCCTGCACATGATTTTAATGGGAATCTTAGAGAAGCCTTCAGTGTTGCTAGATCTAATTTTTTAGTTTTATCTTTTACAACAGATTGGCGATTTTCCCCAGAGCGATCACATGCAATTGTCAAGGCTTTATTGGATAATGAATTAAATGTTAGTTATGCTGAAATAACTTCTAGTTATGGACATGATTCTTTTTTAATGGACGATGAGTATTATCATGAATTAGTTAGATCTTATATGAAAAATATCATTGTTTAGAATATGGATTCTAATTTTTAGTAATTAATGCAATAAATATGTATTTATAAATAAGTATGATATTTAAGCAATATAATGATTAGTTTTACTCGTTACTAAAAAATAGTATATTTTATAGTTGCAGAAATTATGACAAATAAAGCCTCTTCATCTGTTATATTTAGACCCGATTTTGCTGCTATAGCCAATCTTGTGACTACTGGCGCAAAGGTACTTGATTTAGGTTGTGGTGATGGATCTTTATTACGTTATTTGAGAGACACTAAAGGAATTCATGGCTATGGTGTAGAAATTAATGATGAGAATGTGCAGGCATGCTTTAACAATGGAATTAATGTGATCCAGAGTGATTTAGAATCAGGGCTGTTAAGTTTTGGTTCAGGTGCCTTTGATTACGTTATTTTGTCACAAACATTGCAAGCTATGAGGCATACAGAGAATCTAATAAAAGAAATGATGCGAGTAAGTCAGGAAGGTATTGTGTCATTTCCTAATTTTGGCTATTGGAAAAATCGTTTGCAAATATTATCAGGCTCTATGCCTATATCAAAGGCGCTTCCATATCAGTGGTTTGATACGCCAAATATTCATTTATGTACACTTAAAGATTTTGAGGACTTTTGTTGCCAGCATGGTGCAAATATTCTTGAGCGTAGAATAATGAATGGGGGGCACCAGGTCTCTTTTATGCCTAATTTATTTGGGACACTTGCATTTTATAGATTTGAAAAGCAGAAATAATTATTCCGGATTTCTTTCTGGAGGATTAAATTTATCTTTTCCTGCAATCCATACTAATACCAATACTGGTAAACCGATTAATGCAGTACTAATAAAAAAATTTGTATAGCCATAATTCTCAACAAAGTTACCACTAAATCCAGCTATAAATTTTGGTAGTATCAGCATGACTGAGCTAAATAGTGCATATTGTGTTGCAGAATATGCTGAATTAGTAAGCCCAGAAAGGTAGGCAATAAAGGCAGCAGTAGCAATTCCAGCTGAAAAGTTGTCTGCAGAGATGGTAAATATTAATCCTGTTACATCATGTCCTCTTCCAGTTAACCAAGCAAATAATAAATTAGTTGCTGAAGATAGCACCGCTCCTAGGAACAATGTACGCATAATTCCTATCTTTGCTGTTAGGATCCCGCCAATAGCTGCACCAACGATAGTCATAATGACACCATACACTTTAGCTATAGTAGCTACTTCATTTTTTGTGTAGCCCATATCTACATAAAAAGGATTGCTCATAATTCCCATAACTACATCTGAGATACGGTAAATAGCTATTAATGAAAGGATTAATAATGCACGCTGGCCATGCCTAACAATAAAGTCACGAAATGGTGCTATTATTGCGCCATATAACCAGGATAATATTTGCGTTATTTGTTTATTTAAGTTCCATTTTGTAATTATTTTTTTAGCATGAATTTCATTCTCGGAAATGAGTCGATTGATAGGTACTTCTGGTTCACGTATAAGGAGAGTAGTAACTATACCTACTGTCATGCATGCAGCCATGAATAAATAAGCAATACACCAGGGCGAATAGTCATAAGTAGTTTCTGATGAATCAAACGCTGCTGCTATCCATAGAACTCCGGCAGATGCTAGTATCATAGCTATACGGTAGCCAGCTTGGTAGGTTGCGGCCATTGCTCCTTGTAGTCTTGGTTCGACAGCTTCAATTCTATAAGCATCAAGTACAATATCCTGTGTTGCAGATGCAAAAGCCACAGCTAAAGCAAAAAATACCATTTGCATGAGGTCGTAAGCTGGGTCTGTATTGGCCATTCCAATTAATGCGATTGTAATGGTTATTTGTGACAGCAGCATCCACGCACGCCTTCTACCTAGCAATTTAGTTAGTAATGGTAATGATAAGCGATCAACTAGAGGGGACCATAGCCATTTAAATCCATATGCCAGACCAATCCAGCTAAAATGTCCTATAGTTGACCTGTCAATTCCTGATTCTCTTAACCAGTATGAGAGAGTTCCCAATATTAAAAGTAGTGGGAGTCCAGCTGAAAATCCAAGTGTAATCATTCCCAGCACTCTTGGATGACCATAAATACGGCATGCGTGTAGCCATTCTATAAGGAAAGTAGGAATCATAATTTATAGTCGTAATCAATAATAAGAGGAGCATGATCAGAGAATCTTTCTGACTTGTAAATTGAAGCCTTTATTGCTTTATTTGCAATATTAGGTGTGCTTATTTGATAGTCAATACGCCAACCTACATTCTTATCCCATGCTTTTCCACGGTTTGACCAAAATGTATACTGGTCTGGTTCTTTATTAGTTTCCCTAAATACATCTACAAATTTTAATTTATTTAGTATTGTTGTTAGCCATGCACGTTCTTCTGGTAAAAATCCTGAATTTTTTTGATTAGATCTCCAGTTTCTTAGATCTATTTCTTTGTGAGCAATGTTCCAGTCGCCACAAATAATAATTTCTTTATTACTCTTAGCAAATTTTTTAAATAAGGGAAAAATTTTATTTAGAAAAAAAAATTTTTCTTTTTGACGATGCTCTCCGCTAGACCCAGAAGGGAAATAGATAGAGATTACGATAAGATTATTAAAATCAGCATACAAATATCGCCCCTCATTATCAATCTTACTTATGCCTATGTTCTTAATAATTTTATTGGGCTTATATTTGGAGTATATACCTACTCCACTATATCCTTTTCTTTTTGCACTATGGAAATACCCATAATAGTTATTAGGTGAAAGTATCTCTTTGTTAAGGTCAGGAATTTGAGCTTTCAGTTCCTGTACGCAGATAATGTCAGCTCCCTGTTTTTGTAGCCAGAGAAAGAAACCTTTCTTTGCAGCAGAACGTACACCATTTAGGTTAAGCGTTATAATTCGCATATTTCCTTTTTTAATAATTATTATGAATGATTTTAAGCAAGAATTTATCAAGTTTGCAATTAGTAAAGATATCTTGCGTTTTGGTGAATTCAAGACCAAAGCGGGTAGATTATCTCCTTATTTCTTTAATGCAGGTTTATTTAATGATGGTGATTCTCTGCATAAGATTGGACAATTTTACGCGAAAGCCATTCTTGACGCACAGCTTCCTTTTGATATGCTTTTTGGTCCCGCATATAAAGGTATTCCTTTAGTTAGTGCTATTTCTATTAGTCTTTCTGAAATTGGGAATAACTATCCATTTTGTTTTAATAGGAAAGAAGTAAAAGATCATGGTGAGAAGGGTAGTTTAATAGGAGCACCTCTTTCTGGTGATATTTTAATAATTGATGATGTAATTTCGGCAGGAACTTCAATACGAGAGTCTGTAGATCTTATTAGTATGGCTAGTGCCAGACCTTGTGGTGTGGTAGTTTCGCTTGATCGAATGGAACGGGGAGAAAATGGCCTATCAGCAATTCAAGAAATTCAAAATATATATAATATTCCAGTTATTAGTATTATTAATTTAGATGATTTAATAAATTATATGCGGATTAAAGATAATTTAGCATTTAATTTGAAAGCTGTAGAAAATTACCGCTCTCAGTATGGAATCAAAGTAAATTAGATGAACGTTATTATTTAAATAGTATATTCTTACTGAAAGAGAATTAGTCGAATGGATGTCGTAATACAATAGTTTCTTCTCTGCCTGGCCCGGTTGATACCATATCTACTGAGACTTCACATATTGACTCGATACGTTTAAGATAATTTTGCGCTAATGCTGGTAGCTGATTAAAACTCTTAACACCTACAGTACTTTCTTTCCATCCTTCCATTTCTTCATATATAGGTTCACAATTAGCTAATTCATATGCACCTATTGGTAAGACATCGTTTTTTTCTATTTCTTTATTTATTTTCTTGTTAAATTTATAGCCTATACCTATCTTTAATGTTTTTATTCCATCTAAAACATCAAGTTTTGTTATACATAATCCAGAGATACCATTTGTTTGAATGGCTCTTTTCATTGCTACAGCATCAAACCAACCACAGCGGCGTGGACGACCAGTTGTTGCGCCAAACTCATTTCCACATTTTGCAAGGTATCTCCCAATATTATCATTTAATTCTGTAGGAAAAGGTCCGGCACCAACTCTTGTAGTATAGGCTTTAGTAATACCTAAAATATAATGTAATTTTTGTGGGCCAACTCCACTACCAGTTGTTGCGGCTCCAGCAATGCAGTTACTTGAAGTAACATAAGGATAGGTACCATGGTCTATATCAAGCATGGTTCCTTGGGCTCCTTCAAATAAAAGATTATTACCTTCTTTATTAGCTTTATATAAGCGTTGTGATACATCAGTTACTACCGGTTTAATGCGTTCTGCTAGAGATAGCATATCATCAAGAGTTTTCTGTAAGCATACAGTTGGTGAGTGAAAGTAATTTTTTAGTAAGAAGTTATGATATGCTAAAATTTCCTCAAGTTTAGTAGCAAAATAATGTTGATTAAATAGATCTTGTATACGTAATGCTCTTCTTGCAGCTTTATCTTCATAGACAGGCCCTATTCCTCTTCCAGTAGTACCAATTTTATTGGTACCCATAGCTTCCTCTTTAGTCTTATCAAGTTCAATATGACTAGGTAGAATGAGTGGACAGGCCTTACTAATATATAGTCTTTCCATTACATTAACTTCTGCCTGTTCTAGCATATCAACCTCTTCAAATAGTGCTTTTAGAGATATTACAACGCCATTTCCAATGTAGCAGTTAACATTATCACGTAAGATTCCAGATGGTATTAGATGTAAAACGGTTTTTTTGCTGCCAATTACTAGCGTGTGACCAGCATTGTGTCCTCCCTGGAAGCGAACAACTCCTTGTGCATGATCTGTTAACCAGTCAACAATTTTTCCTTTTCCTTCATCGCCCCATTGGGTGCCAACTACTACAATGTTCTTAGTCATATAATTATGTATTAAGATTTTTCTATTAGGTTAGGGGGTCTATACTATAATTCTTAAGAAAAATTTTTCTGCTAGTAAGTATATGAAAAAAATGGATTATACAATTATATAGTTGCAATTTTCCATACTTTATTCTTTAGTATTAGTTTCTTGTCACAGTTATACGTGTCTTTATTCTTACTTTGCCTTGGCAACTTTACCACTACAATTTTCCCTTGCTTGCGTAGCTGTGCTATTTTCTTATCAAGTAATTTGTCATTTTTTCTGTATGGAGCTAAAATTCCTTTAGGATATGGATAAGGTTGTTGATTTAATTTTGATAATTCTCGTAAATCAATACTAAATCCTGTAGCTGGTCGGGCTCGTCCAAATGCTTTCCCAATTTCATCATAACGCCCACCTAGTGAAATAGCATTAGGGTGATTTTTAGTATATGCTGAAAATACTATACCAGTATGGTAATGATAGCCCCGTAAATCTGATAGATCGAATGCTAAAGAGCATTCTGTTGATTTGAATTCTTTTGCTACTGTTTCTAATTCATCTAGCGCTTTTATAATTTCTGGATGATTAGGTAGGATATTTCGAGCTTGCGTCAATATTTTTTTATCTCCATATAATTTTGGTAATAACATTAAAGCTTGACCTACCTTATTTCTAATGCCTTTATTGAACCCTGAGCAGAGAGTCTTTAAAGATGGAATATCCTTTGCTTGGAGTGCATTAAATAAATCTATTTCTAAGTTTTCTGGGATTTTTGCTGCTCTTACAAGGCCTCTAAATACAGCAACATGACCAAGATCTAAATGAATTTTATCTATTCTAAACATTGCTAGAATCTGCAGCATCAGGCGTTGAATTTCTAAATCACTTTCTAATCCAATATGTCCATATAGTTCAGCACCGATTTGAAACGGTTCACGAGTACCGGCTATTCCTGTTGGTATGGTATGTAGTACGCTACCTGCATAGCATAAACGGGTGATACCATTACAATTTAATAAGTGAGCATCAATACGTGCGGTTTGTGGAGTTATATCTGGACGTAGACCTATCATTCTTCCACTCAATTGATCGACCATTTTGAACATACGTAAATTCATATCACTACCGCTACCAGAAGTAAGAGATTCAACAAATTCTAGCATTGGAGGCACTACTAGTTGATAACCATGCACTACTAGCAAATCTAGAATCTGTCTTCGCATTGATTCGATACGTTGTGCTTCTGTAGGCAGGATATCTTCAATGTATTCGGGAAGGACCCAATTACGCATATTTATTATTTAGAAATTTTTAATTTAGAAACGAAAAGATATGAGTTTATTTAACAAGGTATAGCATTATTAAGCCTAGTAGCATAGAAGTCAGGCCTATAAAACGAACCTGATTATCAGCAGCCTCAGTTAGTTTTTTGAAAGCGTCACGCCAAATGCTGGGAAATAAAAATGGCAGCATTCCTTCTAATACTAACATCAATGCAAATGCAATTAGCAAAGTTTCCCACATATTTCTAATAGCTCCAATAGTATATTTTTATATTGAAGCTTTTAAAAAATTCGTTGCTAATTGTAACTATAATAAAAGGCACAAATGAATACAGTAATTTTAATTAATGGTTAATAAATTAAAGAATCTGTTTTTTATTGCTTCTTTGAGTTCTTTAAGTATTTAAAAAATTCAGTATTGGGTTCAAGTACCATTATATCATTCTTGTTCTGGAAGCTTTGTCTATAAGCTTCCAAGCTGCGATAGAAAGAATAAAATTCTGGGTTCTTTTTGAATGCCTCAGCATATATTTTTGTGGCTTTAGCATCTCCTTCACCCTTAATTATTTGTGCATCCCGGTATGCTTTAGCCATAATTACTTCTCGCTGTCGATCAGCATTAGAGCGAATTTTTTCAGATTCCGCAAAACCAGTTGATCTTAATTCATTAGCCACACGTTTTCTTTCTGCCTCCATTCTCCTATAGACTGATTCGCTTACTTCTTGTGGCAAATCAACTCTTTTTAGGCGAACATCCACCACCTCTACACCAATATTACGGGCATCAACATCAGCTTTTTGGCGCATTATCTCCATAATTTTATCACGCTGTCCAGAAACTACTTCATGTACTGTACGGTTACCAAACTCATCACGTAAGCTTGAATTTACAGTTTGTGCTAGACGAACTCTAGCTAATGCTTCATCACCTTGTACACTAATGTAATATTGTTTTACATCAACGATACGCCACTTAACAAATAAATCTACTAATACATTCTTTTTCTCAGATGTGATAAACCGCTCAGGTTCTTCAGAATCCATAGTTAAGATACGTGAATCAAAAAAGCGTACATTCTGGACTATAGGGATTTTGAAATATAATCCTGGGGATGTTTTTACAGACACAACTTCCCCTAGCTGAAAGACGATTGCCCTTTGACGTTGATCAACAATATATAGTGAAGAACTTATAAGAAGGAATAAAACAACAATAATAGCTAATAATGTTTGGCTTTTCATTTATCTTGACTCCCGTTCGCGAATTCGAAATGCTTCACGAGAACGCTGTGTGCGCGTAGCCCTAGGTTCTGGTAGGGCTTCTGGTTGAGGAGAGGCAGCTGCTGTAGTAGCAGCTGGGGTTGCTGGAGTAGTTTTTGATGTAGTGGAGCTTTTGTCTATTATTTTATCGAGTGGCAAATACATTAGATTGTTACTGCTTTTTGAATCTACTAGTACCTTGTTTGATTTTGTTAATACCTCTTGCATCATATCAAGGTAAAGGCGATCACGAGTTACACTAGGTGCTTTATTATATTCAACTAATATTTGCTCAAATCGGTTAGCATCACCAGTAGAATTTTCAATTACTCGTTGTTTGTACCCCTCAGATTCTTCCATTAAGCGGGCTGCATTACCTTTTGCTTTTGGGATAACATCGTTAGCATAGGCTTCCCCTTCATTCTTTTGCCTTTCTTTATCCTGCCCTGCTTTTACTGCATCATCAAATGCTGCTTGAACTTGCTCTGGCGGCTGAGCATTTTGCATAGTAACTTTGCTTATAGCAATTCCTATTTTGTAGTGATCAAGAAGTCCTTGCATTAAAGCTGTTGCTTTTGCTGCAACGTCTTCACGTCCTTCATATAGAACATAGTCCATGCTACTTTTTCCAATAACTTCACGAATAGATGATTCTGCGGCTTGTAGTACAGCCTCATCTGGATTACGGTTATTGAATAGGTATTCTTGAGGACTTTTAAGTATATATTGCACAGCAAATTGGATATCAATTATATTTTCATCATCAGTTAACATTAATGATTCTTTCAGCACTTTACTAGATACATTATTACGGTATCCAATTTCAATTGTTCTTACTTGACTTACATTAACTAATTCAACCGTTTCAGCTGGATAAGGTAAATGCCAGCTTAAACCTGCTGGAGTTGTTTCACTATATTGGCCGAAACGTAGAACTACACCTCGTTGACCTTCATTAACAATGTAAAATCCGCTAGCTATCCATAATAACAGAAGGATAACAAGGAGAACGCCAACACTTAAACTACCACTAAGCCGTTTAAAGTTGTCGCCACCACCTCCATTTTTGCCTTCATCGTTACTAGGACGTTTTGTGCGTCCGCCAAAAAGATCATTAAGCTTCTTGTTAACGTTTCGTAGCATTTCATCTAGATCGGGAGGCCCAGATCCATTATTTTTTTTCCCCCACTGCGGGTCATTTCCCATAATGTTATTTATTCCAATTTATTGTATTAATTAGTTTCGACGTATGAGTAGCCTAGTAAGTTCCATATAGATTACATACAATATTTTATATCTTTAATTGGTTATAGTACGCTTATCACCTAATGTTTTAATTTGAGGTAATATTTTACACCATTGTGGTGTGTCTTGTTTAATTGCTTCAGTTAGTGCTAGTTTAATAAAATTAATTCCTTCACCAGTTTTTGCGCTTAAGCGAATTAATTCTATCCTACCATACTTGTTACGTCGATACCCAGACGTTCCTATCGATGAATCTGCTAAGTCAATTTTATTTAATATTAATATTTGTGGAACTGTATCAGCACCAATTTCCTGTAATACTTTATTTACTTCTTCAATTTGCTCATCTCGATTAGTACTGCTTGCATCTACTACATGAAGTAATATATTTGATTGTACAGTTTCTTCTAATGTTGCCTTAAATGCGGCAATTAGTGTATGTGGTAATTCACGAATAAATCCTACAGTGTCAGAGATAACCAATGGCCCATACTCTGGAATATAAAGTTTACGAGTAGTTGCGTCTAATGTTGCAAAAAGTTTGTTTGCAGCATATGTTTTTTTTCTAGTAAGGCAATTAAATAAGGTAGATTTACCTACATTTGTATAACCAATGATAGAAACTGAAATGACTTGGGCTCGTTTTCTGGTGCGTCTTTGAATATTTCTTCTAGACTGTAGCTTTATAAGCTTCTCTTTTAATAATTTAACTCTTTTTCCTAGTAATCTTCGGTCTGTTTCAAGTTGAGTTTCCCCTGGCCCACGTAAACCTATACCACCTTTTTGTCGTTCTAAATGAGTCCATCCACGTACTAAGTGAGTAGATAAATATTGAAGTTGGGCCAATTCAACTTGAAGTTTTCCTTCATGGCTTTTGGCTCGTTGAGCAAATATATCTAAAATTAGGCTAGTACGGTCTATTACACGACAATTCAGGTACATCCCTAGATTTCGTTGTTGAGTAGGGGACAGTTCATTATTAAATATTACTAATTGGGCACCAGTTCTCCTTAGTGTTTCTGCAATCTCATTTACTTTTCCTTTACTTGCATAAGTTGCAGGGTTAGGTTTATGGTTTTTGCTTTTAACCTCTGCAAGGATTGTAAGTTTATCGCTTATTGCTAGTTGTTTTAATTCTTCTAAGTCTTCTGAATATTTATTGTCACCAATATTTAAGCTAACAAGAATAGTACTATTTTTTCTATTTCCAGAATTAGTTGAATTACTGGGAATATTATCAGGCATCAGAATCAAACATATTTGGAATCTCAAATTCAGCAGAGAAAGTTTTAGTTGGGACAACAGTAGAGATAGCGTGCTTATATACCATTTGTGTCACAGTATTCTTTAGAAGTATTACATATTGATCAAATGATTCAATTTGACCTTGTAGTTTGATTCCGTTTACTAAATAAATTGATACCGGGATATGTTCTTTTCGTAGGGCATTTAAAAATGGATCTTGTAAGAGTTGTCCTTTAACTGTCATTGGAGTCTCCTTATTTTAATTATTAAGATTTAACTTTACTTTTTTTAGTAAATCTACAATTATAAAATTGGTGGAAATATAATATATTTTAAATTAAGAGTTGTACAAAATAGATTAAAAAAATTTTTAATTAGTGCTCTATTTATGATTTCATGATTTGTTTTTATTATTAGTAGATATTGCTTTGTCTAAATTCATATTTTTTAGATAGATGCGATTATATTTTCCATATTTATGTATTTCGTGTGATTCACGGTTAATCAATCGTGCCAATTCAGTAAGTGCCTGATAATATACTTGACGTTTAAATTCAACTACTGATTCAAGCTCAATCCAATATTGATTCCAGCGCCAAGCATCAAATTCAGGGCGTACATTTGCACGCAGTGATACATCTGAATCTCTCCCTACTAGCCGCAATAAATACCAAATTTGTTTTTGACCTTTATAGTTTCCTCGCCATTCACGCTTTATCCAATGATCTGGTACTTCATAGCGTAGCCAATCACGGGTACGCCCTACAATTTCAATATGACGTGGGTGCAGTCCCGTTTCTTCTGTTAATTCCCTATACATGGCTTGTTCTGGGCTCTCCCCAGGGTTGATGCCCCCTTGAGGGAACTGCCAAGAGTTTTGTTTTACACGTTTCCCCCAGAATACCTCATTCTTTTTGTTCAAAAGAATGATGCCAACATTAGAGCGATATCCATTGCGATCGATCATATTATTTATCAGTGCTATTCATTCCTATAAGATTGATACAGATTTTTTCATACTTTATACTAGAATGAAAGTAAACGCTAAATTTATAATAGTAAGTTTTTTATATTTAATTTCCAATGAGAAATGAAAAAATATTTTTATTTTAATGCCATGAAAAGGAATGTTTTTTAAAATTAACAAGATGGAGTATGCATAAGTATATGATTTTATATATAAATAATTAGATGAATATAGATTTTAGAGTAAACAATATATGTTAAATTCTTTTAAGTCAGGATTATCTCAATTTAATTGCTTTGATGGAGCTAAGTGATGCGTGTATCACAATTTTTTATTTCTACCTATAAAGAGGCTCCTACTGAAGCTGAATTAGTAAGTCATAGCTTAATGTTGCGTGCAGGTTTTATTAAAAAGCTTGGAAGTGGTCTATATACATGGATGCCATTAGGTTTAAGAGTTTTACGTAAAGTAGAGTCTATTATTCGTGAGGAAATGAATAAATCTGGTGCAATAGAGCTGCTTATGCCTGTTATGCAACCAGCAGAATTATGGAGAGAGACTGCGCGCTGGGATAAATTTGGATCACTAATGATGAGAATGAAAGATCGCTATCAGCGTGATTTCTGCTTTGGTCCAACACATGAAGAAGTGATTACTGACATTGTACGAAATGAAATCAAGAGTTATCGTCAGATGCCCCTTATTTTATATCAAATTCAAACTAAATTTCGTGATGAGATTCGTCCGCGTTTTGGTGTAATGCGTGCGCGTGAATTTGTAATGAAAGATGCATATTCATTTAATATTGATAAGTCTGGTTTAGAGGACGTATATAAGGTTATGTACAATACATATACTAAAATATTTAGTAGATTGGGGTTAAATTTTCGTGTTGTAGAAGCCGATTCTGGAGCAATAGGTGGTGGAAGTTCACATGAGTTTCATGTTTTAGCAGATTCTGGTGAAGATAGTATTGCTTTCTGCCCAAATTCAACTTATGCAGCTAACTTGGAGTTTGCTAAGTCATTAAAACCAGAAAAAGTACGCAATAAAGCTACTTGCAACATACAGCAAATTGCAACGCCTAATAGAAGAACTTGTGAAGAGGTAGCTAGTTTTTTAAATGTGCCACTTCAGAATACTGTTAAGACTCTTGCTGTGATAGTGAATCATGAAATGATTTTGTTATTATTACGTGGCGATCATTGTTTAAATGAATTAAAAGTCAGAAAAATATCATTATTGAAAGATTTTCGGCTGGCAACTGAAGAGGAGATACTTAAGAAGATGGGTTGTCAGACAGGCTATATTGGCCCAGTAGGTTCTGATTTAACCATTGTTTCAGATACTTCAGTAATAGAAATGAGTGACTTTGTCTGTGGTTCAAATAAAGATGGTAATCATTTCACTGGGGTTAATTTTAGTCGAGACTTGAAAGAGCCGGATTATGTATTTGATATGCGTAATGTAGTTTCAGGCGATTTATCTCCTGATGGTAAAGGTAAGCTTGAGATCTGTAAAGGTATTGAGGTTGGGCATATTTTCAAATTACAGACTGAATATTCCAAAAAAATGAAAGCTTGTTATTTAGATGACTCTGGTCATTCTATTCCAATGGAAATGGGGTGTTATGGTATTGGTGTATCACGTGTCATAGCTGCAGCTATTGAGCAAAATAATGATAAGCGTGGCATTATATTTCCATTGCAAATGGCTCCTTTTCACGTTGTAGTTTTACCTATTGGAATGAGTAAGAATAAATTAATAAGAATTGAATCAGAAAAATTATATAAGAAATTATCTGATATTGGTATTGAGGTTTTACTTGATGATCGTAATGAACGTCCTGGTGTTATGTTTGCAGATATGGAATTAATTGGAATTCCCCACCGTATTGTAATTGGGGAGCGTAGTTTAAAAAATGGGAATGTAGAATATAAAGGTAGGTGTGATTCTATTCATATGGATATTCCCTTACTAAATATAGTTGATTTTATAAAATCAACTATATCCATAGAATAGTTATATTATTGGTCTTGAATGGATTATCAAGATTAGTGTTTAGTTAAGGATTGATTTTTAGCTCTTCATATAAAGAGTTGATCATGATAACTCACTATAATTTAGGTTATGATTTCTTTAGTTTAATATGTAAGTTATTAATTGCACTGAGGTAGGCTTTTGCAGACGCCGTTACAATATCAGTATCTGAGCCATTACCATTAGCAATTCTTCCTGATTTTTGTAATCGTACAGTTACCTCTCCTTGTGAGTCAGTGCCGCTAGTAATATTGTTTACTGAATATAATTGTAATTCTGCATGGCTAGAAAGGATCTTTTCAATTGCACGGAAAGTAGCGTCAACTGGACCACTACCATTAGATTCTGCTTGTAATTCTTTACCCATTTCAGATATTACCACCTTCGCATATGGTGTTTTACCAGTTTCACTATGGGCTGTAAGAGATTGAAGCTTGTAATGTTCCTGTAGATTAGTGGCCTCATTAGAAACTAGTGCATGCAAATCCTCATCAAAAATATCATGCTTCTTGTCAGCTAATTCTTTGAAACGAATAAATGTGGTATTGAATATTTCTTCTGATTCTAATTCGATTCCTAGCTTAGTTAAACGGCTACGAAGTGCATTTCTTCCAGAATGTTTCCCAAGTGATAATTTATTAGCTCCCCAGCCAACATCTTCAGCGCGCATAATTTCATATGTTTCACGATGTTTCAGTACGCCATCTTGGTGGATCCCAGCTTCATGCGCAAATGCATTTGCTCCGACAATAGCTTTATTAGGCTGTACTGGGAAGCCAGTTATACTAGATACTAGCTTACTAGTGGGCACTATGTGCGTAGCATCTATAGTCGTATCGCAAAGGAATAGGTCTTGGCGAGTACGAACTGCCATTACAATTTCCTCAAGAGATGCATTACCTGCACGTTCTCCTAAACCATTAATAGTACATTCAACTTGGCGTGCACCGTTTATTACTGCTGCTAGTGAGTTAGCGACTGCTAGACCTAAATCATTATGGCAGTGTACTGAGAATATTGCTTTATCAGAATTAGGTACTTTTTTACGTATAGTGTGTATGAGTTGGCCAAATTGTTCTGGCATCGTAAAGCCAACAGTATCTGGAATATTAAGGGTTTTCGCTCCTGCTTTAATAACTCTTTCTAATACTCTACAAAGGAAATCAAGGTTTGAGCGACCTGCATCTTCTGGAGAAAATTCTACATTATCGGTGTATTGACGTGCCCATTTTACGGCTTTAACGGCTTGTTCCAATACTTGGTCAGGAGACATGCGTAGTTTTTTTTCCATATGTACTGGTGAAGTAGCAATAAAAGTATGAATACGTGCTGAATTTGCACCCTTTAGTGCTTCTCCAGCACGATCAATATCATTCTTAGTAGCACGAGCCAAACCGCATATAGTACTTTCTTTAATATTTTTAGCTACTGCTTTTACTGCTTCAAAATCACCATTAGAGGCAGCTGGAAACCCAGCCTCGATGATGTCAACTTTCATACGCTCTAAATGCCGTGCAATCCGGATTTTTTCTTCCTGGGTCATAGATGCACCAGGGCTTTGTTCGCCATCACGTAGAGTTGTATCAAAAACTATTAAATGCTCTTTCATTTTTTCTTTATCTCCATCATATATAGAAAAAATCTGAGTTTAAATACAGAATTTGCAAAGCATATTCTGTTAGATAAGACATTATAACTAGATGTAATAATCAGCGCGCAAGGCGCAGCAGAGATTTTGACAATAGCATAAAGCTATGTGAATGATAAAAATAAGGATGATTATAAATATGTTTCATATGTTTAAATATAAACGGTTTTTTATTTTTACGCAACAAAGAATGGATAAGATATTTTTAATTATTAGGTGATTTTTTTTTCTTCTTCCATTGTAGTGCCCAAGTAAAATAACCAGATAATGCGTACAGCATAAATAAACAAAAAAGAACAACAGGTGGTTGACTAGGGATTAGTACAAAAAAGAATAGTGCTAATAGAAGCACTGTTATAAATGGTACACTTTTGCGTAAATTTATTTCTTTTCCACTATAATAAGGTAGGTTACTGACCATAGTAAAGCCAGCAAATACTGTGATAATCCAGGCCAACCACTTTATATCTTCTCCAGTAATTTTAAAATCTAGCATCACCCAAACTAAACCAGCAATTAGTGCAGCAGCAGCTGGGCTAGGTAACCCTTGGAAAAATCGCTTATCTAATACTTCTGTTTTTGTGTTAAAGCGAGCAAGACGTAGTGCTGCACAAGTACAATAAACGAAAGCTGCTATCCATCCCCATTTCCCCATGTCCTTTAAAGCCCACTCATATATAACTAGCGCAGGAGCAGCACCAAATGAAATCATGTCTGATAGGCTGTCATATTCAGCTCCAAACTCACTTTGTGTATGAGTGAGTCTTGCTACACGCCCATCCAGCCCATCTAAAACCATAGCAATAAAAATTGCTATTGCAGAATATTCAAAATTTCCATTCATTGCCTGCACAATAGCATAAAACCCAGCAAATAATGCTGCTGTAGTAAATAAATTGGGCAGTAAATAGATGCCCCGTCGCCTTAGTTTTGATTTAAACATTATACGAGGTTGGTTAGGATCGTACATTATTTTTGCATAACAATAAAATATGAATGGATGGTAAACCGTTACGTTAAGATGGTAAATAGAATATTTATTATTAATGAAAATTACAAGATTAGGTTATATAGGGTTCAAGGTGTTATTTTTGCTAGTATAGTTAATGTTGCTTGGACTTTGTCTCCAATATTTACCATTATTTTAGTATTAAGTGGTAGGTAAACATCAACTCGTGATCCAAAACGGATAAAACCAAAACGTTGTCCTCGCCCAAGATATTCACCAGTATTTGTATGGCATACAATACGTTTTGCAATTAGGCCTGCAATCTGGACACAAGTTATATCTATATCATCATTGGTTTTTATCCAAAGCGCATTACGTTCATTCTCAATGGAAGCTTTGGGTAAGCTAGCATTAATAAATTTACCAGGAAAATACCATTTGTTTTCTACATTTCCATCTATAGGGCTACGATTAGAATGGACATTAAATATATTCATAAATACACTGATCTTTATTGCTTTACGATTAAGATATGGATCATGTGTATTTTCAACTGCTACTATTCTTCCATCAGCAGGTGACAAAATAGCATTTGAATCTTGAGGAATAGTTCGTGGTGGATCACGAAAGAATTGTAAAATAAATAATGCAATAATCCAGAAGAGGATAGAAATAGCCCAGTTTGTAAAAATACTTACTAAGATTGCAATTACAAAGGATCCCGCAATAAAAGGCCAGCCTTCACGGGCAAAGAATGGGTGAGGGTAATTAGTCATAATTTAAATAGCTTAAGTAATCTAATTATCATTAGAATGAGACTGACATTATTTATTCTATAGCTAGTATTTTAAGTATTATTCGTTTTACACTAATTTTTTCTTTGGTCAACAAGTTTATTTTTGTTGATCCATGGCATCATATTTCGTAATTTTTCCCCAACAATTTCAATTTTATGTTCAGAAGCAAGGCGACGGCTAGTTTTTAGCATAGGGGCACCTGCTTGATTCTCTAATATAAACTCACGAGCATATTCTCCAGTTTGAATTTCATGAAGAATCTTTCTCATTTCAGCACGTGTTTCATCAGTCACCAGGCGAGGCCCACGAGAGATGTCTCCATATTCAGCATTATTAGATATTGAATAACGCATGTTGGCAATACCACCTTCATGAATTAAATCAACTATTAATTTAACTTCATGAAGGCATTCAAAATATGCCATCTCTGGGGCATATCCTGCTTCAACTAATGTTTCAAAGCCTGCTTGGATTAGAGCAGTTAGCCCACCACATAAAACAACTTGTTCACCAAATAAATCAGTTTCTGTTTCCTCACGGAAATTTGTTTCAATAACTCCTCCACGTGTACCGCCATTTGCTGCTGCATAAGAAAGCGCCAATTCACGAGCCTTACCAGATTTATTTTGATATACAGCAATAAGAGAAGGCACGCCTCCTCCTTGTTTATAGGTTGATCGCACAAGATGGCCGGGTCCTTTTGGTGCAATCATAATTACATCTAAGTCATCTCTTGGTGAGATTTGGCTATAGTGGATATTAAATCCATGTGCAAATGCAATAACTGCTCCTTTTTTAAGATTAGGCTCAATTTCAGTTCTATAGATAGTAGAAATCTTCTCATCAGGCAAAAGAATCATTACAACATCTGCATTTTTAACAGATTCCGCTATATTTTTTACTGTTAAACCAGCTTTCTTTGCTTTATTCCAAGATGAACCATTTTTACGTAAACCAACAGTAATTTTCACACCTGATTCATTTAGATTATGTGCATGTGCATGCCCTTGCGATCCGTAGCCAATAATAGTTACTTTTTTTCTTTTTATGAGCGATAGGTCAGCATCTTTATCGTAATAAACTTGCATAGGTTTTCCTTCTTAATATAATTGGAAACAGATATTGAAAGACTATTAATTATAGATAAGAATTTTTATTTATAATTTATGTTAATTTTATTTAATTTCTAATGTTCTCTCACCACAGCCAATTCCAGATGCTCCAGTACGAACTGTTTCTAGAATAGTATGGTGGCTTATTGTATCGAGAAATGCATCAAGCTTTGAGCCGGTGCCAGTTAGCTCAATAATATATGATTTATCAGTAACATCAACAATACGTCCACTGAAAATATCAATTTTATCCTTTATTTCTTTTCGATTCTCACCTATAGCACATACTTTGACTAGCATTAGTTCACACTCTATATGATCACCATCACTTAAATCAATTACCTTTATTACATCAATTAATTTATTTAGCTGTTTAGTGATTTGCTCAACTACACTATCAGAACCAATAGTAACTAGAGTCATTCTCGATAATGTAGGGTCTTCTGTAGGAGCAACCGAAAGAGACTCAATATTATAACCCCTTGCAGAGAATAGCCCTGCTACTCGAGATAAAGCACCTGATTCATTTTCCATTAACAAAGAAATAATATGTCGCATTTTTATACTAAAATCATTTCAGAGAGTCCTTTTCCACCAGGAACCATAGGAAATACATTTTCAGTTTGATCTGTAATGAAATCCATAAAGACTAATTTATCTTTGAGCTTGAATGCTTCTATTAGTGAATTTTCTATATCACCAGGTTCACTTACTTTAATTCCTATATGCCCATAACTTTCTGCTAATCTAACAAAATCAGGTAAAGCATCAACATATGATTCAGCGTATCGATTACCATGAAAAAATTCTTGCCATTGGCGTACCATGCCCATATAACGATTATTGAGATTAATAATTTTAAGTGGTAAATTATATTGTTTACAGGTTGATAATTCTTGGATACACATTTGTATACTAGCTTCACCTGTAATACAGGCTACTATATTTTTTGGGTTAGCAAGCTGCGCACCCATTGCTGATGGAAGACCAAACCCCATAGTTCCTAACCCACCAGAATTAATCCACCTTCTAGGCTTATCAAATTTATAGAATTGTGCAGCCCACATCTGATGTTGGCCAACATCAGATGTAATAAAAGCATTGCCTTTTGTTACTTTGTATAATTTCTCAACTACCATCTGTGGTTTAATTATGGTGCTTGTTTGGTCGTATTTTAGACAATCCCGTGCCCGCCACTCATTTATCTGTGACCACCATGATTTTAATTCGGACTGTTTTGGTTGTTCCTTGCTGGCCATAAGTAATGCAATAAGTTCGTCAAGCACATTTGAAACATTACCTATAATAGGCACATCTACTTTTACACGTTTGGAGATAGATGAGGGGTCTATATCAATATGTATAATTTTTCTAATGTTATTTGAAAAATGCTTGGGGTTACCAATTACACGGTCATCAAATCGAGCTCCAATAGCTATTAAGACATCACAATTCTGCATTGCCATATTTGCTTCATAGGTGCCATGCATGCCAAGCATACCAACAAATTGTTTGTTAGTTGCTGGGTAGCCACCAAGTCCCATTAAAGTATTTGTACAAGGGAAATTTAACATTTGTACAAAGTTTTTTAGTTGTGCGGCTGCATGACTCAAAATCACACCGCCACCAGTATAAACCATCGGTCTTTTAGAACTTAATATTAATCGTATTGCTTCTTTTAATTGCCTCGGATAATTTTTACTAATTGGATTATATGATCGTATAGCTATACTTGCAGGGTAAGAGAATTTACATTTCTCTTGACTGATATCTTTAGGGATATCTACAAGTACTGGTCCTGGGCGCCCAGTTGAACAAATATAGAATGCTTTTTTTATTGTAGTAGCTAATTCTTTAATATCTTTTACTAGAAAATTATGTTTAACACATGGGCGTGATATACCCACGGTATCAACTTCCTGGAATGCGTCTAGTCCAATAGCATGGGTGGGAACCTGTCCACTAATGATGACCATTGGAATTGAATCCATATAGGCGGTTGCAATACCGGTAATAGCATTAGTAACACCAGGACCAGAAGTAACTAACGCAACTCCTGGATTTTTACTAGATCGAGCATATCCGTCAGCTGCATGGATTGCTGCTTGTTCGTGGCGAACTAATATGTGTTTTACTTTATTTTGTTTAAATAGTTCATCATATATGAATAGCACTGCACCGCCAGGATAGCCAAAGATATGTTTTACCCCCTCTTCCTGTAGGCAGCGAACTGTGATTTCAGCGCCAGTTAATTCTTCTGCGGCCATTTTTTCTTAATTTCCTGCGTAGTGAAACATAAATATAATTAATAGAGCCCTGAACATTAGCTGTTAGCTGGCTTTTGGTCAACCCCTTGTTGGCTGTAATTTTACATGCTATTCATAGTTTTATTCTTTTTTTATAGTGGAAATGATCTACTTTTTAGACTGCTTTTTATGAGCATATTATTAGAATAAAATATTAATAGTGGATTTATGGGATAAAATTATGACTTATTTAAATTTATGCAAGTTTTAGTTATTATAATTTGAGGTTATGTGTAAATTTAATCTATTTTATTTGGTTAAAAGCATTATTTTTAGGTTTAAATTCAGAATAAATAGTATTTTATCTGTTAATTTTAAAAAAAATGTTGTGTTACTTGAGCATTCACTTGAATAAAGAGTAAAATAGCGCCTTTTCATATTAGGGTTTAAATTGGAGAATATGCATGCCTGTCACAACCAATAAAAAAGCACAGATAGTGGGTGATTATCAAAGAGTCGCTGGAGATACTGGTTCTCCAGAAGTACAGGTAGCATTATTGACTGCCCGCATAAATGATCTGACCAGTCATTTTAAAGCTCATGTTAAAGATCATCATTCTAGGCGTGGTTTATTACGTATGGTAAATCGAAGACGTAAGCTACTTAATTATTTAAAGCGTAGTAGTAATGAAGCCTATCGTACTTTAATTAAACGATTAGGTCTTCGTAAATAGCTTTTTATTTTTGGTATACATAATAATTTCAATTATTTAGATCCTTTTTTTGGGAAAGAATGGAAGGTATTCATATCAATTAGTTGGGTATTAAAACAGATAAAGATAATCTCATTAGAAAGGAAAGTACATTGGAATCTATCAAGAAAAGTATTAGTTATGGGCGTCATACTTTGACGTTAGAAACTGGAGAGATTGCAAAGCAAGCTCATGGATCAGTAATTGTTTCAATGGATGACACAGTTGTATTAGTAACAGCTGTAGGGGCGAAAAATGTTAGGCCTGGGCAAGATTTTTTTCCACTAACTGTAGACTATATGGAGCGTAGTTATGCTGCAGGTAGGATACCTGGTAGTTTCTTTAAGCGAGAGGGGCGACCTTCTGAGAAAGAGATTCTTACTTCTCGCTTAATAGATCGTCCTATTCGTCCACTATTTCCTGAAGGTTTTTATAATGAAGTACAAATTGTTGCTACAGTTCTCTCTTCTGATAATGAAATAGATGCAGATATTCCAGCAATGATCGGTGCTTCTGCAGCATTAGTGTTATCAGGTATTCCATTTGATGGACCAATCGCAGGGGCTCGTGTTGGCTATATTAACGAAAATTATGTCCTTAATCCAACAACAACAGAACTTATTGACACAGAACTTGACTTAGTAGTAGCAGGTACTGAGAATGCAGTTCTTATGGTTGAGTCTGAAGCAAAAGAATTATCTGAAGATGTGATGTTAGGTGCAGTTGAGTTTGGCAAGAAAGAGATGCAGGTAGTAATTAATTTAATTAATGACTTAGCTGATGAAGCTGGAGTCACTGCATGGGATTGGGCTCCCGCAGAGCAGGATAAGGATCTTACAGAAAGAATAACAAAATTGGTAGAAGCTGATTTATGCTCAGCATTTAATTTGAAGCAAAAACAAGAACGTACTGAGGCTATTAATCAAGTTTGGGAGAAAGTAAATGTAGAGTTGGAGGTAGATTCAGAAGATGGGCCAGATAAGCAAGCCATTAAAAAGGTTTGTTTTGATCTTGAATCTAAAATTGTGCGCACTAAAATTCTTAATGGGGAGCCACGAATAGATGGGCGCGATACTCGTGCTGTACGGCCTATATCTATTCGTAATGGTGTGCTGCCTCGTACTCATGGCTCTGCTTTATTTACTCGTGGCGAGACACAAGCACTGGTGGTAGCAACTCTTGGTACAGGGCGTGATGAGCAAAAAATTGATTCTCTACAAGGAGACTACACTGATCGCTTTATGTTTCATTACAATTTTCCACCTTATGCAACTGGTGAAACTGGTAGAGTTGGCACACCTAAACGCCGTGAAATTGGTCATGGTAGGCTTGCTAAGCGTGCACTTGTTGCAGTTTTGCCTTCTGCTGAAGAATTTGGGTATTCGTTAAGAGTTGTATCTGAAATTACCGAATCTAATGGTTCTAGTTCTATGGCTTCAGTTTGTGGGGGCTGTATTGCCTTGATGGATGCAGGAGTCCCACTTAAGAATCATGTGGCTGGAATTGCAATGGGGCTGATTAAAGAAGGAAACCGTATTGCTGTATTAACTGATATTCTTGGTGATGAAGATCACTTAGGGGATATGGATTTTAAGGTTGCTGGTACTGAAGATGGCATTACTGCATTACAAATGGATATTAAGATCCAAGGCGTTAATAAAGAAATTATGAATGTTGCCCTTGAGCAGGCTAAAGAAGGCCGCTTACATATTCTTGGTATCATGAAACAAGCTCAGCCCTCAACTCGTGAGGAAATTTCAGAGCATGCTCCGCGAATTATTAAACTTAAAATTAACCCAGAAAAGATTCGTGATGTAATAGGTAAAGGTGGTGCGGTAATTCGTGCATTAACTGAGGAAACTGGTACAACTATAGACATTTCAGATGATGGTGTTGTCATGATAGCTTGTATCAGCTCAGAAGGTGGAGAGTTAGCCAAGAAACGTATAGAAGATATAACTGCTGATGTGGAAGTAGGTAGGATTTATGATGGGACTGTATTGAAGCTTCTAGATTTTGGTGCAATTGTAAGTGTTTTACCTGGGAAAGATGGGCTTTTACATATATCGCAAATTGCAAATGAGCGTGTTAATAGCGTTGCTGATCACTTAAAAGAAGGGCAGCTTGTACGTGTTAAAGTTATAGAAGCTGATGATAAAGGGAGATTGCGTCTCAGCATGAAAGCAGTTACAACTAACACTGAAAATAATGATGGCTCAAATTAGATTCTAAATGATTTGTTTAAAATTTATTCTTATTTAGCTAGCTGTCTTTCTCTTATTTCATCTATAGTTTTGCAATCTATACATAGGGTTGCTGTTGGTCTGGCTTCTAAACGTTTTAGTCCAATTTCAATACCACAGGTATCACAATAACCATAATCAGCGGCTTCAATTTTGGCAATAGTATCATCAATTTTTTTGATTAGCTTACGTTCCCGGTCGCGATTACGTAGTTCAAGTGCCATATCAGACTCTTGACTTGCACGGTCATTAGGATCTGCAAAAACTGTAGCTTCATCTTGCATGGTGTGGACTGTGCGATCTATATCTTGCCCTAGCCCAATTTTAATATTTTCAAGCATTTTGCGGAAATGATTAAGTTGCTTGGCATTCATGTATTCTTCTCCCTTTTTCATTTTATAGGGAGTAGATTTTTTCTGTTGTCGTTGCGACATTTCTTAGTATTCCTTTTTTTGCTAGTTACAATTTAAGACGCTTTAATATCAGAAATTACAATATAGGGCAAGTGTTGTAGTTGTTTTTTATAAAATGATCTTAAAAAAATTTATCTTAAGGTTTTTTTGTTTAGAGCTTATTCTTTTGTTTGAGTAAACAATATAAAATAGATAGAAAAATTGACGTTTTATTAGTGGAAAGGTATAGTGACACGCTTTCCCGGGGTGTAGCGTAGCCTGGTAGCGCGCCTGGTTTGGGACCAGGATGTCGGGAGTTCGAATCTCTCCACCCCGACCAATTTCACTCAATTAAATTGAGTAGTTGCCCGGTTTGAGTAGTGCCCGTAGCTCAACCGGATAGAGCACCAGCCTTCTAAGCTGGGGGTTACAGGTTCGATTCCTGTCGGGCACGCCAGATAGTTCTTGAATTAATTTATTTTGGGCTCAAATGCCTGAGTAATTTTTAGTTCTTTTTATGGTGGCTGTAGCTCAGCTGGTAGAGTCCCGGATTGTGATTCCGGTTGTCGTGGGTTCGAGCCCCATCAGCCACCCCATTTAAGTAATATTATATTATTAGGAGAATGGAGATTAATATACGTATATATTAACTTTGATTGATTTAGTAATTTTGCTAATAGCTCTCTGGAATTATAAATTATTAGAAATTTAATTTAATTTATCATTTCTCCAAAATTTAGTTCCTTTTACTGTGGCTTGGAGTGCTAGTCCTGCTTCTGTTAATTGATATATAGTTATACCATCAATTACAATTTCAATTCCTACTGCGGCACCTTTATCGCTAGTTTTGACGGCTGCATCAGCTTGTGCTCCAAATTCCCATCCGGTATTAATAAATTTATCCATAGTTGTTTTGTCATGAAAAATAAATATAGAACGAAAGTCTTTAATACCTAGTCCAAATCCAAAACCAACTTCACCCATTCTCATATATACAGGTTCTCCATTCTTTGGCTGAACAAGTCCATACCCACCACCAAAGCTTGCAAGAATTAGATTAATATTAGCGTTACTAAAAACGGCATAACCGGGTGCTTCATCAATTCTTTTTTTAGCGTTAGGTTGTGCTTTATAAAGATCAGAAAGAGTTTTATCTCTCATGGCAAGATATTCCTCACGTTCTTCTGCAGGGCTACCGGCTATTGCTGTAGTTGAAAGAATGCTAAAGATGACTGATGTTATTAAGCAATACAATCTAAATTTTGCTTTGTTCATATTAATTCTCCTTTATTTAATAACCCAGAATTATATTTATAATATTATATTTTAGTATGTATTTTAGTTTAATTTTATAAGTGTAATATTAGATTGTGGTAATTAGTTATCCTGAATTAAGGGCGGAAAGAATAATTATTTAATTCCTAATTCAATACCTGCGTGTAGTATTACAGCTGATAAAGTCTTACGAGCAGAACGCACCTCACTTGCAAGGCGTAGTAATGTACTTAAAGTTATAGACCGTTTTAGTAGTAAAGATATGATTTGAGTTATATTAGTACTACCATCAGGGTTTACAGCATCTAGTAGGGCTAGAGGCGGGGAAAACTCTAGAGGGTCTGAAATTACGCGTATAGCAAGAAACGGCATATCTGATTTTTCAGCTACCTCAGCTACTGCCCCACTTTCTAAGTCTACTGCACAAGCTCCTGTGATTTTTGCAAATTCTTGTTTCTCACTCATTGAAGTAAGAACTTTCTTACATGTTGCTAGCTTCCCACCAATGACTCTTAGATGAGAAGGCAAGCGGTTCTGTATCTGATTTCTCCAGGATAATGAAACAGGTAATAGGCGCTCATTATAAATTGATTCTGGAAGTACTAAGTCGCCTGCGTTTAGTGTGGGACTTATTGCTCCTGCAACTCCAAAGCTTATCAAAGAAGTGGCGCCTCTTTCCTGTAGCCTTTCTGCTGCTTTGCGTGCAGAATTTTCTCCCATACCGCATAAACATATTGATGTATTTTTCCCTAGACTGATTATTTCACCAAGAGGTAAGCAGCGATTAGTAATACAACTAGCCTCAATCCGCATAGCTGTAACAATACCTATATTATTCAAATATTATCCTTCTGGGTAATAGTTTGGTATCTTGCTAATGCCCATAATGGAAAATATTTAGAGTAGCCATGATACTTTAAATAGAAGACCCTTGGAAATCCTGGTGCAGTGAACCAAGGGTCATCCCATAATCCAGAGCCTTCTTGTCGGTTTAGAAGGTATTTTATTCCTCTGCTTACTTCCTCACTATGAGCCTCACCAGCTGCCATTAAACCCAATAAAGCCCAGGCAGTTTGAAAAGAAGTGCTTATTCTAAATCGTCCTGCTAATTTTGGAGCAAAATAAGTATCATTGTTTTCACCCCACCCACCATCTTCTCTTTGAACCGATTTTAACCATGTTACAGCACGAATAATAGATGAATGAGAAGTATCTATTTTTGCAAGTCTTAGGGCCTCTAATACTGACCAAGTCCCATAAATATAATTGCTTCCCCATCTACCAAACCAAGCACCATTTTTTTCTTGTTCATTGAATAAATATGATAATCCTTTTTTCATCGAAATTTGATACTTAGAATTGCCATATAAAGCTAGAAATCCAGTGCAACGTGCACTAACATCACTTGTGGGGGGGTCAAGTAATGCACCATGATCAGCAAAAGGAATTTCGTTAAGATAGTAATAAGTATTATCAACATCAAAGGCAGCAAAACCACCATTTTTTGATTGCATTCCGCTAAGCCAGCCTGCAGCTCTTGATAAATTCCCACTATAAGTATTAGGGTCTGCCTGATACATGGCCCAAGATATTGCTGCTGTATCATCAAGATCAGGGTAATGTGGATTTGCATATTGAAAAGCCCAGCCACCACCAGCTAATTTTATATTTTCTTCTCTCCAGTCTGCTGGAGCATCTAGTATTTGTTGGGGGGCGAGCCAATTAAGAGCTTTGCGGACATATTTCTGGTCTGTACCAGCATCTTCTTGTAATGCTAAGCTCGCAAGTGCTGTATCCCATACAGGGGAAGTGCATGGTTGGCACCAAGCCTGTTTATCATTAATAATTAGTAACCCCAATAAAGCTTTGCGGCATTGTTCCCTATATGGATGTTCATAAGGGTATCCTAGTAGTGAAAGTGCTTCATTGGCATTGACCATCGCCGGGAAAATCGCTCCTAGGCCACATTCACCATTTAGCCTTTCTATTATCCATCGTTCTGCTTTACGGAGAGCAACGCGCCGTAAGATATTTGGAATAAACGGTTCAAATACTGAGGCAGTACGCTCAATAAATAAGAATAGTCGGTTGAGAGGAGTTCTTACTGGGAAATAATTACGTTCTTTTTCTGGATCTATAGTGAAGAGTTCACGGATATTAATCTTATGTGGATTAGCAGCTTTTGCTCTTAGGCTACATAAGATTGTTAACGGAACCGTTACTGTGCGTGACCAATAAGCAATTTTACTTAGATGAAATGGAAACCATTTTGGTAATAAAATTATTTCTACTGGCATGAACGGCACCCCTCTCCAGGGTAGCTGCTCATACATTGCAAGTAAGATTCTTGTAAAAACATTTGTTTTTGATGCACCGCCATTTGACAGAATAGCTGTGCGAGCAGCTACCATATGCGGAGCATCTTGTGAATCACCAGCTAGCTTCAATGCATAATAAGCTTTTACAGTACAACTTATATCAAAATGGCCGCCATAGTATAAAGGCCAGCCTCCATGTTCTTTGTCCTGCTTTGTTCGAATAAAGGAGGCTATTTTTATTTCAAGGTCCGTGTCTATATCATCCATAAAATGCATCATCAGGATATATTCGGCTGGAATAGTACAATCTGCTTCAAGTGGAAAGCACCAATGACCATCTTTCTTTTGTAAGGCTAATAATGCTTTGCGTGCAGATCTTAAAGCATCTGCTAGCTTCGTTTTATCAGGTACAGAACTATTATTTTCCTGGCTCAGATTAGTAATGGCAATATCTGTTTCTGTCATTAGGTTCCTTTCTAGTATGTCAGGCTGAGTTAGTTTGTTGTAATTAATAGGCTGTTAAGACTCTTATTATAGGTATTAACTTACATTGTTAGTGCTGATCTTTTATATAGAGATATCAAGTTTATTGCAGATAAAAATACTATGAGGACTTATCAGCGCATGGGTTGTTTAGATAATTGGTATCTGCTGTATCGTATTCTTCATCAAGATCTTCTTCAGGAAAGAGATTTTCATAATCAGTTGGTGGTTTACCATCAAACACAAGATTTTCTCTATGCTGCCAATATGCCTCACGAGTAAATACATAACGATCTAATGCAGCCTGGTCACGAATACGCATCTTTTCTGAGTACTGTGCACGCTTATCTATTGCCCCTAGAAGACCTAGGGGGATAGTGACTGGCGCACCAGCAACAAAGCCTGCATAAAATAACATATTTGATGCTATAGTTACAGGAAGGCCAATTACATCACGATTACTACTAGGTCCTAGAATAGGTAGATATACATAAGATTTATTGTCAACACCCCAAACGCCTAATGTTTGCCCAAAATCTTCATCATGTTTTTCTAATCCGATGTCAGATGCTGGATCAAATATCCCACCTAATCCAACTGTAGTATTTACAATAAAGCGCAAAGTATCACTAGCTCCTTGCTTCACTTTTCCTTGTAATAAGCTATTTAATGCTACATTTGGGTATGCAAGATTTCCATAAAAATTTCTGACTGATTCTCGGACTGATTTGGGTGTATTCTCTACATACGTATCAGCTACTGGCTCGAATACAGATTCGTCAAGAGATTCGGTAACGTCATAAAATTGACGATTAAATCTCTCATAAGGATCCCCCTCTAAGCAAGGATCCTTTTTAAATTGAGTAACTTTTTTACTATCATTTTTGTTAGATGTTGTTGAACATCCAGCAGCTATTGTAGTAAATAGTATCAGTAAAATAGTAGTTAAACGGCTTAGCTTCATACCGCGTATCCTGTTTTTTTGAAGAGTTTAGCTATACTAATTCTTTTTTAGTGGTTCTGTACAGTAAAAATAGCTACCTTTTCTGTATTAAATCGCCATTTTTTTAGATGAAGTATTTAATAAGATTGGTAATATAAAGAGTGTACAAATAAGAGTACAAGCCAGCCCTACTGTTAGCAATATTCCCATACTAGCAGTTCCTAAATGAGAAGAAAACATTAGACTTGCAAATGTAACTAAGGAAGTTAGAGCGCTGTAGAAAACTGCACGGGTAGTACTAGTATGGATTAGTGTTCCGCCAGTTAATTTTTCGCTACGATTTCGGTGCACCATATGTAGGCTGCTATCTAGTCCAATACCAAGTAAAAGTGGAAGAGCGATAATATTGGCAAAATTAAATGGTACATTTAACAATATAGTGAAAATACCAATAAATATACTTGAAAGGAAAATCGGTACAAGTACTAATAGAGTATATTTTATACTTCTTAATAAAATTAATAGTGCTATAAAAATACCGAACATAGCTAATGAAAATGCTTGTATGAAAGCTTGTACTACAGCTTCCCCAGCTTCTAAATTAATCATAGGAGCACCTGTAGCTTGTGGCGCAACCTTTTGTATGGCCCGAACAAAACGCTTTAATGCATCGTTGTCATTAATATCTTCTGAAGGATAGACAGCAATTTTGTATTCTCCTGCTTGACTAAGCCAGCGGCTTATCAAAGGTGCTGGTAGATCATTCTTATTAAATGTTTTAGAGGTTTCAATGGCAGTCTGCATTCGGTATAAGGAAATGGGTAAAGTTGTGAGTAAATCTTCTTCTACTAAATACAATAGTTTTTCTTTATTTATATTTTCACCTTTCTCAATATGAGTAAGTATCTCTGCTAGTGAGCTCTTAAGCTTACGTGCAGGAATTATTAGAGCATGTTCAGGTCTTTCAACAATAAATTTATCCAGGGTATTGCTGAGTCTGGCTAATTCTTTTTTTTGTTTTAACATCAATTGTTGATTGCTTACTTGTGATTGAGTGGACATAGTTAATGGCCCCGTAGTGAGTGCCATCTCTTCAATGAATGGTAGCTTGGTTTCCTGATTTTCTGGTACAAAATCAAGGATTGTCACTACACTTTTTACCTCTGGTAATTTTGCTAGATCTTTTATTAGAAGATTAGTATCTTTACGGTCTTTTGCTAATACAGCTACATACCAGGGTGAGTTATCAACCTCTGAGAGTAATTCTTTAAAAGTGCTTACCGCCTCTCCTTTTGGTTCTAACATGTTCAATAAATTGTAGTCAAACTTTAATTGAGGAAAGAGCATGACAGCAGACAGTAATCCAATAAAAATCGCTGTATAAGTTAGCTTCTTCCATTTAAATGATACTTCAAGTATTTTTCTAAGAGAGCGATCGACATTGGATTCTAATTTAGATTGTTTTGGTATATAACGAAGGAGGGCAGGACCAATAGTAAGAGTAACGAGTAGGCTAATCAGCATACCGGTACCAGAAATTACTCCTAATTCAGCTACTCCCTTAAAATCTGTAGGTATAAAAGCATAAAAGGCAATAGCATTAGTGATGGCACATACAGTTAGCGCTCCTCCTGCTACTCTTCCAGATTCAAAAATTGCATCTTTATTTGATAGGCCCTTTTCTATAAATTCTTGGTATCTTAATAGAAAATGGATTGCGAAATCAGCGCCAAGGCCAATGTATAGTATTGCAAAAGCAATTGAAATGATATTTAGGTGGCCGATTGCAGCAGTAGCAAATGCTGTAGTGAAAATTAAGCCAAGGATCAGGCATATGATTACAGTTAATAATAACCTAATTGTACGCATTGCAAAGAAAAGCACTAGTGCAACCATTACAAATGTAATTATTCCAGCATACTCCATGCCATGTAGAGAGCTGTTTAATTCTTCATTTGCTAAAGCTATTGCACCAGTAATGCGCATTTGGACAGGGCTGTCAGCTGTTAGGCCAATTTTATGTGCTGCAGTTTGTAATGCAGAGATTGCTTTTTCAGCTGGATATAGCTGGGTAAAGTCCTGCTTTGGCTTTACCATGATAAATTCTTGATATCTTTCTTTTTGGGCTTTTCCTCGGAATAATTCTTGCCATGAAAGAACGCGTGGCGTTCCAGAGAGTCTGGCATTTAAGGTGGCACTTAAGCTATAAAATAATGGCCCTAATTCCAGGTTGCGTCCCTTACGTAATTCATCTGTTGCGCCAGATAAGACAGAAGCAAAAGTCTGTAATGTTGGATCTTTAGCAATATGAGCGATCAGTGGTTGTGCGTTTGCCATATGATCTGTAATTCTTTCTAATTCAGGAATATTTTCGTACAGCAGGCTATTTTGTATGAAAAAAGAATCTACATTTGGGGCATAGATATCTTGGAAATTCTGTGTGTCATTTTTTAGGAAGTTAGAAAGCAGGGAAGCAGTAGCATATGCTTGTTCTGGTGTAGGAGCATCTAATACTACTAACATACTATCATTTTCTTGGGGAAACGTTTTATTGTAATGCTTTAAATTGACCCGGAATGGGAGATGCTCTGCAAGCATATCTGCAGTGTCTGTATTCATACCAAGGTTTTTTGATATATATAGAGCGCAACTCATTGCAGCAAGTAATGCCGCAAGAATTATCCATGGCGCATAGAGATGCGAGGTGGTAGCCCAACGTCCAAAAGTGCTATAGATATGTCTTTTTGAAACTTCCACTATTGAGGGCTGTCCTTCAGGGGGGTGATTAACTTTTAATTTTTTTGGGTTAACTTAATTTTTTTCTTTAGCATATTGATAAAAGCATTAAATCCTTTTTGTTCAAGGACAGTACGGTATTCTACACGTTTTAGTGCAAGGTCACTAACACCATCAGCTAAAACATTGATAATTCTCCAGCCTATTTTATCCTGGCGCAGTAGATAATCAAGGCTTACAGTATCACCACTAGATCGGACTAATTGGCTGCGCACTAAAATATAACCCCTAGGCATTTTCTTTTGCTCAATATATTCAAAATACTCATTATCATATTTTTTGAACCAGCCAGCATAAGTGCTAATACTTAGGTTATGAAAATGCTCAGTAAGAATCTTTTGTTGCTTTAGTTCTAATTTATCCCAAAACTTTCCTAGTATTTTTTTTAAGATAAAATCAAGTTCATGTGTGTTTTCTATTATTGGAGCTAATAGTTTAAACCTGCCTTGAAATCCAAGTTTATCTCCTCCTTTCATTCCTTGTATTAAATGAACATGTAGATTACTTATAGTTTTTGCAGGAGCTGTATTAGCATTAAATTCTTGTGCTGAAACAATTGGTGTATATATGATGAGTATAGTTGTAAGCATTAGCAAATATATTGCTAATTGTATATTTAATTTATTACCTATTTTTATAGTCATATAAATTAATAATTTTGAATATAACTAGATCTGAATTATATTCAGATCTAGTTAAGGTTTAATTGTTATAGGGATTTCAGATAGTGCGCTTTTTTTCTTTTTCTCTTCTATTATCCATTTAGGGATTGGCTCCGCTACCATTGGCCCTACAGTTTTTGGTCCTCGTATAGCAGTAAATAATCCTTTTAGGGGATGCTGTAGCATATCTTCAACTGCTGTTGCCTCATAACCACAGTGTGCCATACATTGCACACATTTTGGATTATTAGTATTCCCATATTTCTCCCAAGGAGTGTCATCTAGAAGCTCTTGGAAAGTAGATACATAGCCTTCATCAGATAATAAATAGCATGGTTTTTGCCACCCAAATACATTGCGAGTTGGATTGCCCCATGGAGTACAGTCATAGCTCTGATTGCCTGCTAGAAAATCCAGATAGAGGGTTGAATGATTTAATTTCCAGTTCCGTTTGCGCTTCTTACCAAGTTTAAAAATCCCTCGAAATAAATTCTTAGTATCTTTACCTTTTATAAACACGTCTTGTTGTGGTGCCCGCTCATAACTAAAACCAGGAGCAATAGTTGCTCCTTCTATACCCAGAGTCATAGCGTAATCAAGAAATTCAGCAACATCTTCTGGAGTTTCTCCTTGAAATAGAGTGCAATTTACAGTGACTCTAAATCCTTTTTTCACAGCTATTTTTATAGCTTCCACTGCTCGATCAAAGACTCCTTCTTGACAAACAGAATTATCATGCCTTTCTTTCATTCCATCTAGATGGACAGATATAGTTAAATATGGAGATGGTTTGTAGTCATTAATTCTTTTTTTTAATAATAGTGCATTTGTACATAGATAAATATATTTTTTACGTTCAATAATTCCTTCTATTATCTTTGGCATTTCTTTGTGGATTAGGGGCTCTCCGCCGGGAATTGACACCATAGGTGCTCCACATTCATCGACAGCTTGCATACATTCTTCATATGAAAGGCGTTTATCTAAAATTTCATCAGGATAATCTATTTTCCCGCAGCCGCCACAAGCCAAATTACAACGAAAAAGCGGCTCCAGCATTAAAACCATTGGGTATTTCTTTACCCCATTTATTTTTTGTTTTAATAGGTAGCTGGCTACAGCTAGTTGTTGACGTAATGGAACCCCCATGAGCAAGTCTCTCCAAGATTAATTTAATAGGTCAAATGATAATAAGTCATAGCTAAAATAGCCACCTTTATATTTTATTTTGCTACATGATTAAATATTTTTTGTTTTCGTAATAGAGCTGCAGGTAATTTAAAAGTAATATCTTCTGATACTCCCTCCAATTCTTTAATACTAGTTACCCCAAGACTTTGTAATCGATCAAGAACACCTTGTACTAATATCTCAGGAGTAGAAGCACCGGCAGATACGCCTATTCTATAACCTTTGGAGAGCCAGTCTGGAGAGATTTCATTAGCATCTTGAATTAAATAAGCATTGACTCCGCTCATTTCACCGACTTCCCGTAGGCGGGCGGAATTAGAACTATTTCGGGCTCCTACTACTAGGATTACATCCACCTTCTCTGCAAGGCTACGTACAGCATTTTGACGATTTTGTGTTGCATAGCAGATATCGGATAATTCGGGGCCTTTTACATTTGGGAAGCGATCTTTTAGAGCCTGTACAATGCAGCGAGTATCATCTAGGCTAAGAGTCGTCTGAGTTACATAGGATACTCGTTCTGGGTCAGAAACTTTAAGAGCTTGAACATCTTCTACGGAACCAACCACATGAACTGTGCCACGTACTCGCCCGTATGTTCCTTCTACTTCAACGTGACCTCGATGACCAATTATTACTACTTCATATCCACTTTTGCTATAGCGCTGAGCTTGTAAATGAACTTTAGTAACTAGCGGACAAGTTGCATCGATAATTTCTAGATCTTGGGCTTTGGCAGCGTCCATAACAGCATCAGATACACCATGAGCGCTGAGAACAGTCACTGTTTTGGGTGGGATGCTTTTCATATCCTCAGTAAAAATAACCCCACGTGCCTCTAAGTCTTGAATTACTTGTTGATTATGAACTATTTGATGTAGCACATAAATAGGAGCCCCATAAAGTACTAGTGCTTGCTCAACAATTTCTACAGCACGTACAACACCAGCACAGAAGCCTCTCGGGTTAGCAAGTATGGTCTCTATGTTGTTCTCCTTATTGAATATTTTATCAAATTTTCTATATGACAGTATTTTAGCACGTAAGTCGTATAAATTACATATGTAAATTTGTTAATTATATAAGGTATTAATATATTAATGTCTTGATTTACAGGAAAATTAGATTGGTAGGGCTCTATTAATTTTAAGGTAAATTGTTGTATAAATTATGGAGGCCTAATTCTAATTTTAAATTTTTTCATACAAACTTATTGGCTACTATTAAATCATGCCAATTAGTTGTATATCTTGGGCTCTTATTATTTTGTTTCATTTTCCATGGCTGTGTTATGCCCTCAGATGCAACTACTAATATTTTTTTTCCCATCTTTGTATTAATCTGATCTAGTATCTTCATTAGATTATCAGAATTTTTTCTTTTTTCTTTTTTATTAAATAGGCCGGGTTGGTATTCTTTTCTTGGTATTATTTTAGATAGTAAAATACCTGCTTTTTGGTACTTATATCCATTGCAATAAATTTTACGCAATCCTAATGATGCGAATTGTGTAAGAACTAAAGTGTTATCTGTTTGTTCTGGTAGCGGGATAATTATATTGTTGGTGTAGCAAGGCTCTTTTTTGTTGAATAAGCTAGTACTTATATAAATATGGATCGATCCCGCATATGAGTTTTGTTGGCGTAATTTCTCAGCAGCATGGCTTACATAAAGAGTAATAGATTGTTCTAGTTCTTTAAAATCAGTTATCCTTTTGCTAAAGGAACGAGAGCAGATTATTTTCTTTTTAGGTTCCGCGGCTTTCTTCAATTCAAAGCAAACGATATTATTAAGTTCATAAATAATTCTTCTTAAGTAGACAGAAGATTGTGAATTTATTGTTCTTAAGTACAAATTTTTTAAATCAAGTGTAGTGTGAATATTAGTTTTTTGTAATTTTAGTGCAAGTTGTTTGCCAACACCCCATACATTCTTAGTATTAATTCTATTTAGCCATTTATTTTGTTCCTGTAATTTCATGGCATTGAAATTACATACATTTTGGAATGATGGATTTTTTTTTGCAATGTGGTTTGCAAGCTTTGCTAGGGTTTTTGAGGAGCCAATTCCTATACAAACAGGTAGCCCTGTTTGTTGTTGAATGCATTTATATATTTTTTGTGCATAAGTAGTCAGACTATTTCTGCAGGATCCTGTAAAATCTAGAAAACACTCATCAATGGAGTATATTTCTTGGCTATGGCTAAATTGGGATAGGATACTCATTACTCGATCAGACATATCAGAATATAGTGCATAATTAGAAGAACAAGTAATAATATTATATTTTCTTGCCAAAGTTTTAATTTGAAACCAAGGTTCTCCCATTTTTATGCCCAGTGCCTTTGCTTCTTCGCTTCTGGCAACTATGCAGCCGTCATTATTAGAAAGTACTATTACTGGTTTATTTTTTAATTGTGGATTAAATAATTGTTCACAGCTGACATAAAAATTATTGCAGTCGACAAGAGCAATAGAGCGGTTCATTTAAATTTACGCATGGATCCGGTAACAACACCCCATATTTCAAAGGATTGTTCTTCTTTTATTTTAATACTAGAGTAATTTTGATTAGCTGGGATAAGGGTTATACCTTTTTTAGATTGCTCTAGAATTTTTACAGTAAATTCTCCATCTAGCATCGCAAGGATAATATCACCGGTCTGTTGGGGTATTGAACGGTCTATAACTAATACATCATTATCAAAGATACCTGCTTCTATCATTGAGTCTCCTTTGACGCGTACGAAGAATGTTGCATTATCATTTTCTACGAGATAATCACTTGGATTTAGTCGTTTTTCAACATGATCATCAGCTGGAGATGGGAAGCCGGCAGCTACTTTCGATGTATAGAGTGGAAAAGTAGTATGATGTTTGGCGCATGCAAATTGGATTAGGTTTGAGAGTTTGGTATGTGTTTGCAACGGATTGTCTTTTGTACGAGTAGAGATAGCATTCTTGATAATTTTAGCCATACTTATTGGGACACGTATGACTGTAGTGGGTTGAGCTATACTATTTCCTGGTTTGCGTCCAGCACCTAGGCGTTTGCCCCCATGAGTTTTTATAGTATTGGTCATCATGAACTTGATTTCGTAACAATTAATCAAGTTTACATTTAAGTTTTTTAAATGGCAAGAATTAATAGTATAGCGGTACGAATTTATTTATTTTTTCTACCTCTTGTGGTTTGATGTACCAAGAATATGCCTATGTGTTGTTTATCCTTAGCTTGCTTATTACTAGTGTCTTCGTAATATTATTTGTATAGATTTATTATAGGCCGATTGGTATTTTCAATGGAATGAGTGAGCTAATTATGGTTATAAGTAATTGTAAATAAAAATAAATTGGAAAAAATATGGAGATATTTGATGATTTTGCAATATTATATATTTGCGTAGCGTGTATTTATATAATACATAAGATTTACATTTCATCCCAGAAAGGTTGGGATACAACAGCAAAACCTATAATTGGAATAATGATTTTAAGTGTTCTTTTATATTTGACTATAAAATAAATATAAAAATCATGGATAGTAGTACTTAGAAAATCAAATTGTTATTGACTATTAAATCTAATTAGTTTCGCAATAATTATATTATTATGAATATATAGTATTTTAGGGGCTCTTGGTATGCTAGTTTATATAGATACGTTTTACTATATAACACAATTTTTTTAGAAGAAAAGGTGGTGCCGGGAGGGGGGGTCGAACCCCCATGATGTTACCATCGCGGGATTTTGAGTCCCGTGCGTCTACCAATTCCGCCATCCCGGCTAATTTCATCTCATTAGATTAAGAAACTTAAAAAATTTATTTATATAAATAAACTAGGCCTATGGGTGGCCTCTGAGAGATAAGGATTAATTGTAACTCAGACTATAATAGGAATGTTGTAATCGCAAAAATAATTGAGTCTTTTGTATAAATAGGACACCTACAATTTATCAAAAATTTATGGCCAGAGCTGTAGTTAAGGCTGTATTAGTTTCTGTGGTAGTTCCATCTTGTTTTGTAAAGATATTATCTTTATTAATAAGTGATCGTGCTTCGAAGCGCCAAAGAAAATTCTTTGTGATATGCCAATCAAAATTTGCAGAGAAGGCCCATGTCCTAAAACTATTTGGTGTTATAGAAGATAAAAGCACATTATCTCTGTCATCAAAATACTCTCCCCTTATTACCATAGCCGTATTTCTTGTAGGGGTATAACGCATAATAACCGTTGAATTAAACCATTTATTGAAGGTTGATGAGCCCTTTCTTTTTTGCTCTATACCAATATCAAAACCAACTGTTGCAGCTAATTTATTACTCAGCTTAAAAGTGCTGTAGAAGTTATGGAAATATCGCATTAGTCTTCTTTGGTTTGGTGTATCGGTACCAATAAAAGTGCTACTGTTGAAGGTTATTCTTGGAGAGGGCTTATAAGCAATTTGTGTACCGAATGAAGGGAGAGTATTTCCATCTATAGGTTTAATACGCTGCCATCCGCTAAGAATAAGGGCACTTATAAACCATTTCCCATCATTAGAAGTATGGTTAATTCTTGCACCAGACTCATAGTAGGGAACATTTTCAGCTGTGAGGCTTCTTGTTAAAGCCCAATTGTCGCTTCCTTTTGCATTCTCAAAGCCGATGTGGGAGGAGAAAGTGCCTATTTCAAACCATGTATTGTTTTCTTTTGAAATTTTTAGCGCAACATTAGCTTCATATAGGTTTTTCAGTAGGCTTGGCTCTGCTTTATAATTAGCTCGCATATAGGTACCTACAGCTAGAGCAAAATTAGCTTTAAAGTTTGCAGTGTCATATTTTGTTTTTAAGAATGCCAGGTTTATTTCTGGCTCATTGCTTCGGTTATAGCTTACAAATATGGGTGATTTTTTGTTGTCCACAGAATTACTAAAAGTAGTAGTACCATATGCTTCGATATAACCACTAATATTAAATGGTGATATTAGGTTATTTGTAATTTTTATAATTTCGTGTGAATACACTTCTTTACTAAAAAATAAGACTATAAGCATAATAAAAATATTTTTTATTTGATTATTTTGGGAATTCATAATCTTATCTTTATAGATAAATTGGCATATATAGTTTGTATTTTTATAGTTACTAAGCTATTTATCGTTGATAACTTTTTATCATTAATAATGATGATAAGGCGGTTAATAAAAATAAGGACATATGAAATTAAAATCAATGTGATAGATATATAGTACGCCGTTATAATATATTGTATGAAAACTCAGGATTTCAATTTTTCTTTGCCTCCGGAGCTAATCGCACAGTTCCCAAATACGCAACGTTCTGGCAGTAGAATGTTATATTTAAACGGTAAGGAAGGAGTTTTGCAAGATGCAATGTTTGTTGATCTTCCTAATTATATAAAACCTGGGGATGTAATGGTATTTAATGACACACGTGTAATTAGGGCACGTCTGTTTGGTATGAAAGAAAGTGGTGGAAAATTAGAGATTATGGTAGAGCGTATTTTAGATGAGCATTGTGCTCTTGCTATGATACGTGCAAGCCATGCTCCTAAAGTTGGTTCTATATTTAATATTTCTGGCGTGATTTCAGTAAAAATATTAGGGCGAGAGAATCATTTCTATAGGTTATATTTTGATCATAAAGATACTGTTATCGAGTTACTGGATCAGTATGGCAATTTACCGCTTCCGCCTTATATACCAAGAGAAATAACACAGGAAGATGAGAATCGATACCAAACTATTTATGCAAGGGAAGAAGGTGCTGTTGCTGCACCGACTGCAGGGTTACATTTTGATGAAGCTATGATATTAAAATTACGTAATATGGGAATAATAATTGCATATGTAACTTTGCATATAGGTTCAGGTACATTTCAACCAGTAAGAGTTGAAAATATTAATGATCATAAAATGCATAAAGAAATTTATCATATACCAGAAGAAACAATTAAAGCTATTCAATTAGCAAAATCTTTGGGTGGTCGTGTACTTGCAGTTGGTACAACATCATTGCGAGCGTTAGAGGCCGCGATAAAGGATGGTAATGGAGTATTAACACCGGGCTATAATAATACAGATATTTTTATCACACCCGGCTATCGCTTAAATATTGTTGATAGGCTTTTGACAAATTTTCATTCACCATGTTCAACCTTAATGATGCTGGTATCAGCTTTTGGTGGGACAGAAAATATTTTTCAAGCATACAAACATGCAGTAGAAAAAGGTTACAGGTTTCTTAGTTATGGTGATGCTATGTTAATAGAAAAGAAAATATGAGATTTAAGGTGCATGCCAGGGAGGGCTTTGCTCGACGTGGAACTTTAACGTTAACTCATGGGAAGGTAGAGACACCTGCTTTTATGCCGGTAGGCACTTACGGTGCTGTAAAAGCAATGCCACCAAGAGAATTGCAGAAAATTAATACCCATATAGTTCTTGGGAATACCTTTCATTTGTGGCTTCAGCCAGGCTTAGAAATAATTAGTGCACATGGTGGATTACACAAATTTATAGGTTGGGACGGTCCTATTCTAACTGATTCAGGAGGATTTCAGGTTTTTAGTTTAGGGAAAATACGAAAAATAACTGAGCAAGGGGTAAAATTTCAATCTCCTATAAATGGAGATATATTTTTCCTCACTCCTGAGGAGTCTATGCGTATTCAGCGTATATTAAATTCAGATATTGTAATGATATTTGATGAATGTACTCCTTATCCGGCAGATAAACTGACGGCAAAAAAATCTATGGAACTTAGTCTACGCTGGGCTGAGCGTTCAAGGAATGCTCATGATCGAGATGGAGGGAACCCTAATGCACTATTTGGTATAGTGCAGGGTGGAATGTATGAAAATTTACGAGATTTATCTCTTGCTGAATTAAAGGATATAAATTTTGATGGATATGCTATAGGAGGGTTATCGGTAGGAGAGCCTAAAAATGATATGAAGCGTATTCTTCAGCATTGCGTTAATCAACTTCCTATTAATAAGCCACGATATCTTATGGGTGTTGGTACTCCAGGTGATATTATAAATGCTGTTTCACAGGGTGTTGATATGTTTGATTGTGTTTTGCCAACACGTAATGCTCGTAATGGGTGGTTATTTACTAGGAATGGAATAATAAAACTTCGTAATAGTCAGTATCGTAAGGATATGGGGCCGCCTGATGAGAAGTGTGGCTGTTATACCTGCTGTAATTTTACTCGTTCTTATTTGCATCATTTACAGAAAATTAATGAAATTCTTGGTTCGCATCTGAATACCTTACATAATTTGTATTATTACCAGCAATTAATGAATGAAATTCGTAATGCTATAGAGGCTGGTCAATTTGAGAAATATGCACAAGAATTTCAAGCTGGCGCTGCATCATGCTAAAATGCACCTCCTTTGAAATCTCCTTTGGAGAAATATTATGTTGATTAGTGATGCTTATGCTCAAGCCACTCCCCCAGCTGGAGGTGGAATGTTAATGGAATTGCCTCTGATAGTGTTAGTAATTGCAATATTTTACTTTGTGGTAATTCGTCCTCAGGTAAAACGGTCAAAAGATCAGAAAGCGATGGTTGAGGCATTACATAAGGGTGATGAAGTGGTAACTAACGGTGGTCAATTAGGGCGAGTAGTAAAAATAACAGGGAGCCATGTAACTCTAGAAATTGCTCCAAATGTAGAGACAATTATATTGAAAACGGCAATCCAGACTTTATTACCAAAAGGGACACTAAAAGGGATTGAAAAAGGAAAAAAATAATCCTGGAACAGGAATATAAGAGGGAGAGTATGAATCATTTTTCACCATTTTTTATTGGTATTTACCTGTAATATGAATCGATATCCATTCTGGAAATATTCAATTATAGTAGTTTCAGTTTTGCTAGGACTGGTTTATACACTGCCTAATTTTTATGGTGAATCTCCGGCAGTACAAATTTCTCCTATGCGTACTACTGATAGGCCTAATAGTTCTTTACTTGCTAGAGTTGAAAATATTCTTAAACAGAATAACATCTTAATCAATGGTGTGTTATTTCAACCAAGCGGTATCAAAGTACGTTTTTCAGATACTAATACTCAACTTAAAGCAAAAGATTTATTACAAACAGAGCTTGGTAATAAATATTTAGTTGCACTAAACCTTCTTTCCGATTCACCGCAGTGGTTAACTGATATCAGTGCTCTACCAATGTATTTAGGTCTTGATTTGCGTGGTGGAGTTCATTTTTTGTTGCAAGTTGATATGAAAGGTGCGCTTTCTAAATCACTTGATCGTTTTAGTGCTGATATACGAGCTAGTTTAAGAGAGAACAAAATTAGATATAAAAGATTAAGCAGAGAAGATTTACAGATTATTATAAAATTTCGTGACATAGAGTCACTTAATAAAGCAAGTAATGAAATAAAGAATAATTATAATGACCTAAATCTACGCGAGCATGTTGTGCAAGATGAGTTTCATCTTGCATTATCTTTAAAAAAAATAGCCCTCAAGCGCATGCAGGATTCTGCTGTACAGCAAAATATTACTACACTACGTAATCGTGTAAATGAGTTAGGTGTAGCTGAACCCATTATTCAGCAGGCAGGATCTGATCGTGTATTAGTGCAATTACCTGGTGTACAGGATACTGCAAAAGCTAAGGACATATTAGGTCGAACGGCCACATTAGAATTGCGTATGGTTGATGAGGAACAGGATGTAAGCATAGCATTAAGTGGTCAGAATTATTCTGGTTCAGAGCTTTATACTGAGCGTGGTGGTGGACCAGTATTAATAAAAAAACAGGTCATGTTAACGGGAGATCGAATCAATGACGCTCAGCCTGGTTTTGATAATAATAATCAACCAGCTGTACACTTAAATTTAGATAGTAATGGCGCTCGTATTTTTAAGCAGTTGACTCGAGAGAATGTTGGAAAGCGTATGGCCATACTTCTTATTGAAAAAAATCAGAAAGAAGTTATTACTGCTCCAGTAATACGTGAAGAGATACCAAGTGGTCGGGTCCAAATTACCGGAAATATGACTATTTCTGAAGCAAGAGATATTTCATTGCTGTTACGTGCTGGGGCATTAGCAGCTCCAATGGATATTATTGAAGAGAGGACTGTAGGTCCTAGTTTAGGAGCAGAGAATATTGCGCGTGGTTTTAATTCTACATTATGGGGTTTCGCAGCTATTGCTATTTTTATGACTGTATATTATTTAATATTTGGTCTTATTTCAGTAACTGCACTTGGTGTAAATTTATTATTGCTTATTGCTCTTCTTTCAATTTTACAGGCTACTTTAACACTTCCTGGTATGGCTGCGATAGCACTTACTATAGGTATGGCTATTGATGCGAATGTACTTATAAATGAGCGTATTCGTGATGAGTTACGAAATGGCATTTCACCACAGGCGGCAATTAATGCTGGGTATGAGCGAGCTTTCGGTACAATTTTAGATGCAAATATTACTACTCTAATTGCAGGTATTGCATTATTTGCTTTTGGTTCCGGTCCAGTAAAAGGTTTTGCTGTAGTGTTATGTTTGGGAATTTTAACTTCAATGTTTAGTGCAATTATGGTCTCACGATCCTTGGTTAATTTATTGTATGGGAGACGCAAAAGGTTGGAAATTGTACCTATTGGCCAAGTATGGAAACCATCAAACAATAAATGATTATATGTGAATAGATAATCTTTATTTAATTTTATAAGGATTTAAAGGTTCTATATGGAATTTTTTAGATTTAATCGTGATATTCCCTTTATGAGTTGGGGTAAATACACTACCACTATTTCGCTTCTTACTTTTATTATTGCCATATTTTTTCTTGTTACTAAGGGATTAAATTTAGGTGTTGATTTTACAGGCGGAACGGTGATGGAAATTGGTTATAGTCAGAATGCTGATTTGAATAAGATACGAAATACCCTTGCTGGAACTGGGATGCCGGATGCTAGTGTTCAGCATTTTGGTAATTCAAGTGATGTATTAATACGTCTTCCTACTAATCTGGAAATATCTAGCGCACAGCTATCAGAAATTGTTATGGTGGCCTTACGTAAGGTAGATAGTACAGTAGAAATGCGTCGAGTAGAATTTGTTGGCCCACAAGTAGGAGAAGAGTTAGTTGAGAATGGTGCGCTTGCCTTACTGGTAGTGTCTTTTGGAATTATTGCATATCTTGCTATTCGATTCGAATGGAAATTTGGTGTTGCTGCTATTATTGCTAATTTGCATGATGTGGTTATAATTCTTGGCTTTTTTGCTTTTTTTCAGTGGGAATTCTCATTAACAGTTCTTGCTGCGGTATTGGCGATCTTGGGTTATTCAGTGAACGAATCTGTAGTAGTATTTGATCGTATACGTGAGAATTTTCGTAAAATGCGTAAGGCTTCTGTAGCACAGGTTATTGATAATGCGATTACTCGTACTATGTCACGTACTATTATTACCCATGGCTGTACTCAGATGGCAGTATGCTCTATGCTTTTCTTTGGTGGGGAGGCGTTACATTATTTTGCTTTGGCACTTACTATTGGGATTTGTTTTGGTATATATTCCGCAGTTTTGGTAGCAAGCCCTATAGTTATGTTGTTGGGCGTTTCACGTGAAGACCTTATTAAAATAGAAAAGAAAGATACAAAAGAAGAAGCTGTGCCTTAATTTTGTCATAGATTTGTCTCGTTTTTTATTAGGATATTTTGGAACTTCTTACCAATTTCATTGATATTATTCTAAATCTTGATCGTCACCTTATCTGGCTGATTGAGAATTATGAAGGTTGGATTTATCTTATTTTATTTTTGATTATTTTCTGTGAGACAGGACTAGTTATAATGCCATTTCTACCTGGTGACTCTTTGTTATTTGTTACAGGTGCACTTGCAGCAAATGGTGCAATGGATGTAAATTTCTTGGTCATACTTTTAATGTCTGCAGCCTTTGCTGGTGATAATACAAATTATTGGGTTGGACGTTATTTGGGCCCAAAGATCTTTTCTAAGTCTGATTCTCGTATATTAAATCGGAGACACTTAGATACAACTAATTCATTTTATGAAAAACATGGAGGTAAAACCATAATATTTGCACGATTTCTTCCTATTTTTCGTACTTTTGCACCATTTGTTGCAGGTATTGGACATATGACTTATACGACCTTTATGTTATTTAGTGCAATTGGTGGTTTATTTTGGATAAATTTTTTTGTTGTTGGAGGCTATTTTTTTGGGAATGTGCCTATAGTCAAAGATAATCTTTCTTTTTTCATCTTTGGGATTATTTTTATTTCGATAATTCCAGGAATTATACAATTTCTTCGGGTAAGGTTTGAAAAAAATAGAAATTAAGTAAATCTTGATAGATAAGCTAGTAATATTTAAATATTTGTAGCGTTATATGAGTTTGTTTATTATTAATTTTTAGCCCCCATTTCAATAGCTAATTTTCTTGATTGTTCAGAATTATCTTTTGATTCTTCTAGCCCAAGCCACCCTTCTAGGTTATCAAGGGCAATGTCAGTTAGGGCATATATCCAGTCATCATGCTCATTAAGGCATGGAATGTAATGGAATTCTTTTCCCCCAGCTTGAATGAATGTAGCTTTTCCTTCTATGGCTATTTCTTCTAGTGTTTCAAGGCAATCTGACACAAAACCAGGACAAATTACATCTATTCTTCCAGTTTTTTGGTTGCCAAGTAGTTCTAGGATTTCTGCTGTATATGGCCTTAACCACTCTGTCCGTCCAAAGCGGGATTGAAAACAAATTTGAAATCTTTCTTTATCTAAATTAAGTGTTTCAGCTAAGAGCCTACCTGTTTTTTGGCACTCGCAGTGGTAAGGGTCCCCCTTATCTAAGCTGAAGCGTGGTACCCCATGGAAGCTTATGACTAATTTTTCTGGCTCTCCATTTTTTAACCAATAATCACGGACATTTTGTGCAAGTGCATTAATATAAGCAGGATGGTCATGATAATGCTTTATTGTTCGAATAGCTGGGGTATTTCGCATTTTCTTTAATTGCTCAAATACACCATCAAGTGCTGCACCAGTACTGCTAGCTGCATATTGGGGATAGAGTGGAAATATTAAGATCCGTTCACAATTCTGTTGCTCCATCCGTATAATGGTTTCTGAGATAGAGGGGTTCCCTATACTCATAGCGTATTCTATCAACGGTGTTGGTTTAGTACGTTTTTTAATTGATTTTAGTAATAATTTTGCCTGTCTTTGGGTATGAACTTTTAGTGGCGACCCTTCTTTTGTCCAGATTAAAGAATATTTCTCTGCAGATTTTTTAGGGCGAATATTTAGGATAATGAAATTTAGTATCGGCCACCAGATCCATTTAGGAATTTCAATAACTCGAGAATTGCTTAGGAAATCCCTAAGATATGGTCTTAATGCTTTTGGGGTTGGCGCATCTGGAGTGCCAAGATTAATCAGTAAGATACCAGTCTTACCATGGGACCCATGCTGATATATAGATTCTGATGACATTGAGTTTTCTTTTAAATAAATTATAAAGAATTTTACTGAGTATGTAACATTATAGATAATATGTATTACTTAATTATATAGTGTTTAATTAATATTTGATTATGATTTGAGTCATTAGGCATATATATGGATATTTTACACGAGGTTCATGGTTTTAAGGTTTGAGGGAGAAAGTTTAACTCTTTGAATTCTTTGTCACATGATGTTCAATATGTTTTAATCATAAAGGTAGTAGTATTAAAATTTGTACTGTGACAGGTGTATATTAAATTTTGAGATGAATTCTTTATTTAAAACTATAGCTCTAATTGGTAAATATGATAACCCTGAGATTAAGGTGCCGCTTCTTTGTCTAGGAGAATTCCTGGAGAATCGTAATCTTAATGTGGTGTTAGATAGCCTTACTGCTTCACATGTTCCAGAGACAAAGTATCCAGTTTTGACTTTAGATGAAATAGGTTCAAAAGTGGATTTGGCAGTTGTTTTGGGTGGTGATGGAACTATGCTAAATATTGCACGTAGATTAGCCCCTTTTGATGTACCGTTAGTTGGAATAAATCAGGGTCGGCTTGGGTTTCTTACAGATCTTTCAATTGATACCATGCAGGATGAATTAGATTCTTTCTTTGACGGTAATTATGTTACTGAGAGGCGTATGCTACTTGCTGCTGAAGTAATACGGAATAAAGATAGCAAGTTCAGTGCTTTAGCCTTCAATGATGTGGCTGTGAATAGGGGTAATGGTAGGGGCATGATTGAATTTGAAGTTCATATTGATGGAGAATATGTATATTCATTGCGGTCAGATGGGTTGATCATAGCCACTCCTACAGGTTCAACTGCATATGCTTTATCTTGTGGTGGACCTATCTTACATCCAAAGCTTGATTTGATTGCTTTAATACCTGTTAGTCCGCATACATTAAGTAATAGACCTATCGTTGTAGGCCCTGAAGCCACAGTGGAGATTTTAATGCACCGTGCTGAAGGCTCCCGTATCAATTCAGATAGTCATTCTAATTTTGATTTAAATAAGAATGACAAAGTTGTAATTCGTCGTTCTCCTTATACTGTAAGTTTATTGCATTCTTCTAATCACAGTTACTATCGTATGTTAAGAGAGAAACTTGGATGGAGTGGGTTTTCCTAGAAATTAGTTACTATGCTAAGGTTTTTAAATATTAGAGATTTTGTCATTGTTAATCATATGGAGGTAGAGTTTGACAATGGGTTTACTGTTCTGACAGGAGAGACTGGTGCAGGAAAATCTATTTTGGTAGATGCACTTTCTCTTGCATTAGGAGAACGGGGTGATGCAGCCCAGGTGCGTAATGGAAGTAAACGTGCTGAAATAAGTGCAGAGTTTGATATAAAGAAATATCAAGAATTACAGATATGGTTAAAAGAAAATGATTTAGAAGGGAAGGAAGATGAAGGAAATGTATGTCTGGTTCGTCGTATTATAGAAGCTAGTGGGCGTTCACGTGGTTTTATTAATGGCTGCCCTACTACCCTACAACAGCTTCGTATAGTAGGTAGAAAATTAGTCGATATACATGGGCAGCATGAACACCAATCATTATTACGTTCTGAAGAGCAACGTGATTTACTAGATGCTTTTGCTGGAAGTTGTTTGCTTGCAAAAGATGTCGCTAAAAGTTTCTCTCAATGGCAAGATTTAAAAGAGCGTCGTTTAGCTTGGGAAAAGAATATTTCTCTCTTTAAAGAAGAGAAAGAAGTGGCCGAATCAAGGAATCGTGAACTTTCAGCATTAAATTTTTCTTCAGAAGAATGGAAATCTCTTAAAGATGAACATAGTCGTTTATCACATTCTGCGAGTCTGTTAGAGGCAGTTCATAAATGTTTAGAAGATTTATCTGAGAAAGATTATTCCTCTCTTTCTCAGATAAGCTTAGCTATCTCACATTTGAAAGGATTAATTCAATATGATATCGGGCTCAAAAATGTATTAGATATATTGGATTCTGCACAGATTCAACTTCAAGAAGCAGTCTATGAGTTGGGGCGCTATAAACAAGGTCTTGAGCTTGATCCAGGGTTATTGCAAGAATTAGAAGATAGGTTAACAGTAGTTCATACAGTTGCTAGAAAATATCGTGTTAGCCCAGACCAACTGCCTGATTTATTAAAAGAAATTAAAAAGAAATTAGATACATTAAATCAAATTGATGATAGTGAAGAAATGATAAAGGAGGAAGAGGTTGCTAAAAATATATATTTAAAGCTTGCAAAAGAATTAAGTGCTGTGAGAAATAGAGCTTCTAAAATATTTGCTCAGCAAGTAACTGCTACTATGCAGGATTTGGCAATGGGCGGGGGGAGATTTTCTATTTCACAAATACCTTTGAATGAAGGAAATATGCATGGAATGGAGAAAATTAAGTTTGAAGTATCACCTCATCAAGGTACGCCACTGTATCCTTTAGCAAAAATTGTATCTGGTGGAGAATTATCACGTATTAGTTTAGCCATACAGGTTGTTACAAGTAAAGTTGGTATGGTACCAACTTTAATATTTGATGAAATAGATGTTGGAATTGGTGGGAGAGTTGCAGAGATTGTTGGTGAACTTCTGAGAAAATTAGGCTCAGAGCGGCAGGTGATGTGTGTCACACATTTAGCGCAAGTTGCTTCTGCAGGTAACCAGCAATGGCAAATTGCTAAATTTGGTGACTCTGATAATGGCGATACTATTTTTAGTCAAGTTACTGTACTCAAAGAAGAAGAAAGAATAGAGGAGATTGCTCGTATGCTCGGTGGTGTGAAAATTACTAAGACTACTCGTAAACATGCAGCTGAGATGCTTCGAGGGAACAAGGCATGAAAATTCACCCATATAGAGACTTGGTATTTGAATAAATTATTTATTAATATTTTTTGTCAAAAAATTTATTAATTTTAGGTGGCTGATGAGTATATATGCATTAATTGCAATAGGTGTGGGTGCGGCATTAGGAGCTTGGCTCCGGTGGGGGTTTAGTTTAATGCTGGATTCAGTTTTTCCAACTCTTCCTTTCGGTACTTTGGCAGCTAATCTAATTGGCTGTTACTTTATTGGTATGGCTGTTGAATATTTTATTTATAACAATGCAATAACTGCTGAGACTAGGTTATTTGTTATTACTGGGTTCTTAGGTGGGTTAACTACTTTTTCTACATTTTCTGCTGAAACTGTTACGCTATTATTACGTGAACAGTACAGTTGGGCCTTAACTATAATTTCTTCTCATATTTTTGGATCATTACTGATGACAATATTGGGAATACAAACTATTAGATTTTTTATGCCAAATTAATCTATTTTAAGTTTTAAATAATCACTAAATTATTGTATTTTAGTGATTAACAATAAATCATCTTATATTATTAGGCGCAAATACTAGCTGGTATTATAGATACCTTAATGTTTCACATTAGCTTTTTTTTTATTATTTTTTTTTCGGGGTAGAGTCCACCATATGATAATAAATGCTAATGTTATTGCTACACCAATCTCCAAGAATATAACCCACATTTTTTAAAAAATTCCTGTATATTTGAAAAGCATAACTTTAACTAATATTCAATGAAAAACCAAATAAGAATTTATATCGTTGTATTCATTTTGTTACTTAGTGCTTGCTCAACTAGGCCAATTATTTCCTCTGCTAAGCTAGAAGAACCTTTAGAACCTGTTGTTTCATCTCCATCTGCTCTTCCAATTATACCACCTCATGTTATTTCTCCAGATATAGCAACATTAAAGATAGTGCAGTGGAATGTATTACCTGGCTGGAAAGATGATGATATTCGTCTAGCATTAAAAACTTTCCTACACAGTTGTAGTGTTCTAAAAAACCAGAAAATATGGGCGAGAGTTTGTAAGCGTGCAACTTCAATGCAGAGTAATAGCAATACTGAATTACGTAAATTCTTTGAGCATAACTTTAAACCATATCAGGTAATAAATTCTAATGGTAGTGGTAATGGTCTCATTACTGGTTATTATGAACCATTACTAAAAGGAAGTCGTAAATTATCAGAGCGCTATCGTTTTCCTATTTATACTGTACCTAAGGATTTGCTTAATGTAGATTTAGGTGCATTATATCCACAACTAAAGAATTCTCGGGTCAGAGGTAGATTAGAAGGCCAAAGGGTTGTCCCTTATTATAGTCGTGCAGAGATAGAAGCTGATCCTTCTCCTTTAAGGGGGTATGAATTGTTGTGGGTTGAGGATGCTGTTGAGCTATTCTTTTTACAGATTCAAGGATCAGGTAGGATAGAGACTGATAATGGTGAGATTATAAGGGTTGGTTATCACAATCAAAATGGCTATTCTTACCAGTCAATTGGGAAATTATTAGTTAAACGCGGGGAGCTACCTTTAAATAAGGCCTCTATGGAAGGTATTAAAGCATGGGGTTTGAGGAATCCTGGAAAATTGAAGGAATTATTACATCAGAATCCAAGTTACGTTTTTTTTCGTGAATTACCGGCTAATGTATTTGGCCCTATTGGGGCACTTGGGGTTCCTTTAACTGCGGGAAGGAGTATTGCTATTGATCCCAGAGCAGTTCCGCAGGGTGCGCCAATATTTCTTTCAACTACTTGGCCTAATAGTCATAAGAAACTTAATCGGCTAATGGTAGCACAGGATACAGGAGGCGCTATAAAAGGTGGTGTTCGTGGGGATTTTTTTTGGGGATTTGGCAAAGAGGCTGCAAAGCAAGCTGGAAGAATGAGGCAAATTGGGAAGATGTGGGTATTTATGCCAAGCGATTATGAGCCAAGAATTAGATATAATAAATAATAGTTATTTGGTAGGCATATTTAATTCTTTTTCAATCATTTCAGAAGATATCATGCCTGGAACAACTGAGCCATTAGAAAAAATTATTGTTGGAGTGCTATTAAATCCATAGTCTTTACCAGTTTTAAGGATAGTATTAATTGGTGTTTCACAGTTTTTTTCAGTAGGTCTCTTACCATTCAGCATAAAATTATGCCAAGATTCTAGTTTGCTATCTGAACACCAGATCGCTTCAGAAATCTCCTTGGATCCTTCTAGGATTGGGTAAAGTAAAGTATAGATTGTGACATTGCTAATATGAATCAGTTCTTTTTCTAGTCTTTTACAATAGCCACAATTAGGATCAGAGAAAATAACAATTTTACGTTTCCCATTACCTTTAACTTCTTTAATGGCAAACTCAAGTGGGAGAGAGTTAATATTGAGTCTTCTTGAATTATTTATTTCTTGTATGCGTTCTGCAGTAATATTTTTTTGGGTATTTAGATTAAATAGATGGCCAGAGAAAAAATAAACCGCTTTTTCATCTACATAAAAAAGTTGATTGTCAATTGTAATCTCATATAGTTGCAGAGAGGGTATTTTTTTTAGAACCTTAATTTCTTTATTAGGAAAATAAGGACTAAGAGATTTCTTTAATGTGGATTCATCTGCGTATACTATGTTGGAACATATAAATATTAGCAAATAGAAAAGAAATGATATATTTCGTATGATGTACATTTGGATTTTTTATAATGTTATTAATTATTTTTATTCTTTAATTTAGTGCATTTTGCATCAGATGCTTTTTTAGTAATGGGAGTTTATTAGTAATTCTTAGCCCTAAATTGCGCAGGCGGGAAATTGTTAAATTTTTGTTATTAAATAATTTCTGTAGGCTATCTGTAGTAAATTCCATAGTTAGAATATCTTCTTTTCTTGCTCGTTCATACCGGCGAAGCAGCATATAATCCCCACAATCTTCTTTTCCCTTCCATCCAGAAATTATTGAAACTAATTCTCGTACATCACGTAAGCCAAGATTTACGCCTTGTCCTGCAAGTGGGTGAATACCGTGAGCAGCATCACCTATGAGGGCGAGGCGTGGTTTTATTAAATTTTTTACATGTACAAAATTTAGTGGGAATGAGACAGGTTTAGTTATAAGTTCTAAATTTCCTAAAGTATTGTTAGAAGCTTCCTCAACTTGTTGGCAGAGATCCTCATCAGATAACTTAGATATGCGTATAGCTTGATTTTCATTTGCTGACCACACCATTGATACTGTTTTATTGGGCAAAGGTAATAAAGCTAGAACACCATCACGGCGAAACCATTGACGTGCAATATGTTGATGAGATAGGTCTGAATTAAAATTGGCCACAATAGCATTTTGTTGATATGAGTTTTGTGTCACTTCAATTTCTGCCTTATTTCTGACCCAGGAATTTACACCATCTGCACCAATTACTAGAGAGGTTTGTAATAGATTCCCATCTGAAAGATGAATATTAGTCTGAGCTTCAGTCCATTCTATGGAGGTGCATTGCATAGGACAAAAAACTTCTAGCTTTGTATTTTGTTTTTTAAGCTCATTCCATGCTGCTTTTTGTAGTTGTCGATTTTCTACTATGAATGCTAGTTCTGGTATCCCAATATCGTAAGCACTAAAATCTAGGCGCGCAGAATTATCATCACCAAATATCTCCATATTATATACAGGGGTAATTCTATTTTTATCAATTACCGGCCAAACATTTATGCTTTCTAAGAATGAGGCACTGCTTGGACTTATAGCATAGATCCTATTATCCCAGCTATTATTATCAGGAAAAACTGAGGGGGGGCGTGATTCGATTAACGCTATATTTAAGCCGCTATTTTTCAGTGATAGGGCTAAGCTAGAGCCAATGATTCCACCTCCAATGATTACAACATCAAATTTCATAAATAAATTATACAGGTGCTTAGTATTTCTTGCGATAAGGTAGGGGTGATAATAATAAGATTGAGCATAGAAATACTATGGGAATATTGTATTTGAATTATATGTAATATTTATTGAACCCGAATGTATCAGTAGTAACAGTGCCAAATGGGTTTATTTCGGGTTACAATTAGTATATTAATTATTTTCTATATAATCTTAGGTTTTTTTAGTATGGGTGGTTTCAAGTGGCGAATTAGCTCAGTGGTTAGAGCAGCGGAATCATAATCCGTTGGTCCGGGGTTCAAATCCCTGATTCGCCACCATCAATTCAATAAGTTAGGTTTAATGGCTTGCTCACTTTGTTGAGATGCTACTAACATGCTACTTCTGGCACTAGAAATCATTAAAAAATTACACATTCCTACTACTAAAAGGTAATAATATATAGTTTGGGTAATCTTTTTTTTTTCTTTAATTTCTGTTTGTTCTCATTGCAAATACTAAACTTAAATATTTAAAGGAATAAGAGAAGTAAGTAGCGATTATGAGTCAATTATACTCATAATAATTAATTATTTAGTATGCTTATGAACAAATTGAGTAATAGAGGTCAACTATAGGGATATCTAAATGTTATTTTATAATTACATAATTTAAATTATGTACCTTAAGACCTTTAATTCTAGTATTTCCAAGGATACAATACTAATTTTATATGGCCTTATTAAATACTCACCTCTACTATCACTTTGAAAAATAAATTTTTATCTGTAAAAATTTTAGATAATGATTAAAAGGGGATTTACATTTTTTCAGGCCTAATTATAGAAGAAGCTATAATATATGCTTAAAAAACATTTAAATAGTATTAAAACTAATAGTGATTAAAATAATAGTATTATATATTCTTCTATTATCTAGTTGCGGAACACTTACAGGTTATAATTTAATAGTTGATTCTTATCATGGCATACCAGAGTCGGAATTAATTAGGACATGGGGAATTCCATCTGATATTTATGAATCAGAGGGCAGTAGATTCTTAGTTTATTCCAAATTAGATACGGCTATATTTGGATTGATAGAAAAAAGAATTACCTGTAAAACAATATTTGAAATTCAGGATAGAATTGTTAGGTCTTCTGATTTTGAGGGTAATCAATGCTGGGGTAGAAAGAAATATGATTCAAGTAATAGAAGGTTTAATCCCCCAGACTAAGTTTCTAAAGCACTCTAAATTTTCTTTATTTTTTACATGCTATTTTCCAAGAATATTCTCTAATACCTGGTTTTATACTCTTCCATTTAGCATCGGGAGTTTCAGATGAGCGAATTATTCTCCTAGTCCCCATATAATCGTTGTGCCAAGCAACAAAGAGTGTTCTGCTTTTACGCCCTGTGCAATCATATTCATGTACTGCCTTAATTGTAAAAGATTTTTCTCCTGGTTTTATATTTTTTATATTTTTTGAAATATTAGTTAAGCTCCACATTTTTGCTAGATTATTTGATCTTTGGATAGTAGCAGTATCAATATACTCATTGGATTCTTTTCCAGTCTGTACAAGCTCCCATTCTGCTAGTAAGTTACTGCTTAACATTATAAAAAATAGAGCTAATAAGAATTTTTTCATTAAATTTAATTTCTTCCCTCTAAAGTGACAATTGGCAGCCTTAAGGCTGCCAATTGTATTAAAGAAAGCTACTCTAATAATTAATTAAATGGTATAGGTCTTGGAGTTTTATTGGTAGATGGTGGTAAAACTGGTAGTTTAAAGTCAGGCTGTTCTCCAGTTAATGTTTTTAAGAATGCTACGATCTTAGCATTTTCTTCGGCACTAAAGTCAATCCCAAGCTGTAGTTTACCCATTTTATTAACTGCTTCTTCTAAGGTTGCTACTGCACCATCATGAAAATAGGGATAAGTTAATTCTATATTACGTAAGGTTGGTACTTTGAATACAAAACGATCTTGAGTTTTGCCAGTTACTTCTTTTCTGCCTTCTGCTTTACTTTTTGTTTTATATGGGGCAAGAACTCCTAATTTTCTAAAAGAGGATCCGCCAACAGCTGTACCATAGTGGCAGGAAGCACAGCCACTTTCTTTAAACAATTTATAGCCATCCAGTTCAGTCTGGTTAATAATTTCTTTATCTCCTTTAAGCCATTTATCAAATCGAGAATTAGGAGTGACTAAGGTTTCTTCAAATGCTGCAATGGCATCTGTTACCATATCAATAGAGACTTGTTCTGAACCAAATATTTGTTTAAAACGATTGCGGTATTGTGGTATTGAATTTAAAACTTCTACTGCTAGTTTATGAGTAAATGCCATTTCACCAGGATTGGCAATTGGGCCGCCTGCTTGTTCTTTTAAGTCTTTAGCACGGCCATCCCAGAACTGAGCTAGATTCATGCTGGAGTTTAGTACTGTTGGAGCATTAATAGGACCTTGTTGCCATTTGTGTCCTATAGAGGTTCTAATATTATCTGTACCACCCATACTTAAATTATGACAAGAATTACATGAAATCCATCCTGATTTAGATAGGCGTGGATCAAAGAAAAGCATTTTTCCAAGTTCAACCATATCTGGATTTTTTGGTTTAGCTTCTTTAATTGGTTGAATCGGCTCTCCTGCAAAAAGATTGGCTGAGAGTAAGAGGCTGCATGATACTAAAGCTGCATACCCAACACATAATAAATTTTTTTTATTTTTATTTAACTGCATAACAAATCTCCCTGATAGTTTTGTTAGTATTAGTACACTTTTATATATCTATAAAATAGATAATTGATTCTAACATAAGTATAAGTACCTATAAAATCGTAGTTTATTCTAATATTATTTATATTAAGAGTCTAATTAGAAAATATAGTATTCGGTTAGTGCTTGTTTGATTTTTAAGTTTTTTGCAGTATTTTAGTCGTCAGATTCTCATATTAAATAATTATATATTAATAGTTATATGCTAATATGGCGAAACTTAGCTGGGCATAATTTCAATCTACAAAAGAATTGGACATTTATATAGTTAGAAATCTGTTATAATTATAGGTTACCAATTATTTTTTCTGAGCAATTTAGTGGATAATTTTTGTCTATTTTAAATTAAGTTGTCAGGATACGAGATACAATACAATCCAGGCTCATATTTAATTGATTGGTAATATTTAAGTTTTAATTAATTAAATATTAATACTATATTGCACATCTGTATTGGAATCAGAATTTATATGGAGTAAAAAAAGAGTTAAGTTATATATTGGTCGGGTACAATAAGAGTAATTAAATATTATCCACTTAAAATATTTTAGTGATAAATCTATGGACGAAATTCTACAATATTTAAAAAAACATGGTGAGAAGCTTGATATGGAGATTGCTTCAGCCACAGGCATTTCACTTGCTAATGTTCGTATTCATTTGGAAGAGCTTGCTACTAAAGGAGAGATTATGACATGCCATTTAATTAGGCATGAGAAGGGAAAGACAATTGAAGGAACTAGTTGTCGGATAGCAGGATATATTCCTCCTGCAGCACCTGGTAGAAAGTCAAAGGCCCAATTGATGGGTGCTGCTGATAAAAATTAAGTTGTTTTTAGATTATCCTTGTTAAGGATTTAGTTGAAATAGGATTGATTTTTTCTTTAAATCATTAGTCTTTACTTATGTGTTGTTTGTTTTAAATTTACAAAGTCGAAAAGATGTAGCTTATAGCTAAGCTTCATGCATATTTCTGGTTTAATAATCCACATTTTTTACTTTAATTCCATAAACATCTGGCGCAAACCCGCACGGGCCCTAAGTTTTAAGCTAAGTATTTGTTTTGTATGATATAATTATTGGGTTTAAAATTTAATCTAATTAAGAAATATCCTTATAGAATGGCACCTTAAAAGCTTTAAACTTGGATTATCCACATACTTATCCACAGTTACTGTGGACAAGGGAATTGAGAATTATTATCTTAAGTTTTATATAACTATATAAAGTGAATTTTACTATATTTTCATGTACTTGATGCCCTATCATTATTTCTAATAATAAACCCTCAGAGATTTTTCAGGAATTATGTGATTGTTTAATGATCAAAGAATAGTGTCAGATAAACTCCTTACTTTGTTATTAGTTATCTTAGTAAAGTACTAATTATTAATTTATTCTACTTAATTTATCTTAAGAAAAAATAGTATATTTTAACTATATTTAATTCCTATTGATCTTAGTTGATAAGAAAAAGAGTTGTATTTTTTAAATTTACCCTGTAGTATTAATGCAACTAGGTTGCATTAATACTACAGGGTTTGATAATATGCTAGCTAATTTCTATGAGCAGGCTGAAGATATGATTCGCCATACTGGTGAACGAGTTACTACGAGAAGGGCTTTAATTCTCAGTATCTTGCTAGCTGAAAAAAAGGCTATATCACATAGAGAAATTGAAAAATGTATAAGCGATGATCAGCCAGTTAATCGAGTTACACTTTATCGAATCCTTGAATGGTTAAATAAAAATGGGCTGGTTCATAAGGTACAAAGTGGTGATCGGCAGTGGCGTTTCCGGGCCAATATTTATACTAGTTCACATAACCATGCTCATTTTAAATGTTTAAAATGTTTAACAGTTGTATGTCTACAAAATATTAAGGCTGAGTATAATTGGCCTTTGCCAGTAGGTTACCAGTATCAAGAAATGGAATTGACTGTAAAAGGCGTGTGTGCAGAATGTATTCATTAAAAAATTATAAAAATGTTAATAAAGAATTTTTATTTCTTTTTAGAATATCTAAATCTGGCGCTACCAGTAGTTTAGCTTCTTATAGTTATTTTTAAAGTATTTTTATGTCGTTTTACATTGCATAAGGTTTTTATAGCTTTTTTATTATATAAGTATATTTAGGGTTAGTTAGTATGAAGAATATAGAATTTCCTGTTTTAAATAAAAATGCAACAATGTTGCTATTTATTCGTCCCATCTTATTTTTGAGAAGTAGTGCTTATGTTCGATGTTCAGTGGGGCCCATTTTGGAAGCTTTAAAAAAATTAGTTGTTTTAATTTTAGTTTTAATTTTTATGCAACTAAGTATCCAAAAGGCACAAGCAAATGATGTCAATAAAGAAATAAGCTTACCAGAAGTTACAATAATGGCTAATCCATTGGAGAATCATACTGAATTAAATATGGCGCAACCAGTTACAGTATTAGAAGGTGATCGATTACTATATAAACAAGAATCAAGCTTAGGGGATACATTATCAGGAGAACTTGGTGTTGCTTCTAGTTCTTTTGGACCTGGGGCGGGCCGACCAATCATTAGAGGGCTGGGTGGTCCACGAATTGAAATTTTGGATAATGGTATAGATGTATTGGATGTATCAGCTCTTAGTGCAGATCATGCTGTTACAGTAGAATCAATCAACGCCTCAAAAATTGAAATTCTGCGTGGGCCTACAACACTTTTGTATGGGGGAGGTGCGATTGGTGGGGTAATTAACGTAGTTTCTAATAAGATTCCTAGGAAAAAATTTGAAAAATTAACTGGTTATTTCGAAGGGCGTGGAAATACGTCTACAAAAGAGAAATCAGGATCTTTTGATGTAAGTACAAGTATTGGTAACCATATATCATTAAATGCTAGTGGTTTTAGGAAAAAGACTAATGATTATGGTATTCCTGGAAGACAAAATAGAAATGACCCAGATCATGGTAAAAAGGGTACTGTCAAGAATAGCAGGATAGATGCTGGGGGAGGATCCATTGGTGGTTCAATTATAGGTTCAAGAGGGTTTATAGGTGGGTCACTTTCAAGATCAGAAAGGAAGTATGGCATTCCTAGTGAAGAATCACCTAAGATTGATTTTGTAAAGAATCGTTATGATATAGCTGGAGAATTAAATCGTCCTATCGTTGGCTTTGAGAAAATGAATGTTAAGCTAGGATATAGTGATTATCGGCATAAAGAGATGGAATCTGATGGCGAAGTTGCAGCGGTATTTAGTAATCAAGGAATTGATAGTCGAGTTGAGTTTATACATAATCAAATAAAAGGTTGGAAAGGTGTATTTGGCGTTCAGGTTAAAGATCGAGATTTTTCTGCTATAGGAGAAGAAACGATTGTACCAAAAACAAATTCAAGGAATACTAGTGTGTTTCTGGTTGAAGAACGGCGTTGGAATAATTTCCATATTGATATAGGTGCACGTTATGAGCATGCATCACTTGATCCGAAGGCTGATTATGATACCCGTAAATTCGATCTGCATGGTGTGTCAATCGGTGGAAAGTGGGAGCCTATAGGCGGATACAATATTGGACTCTCTGGAACGAGAGGGCAGCGTGCACCAGCAGCAGAAGAGCTTTATACGTATGGTGCGCACCATGGTACTGAAACATTTCAGATTGCTAAGTCAGATTTAAAAAAAGAAACTTCAAATAATATTGATCTCTCATTAAGTAAAACCTCAGGAGCGATAAGATGGAAAACGAATTTCTTCTATAATTATTTTCAGAATTATATTTATTGGGCTAATGCCGATGCTGATGGCAATGGTATTGCAGACCGTGTAGATGAAGAAGGGTCTCTAGACCCAGACGGTGAGCTTTTAGTTCAGAATGTTGCGCAGAGGGGAGCTCATTTCTGGGGTGTAGAAGCTGAAATAAAATTTATTTTTAAGCCTAAGGTATTAGATTTACGTTTATTCACAGATTATATGCGTGCAAGATTAAATGGCGGAGGCAATGTGCCGCGTACTACTCCACAAAGATTTGGATTAGAATGGAACCATAGATATGGTCCATGGAAGCTTAATTTAATGGCTATTCATGTATTAAAACAAAATAAACGTGCAGCTTTAGAGACAAGCACTGATGAGTACACAATGGTAAATTTAGCTGCTGGTTATACTATGAAAATGAGTCGATCTACTAAGCTTACAGTTTTTCTACAAGGTAAGAATTTAATGAATGAGGATATACGTATTCATACTTCATATTTAAAAGATTTTGCACCACGTCCTGGTCGTGCCCTTTTAATAGGTGTTAGAGGACAGTTTTAATTCTGATATACTTTAAATTATTAGAATTTTTTCTGTTTCTTGATCTGTTTTAGTATTTAATAGATTTGGGAATTTTATTATAAAAAGTTAGTAATAATTATGAATCTTAGGCATCAAAGTAGAATTTTTATCCGATTCTTTCTGGTAATGGGTATTTTATTTTCCTTTCAAGTAGAGGCATCAGTAAGAGAGTATTGGATTGCTGCGGAGAAAGTAACTTGGGATTTTGCACCTTCTGGGCAAAACAAGATTGAGCTTGATGAAGGTCTAGGTGTTTGGGGTAGTTCTTTAAAATACAAGAAATATAGATATATAGGCTACACAGATAATACCTATACTGTTCCTGTACCTCAAGAAGATTGGATGGGGATATTGGGTCCAAGGATACGAGGTGTAGTGGGGGATAATATAATTGTTCATTTTTTGAATCGAACTGATAGGACTCTTTCTATACATCCTCATGGGGTGCTCTACAATAAAGATAATGAAGGGGCTGATGGTCATGGCAAGGGGGCCAATGTTTTACCAGGAGAGTCCTATAAATATACATGGATTGTTGATGAGGATTCTGGCCCAGGACCTAATGATCCTTCAACTATTGTTTGGTTATATCATTCTCATGTCTTAGGGGAAGAAGAGATAAATTTAGGTCTAATTGGTGCTATTATTATTACTAGAGAAGGAATGGAAAGTTCAGATTTAAACCCTTTTCCACGTGATGTAGATCATGAATTTATTTCTTTATACATGATTTTTGATGAAGAGAATGGTGAAGAGAGTGGATTAAAGCATGCAATTAATGGCCGTATTTTTGGAAATCTTATTGGATATGATACTAAGGTGGGTAAGCGTGTGCGATGGCATATAGCAGCTTTAGGTAATGAACAAGATAACCACACTGTTCATTGGCATGGGCAAACTGTTCTTAATAGGGGACATCGAACTGATGTAATTGAGGTGTTTCCTGCTAGTATGGTTTCAGTTGATATGATTCCTCGCTCACCAGGTAGTTGGCTTGTACACTGTCATGTTAATGATCATATGCTAGCTGGTATGTCTACACGTTGGCATGTGCTGCCTTGAATATAAGGTATGGTTAAAAATAAATATTAAGAAATAATAACACCTGACATTAAATCTTTCTTGATATTACGCATGAAATATTGCTATTTAGCTATTTTCTTTTTTATTTCAAATTTAGTGAATGCTTCAGGAAGCTTATCTGTTACTGTGCCCAATACAATGGAAGAACGGGTTAAAGCATGTACCATTTGTCATAATAATAAACAAAAAGAAGGTCGTGATGTATATTATCCTAGAATAGCAGGAAAGCCTGCTGGTTATATTTTTAATCAATTGAAATATTTTAGAGATGGGCTGCGCCATTATAAGCCTATGGCTATTTTGCTTGAAAATATGTCTGATGAATATATGTTAGAAATAGCATATTATTTTTCTTCTTTACAGTTGCCATACCCACTACCAGAGAAAATCAGTATGTATCCAGAAGAAATTAAACGTATTGATTTACTTATGCGTTTAGGTGATTCGGAGAGGAATATTCCAGCATGTCAATCATGTCATGGGAAGAGATTAATGGGAATTAGACCATTTATTCCGGGGTTACTTGGATTACCTTATACCTATATTTCTGCTCAATTTGGAAGTTGGCGTAATGGAGGGTTAATGCGGGGCCAAGATTCTAATTGCATGTCAGAAATTGCAAAATTACTTACTGATAAAGAGGTTGTTGCTATTGCAAAATGGCTTGCTATTCAGCCGGCCTCTGGAGAGCCGGCCCAATCTGGTTCACTCTTACCTAAGTTTTCTCAACGTTGTAGTGAACTTATGTATTTAAAATGAATAGTATAAAGTACGAATTTAAGGTATATATACTAAGAAATAAATTATTCGCATACTTTGCTGCAGTAGTTTTTCTCATTTTATTACCCTTCTTTGAATCTGCTTTTGCCGATTCTCTAAAACTTGATAATCATATTTCTAATCAGAATAGATTATTTGGTGCATATCTTGTCCGAGCTGGAAACTGTATGGGTTGCCACACTGCCAGGGGTGGAGCATCGTTTGCTGGCGGAAGAGAGATGCATACTTCATTCGGAGTTTTTATCACACCAAATATAACGCCTGATAAGGAAACAGGAATTGGAAATTGGAATAGAAGTGATTTTTGGAGAGCTCTTCATCAAGGAGTGTCTCGTAATGGTCGGATGCTTTACCCTTCTTTTCCCTATCCTCAATATACAAAAATAACAAGGAAAGATGCAGATGCAATATTTAGTTATCTTATGTCACTGGAACCTATTGTAAAAGAGAATCCCCCTAGTAAAATTTTTTTTCCATATAACTTAGAACCACTATTGTATGTATGGAGAAAACTATATTTTACAGAAGGGGTATTTAAGCCAGATCTTTCTAAAAGTAAAGAGTGGAATCGCGGTGCTTATTTAGTAGAAGGCTTAGGGCATTGTAATTCATGTCATTCTTCTCGTAATTTATTAGGAGCAAGTCAGGAAAAGAAACTAATTGGAAAAAAGATGACAGGTATGGATTGGTATGCGCCATCTTTAATTTCTAGGCTAGAAGCGGGTAGTGGAGATTTGGAGATAAGTGAGATTATTGAACTCCTTACATCTGGGATATCAAAAAACGCAGTAGCTTCTGGTCATATGGCAACAGTAATTAGGCAAAGTCTTCAGTTTATGCTGCCAGAAGATATACATGCTATTGCTATATATCTTAAATATATTGGAAGAGAGAATTTTGATATTGCACCTGCAGATAGTTTCCCGGTTTTATCTAAAAGAGTACGCAATTATCTTTCGCAAGGAGGTAAGATATATAAGAAATACTGTAAAAGCTGCCATCAGTCTTCTGGTAAAGGTGTACCTGGGATTTATCCGCCATTAGCAGGAAATCGTAGTGTGACTATGGCTTCACCACTAAACACGATATTAAGTGTTATGCATGGGGGGTTTCCACCAACTACAATTGGAAACCCACGCCCATATGGGATGCCACCTTTTCAACAAATATTTCATGATAAAGAAATAGCTTTAGTAGTTTCTTATATCAGGAATTCATGGGGGAACCATAGTAGTTTAGTTACAGAGGTTGATATTGAACGGAGTAGAAATAGTAAAAGAAATTAATGTGAAAATAATTTGTATAAAAAATTGAATTAATTTTATTTAATTTAATATCGAAAAGGATAATACCATCCTCCTCGGAAAAATGGATAACTATAATAACCATAGGGATGCCATCTATATTTATCATGCCTATAACGGTTGTGGCGCTTTGGCCATATATGGATTCCTGTAGATAGTATCAATGGAGCTCGGATAGTCCTTTTCCCAATAGTCAGCTGGAGATCACCATCTAATTTCCCTACTACACTAATTTCATTTTTTTTAGCATAAACTATAGGATCAAGGAATTTTGTGCTTTTAATTAAGAATCTTCCTTCATGTTCTTCATTTAACAGAGGGCGTCCTGAATAATCTAAAGGATATGATAATACTTGAATTAGGCTGAAATTATTTTCATTTTCCACACTGATAATAATACCACCCCACCGAACTGGAGTATTTCTATGGGCATCAATATTCTGGATAGCCTGAGAATAGGAGGTATCTCCTACATTCATATTCTGTATTGCCTTTGGCATATTGGTGCATGCACTTAGAAATAGACAAAGTAGATATAGATATATTTTCATATTTTCTCCCGAAATACCAGAACCTCTTAATTTTATTTAGGGTACAGGAAAATTAAAATTACAAAATTTAGAAATAGCCATCAGCATAAAGCATGCTACGTTTCTTATTGTTGGATTCTCTTTAAAACACATACGACAATTATTTCAGAAATTAATTTTATATTAACTTGATTTATAGGAATATAAATCAAGTTATATTGAATGACTAGACTTAGAGAAAAATTGTTATCTTTATTTTATTTTAAGGGGTACGGGTTTAGATAACATTTAACTAATAGGATAGGAGTGGTAAGTGATGTATTCTAGTTTAGGCTTAAAGTATCTTCAGTATTTAACTGGATTAGTAGGGTCTTGAATGAATAGTATTAATAGCTTTGTCACAATGTTAATTGCTTTTGTAAATAGATATATATGTTTTTATTGCATAATAAAGTATGATGTGGATGTTATTTGATGTGTCGAGTAATATGCGTATCAGTGTAGAGTATTATTGGCACTTCTAAATAACGTGTTGAGGCATATATATAAATATAAAATCATGTATGAAAATTAATATTTTTGAAGCTGCTAGGCGTATTTCAAAGTTATTAGGTGCGATTTGGATTATTAGCTGGATTGTTATAGCCTTAAATAATGATATGCAAGGGAATCCTATTTATTTTGCTAGTATGTCATTAGGTGGTCTTTTTTTTATTTTGGTGGTTACTTCAGTAATTGGCTGGGTTGTACGTAAACTTATGGGTATTCCTATGAGCAAAGATAGGAAGGACGTTAATTGAGAAGCCATGCTTACGGGTATCTAAAAGTTAGATATAGGCATCCAGAAAGAAATGAGAAGAATAAATTTATTAATTATAATGATATTATATGGTTGTGCGTCAAATCCTTATAATGGAAAATATACACTAAATGGCGATGGAAATATTGATTACAGTATTGAAAAAAAACAATGTCAGATACAAGCAACAGAACAAGCAATTCAAAAATTAGGTGGGAATACAATTGGGTCTGCTTGGATGCTAAGCAGGAGAAACAATATGCTTGCCTGTATGAAAGAAAAAGGATTTGAATGGAATCCAGAATAAATAATTTAAGAAGTGTTATTTGGTGATTTATTATGGTTTTCTAATTTTCCAATGATTGGATTCTTAATTTTTTATAAAAAATAATTTAAACTTGTAATTATACTGAATGCCCATATATTCATAATATGAAAAAAATACTTTCTTCTTCCCCTAAAACTAATAAACGTGTACTTGTTCTAACTGAAAGCGCTGATGGTGATGTTGATTGGATAGATGCTGCTGAATTAGCGGAATCAGTAGGAATCACTTTTGAGCAATACCCAGCTTGGTTAAATTCTATGCATGAGTTAGGAGCAGTAGCTATATCAGATAGAATGGCACATTAAATTTAGAATGCCTGTTTATTTTATTATTAAAATATAGCTAATGAAGTGCAGTTCTAGCAATATTCTTTATTATTTTTTGATTAAAAATGAAATATTTTTTCTTAAATAATATTTAGTGTGTATTTGGTATCTGTATTAGATAGTTATGCTTGAAGGGGTAGTTATTAAAATTATTCGTTATTTCCTCTTATTTTTATTTGCTTTGTTGTGTGCTGCATGTGCAAATAAGCCGTATACAGTAAAGAGTATAGACTCTACTGGTTTTCCATCTATCGAACGTCCTGTTGTTGGTTGTGGGCAGGATGAGAGTGCTTTTGATTGTGATCGTCGTGCTATTCTTTCAATGGTTGGTGAATACCAGGTAAGCTTTAATTTTCATGAGACATCAATTCTTCAGCCAGGATATGTAAGAAATGAGCCCAAGCATTCTGGAGGATTTGAAGTGGTAGTATTGGTGGAGGATACTAATACTCGAATATCAATGCAACATATTTTAGTTGGAGCTAGTGGGATGAGGATCAAGCACTGGCGACAAGAATGGATATATGAAATGCCCTCTCATTGGGTTTATTTAGGTAATCAAAATTTTGATATTTATAAACGTAAGCCTAGTTCTATATCAGGGACTTGGACGCAATTGGTATATGGAGTGAATGATGGGCCCCGTTATGCAGGTAGTGGACGTTGGAATCATCGTTATGGAGTATCAACTTGGACTTCAGAGCGTACTTGGCGCCCATTACCAAGAAGAGAATACTCAAAGCGTAAAGATTACCAGTTATTAAATGTTGAAAATCGTCATACAATTACTCCTCAGGGTTGGACGCATGAGCAGGATAATACCAAAGTTAAGCGCAAGAATGAGAAAGATACAATTTTAGTGCGTGAATTTGGTTTTAATGAATACCGGCGCATTTCTGGCTTTGATTTCAGTGCAGGTCTTGATTATTGGAAAGCCACTTCTCCATTTTGGGAGCTTGTACGTAAACGTTGGGATAGAGAGTTAAATAAGGAGGGTATCACTAAGCTTCTATTTGTAACTGGTGATGAGGGATTTAGTGATGCAGTTTTATCTCTTGCAGATGCTTATCAGGAGGATCCAATTATGAATAAGCACTTACCTGCATTTGAGGAAATATTTAAGAAATTTGTAAGTACTGATGTTTTAAAAGTTCATTGAGTATTGATTCAAATACTTAGAAATATAAAATAGAAGGGTTTGTGATTTCTTACAATCATATTCTTTATATTTTTTATAGCTATAATTTTATTATCAGAATCAATTAAGATTTTTCTGCAGCTGAATAAGATCCAATTTAGTAAAAGCTAATAGAGCTTTATTTTTTATTTAATATGGTACGGTACGATTTAATAGGATCTGTAAAGAGAAGGGCTTTATAGATTTATATAAGAATTGATTATATAATATTTTGCAGTCTGGTATAATTTATATCTGGTTTGTAGGGGAAATTAACTGTCCATTTAAGCGCCCGTAGCTCAGTTGGATAGAGTACTTGGCTACGAACCAAGGGGTC
>CAXGWP010000007.1:0-65069 GCA_964013575.1 uncultured Nitrosomonadaceae bacterium
AACCTTGGCAAGGTTGTGCTCTACCACTGAGCTATTCCCGCAAATAAGGCATTTCCAAGAAAAATAATAGCCTGAAAATGAATCAAGCATTATAAAGAGACACCTGATTTTGTCAAGAAAAGGCCAATAGATACGTGATATTAGAGCTATTTTAATTCTGCTTTAATACTAATGGAATTGCAGCTCTAAGATAATAGACCATAGACCAAAGTGTCAGAAAGGCAGCTAAATAAATTAACCATGTACCAATTACCTGAGAATTAAAATTTATTCCTATATTGTCATAATATAACAGAAGAGGTATTGCAATCATTTGAGAAGCTGTTTTTATTTTTCCTAAAAAAGAGACACCTATATTTTTTCCTATTTGCGCCATCCATTCGCGTAAAGCAGAAATAGTAATCTCACGACCAATTATAATTAAAGCAATAATTGCATCTATTCTACCTAAATCTACTAAAACAATTAATGCTGCTGCTACCATTAATTTATCTGCAACTGGATCAAGAAATGCACCAAATGCTGATACCTGATTTAGCACCCGTGCTAAATATCCATCTAGCCAGTCAGTAATAGCTGCAATAGCAAAAATAATAGTTGCAAAAAAATTCTGATCTGAAGGGGTTAGGTATGCTGAGGGAAAATAGAATATTCCTACAAACAAAGGAATAGCTAGTATCCGCAACCACGTTAATATATTAGGTAAATTAAAAACCATAAATTAGAAGTTATATTCAATTAGATAGCAAAAATTATTAATAATAAAAATTAATGTAATTCCTTATATATTTTTTTAGCCAATGTAGGACTTATACCCTGTACTTTTTGTAATTCATCAATACTTGCAGTTAATACACCTTTCAACCCTCCAAACTGTATTAGTAAATTCTGGCGACGCTTATTACCAACACCAGCTATTTTAGTTAAATAAGATTTTACTCTGGAATTACCTCGTTTTGCACGATGTCCTTGTACTGCAAAACGATGTGCCTCATCGCGAACTTGCTGAATTAAATGCAAAGCTAAATTATCTTTAGGTAATTGTAACGATTTCTTTGTATCAAAAAAAACTAATTTCTCCTGACCGCATTTGCGCCCTTTCCCTTTTGATACACCAACCAATTTTACGTAATCTAATTTAAATTCTATTAAAACTTCTCTTGCAATTCTAACCTGACCTTTTCCACCATCAATTAGAATTAAATCAGGGATTTTACCATTTCCTTTAGAAACATTATGGTATCGCTTAGAAAGAGCATTACGCATTGCTGCATAATCATCTCCTGGGACAATATTAGTTATATTATAACGACGATACTCTTCTTTACGCATTACGAATTTATCATAAACCACACAAGACGCAATCGTGGCCTCTCCAGAGGTATGGCTTATATCAAAACATTCAATACGGTTGAGTTTCTTTATTCCTAAAACTTTCTTTAAGGCAGATATTCTATCTTCCTGATTAATAAGCATATTTATCTTTTGATTTAACCCATGATGTGCATTCTTTACTGCCATATCTAGCCATTTTCTTTTCTCATTTTTTGGACTAACGCTAATAATAACTTTATATCCAGATTGCTCGGAAAATGAGGATTGCAGTGACTCTTTGTAAATTTTTTCACCTACAATAATGAGAGGTGGAATAATATGCATTAAATAATGTTGAGATAAAAATGCCTCTACTACTTCTGATAAGTTATAACCTGCTGCATTTTTAGGAAAGAAATTTTTATCTCCTAAATGCCTCCCTCCCCTTACCATAACTAGATTTACACAAATCTTCCCGCTATTCTTCTCAGTGACACTTGCTATTACATCTGCATCCAGCGCTTTACCATTATCAATAAATTGCTTTTCCCGAATCTTTCTTAGTGTCTGAATTTGATTACGAAATAAAGCTGCTGACTCATAATCTAAATTATTTGCAGCTTCTTGCATCTTCCGAGAAATATTTTCAAGTATTTTAGTTTGGCTACCTTCTAAAAATAATTTTGCATTTCTTACATCTTCACTATAGGCACCATTTGTAATCAAATCTACACACGGTGCGCTACAGTGTTTGATCTGATACAATAAACATGGTCTAGTTCTATTATTAAAGACACTATCTTCACACGTCCTTATGCGAAATACTTTTTGTAATAATTGAATACTTTCTCTTACCACACTTGCATTTGGAAAGGGCCCAAAATAAATATTTTGCTTATTAAGTGATCCTCGATGAAATCCAAGCCTAGGAAAATTATGGCTTGTAAAAATTAAATAAGGATAAGACTTATCATCCCTAAATAGAATGTTATACCTTGGCGTTAGAGACTTTATTAAATTATTCTCTAATAAAAGGGCCTCAGATTCAGATCTTGTAATTGTAGTTTCAATCCCTGTGATTTGCGACACCATTAACCGCGTCCTAGGAGCTAATTCTTTTTTCTGGAAATAAGAAGAAACACGCTTTTTTAGATTCAGGGCTTTACCAACATAAATCACCTGGCCAGCTGAATTTAACATACGATAAATACCTGGCTGGGTAGGCAAGTTTGCATAAATAAGCTTAGCATTAAAAACTGAATCCACTGACAAAATCACTAGCCCTCTTTAATTACTTTTTCTTACCTAACAATTCTCCTCCAATAGCCCAATTTTTATGAGGTATTTCATCAAATGATATATAAGTGTACGATTTTGGTTTAAGAGCAACACGCTCAAGCGTATCGGTAATTTCCATAGCTATTTCTTTCTTCTGTTCCTCAGTAAGTTCTCCTGCAATCCGAATGTTTACATAAGGCATAATTCACTATCCTTTATTTTTTATTTAATAACAAATTACTAGATATTTTTTTAAATACCTGCTCAAACATATCAATAGTTAGGCGTTTAGTCTGTGTATTGTAACGGCTACAATGATAGCTGTCATATAGAGTTAAGTTATTAGGCAATTTATGAATAAAACCATGACCAAATGGGTAATCTTTAGATTTTAATTCTAAAGCCATAAGTACAGATCGATGTGCTACCGCTCCTAAAGCAAGCAATATTAATCCTCCATTAGCCTTAAAATTTTTAATTTCTACAGAAAGATACCCATTACAATTTCTAATTTCACTAGGCTCTGGCTTATTTAAAGGAGGCAAGCATTTTACTGCGTTTGTAATACGACACCCAATTAATTTGAACCCATCATTTAATGAAATTGAGTTCTCTTGGTTTGAAAACCCATACTTATATAAAGTTTTATACAACAAGATTCCTGCAAAATCTCCAGTAAATGGTCTACCAGTCTGATTAGCCCCATGCATTCCTGGGGCTAATCCAATAATAAGCAATTTAGAAGATACATCACCAAAATCTGGAACTGGTTTTGCGTAATAGCCTGGATATTTAATTCTTACTTCATTAAGAAATTCAACTAATCTAAAGCATTTGCTACAATTTATAGAAAACTTATCTTGCATATGACCCTCATTTATTAAAATCTTGAGTAGGCATCAAAAAGATAGTGGAGCTAATAATGAAGATTCTAAAAGCACATCTACACCAGCTTCTGGCATAATAGCTTTTGCAGGGATATTTATACCTTTGCGCCATTTGGCTACTGCCCAATGCTTGGATTCACCACTTACTAAAAATATTACTTGCTTCGAATGGCTTAAACGTATTGCACTCATAGACACTCTATGTTTTGGTTCTTTTGGTGCAGAAAATACTGATAATACATCTGGAGAACCAGGCAAAGACCCCCATTCAAGGCCAGGAAACAAACTTGCAGTATGGCCATCTTCACCAAGACCAAGCAGTGTCAAATCAAATTCCTTTACAAAACGCAGAGTCTTTAAATATTCATTTGCAGCAAGCTTAGCTCCTAACTCTACTGGAATTATATGCTGCTGATTTTTAGGAATGGCTATATGATCAAGCCAGGCTTCTCTAGCCATCTCTGAATTTAGGTCTTTATTTCTACTTGATAAACAACGCTCATCACTGAAATAAATATGCCATGCAGACCAATTAGTATGTACAGAACGTAACTGTTGGTAAATCATACGGGGAGTATTTCCCCCAGACAAAACAAAATGAAATTCTCCACGCTTCTTAATTGATTCTGTTGCGCTATTAAGAATTAAGCTTAATGCTAACCGATTCAATTCATGTCGATTAGCTACTGCTCTCCATCTACAACTTTCTATATTAGAAGGCTCCATTGTATTTTAAATATATATACTAGTATTAAATCTATATATTATTCTTCCATTCGCGAACAACAGAAAATACACTAATTGGATCTAGTAAAGGTTGACCAATATATTTACTGGAATTATGAATAATCTCTTCCTGATTACAACGTAAAAAGGGATTGCAAGATTTCTCAATTTCAATAGTTGAAGGCAAAGTAGGCCTATCTAAGGCTCTCTGCCTTTTTGCTGATACTTCCAATTCTTTTAATACCTGATTTCCTGGTTCTATTAATCTAGCAAAATTTATATTAGAAAGTGTATATTCATGACTACAATAAACTTTAGTTCTATTAGGCAGCCTAATCAGCTTATTTAATGATATATACATTTGTTGCGCTGTACCTTCAAATAACCTCCCACAACCACATGAAAATAAAGTATCCCCACAAAATAGTAAGTTTGCGCCATAATACGCAATATGGCCGGATGTATGGCCAGGAACATCAAGGATACTAAATCTAATTGATAATTCAGATAAATAAATACTATCTCCTTCTTTTAGATGGTGAGTAACTGTAGAAATTGATTCATTTGCTGGACCATATACTGGCACTGAGAATTGTTGTAATAATTCTTTATTGCCTCCCACATGATCAGCATGATGATGAGTAATGAGTATAGCAATCGGCTTTAATTTTTTTTGCTCTAAAAATTTAAAGACTTGTTTAGATTCACCTGGATCAACTACTACAGCATGGTGTTGATCATGGATAATCCAAATATAATTATCAGAAAATGCACTAACTGGCACAATATCAAACATAGTATTTTATATATGCTTACAAAAATTAAAGAAACTAATAACATGAATTTATTTGCCTATACATAATATCAGGATATTATATATGCCAATTGAAAATCAACAAAAGTGGTTTGAAAGCAACCTTGGTCAATATCTTCTAGAAAAAGAACAAATGCACTTTGATCAAGTAGTAATGGACATATTTGGCTACAATGCCATTCAAATTGGATTCCCACACTATGACTTCCTTCATACAAATAGAATGCCTTTTAAATTTTTTGTAGACACAGAAAAAGGCGCTACTCTGCTAGCAAGTCCTGATTTCTTACCAATTGAAAGTAACAGTATAGACCTCATACTCCTACCACATGTACTCGAGTTTCGTTCAAACCCACATCAAATATTACGTGAAGTACAACGTATTCTTGTAGCAGAAGGACAGCTAATCATTTGTGGCTTTAATCCTATAAGCCTCTGGGGTATTCGAAAATGGTTTGATTCTTCAAAAAATAATTTTCCCTGGGGTGGTAACTTCATTGCACTCCCGCGACTTAAAGACTGGCTAGCTCTATTAGACTTTGATATGACTGCAGGAAAGCTGTATTGCTATGCCCCGCCAATTAATCAGGAAAAATGGTTAAAAAGGTTTGAATTTATGGAACATGTTGGGGATCGCTGGTGGCCAATTTCAGGTGGAATATATTTTTTACAGGCAATTAAACGAACTCATGGGATGCGAATTATTAAACCTGCATGGAAAAAATCCTTAGCCTCAAAGCGTAGAATGGCACCTGCCACAAATAAAATAAACAAAAACATAACTAAAAAATAATTTTATATAGGAAACCTATTATAAAAATACAGAATAATAAATGGAAACAAAAAATAATTTATTAAATATAGTACAAATTTTTACTGATGGTGCCTGTAAAGGGAATCCTGGTATTGGTGGATGGGGTGCCTTAATACAATATAACGAAAAAACACGGAAGTTATATGGGGGCGAAAAGTTTACAACTAATAATAGAATGGAGCTTCTTGCAGTAATACGCGCCTTAGAGTCTTTAAAGCGTCCATGTAAAATATGCCTCCATACGGATTCAATATACGTACAAAAAGGAATTAGTCAATGGATACACTCCTGGAAGAAACAAAATTGGCGTAATTCAAATAAGAAAGAAGTAAAAAATAATGATTTATGGAAGCAACTAGATCAATTAGTACAACCACACCAAATAGAATGGATATGGGTTCGTGGACACTCTGGTCATAAGGGCAATGAGCAAGCAGATAAACTTGCAAATAAAGGAGTTGAATCAATCGCCACAGAATAAAGCCATAATAAATATTCTAACTTTTAAGTTACTATGGATATGAAACCAAGCGTATTTAACTCAAATAAATAACATTATGTATTTTTCTTATAAGGTTTAAATTAATATAGTTATGAAACAAATTTTTCTTGATACTGAAACTACTGGCCTTGAAGCTAAATTAGGACACCGCATTGTTGAAATAGCAGCAGTAGAAATGATTGATAGAAGACTAACTGGAAGACACTTTCACTATTATCTAAATCCAGAAAGACAAGTTGAATCTGGCGCATTACAAGTACATGGACTAACCAATGATTTTCTTCACGATAAGCCAAGATTCTTAGATATTAGCAATGAGTTGCTTGAGTTTATTTCAAATAATGAGATTTTAATTCATAATGCATCATTTGATATTAGTTTTCTTAACAGCGAGTTGGGATTAGCAAAATTACAATCATTTGAAAATTACTGCCATTCAATTACTGATACACTTAAAATGGCAAGAGAATTACACCCTGGTAAAAAAAATAACTTAGATGCTCTATGTGACCGCTATCAAATAAATAATTCTAAACGTATTTTACATGGAGCGTTACTTGATGCTGAATTATTAGCAAAAGTATATCTTGCAATGACACGTGGACAAGAGAGTCTGGAGATGGAAATATCTTTTCCTCAGCCTGATATAAGTAGTATTTCACAGAATATCAAACTAATCTCCTTAAAAGCTAATACAGAAGAATTAAATTTACACAAAAAACAATTAGAATTGATAAACCAAGAAAGTCAAGGAGCTTGCTTATGGAAAAAACTGGAATCAAACTAATAAAAAATAACCTAAGATAGGAACATTCCCTTCTTATTAATTTAATTAGCTTGAATCTAGAAAATAATATATAACAATAATCTAATTATTTATATATTAATAAATATTTTAGCCAAATTACTAACCTAGTAATATAATTAAAGCAAAATAGCATAAATTAAAGAAATTAATAGTAGATAAAAAAATAGCAAGAAATATATTTCAAAGAAAAATCACGTAAAATGCAAAGCATCTAAACTAGAAACAATTAAATTATATGGTCCGTACTCGTTTTGCTCCAAGCCCTACTGGTTACCTTCATATCGGTGGGGCCCGTACAGCACTTTTTTCTTGGGCATATGCTCGCCAGCATGGCGGAAAATTTATATTAAGAATTGAAGACACTGATCTTGAACGTTCAACCAAAGAGTCTACACAAGCAATCCTTGACAGTATGTCCTGGCTAGGTCTGGATTATGATGAAGGACCTTTTTATCAGATGCAGAGATTAACACGATACCATGAAATTGCAGAACAACTATTACACTCAGGAGATGCGTATTATTGCTATGCCACAAAAGAGGAACTAAATAAATTGCGTGAGCAACAGCGTGCTAAAGGCCTTAAGCCAAGATACGATGGTCGCTGGCGTGATTCAAAGAAAACTCCACCAACAGGAATTAAGCCCGTAATACGTTTCAAAAATCCTAAAAATGGTAGCGTGATTTTTAATGATTTAGTGAAGGGCCCTATCATAATAGAAAATAATGAACTAGATGATTTGGTATTATTACGTGCTGACGGCGTTCCAACCTATAATTTTGGTGTAGTCATAGATGACCTTGATATGAACATTAGCCACGTAATTCGTGGTGATGATCATATTAATAATACCCCACGTCAAATCAATATACTTAAGGCGCTTGGTGAATCTATTCCGCAGTATGCACATGTACCAACAATTCTAGGAACAGATGGAGAACGTCTATCCAAAAGACATGGAGCAATATCAGTAATGCAATACAGTGATGAAGGGTATTTACCTGAAGCGTTAATTAATTATTTAGTAAGGCTTGGCTGGTCTCATGGTAATGAGGAAATATTTAATCGAGACCAATTTATTAATTGGTTTAATTTCACAGCAATCAACCATTCTCCAGCAAGATTTGACTCTGAAAAATTACGTTGGGTTAATCAACACTATCTTAAAAAAACAGATAATGCATTCCTAGCAAACCAGATTAAGCCTTTATTAAAGAAAAAGGGTTGTGATTTCTCAGTTGGGCCAGATTTAGAAAAAACAGTTGACATGATTAAGGAACGAGCTGACACAATAACTGATCTTGCAGATAAATCTTTATGCTTTTTCTTTAAAATGGAGCCATCATTAGAAATTAAGAAACAATACTATTCTGCAGATATAAAACCAATAATAGAAAGTTTAATCTTAAAATTCTCTTTAATTTCTTGGGATCGTAAGACAATTCATAATGAAATTAAAAAATCAGCTGCTACTCATAATGTGAAATTCCCAAAAATAGCAATGCCATTAAGAATTATGGTCACTGGTAGAACACAAACACCATCTATAGATTTAGTATTAGAATTACTTGGTAGCAAAGAGTCAATTAAACGCATGAATCAGCAAATAGAAAATTTTCCTTCTGTGACCTGACTTTACTTTGAATGAGCGCCTCAGTATAATTCGCCTTCTTTTCTTGGGGGTATAGCTCAGCTGGGAGAGCGCTTGCATGGCATGCAAGAGGTCAGCGGTTCGATCCCGCTTATCTCCACCAATACGAGGACTAGGTGAGTTATAATATGATTGTTGTCCCCATCGTCTAGAGGCCTAGGACACCACCCTTTCACGGTGGGTACAGGGGTTCGAATCCCCTTGGGGACGCCATAAAATATAGGGTTTTCTATCTATAGAGAGCCCTATAAAATTTAAATAAGGTTCAGAGATAAGAGCCATAAATAACTAAATCCCTTTCTAGAAAGGTGACCAAACTTTCCACCAAGCTTCATTATTTTTCCAAGAAACACCTTGAGGCTCAATATTCTTAGAGAAACTTTTTTGCATCACACGTTTAGCATCATCACGCAGATCCTTCATTGCTAGCTTATCATAAGCATCTACCATAATTTCTAATGCATATTTGGTCGCAGGTGTTTGAGGATATTCATTAAGTATATATTGCGCCCTATTAACGGCTGCTATATAAGCCTTTCGTTTCATATAATAACGAGCAACATAGACCTCACCCATAGCCACTGTATTAAAAAGATAATTCATGCGCTTTATAGCATCAGATCTATATTTACTATCAGGAAAACGCTTAACTAGCTCTTTAAAACTTTCAAATGATTCACGGGATGCTTTAGGATCTCTCTCGCTCATGTGTTGATTTAACCAATTCTTCATTAAGTAACCTGCTATTCCTTTTTCATCATTAAAGCTTGCAAGTCCCTTGATATAATATGCATAATCAACATTAGGATGATTCGGATGTAATTTAATAAACCTCTTAGCAGCTATAATTGCTGCAGGCTGGTCATCTTCCTTATAATGTGCATAAGCTACATACAGTTGAGCTTGTTGAGCATAGCGACCATATGGATAACGCGCCTCCAAAGCAATAAAGAAAGCAATTGCACCTTTCCAATCACCATCTTCCAAATCCTGCTTACCTGCCTCATAAAACTGAGTAACAGTCCAGCCTTCAGTGTTTTCACCTTTTTTTGTGGTTTTTAACCACCCAAAAGCACAGCCTGATAGCTGTAATACTAAAAATAAGGTTAAACTACGATAAATAATAGGCATAGCAATCTCAATGGAAACTAAAAACGAATCTACATATTATAACGCTAATTCCCAACAATCTAGATCAACAGAAGATATTATTGAATTAGAAATTCCTAAGAAATATGCAGGACTTCGCCTTGATCAAGCTCTTACACAGATACTTTCAAAAAATTCTCGCAATCGAATACAAACATGGATTCTTGAAAAAAGAATTACTGTAGATGATCTAAAGGTCAACCCAAAAAAGAAAGTCTGGGGTGGTGAAAATATTAGAATAAAACCTACAATTAATCTTGATAAGATCAAAAATATACCGGAACCGCTTGAACTTAACATCGTTTATGAAGACCAATCAATCCTCATTATTAATAAGCCTGCTGGTATGGTGGTGCATCCAGGAAATGGTAACTGGCATGGCACCATGTTAAATGGATTACTACACTATTACCGAAAATTAGAAGACATACCACGAGCAGGAATTGTCCATAGACTTGATAAAAATACTAGTGGGTTATTAGTAGTAGCAAAAACTCTTGAGGCACAAACTCATTTAGGTAGGCAGCTACAGGATCGCACAATGAAAAGGAATTATTTTGCTTTAGTACATGGAAATATAGATTCTAATGGAGAAGTCAATGCGCCAATTAGCAGGCATCCAGCTCAGCGTATAAAAATGACAATAAACAAAAATGGTAAAGATGCACGAACTAGCTACATAATTAAAGATAAAATTAATGGCTATACTATACTTCAATGTAGTCTTGATACAGGACGTACTCATCAAATTCGTGTACATATGCTATCTATCGGACATCCGATTGTAGGCGATCCTGTCTATGGTACTAAACCCCAAAAGGGTTCTCCTAAAATTAGAAAGTTAATTTCCGAATTTCCACGGCAAGCTCTACATGCAAAATCTTTAGAACTAATTCATCCCGCTACTAATCAGAAAATAATGTGGAAATCTAATCTACCAGAAGATATTAATATGCTACTACTTAAGCTTAGCACAATAATTTAATAATAATTCTTTACTATGAATAACTGGATAATCCCAAATTGGCCAGCACCGCCAAATATACAAGCATTATTTACTACACGCTTAGGTGGTATTAGTAAGGGGAAATATGAAAGTTTTAATTTAGGTAATCATGTTGGTGATACGTCATATGCAGTTAATTTTAATCGAGAAAAATTATTTGGATCAATACCAAATAAACCAAAATGGCTAAACCAGATACATGGTTCAACACCAATATGGGTTGATAAGAACACAAATTCTCCTAAAGGTGATGCTGCATTAAGTAAAACAGCAAATATAGTATGTGGAATTTTAACTGCTGATTGCTTACCTGTATTTTTGTGTGATGAAACCGGTACAGTAGTAGGAATTGCTCATGCTGGATGGCGAGGATTAATATCAGAAATAATTGAAAAAACAGTAGCTGAAATGAGAAAAGAGAGTAATGACATTATAGCCTATCTGGGGCCAGCTATTGGTCCTAATTATTTTGAAATTGGAGAAGAAATAAGATCTTCTTTCATTAAAAAGGACAAAAAATCTATATCAGCTTTTACTCCATCTCCCAGAGAAAATAAAAAATGGCTTGCAAATATTTTTTTATTAGCACGCCATAGGTTAATAAGGGCAGGCGTAACTAAAATTTATAGCCATGAAGAATGCACTTATAGCAACCCAAATAAATTCTTTTCTTACCGAAGAGACGGTATTACAGGAAGAATGGCAGGTCTAATTTGGCTTACAAGATAATTTGTATGCCTCTTCTTAATTATACAAGATCACAAGATAAAAATTCTTCTTATATAGAACTCATAAGAGCGTATAATCGCCAATTCTTTTTAAATTTTAGTTATGACCACTTTTGCCTGGATACTTACTTCTAGCCTTTTAGCAGGGTTATTAAGTGTAGTAGTTGCTGGAATGCTCACACTAAATACCCGTATTTCTTGGTTGAAGATGCTAATTTCCTACGCAATTGGTGCGCTGCTAGGGGCTGCATTCCTTAATACACTACCAGAAGCATTTGAATTGTCTAATGACCCAAGAAGAGTATCGATTATAGTATTAATTGGAATCTTAATATTTTTTATTTTAGAGAAACTAGTAATTTGGCGGCATTGCCATTTTCATGAATGTGAAGCTCATGGCCAGATAAATAGTAATAATACCTCAAGTACTCATGATAGCGGTCGTAGTGGCATGATGATTATGTTAGGTGATACATTTCATAATTTTGTTGATGGAATACTGATTGCTACTGCTTTCATAGCAGATGTACAACTTGGAATCATCACATCCATAGCTATTATTACCCATGAAATCCCACAAGAGGCAGGCAATTTTTTAATTCTATTAAACTCAGGATATACCAGAAAGAAGGCATTATTATTTAATCTCTTTTCCAGTTTTGCTACACTAATTGGTAGTATGATGGCTTATCTAATGCTACAAGATATGAACTATCTCATCTCTCCACTTCTAGGGTTAGCAGCAGCTAGCATGATCTATGTAGCAATGTCTGATTTAATACCAGGCTTGCATAAAAACTCCGAAATTAATGCTACTATTCAGCAGGTTATACTGATTATTCTTGGCATAGGGTCTATTTCAATAATCGGTGCTTTTTTTACTCATTAAACAGTATCTGATTTTTTTGATTTTTTTGATTTTTTTGATTTTTTTGAGAGACCACCCTTGTAATCTCGTATTGTAATCTCACCATTAAGCGCGGCAAGCAAAATCTTATTTTTCCTTGATCTTTTCTCACCCACATACCATGAGAAAATAACAATAGTTCCCAATATAACTAAGAATATACCTAATAGGCTAACTCCAGTAACATAAATATCAGTTATTCCTTGAATAAAAGCAAAAACACTTAACATAACAACTATAACCCAGAGTCGATTTCCCCATTTAGAACCTTGATGCTCAACACACCATTTATCAATGCTATCACGAAGTGAAATAAGCTCAATATCCTTCATCTCAGTTAGCCTATCTGATAGTGATTGATTCTGTAATTGTGCTGAAATAAGATCTGCATCTTCCTGAGCTTTTAAATCCATAAGTGCTAATATCCTAGTCTAATATAAGATAAGGCTGACTTTACTTGACAGTCTCATATGGGTCAATATATTCATTAATATTTATAAATTAAATAAACAATTATTGATATCATAATAATTTATATATATTTTCTGGTGGGCGACATATTACAGCTTTATTACCACGAACAACAATTGGCCTCTGAATGAGATCCGGATTCTTTACCATTATCTCTATTAATTCTTTATCTGAGAGATTTTGAGCCGCTAAATTCATTCTACGTGCTAATGGTTCACTACTGCGTAACATTTCTTGTACAGATAACCCTTTATCACATAATGAGTGTAACTGTTCACTAGTAAAGGGCGCGTCATAATAATTAATATTTTCAAATTTCTCATTACTATCTTCTAGGATTTTAAGTGTAGCACGGCACTTACTGCATGTTGATTTCTGATAAATAATAATTTTTTCATTCATAATAGCCCCTCCTTTTATTAATACCTATAAATAATATACTAACAATTATTATTGTATTAATTCAGATTATTTTAATGAATTGTTAATATAATTAGTTATAAGCTTAACCATGCACTCACATTTCTATATTATGCTTACGCAAACTATTAAGCTGCTCAAGACCATAATGAATGAAGGCAAGCCCAGCTAAAACAGGATAAAAGAAATTCAAGATTGGAATAAATTGAATAAGCCCAGTTAACAAACCCAGCATCCATAATGATGTGTGGTTCACAGAAAACAATGTTTTCATCTCTTCACGACTAGCATGTACAGCCAATGCATCATACCGAAATAATCTTTGATTAAGGTACGCTGAAGCAATGAATGGAATTAACACCCCTATACCAATCAACCATAATGGTAAGGTCAGAACCCATATTAAAATAAATATACAAATAGCAGACATACCATTAAGTAGAGTACCATTTATGCTGCCACCATTTTTACGTTCAAGGTTAGGATAATCACGTAAGGACACCATATTAATTAATACAGGCATTGCAAATAGCGCCATTATTACTATTGCTGTAGTCAAAATTAACGGGACAAATATAAATAAGTGTATTAAGATTTGAATTAAATCTCTTATCCATTCTGGCTCAATACTTCCAAACCAGATATTAATTTCTAGCGCTGAGAGACCGATTTCAATCCAAGTAGAAAAAGTATCCCAAAAATTTATAGCTAAAATTAACCATATAAAAACTGCTAATATGGTCGGCCATAAGGCAACCATTAATACCTTAAATTGCAATAAATCATGCATTGCTCTTGATAGTGCCTCAACTATTTGTTTCATATACTTATCATTACAAGATATTGATTTAAAATAATATAAATAAGCATTTAATGCTTCTTAAAAAGATCACCATAATTGATTAAATTTAGGGCATATTCAGATAAACCTGATATCTAAAATAAAATGACTAGACACTTATAATGCCAACACAATATACTGATATAAATGAAATATAATATTCTTGCTCGCCACCCAAATGATCTCACAATTGGCTGGGCTCAACGAGTTGTTAACTCATGCTACCCTAATACAAAAATTTCTTCTGTTTCTCTAGTTTCTATTGATGTCGGAACTACAACCAGAATTCGTCTTCTAGTAGAACATGATAACCCAGAGTCTCTCCCTAGAAAATGGTTCATAAAACTACCATCTCTAAATTGGAAAGCAAGACTAATCACAGCCCTACCTAGACTTCTTCATACTGAGATTCGCTTCTATAATGAATTGGCGTTAACTGTTCCAATCAATACACCAAATTTTATACAGGCACAAAGCAAGCTAGGATCTGGCTCAACATTGGTTCTTTTTGATATAACAGAGTCTGGTGCATCACCTGGAATGCCAGGTGATACATTAACAATAACAGAAGCAAATGCAGTAATTAAACAGCTTGCAAAATTTCATGCTCAATACTGGAATAACGTACATAATGATAAGTCTTATCACTGGCTAGCTAGCCCAATACGAGATCTAGAAGATCATTTAGGAACGCTATTATCAGTCCCATTAATGAAAAGAGGGCTACGCTTAGCTGGAGAACTTATTTCTCCTGTATTAAACGCTTCAGCTATTCGCTATGCTCATAACCGTCGCAAAATTATGCGTTTTCTTTCTGGATCACCAAAAACTCTCATTCATCATGACTGCCATCCTGGAAACTTATTCTGGAAAGAAGCACAACCTGGATTCCTTGATTGGCAGCTCGTCCGAATTGGAGAAGGAATTAGTGATATTTCGTATTTTCTATCGATGGCAATTAAGCCTGAAGAGCGAAAAAAATATGAAAAAAATCTTTTAGACATATACAAACAAGAGCTTATAAATCATGGAGTCCTTTGTACTGACTTAGAAAATATGCAACAACGATACTATGCGCACCTTATTTACCCTTTTGAGGCAATGATCATAACTCTAGCCATTGGTGGAATGATGAACCTAGAAAGCAACCTTAAAATGCTGAGCCGTACCATATCAGCCATAGAAGATCATAATGTTTTCTCTACTCTTCCAATGTAAAATATGGAAACTAAACACTACCAAATAAACTGACTACATTTTAAGTTATGAACATTAAAGAACTTAATACTAAACTTGAAGCTATTAATGACAAATATGAAAAAGAGCTCAGGTTAAAAATTCACAAGCTTTATACTGAATCATATACTGATAGACCAGAGCTTCATTCCTCCTCGCCTTATGCCAATGAAGTATTATGGTCTGATCTTATCACCAGGAAAGAACATAAATTTATTCGTGAAATCAAATTAACTTTAAATAAATCTGATATCTCTTTAAGCAAAGAGGATGCATGTAGTATTACAAAAAAGATCAATAATATTTTTGATGAACAAAGATATTTGTCAGGACTATTAGAGTTTTACAAAGAAATTAACAAAATACCTACATCAAATGAAATAAATCTATTTAGCCCCTCAAATCAGAAAAATATTTCTAGAACACTAAGAAGAGCCAGGAAACATGTTCTAGCCACTATAGAACTTTATAATCAGAATGAGATAAAAGATTTAAGTATGATTGAATTATGGAATAAATATTCAACTATAAATCCACTAATGGCAGTAGGGACTATTCTCCTTTTATACTGCACTACATTACTCATATCTTGGATTATAAAATCAGATATTTTTCAACAGTATATACAGAAGATTGGATGGTCAATTGGAGCAGGATAATAAATTCAAATGAACTTGAAGCTATAAATTTATAACACTAAAAAGATAATCTATGTATTCAACCACACATCTATTTTCTGACATAACGCATCAAGAGGAATATACCCACTATTAAGAATCCTATAACTTTCCTTCATATCCTGCGATACTAAAGTAGGGAAACTGTGTACGCCCCATTGAAGAACTTTCTCAAAATGAGTCAAAACTTTATCTTTTGCTTCTTCAGATTCAAATATTTTCAAATATAACCTCATATCTATACCCATTTTACCAGCCAGATGAGCTAAGATATCAGGATGAGTAACATTCTCCTGCTCGACATAAAAAGCAAAGTGAATTGATTTTAAAAATGAGAATACTAAATCTGGATTAATTAAAGCCATAGCCACCACCCCCCTACAAGATGGCTCAGTATCATATATAAATCCCTCTGGCATAGCCCCTTCAAAAGAAAATGGTTGGCCAGTCCTATTGTTTACTGATCTCCAATGACCTAAGATCTCTAGACGTTGTTCTGGTTCTATTGCTGATTTCCCAGATCGTAATCCACCCATTATTAGTTTAAGTTTTAAATTATTATCATAATTTATTCTAATTGCTTCTATTATGGGCGAAAATCCCCAGCACCATGAGCACATTGGATCCGCAATATACCAAAGTATTTTTTTATTCATTCTCTAAATTTTTAGTACTATAATTAATTACAGGATACAAAGCTCATGAGGTACGAGCAGCTCTCTTTCTATCATGCTCTGATAAGAATCGTTTCCTTATTCGAATATTTTTTGGAGTAATCTCGACTAATTCATCATCTGAAATAAATTGAATTGCAGATTCTAACGTAAGCTGTATTGGTGGAGTCAAATTAACAGCCTCATCAGTTCCTGAGGCACGTATATTGGTTAACTGCTTTCCTTTAATAGGATTTACAACCAAATCATTGTCTCTACTATGAACACCTATCACCATACCTTTATATAAAGCTGTGCCAGGATTAACAAACATACGCCCTCTATCTTGTAGCTTCCATAATGCAAAAGCTACTGCATCTCCTTGCTCACCAGAAATTAATACACCATTCTTACGTGAAGGAATCTCAGATCGTACTGGAGCATATTCATCAAACACATGACTCATAATACCCGTACCACGTGTCATAGTCATAAAGTCAGATTGAAAGCCAATTAAGCCACGTGCAGGTATACGATAATCAAGTCTTACGCGCCCACGACCATCAGGGACCATATCAAGCAGATCTCCTCGGCGGATACCGAGTGCTTCCATAACCACACCTTGATTAACTTCATCTACATCTATCGTGAGCATCTCAAATGGCTCACATTTAATTCCATTAATTTCACGAAATACAACATGCGGTCGAGATACTGCAAGCTCATACCCCTCTCTTCGCATACTTTCAAGCAAAATTGTGAGGTGTAATTCCCCACGACCAGAGACTAAAAAAATATCTGTTTCATCTGTATCCTCAAATCTCATAGCTACATTAGTAAGCAATTCTTTTTCTAGTCTCTCTCGTATCTGCCTACTAGTAACAAATCTACCCTCTTTTCCAGCAAAAGGTGATGTATTGACCTGAAAATTCATTGTTAATGTAGGTTCATCTACCATTCGCATTGGCAAGGATTCAGGTTGATTAATATCAGCCAAGGTAGCTCCAATGCAAAGGTCTTCTATACCACTAATTAATACTATATCACCAACTTTAGCTTCATCTAATTGGACTCTCTCAATCCCACGAAACCCTTGTATCTGGTTAACTCTATCCCTCTTTCCAGCACTATCTCCTTTCAATATCATTACTTCCTGCTTTGGTTTTAAACTACCACGATTAATTCTGCCTATACCAATGCGACCAACGAAACTTGAATAATCTAATGCACTAATTTGTAGCTGAAAGGGCTCATCTGGATTTCCTATTGGGGCCGGAACATGCTTTAGAACAATTTCGAATAATGAACGCATATCTGCTTGCGACTGATTTAATTCTAATGAAGCATATCCCTCTAGTGCTGAAGCATAAACTACTGGGAAATCGAGCTGATCCTCATTAGCACCTAATTTATCAAATAAATCAAAAGTGAAATTTACTACTTTATCAGGGCGGGCACCTACACGATCAATTTTATTAATCACAACAATCGGGCACAGTCCTAATTCCAATGCTTTTTTTGTAACAAAACGAGTCTGTGGCATTGGCCCTTCAACGGCATCTACTAATAATAAAACACCATCCACCATTGACAAAACACGCTCGACTTCCCCTCCAAAATCTGCATGCCCTGGAGTATCTACAATATTGATATGAACTCCCTCATACTCAACTGCACAATTTTTTGACAAGATAGTAATGCCGCGTTCTCGCTCTATATCGTTAGAGTCCATTACCCGTTCTTCAATATTCTGGTGGGCAGCAAAAGATCCTGCTTGATGTAACAACTTATCTACCAGTGTAGTTTTACCATGATCCACATGAGCGATAATAGCAATATTACGAATTGACCGAACCATATTTATGATCTCTACTTACAATAAAAAAATCGCGGAATTATAGCAGCCATCTATAAATATGGCTAACCTAAATAGTCATTTAAAATTAAATACAATAGTTATCTAGTTCATGTATAATCCGCCCATCGACAAAATTGCTTATTAATTTTCTCGTAGCTATCGTTCCTTACCTCTCTTCGATTTTCAAGATTTCCTCGGAAATTTTACGTGTCATATTATGGTTAGCAGCGATGCAATATATGCTAGTAGTATATTTTCGTACAAATTTCTAATAAAAATTCCTTATTTGTAAATTAATTCTTATTTTAGGAAACAATCGTGTCATTTGAAAATCTCAACCTACACCCTAATATCCTTAAATCTATAAAAGATTTAGGATATAACGCACCAACGCCAATTCAGAAAAAAGCTATCCCTACAGTACTAGCTGGCCATGATATAATGGCATCGGCTCAAACTGGCACAGGAAAAACTGCCGCATTTATGCTGCCAGCATTACATCATCTTGCCGCCCCATCTAAAATCAGCTCTCATGGACCTCACATACTAGTATTAACACCAACACGTGAATTAGCCCTACAAGTTTCTGAAGCTGCTAATAAATATGGAAAATATTTACGTCGTATTAGAGTTGTAAGTATACTTGGTGGAATGCCTTACCCACTACAAAATAAACTATTATCTCATCCTGTAGATATTCTTGTAGCAACCCCTGGTCGTTTAATTGACCATATCAAAAAAGGGAGAGTAAATTTTTTAGAGCTAAAAATGCTAGTCCTAGATGAAGCAGACCGGATGCTTGATATGGGTTTTATAGATGATGTTGAGAAAATTGCCTCCTCTATAAAAAATGACCACCAAACATTACTATTCTCAGCTACTCTAGGTGGCACAATAACAAAAGTTGCAAATCGTTTACTAAAATCCCCAAAACGGATCAAAATTGCAACACAACAAACTAGATTAGATAATATTGAGCAAAGGCTACATCATGTAGATAATATATCACATAAAAATAAACTCCTAGACCATTTATTATGTGATATAGATTTAAAACAAGCTATTGTTTTTACTGCAACCAAAAGAGATGCTGATACACTAGCAGGCAATCTGTCATCCCAAGGGCATATTGTATCTGCATTACATGGTGATATGAGCCAACGAGAAAGGACTCGTACCATTACTAAACTTCGTAATGGAAGAATACGAGTACTTGTCGCTACAGATGTAGCGGCCCGTGGTATTGACGTAGCAGGAATAACACATGTTATTAATTTTGATCTCCCTAAATTTGCAGAGGATTATGTTCACCGTATTGGCCGCACTGGCAGAGCTGGTGCATCAGGAATAGCAGTTTCATTTGCTTCTTATAAAGATAGTGTTTATTTAAGAAAGATTGAACGTTATACAGGACATCGGATAGTCCACCATACTATTCCAGGACTAGAACCAAAGAATAAACCCCGTTTTGGTGTTAATCGAATATCTAGAAATACTCCTACGATTTCTCGCAAAAAAAACAGAAAATCTACTTGGTTAAAAGATAACAATAATAGAAATTACAATAACTCATATAAATTTCATACAACTGAGAATAGCTATTCTTCTACGAATTATTCTAACAAGGAAAATTATAATAATGTAAATGGGAATCGATACTACAACCATGCTGATTCATTAGATAATTATGGTAATAGTAGAAATTATAATATGCCTACGCATGATCATTCTATTCACAGAAATTCATGGTCAGCTAACAATCCGAACAAAAATAATGGGGATTACAATAGAAACCAATACAGTAGTTATAATACCTATCCAACAGATAGACGTAACAACAAAAAAAAATTTAACAATAGTTCAAACTCAAGTCATGGAAAAAACCGCTATCGATCATTTAATAATGTTAATAAAAATAATTCGAATAAAAATGGAAACTCGAAAAATTATATCAAAACAAAATAATTTTAATCTTCTAAAAAACTAAAGATAATTAGATGTCATGTTGTTCACTCTGATTACGCATAAAATCTGCTGTCTGTGCAAATGCTAACCCTAAACTTTTTTTTAATTCCGAATCCAATTCAATCATATCCATCGCTCTGTTCATACATGATAGCCATTGATCACGTTCAACAACTCCAATAGAAAAAGGTAAATGCCGAGAACGTAATCTAGGCTCACCATATTTCTCAACATATAAAGAAGGTCCACCCATCCACCCAGATAGAAACATAAATAATTTCTCCCTTGAACTACAGAGTTCCTGTGGATGCAGTTTTCGTATAACAGAATAGCTAGGGTCATCATTCATAAGATCATAAAAACAATCTACAAGGCGCTGTAAAGCTACTTCTCCTCCCATTTGTTTATATACATCGGCTAGGTGCATCTAAATACCCTTTTGATTTCAAAATGACCTACGTTTATAAAGTGAATATATTATCCAAAAAACTGCTAGGCCTACAAATAAATGTTTAAGTGAATGCCCACTGATTACTCTTCCTAAATTATAAATTTCATGGTCAGCAATTTCTAAAAACTTTGCAATAGCATACAGAGTTACTACAATAAAAATATCATTATTTCTGTTATATCTAGAAGGAAAATATTTTCCAAGTATGACAATACCTAGAATAGAATAGAATTGTATAAAAATATAATAATTCAAATTACCTAAACTATTCTGCTCTCCCCAATACCAATATATTACACTTCCTATACCAAACAAAATTAAAAAAGGTAATATTAGTAAACCAAATTTAATGCTAATGCGTTCAATTAATGTAATTGAAAATAAAGTACTTATACCAATAGCTATAGGTATTCTGTCCCAAGTCAATCGAGTGTTATCTGGCTCCAGATGATAATAAGCAGAAGTAATCCCTACTATAATTACACATAAAAATAAAATAATATACGGCCATCTCTCAAACAAATGAGTAAATGTTTTACGTCTAAGCAGCTCCTTTGAAGATAAGAGAGAAATAAATCCTAGTACGCCAGAAAGAAATATAAATATATTAGAGGAAACATTTAAAAAGTTAGATATCCCAAAGTAATTCCGCTGATCTGCAAATTGGTGATAATTGTTTTCTTGAACAGTTGACGGCATAATTATTGAGACTAATAATATACATAATGAGAAAATACCAAATATCAAAAGCTTCTTCCCATATGTCATACATGCCTCTGCAATGAACCTATCAATTTAAAAAATACTTCAAAATATAGCTGCAACTGCATCTTCTAACCTATTTACAGGAATAATTTCAATACCAAGAATCGGATCTTTAGGCTTATTAGCCTTAGGTATAATAGCTTGAAGAAACCCTAACTTAGCTGCCTCTTTTAATCTTACCTGGCCTCGCTGTACAGGTCGAACCTCTCCTGCTAGACCCACCTCTCCAAATACAATTATTTTTATTGGCAGTGGTTTGTTTTTTAATGAAGAAACTATAGCTAATAGAACTGCCAGATCTGCGCCTGGTTCAGTAATCCTTACACCTCCGACTGCGTTAACAAATACATCTTGGTCAAAACATGCAATTCCCACATGACGATGCAGAACTGCTAACAACATTGCCAATCTATTATTTTCCAAACCAACACTTAAGCGTCTAGGATTTAATGCATGAGACTTATCAACAAGTGCCTGAACTTCAACTAATAATGGACGAGTCCCCTCCTGAGTCACCATCACACATGAGCCTGGTACTTTTTCTTCATGGTGAGAGAGAAATAAAGCTGATGGATTACTTACTTCACGTAATCCTTTCTCAGTCATTGCAAAGACACCTAACTCATTTACAGCACCAAATCTATTCTTAATAGCTCGAATTAAGCGAAAACTAGATTGGGTATCACCTTCAAAATAAAGTACAGTATCAACCATATGCTCAAGCACACGAGGCCCAGCAAGGGTGCCTTCCTTTGTAACATGCCCTACTAAAATAATACAAATTCCACTTGCCTTTGCTATTCGTGTTAATTGAGCAGCACACTCACGGACTTGAGCAACAGATCCGGGGACAGATTGCAGTGATTCAGAATAAATTGTTTGAATAGAATCAATTACCGCCACATTTGGCTTTTCTTTACCTAAGATTTCCTGAATTCTATCGAGCTGAATCTCAGTTAATAAATGTACTTTTTTTGTTGCAAGCGATAACCGTTTTGCACGTAATGCGATCTGATTTGCTGACTCTTCTCCACTTACATATAAAACTGCTCTATCACAGGAAGCATAACTAAGCGCCTGCAATAATAAAGTAGACTTTCCAATTCCAGGGTCACCACCTAATAAAATTACACCACCATCTACCAAACCACCACCTAACACTCGATCAAGTTCTGATATTCCAGTTGAATAGCGAGGTTCCTCTCCAATTTCTATTTTCTCAATATTTTGTACTGTACTAATTCCATTTGTATGATTAAAATGCGTAGAATTCTTTTCTGCTAGCACTTCTTCAAGAGTATTCCATAAATGGCAATGAGGACATTGCCCCTGCCACTTTAGAGCTCTCCCACCACACTCAACACAAGAATAAATTGATCTTAGTTTAACCATTATAAAAATTATTAATCAGTATTTGGGTGCCAACTTACTATTAAACCTAAATCAGACTCACTAGCCTGAAAGGCACAATCAATGCCAATCCCAGGTACCCATACAAGATGTTCTCCACTAAAAAGCAGAGGCAATGATTCCCTTTCCCATTGAGGGTAAGATTTCTCTTGAAACAAATTTTTAAGACTTCTCCGAGGCCGATTAGAATCTGGACGCATATGCTCACCCCCTGACCGGAAACGAATAATTATAGGTTTTTTCCTTAGTTTCTGTAAATTTATTCCTTTTCCCTTTTCTTGTATGAACTTAACTGAATCTCCTTTTTCAGTAATTTCTAATTTCTTTTCACCATTCCATAAAATCTTCCACTCTTTATTTGGGAGTTTATTTGCCTTCCTTACATATATACTCCCTTTAAAAGTACGAATCTCATTACCTCCAAAAATAATATGTAATTTAGTATCTAATTTAGAAGTAAATAATTGACGAATCATATCTTCTAATTTTGCTGTACTTGGTAGAGTTATGCCACGCCGAATAAGATCATAACGCAACATATTTTTCGCTCGTAAAAAATTTAATTCCTGAAGTTTTCTAATCTGAATTCGATCTGAAATAACACATTTTTTACTATCAATTCTTGCCAAGTCATCTAGTAAGGAATTTGCCTCGGACATATGGCGGCTAGTACGTAGAAAAGTCTTTCGATAGGAAGGAAATTTTATTTCTAAAGCAGGGAGAATTTTATGCCGTAAAAAATTCCTAGAAAAAGATATATTATTGTTACTTTCATCTTCAATCCAACTTAATTTATTGTCTTTAGCATAACCTTCAATCTCCTTACGCGATATTTCTAATAGTGGACGAAGTATTTTTGGTCTTAAATGAATACCCTCATCCCTTTCTTTTGGGATTTGATCTCTAACCATAGGCATTGCACTTAATCCTTTTACCCCTGCACCTCTTATCATTTGTAATAATAAAGTTTCAGCCTGATCATCTATATGCTGTGCCAATATTACATAATCTGCCTTTAGGTTCTCAAATACTTGATAACGTGCATTTCGCGCATTAGCTTCAAGGCTGATACCTGGTAATTTATTTATCTTTAACTGAACTAATTTAATTGGAATGTTATGAATATTACATAAATCAAGACAAAAATTTTCCCATTTATTTGCATTAAGACTGATACCATGATTAACGTGTAATGCAGTAAGAGTAAATTTCAATTCATGAGAAAAAGACAAAAGGATATTCAGTAAAACAACTGAATCTATCCCACCACTCAATCCTAAAATTAAATGATCATTTTGGTGAACCCTTTCGTGTAATATACTTTCAACACGATTAGAAATACTATTTAACGGCAGTTTCTTTGAATTTGCCATATTCCATTAGCCGCTTAAATCTCTTATCAAGCAATGCCTCTAAGCTAGTATCTTGCAATTTATCAAGTGACCCTTGTAATGATTCGCTTACTGATTTCATAATTGCAGAATAATCTCGATGAGCACCACCAAGTGGCTCATCAATAATTTGGTCAATCAAACCTATAGCTTTTAATCTAGAAGCTGTAATCCCCATGATTTTAGCAGCTTCTTCAGCTTTATCAGCACTTTTCCACAATATTGAAGCACAACCCTCAGGAGAAATTACAGAATATGTTGCATATTGCAACATATTCACCACATCACCTACAGCTACAGCAAGGGCACCACCTGACCCCCCTTCTCCAATAATGGTACAAATCACTGGTACCTTCAGCTCCGATAATACAAATAAATTGCGACCGATTGCTTCTGACTGCCCTCTCTCCTCTGCTCCAATACCTGGATATGCGCCTGGTGTATCAATAAATGTAATTACTGGTATAGAGAATTTTTCTGCTAACTGCATAAAACGTAAAGCTTTACGATAACCCTCCGGTTTAGGCATACCAAAATTACGATGAATCTTCTCTTTTGTATCACGCCCTTTCTGGTGCCCTATAACCATAACTGACTGGCCATTAAAACGAGCTAAACCACCAATAATTGCAGGGTCATCGGCAAAGTTTCGGTCCCCATGTAATTCCTCATAATTTGTAAATAAATGTTCTATATAGTCAAGAGTATAGGGGCGTTGAGGGTGTCGTCCTACTTGAGATATTTGCCAAGGAGTAAGTTTCTCATATATTTTCTTAAGAAGTATTTGGCTCTTTTTCTCAAGGCGTGTAATTTCATTAGAAACATCTACATCAGAGCCATCCTGAACAAGATTTAGTTCTTCAATTTTTGTTTCTATCTCAGAAATAGGTTGTTCAAATTCTAGAAATGTAGCTTTCATAAATCCTAATACATAGTTTTGAAAATATAATGATACATGATTTATGCATTTATCAGCAGCCCTGTTTATTCAACGTCTATTCTAATTCCCCATCAAGAATTACAATTATATATATCCTATATAGAATTATCCGAGAGTATAATTATAAAAGTTGTTAATAACCCCTTTATAATAAGAATTATCAAAAAACCATTAAATTATATTTATATTATGAGATTCTCGGAATTAGGCGTAAAACAATATAAAATATCAGCCTTTTTATATGAAATTTCTGAGAAATAAGGGGAAATTTTGATTAATACTGCCAATATCACCATGCAATTTGGTGCAAAACCATTGTTTGAAAATGTTTCAGTAAAATTTGGCGAAGGGAATCGTTATGGTCTAATTGGAGCTAACGGCTGCGGAAAATCAACTTTTATGAAAATCCTTGGGGGTGATCTTGAACAGACTTCAGGTAATGTTATTGTTGATACAAATTCTCGTGTAGGAAAACTTCGCCAAGACCAATTCAGCTTTGAAAAATTTCTTGTATTAGATACTGTAATGATGGGACATGATGAATTATGGCATGTTAAGGAAAAACGTGATTCAATCTATGCAGACCCAGATTCAGATGAATCAGATTATATGCATGCAGCTGAACTTGAGACAAGATTTGGTGAACTTGATGGATATTCAGCAGAAGCACGTGCTGGAGAATTACTATTAGGCGTTGGTATACCATTATCCCAACATCAAGAATTAATGAGCAAAATTCCTCCTGGCTTAAAATTACGTGTACTACTTGCACAGGCTCTATTTTCCAATCCAGAAATTTTACTGCTAGATGAGCCAACAAATAACCTTGATATTAATACAATCCGATGGTTAGAGCACATAATTAATGCTAGTAAAAGTACCATTGTAATTATCTCACATGACCGACATTTTCTTAATAGTGTATGCACACATATGGCTGATTTAGATTATGGAGAAATCCGTGTCTATCCAGGGAATTATGATGCCTATATGACAGCATCTACACAAGTAAGGGAACGCATGCTATCAGATAATGCTAAAAAGAAATCTCAAATAGCTGAATTACAATCATTTGTAAGCCGTTTTTCAGCTAATGCCTCAAAAGCAAGACAAGCAACAAGTCGAGCCAAACAAATAGAGAAAATAAAATTAGAAGATGTTAAGCTTTCAAGCCGCCAGTATCCTTATATCCGTTTTGAAGTAAATGAAAAAGATAAATTATATAGGTTAGCTGTTTCAGTACAAAGCATTAGTAAACATTTTTCTGGTATGGAGAACCCAATATTTAAAAGATTTAGCATAAATATTGAAGCAGGAGAGAAAATTGCCATTATTGGGCCAAATGGTATAGGTAAAACCACACTATTAAAATCTTTATCTGGTGAACTTGAACTTGATGAAGGAGAGATTAAATGGGCAGAGAAAGCTCGCTATAGCCACTTTACTCAAGATCATGCTAAAGATTTTGAAAACAATTTATCCCTCACAAAATGGATGACACAATGGAGACAAAAAACAGATGATGATCAAGCTGTACGTAGTATATTAGGTAGACTACTATTCTCAGGAGATGAAGTAAATAAATCAGTAAAAGTAATCTCAGGTGGGGAACAAGGGCGCATGCTATTTGGAAAACTTATGCTTCAGAAAGCTAATATATTACTTATGGATGAACCAACTAATCACCTAGATATGGAATCTATTGAGTCGCTCAATACTGCATTAGAAAAATACACAGGCACATTAATTTTTGTTTCTCATGATAGGGAATTTGTATCTTCACTAGCAACTCGTATCATTGATATGAGAGCTGATGGTATCACTGATTTTAAAGGAAGTTATGAAGAATACTTATTAGACCAAGGTGTAGAATAAATATTAAACTAGGTTTAATTCATTCTGTTCTACTAAAGGCTAAATTTATCTTTATAACCAGTAATTTTCTTTGTAGCCATGAGCATATTGAATATATTCTACCCCTGCTTAGCAATAAGTAAGGCTTCCTTAAAATAAGACCAGTCAAAATATGGTCCTGGATCTGTTTTTCTTTTAGGAGCAATATCTGAATGGCCAATAATATCTATAATTGGATAAGCTTTACTTAATTCAATTGTTAGCGTGACTAAAGATAAATATTGATCTTCACTAAATGGCGTCGTATCACTACCTTCCATTTCTACACCGACTGAAAAATCATTACAGTTTTCTCTCCCTTTCCAGAAAGATTTACCAGCATGCCATGCACGCTTATCACAAGAAACAAATTGGATAATCTCGCCATTGCGACGGATAAAAAAGTGTGAAGATACCTTCAAGCCCCTAACACTTTCATAGCAGGTAAGATCTGAATTAAGTTGATTAGTAAACAAATCAATAACACCATTACCTTCAAACACATCTGGTGGCATACTGATGCTATGTATTACTAATAAATTTATTTCACTTTCTAACGGACGCTCATCATAATTTGGCGATGAAATAAACTTTACCTCAGACATATAACCTTTGGCATCAATTTTCATCATATAACCTTCTGTTTCACGTGATAAATAGAACTAGAGCAAAACATACCTAATTAAAATAAATTATTTAATCATTAAATCCCAACCACTTAATTCTATTTCATATATAACTAAAAATATAACAAGATTAATACGATACTAATAAAATCAATAATATATATTGAATTATTTTATTTTTATATATGCCTATAATTAAAAAATAATAATTATCATAAAATCTTATATCAAATAATGATTTCTAAATACTCATTATCTATCTAATAGGTAGGGCAATGAAAGTTCCATTATTTCTTTTAGTTAATTCTCGCATCAAAATACCAAACCGATCCGTTGTATACTGAGAAGGAAAAGCAATAGCGTGAATCTTGGCTATACGCCTCCCATCTTTCTGAGCCTTATTATTTCTTGTAATATTGGCAATAACACTATCATAAGAGTCACCAGTATAATCATCACCAAAGACATAAATTGAAATTGTATGCCCTGGCTTCTTATATTTTTTTAATGCAATCAGTATGCCCTCTTTAGGGCTACTGTTAGATGCACTTTGCCATACTTTAAAGAATTTCATCACACTTTTGCGTCGAAATGGTATATCAGGAATCCATTTACCTTCATAACCTGCATGAATAGAGCGGCCTTGATCATCTAAGATCTGGAATCCTTTTACTTGAGGATGGATAGCTAAGATATTAATTATTTCTTGTGTGACGCGACTCCAAATAGTCTTCATACTGCCCGACGTATCAATCACAAAAACAACATAATCACTATCCACAGGAATACCCCCTACTTCATCATCACGCTTAAGATTATTAGTAGTTGGCGTGATTGATATCCTTTCTAAGCTAGACTGAGCCAAAGAAAGTCCATCTAAATCACTAGCTAATTCTTTTTCTTCAATTTCTTTTGTGCGAATATTATCTAAGAAAGATTGTGTTGCTCTATTTAAATTTCTACTATCCTCAAACTGAATTTTATTCTTCTCTTTTTGCTGTTCAATTTTTGCTAATAGAATATTTACCTGTCTCTGTAGCAAAACTATCTGACTAAAATGATTCTCTACTTGCTCCACCGTCAATTCAGGAACATCTCTATCCGTATGAGAAATAAGTACTAGAAGAACTATTGCACCGAAACCGCATGTAATAATATCCAAGAATGAAAGGCTAAACACTTCAAAATTTTTTTTCTTTATTTTCATGGCCAATTCTCCGCAGGACTTATGACCATGCCACCTGTAGCAGCTGCCCAGCTCCAGTATTCATTTACAGCATCTGGATCGCCTTCAATCGGCAATAAAATAATATTGATTTTCAAACCAGTCAGGCTGATATCATTAATAGATTGTCTAAACAATTCTACCCGGCACTCACCTGAAATTGATTTAGATTTTGCAAGGAATGAACTGCACCCAGACAAAGGATTTAGGTAAGCATAATTTGAACCACTAGCAGTAGGCAAACCATCTGTAATAATATAAAGATCTGTTGCATTAAGTTTAGATACAGCTTGCAAACCCTTATAAAGATTAGTTGCACCAGAAGGAACAACAGAATCTAATTCTTTATAAAAATCATTAAGAATTTCATCAGTAGTAACTGACAACCATTTTGACTTACCAAGATAATGTATTGAGTCATTAAAAGTAACTACACTTAACTGACTCTTTTTAGGAGTCCGCGCAAGAAACCAACGAACTATTTTTTTTGTCCGGAGCCATTTAGGTCCTTGTTTCTTATTTTGAATAGAACTATTTTTTCTTTTAATAATATTTAATAATTTTTCATCAGTCATTGAAGCGCTACTATCAATCAACAACACAATGCGCTGACCTTCAACTTTTAAACCAATCAGATAATTCTCTTCACCACCGCGATCATCTTGTATAAGATCACTCTTCTGTCTTATTGCGCTTGTAGCAATACTATTCTTCAGAGAAACTAACTCTCTCTTCTTATTATTAAGATTAAGATCTTTCTGTGCTAATTCTTGCTTAATCAATACAAGATTCTCTTCTAACTTCTTTATTTTCTCAGCCTCAGACTGAGATACATTATGCAATTGATCAAGCACCTGCTGCAATTTTACTTGCTGTGATTCAAGTAACTGAACCTCCTCAATTAAATGATTAGACTCAGCATCAGAGTCGCTCGCATCATATTTAACTAAGATAAATACTAATACCATAGCACCTAACCCACATGCCATTATGTCAAGAAATGCGATATTAAACCCTGCTGATCGACGGATCCTTTTCACTGATTAATTAATTATTTAATACGAGCAAGTAAATACTGATCACAATAAGACTGGATATCAACAAGTTGTCCATCCTGAAGACGTTGTAATTGATGGAACATAAACATGAGAAATATACTAATTAATAAAGCAACAAGCGTAGAGTTAAAAGCCACACCAAGACTATTTGTCATACCAGCAATATCACCTATAAGGGCCTTGTCAGCTAGAGATAGAGCTTCACCAATACCACGTACTGTTCCAATAAATCCAATAGAGGGCACTGCCCAGATCAAATAACGAATCATAGAGTTTTCAGCATCTTGGCGGATAGAAAGAGCCTCTACACAACTTTCTATAGCGTCAGATAAATTCTGTACATTTTTGGTACCTGCGTAACGCCATAAAGTAGTACGCAACGTCTGTATTAAGGGCGTAGAGATATGATCAGCAGAAAGTTCCTCATCAAGTCGTTTAATGACTTCCTCTGCATCAAATTCTCCTCCTTGTATTTCTTCTACTATATCTACTGTATAAAGATATTTACTACGCAAAATATTGCGACACTTACTTAAAATCAGGAAACTCCCCCAGAACATTAATATTATACAAATTTCTTGCTCATAATCTTTAATAACAACGATCAAATCACGAGGTGCAGATTGGCCCGTTTGTCTCGCTATCTCAAGTATAAGCTGAGCCTCAGGACGAACATAACCAATATAAGCTAAATGAACTAAAATAGCTGAAATAATTAACACAAGAAAACTTTTCATAACATCAGACATATTAAATATCCACAGGAAAAGATGTAGGAGAGCTTAGACTAATAATAGGTACGACTGCATACACGGTTGCTACTGTAATCAAAAAAATTATAACTATTAAAACCCATTGGGTACTTTTTTTATATAATGATCTTTTTAACTTACTCATTCTTGCCTCCATAAAGATAACGGCCTACTCGGAATCCTACGTCATCACGCCCTGTATTCATCAATCCCTCCCTAAATGATGGACGAAGCATAGTAATTGAACCAGAACGGAAATTAGCCCCTTTAACCACATGTAACTGCCCTCTTTCTTCGCCCAATGGATTCATTAAAATCTCATCCCCTATTGGTGGTATAACCGAATAAAAATCATGCACCCATTCACTCACATTACCAGAAATATCATAAAGACCAGATGGCTCTTTATTAAAGCTACCGACTGGCGCAATACCCATATAACCATCATTATAATTAGGCATATAAAATCTCATTTCAGCTTTAGCACTTTCATCTGAGATATTAGCTGTATTGGGCGGAATAATTATCTCATCTCCCCATGAAAAAATAGTTTGTTTTGTTTTTCCTGCCTTACGTGACAGCCATTCCCATTCTGCTTCACTAAGCAACCGGTAACCATCAGTATTTTTATTAAACCCTATTACTCTCTTATTCTCAATCTTATAAAAATCCTGTAGCCCTTCATTCTTGCTGAGCCAATTACAGAAAGATGCAGCTTCATTCCAATCAATAGAAATTACAGGTTCATTATCTGCACCTAAAGATTTTCTTAAACTTGGTTTAAATTTTCCATACTGACTATTTGTTATCTCAAAAATACTGGCATAAAATGATTTAGATAAATTAATCCTTTTCTGAAACTCATTTGCACGTTGACCTTTCTGAGAACGTGGTGCCCCCATCTCAAAAACACCTGGCTTTATAAATAATTTTAATTTAATTCCAGCCTTATTAGTCATCTCTCTAGGTGCCTCTTGTAATCGAGCCTGATATTCCGTGATCAATTTAACTGATAATTTTTGGGAAAATTTCGCTGTTGGATTTACAGTTTTGGTTACTGATCTGTACCCTTCTTTTTTGAAGACAATATTCTGAGTTATTGCTGGAAGACTAACAGTAATAGGATTATTACTATAGATTTTATTATTAATCCAAATATCAGCAGGTGGAGATGAAGAAATTATAACTCTCCCAAACTCTTTCTCAAGCTGAAAAGATATTTCCTTATCTTCATCTGATGAAAATTTAATTTTTTTTGTAATCGGGTAATAACCATCTTTTATATAAGTCAATCTATGCTCAACATTTGTACTGAGAAAAATTGGTCCCCTTGATAGACTACCATTTACAATAAGCCTCCCACCTTTTGGCGATAGTTTAGGAATAATCTTTGCTTTTATGCGGGCAAGGCGATAACTACGCTTCAAATTTGATTCAATATGAGTAATCTCAAACTTATCAATTAAATCAATAAAATTATCAGCTGTAATACGTAAAGAATATACACCACCCTTCTGTCTATTATCTACCGGAGTTTTACCAATATACCTATCATTAAGAAAAACATTAGCTCCAATAGGGCTTGAGGAAACGTTAATCCTTCCATTAACTGGTTGCAATTCAGTTTGAATTTTAGTCTTTTGATTCCGTTTTATTTTTACTGTCAATTCTTTAGGCAGGAAAAAAGGGTTGTCAATATTAATAGTGTAAGTTCCTGCCTCTAATTCCTGATCTAACGTAGCAGAATACGCAACATCATGACCATTAATTCTCCATGAAGTATTTGACACATTGTCTTTATTCCCTAATAGATTGACGATTATCTGACCAGGTAATTCAGATAACTCCAAAGGGAAATTTTTACCTAAATATAAAGAATCTATAGTTACTGTAGTGTCTTTGAAACCAGGTGAAGATACTTTAATAACAGGGTTACTAGAAATTGAGTACACCACATCACTTATGCTAAAACCAAATCTATCAATTACATTAATTTTAGCTGATTTATTTGCTTCTAATGGTGAAACATCTATTCTTGTTCCACGAGAATAAATAAGAAATATAGCTAGAAGAGAAAGAAGAGCAATAGTTATCAAAGTAAGAATAATATACTTTTTTAATTGCCGGGTTTTTGCACTTTCTAATTTTTTATTAGATTGATTCATCACAAATTATGTTGACACTATAATTATTCTGATCATACGGAATTAATATTTCCAATAACTTTGACTTGAAACCCTCTCTCACTCCTTCAAATATATAATTTCCTGGTTTTAAATGAATTATTTTATGAGAAATTCTACCTAGTTTTCCTATACCTCGTACTTTAATATAAGTCATGCTATCGGACATTACCGTAACAGGAATCAACCTATTAAATAATATAATTAAATTGTTCAATTTCTTTATTTTTCTCTTTATTTCAGCGCTATATCTTGAAAAATATTCTGCTCGCTTTATAACATTCTTTGCTTGACTTAAAATACTACTATCTGAAAGACGACTTGAAGATTCTAAATATTGGCTAATAACCAAGTTAATCTCAATAATTTCATTAGCTCTTTTTAATCCTACAATCGCCATTTCATTATTTGGCATATCTTTTATTATTTCAGAATAATTTGACCTAACCTGCTCCCATTCATCCTCTCGGATTGCCTGTTCAGCTTGCTTAAATGCAAGATCTATTCTGTATGATTTCTCTTCCTCTAATAGCTTCCTTAAAAAAACTTTAAGCTCCATCCGATCTGGATAAATCTCCTTTGCTTTCTGATAATGATTTTTTGCCTCTTTAAATTCATGATTCTCTATTTTAGAAAATCCTATTGAAATATGATTATCAAAATTATTATTTCTAATCAATTTCTGTAATAGTTTTATACGCTCAGCTTCTACTGGTCGATTTGGATTAATTTTTAAAACCAAATCTAAAAATTTATGCTCTTTTAACAAATTATTTTCGATGCGAGCTACCCTTGCCTTACTTAAAAGCGGAAGAATCTGCTTAAGCTTCTCTATATCATTTTGAAGTAACTGAGCTTCAATAGATTTTGGAGAAATTATTAGCGCCCTATTAATATGTAATTCTGCTTCATCATAGTAATCATCTGAAAAGAATAAGGTGGCTTTTTTTATATTTTCTTTATAAATCCTCTCTGATTCATATAAAACTTCTAATGTCTTATTTTTTAATAATTTAATACCTTTTAGTGCATCAAGATAATCACTATTACTAAAACTATGCATCATATCTTTATTTAACTTATTAATCTCAAATAAAGTCTCTGGATCCCAATTCTTAAGATTAGCTTCCTGAAGACGAGGCTTTAAGGCATCATTATATTCTTGTAATAACTCTTTAAATTCCTTCCTGATGCTGCCTATGCTTAAATTTAATGGTTCTTTAATTTTAATTTCTTGGGCAGGTATATCATTTAATTCACTAAATTTATAATATGGGAGATTTTCTAATATAAAAATACTAGAAATAATAACCAAAAATAATCCGATTATTGCTTTTCCTGCTAATCTAGCATAACGGTGCCGCGCATTTCTAAGTTTTCTTTCTAGCACATTATATTAAATAACTATAATTGGAGGTCGGGGGTATTCTCTTCTAAATATATTCTTTGTAAGAAATCACGCCACTGCTTAAATTGTTCCTTAGCATTGCCAGTAAGCTCAACACTATTCTTTTCAAATTCAATAACCTTTGGGGCTAGTTCCATATCAACAGACTGGCCCAATTCATTCAGTGTGTCACGATGCATATTTGCTTCGTCATTAGACTCCAGGCTCTTTCCAATTAAGACGGCTCCCCCAACCCCACCTGCAACCAGCCCAAGCGTCGAAGCCGTCTGAGTAGCAGCCGAACGCGAGCCAGAGCCAGCTATGGCAGATAAAACACCAAGTCCTATAAGGGCAGCACCACCAACTGCTTGACCTATCGCTTTATAATTTGCAGAGCGTTTTGCTTTAATTTCTAGCAAACTTTGATGTTGCCACAATAAATAACTATCATTCATTTTTGATGAAAAAGAAGCATAATTATTTTGTAATCCATCAATAAAAAGTTGATCACGTACCCTAATAGCTTTAACACGATAAAACATTAAATCTTTATCACTTGGCTTACCCACTAATTTAAATTCTCCATTTGCTATTTTAAAATATTGCATAAATTGACTATCTAAAAGATTAGCCCCAAAACGAAGATCTGCTAAATAACGCAAATCTTTTAGTTCCTTATATTTATAATCACTAAGTTTCTCGGTAATTTTAATTGCTATTTCCTCAAACAAAGGATCATAAGGATCCTTTCCTTTATTTCTGTAATTTTTATAAAATGCATCAGATACTTCATGATCAAAAGAATCACCTAACCATTTATGGTTACTGATATCAATCACTTCTACATCAATCTTAACCTCTTCACCATTAGACTCTTTAATCTGGCCAAGTATATACAAATCTCCAGTAGCAGTTCTATCTGGAGCAACACGTACTGCTCCAAATTTACCAGTTTCTTCTAGCTTTTCTTTAAGTTTATATGCAAAACGATTTGCTTCTGCCCTACGTATCTCTGGCCATATGTTTTCATCTTCATAATCACTATTTTCAGGTAAACCGGGATCAAAAACAGGAATTATGACATCAAGCTTTGGAAGCAACTGAGCAGTATTAAGTTTTTTCTGATTTAAATAGGACGATGATAATGAAGGGCCAACTGCCACCGATTGATTTGTACTATTAGTTGCACATCCAGTGTACAAAAATATTTGAAAAATACAGCTAACCAGAATAAGAATAATTTTAGATATCTTAAATATCATCATTTTCCTCACTTATTGGACAATTCCTTTATACTTTCGATATTCTTTCCATAATAATTCTTTTTTTATGGGATCATCTTCATTTTCAGCAGCATGGCGTATTTGGGCCGCCAGCATACTATCATTATCTGCTGATGGAATATCATCATGAATTTTTCCATTTGAAACAGAAAGATTACTCCCATACTGGCTCTTTTTACTTATAGCATGCTCAACTGAACTACTTTCTGTCGCGTCACCTATGCTATTCCCAATAGAAGATAACTCTTTCCCTGAGATAGTTGAACTGGCAATAGAGCTTTCTTCTTTTACATCTTCAGAATTACTAGCTGAGCTAACACTGCCACCACTATTATCATTAGATTCTAACCTTTCTTTTTCTGTCTGACATAGCTCAAATTTATTTAATGAATTAGTAAGGGACATATCCATACTGTGAATACGCTCACCTCTAGTCAGGGTTGGATCATCAGAATAATCTATATGGACATCAGTACAATCAAGCACTATCTCAAGACTGTCTTGAGTATAAGCTGTTGAATGAAAAATAAAGAAAATATATATAATCAGCTCTACTTTTTTCATAACCTAAATCTAAATTAGGACGTAATTATATGAAATTTCAAATAGATTTAACTATATAATAATAACATATTAAATTTTTAACCTAAAATTTATAACTTAATTATTGCTACTAATTTTACTTAATCATGAGGAATTTATTCGTCTTAAATTTTTAGGTAAGGGAGCATCCTTAAGGCCTAATCTACCTACAGCAGGAAGCTTAATAGCTGGCCTTAAGATGTCAATTCCAAAACTCAACCCTAATATATTAATCTCTATACCCTCAGCAAGGCCTAATGTAATTCCTAGCAACCCAAATATTGAAACTTGACCACCAGTACCTGATTCTGATTTAGAAAATAAACTACCATTATCTAGCCAATCTTTTCCTATAGCATTAGGTGGAAGCTCAACCTGCATCTCTTCTACATTACGAATAATGTGCGAAACAAATGAATTACTGTTAGGACCTGGGTACATTCTATAGAAATTAGGGTATTTATAAGACTGAATAGCTGCCTTAATTTTAGGGATCGCAGTTTCTGCTTCTGCACCACGAATATCTGTTATTAATTCAGGAGTATTGCCATACCATTTTCTATCTGGAATATCTTTCTTACCTATAATAGCACTACCTCCACCTCTAACCCTCCAGCCCAGAACATGATAGACCATATATTCTTTAGCACCTTGTTCCTTAAAAGCGACCCAAGAATGTACAGACAAATATTTTTTCCAATTAAAAGTACGAGCGACATAGACATGAACAACAGCTTCTTTTATTTCTGAAGGAAGTGGCGCAATATTCACACTGCTACGATCAGCAGTACGCCAGTCTGCATTAGCACAGCTAATAAGAAATAACGAAGAAAAAAGAATCAGATATTTAAACATATAAAATTCTACTTCTCCTTGAATACCTACGAATGATGCTAAAGCGCATGAGCGCTGAATAATTTAAAGCATTACAATATAACAAGAGATTCCTTAAACTCTTTAAACTTATTACACAAATGACCATAGCATAGTAATAATTTCTACTGATAATTTAGACTGCCCTTAAGAATTACCAAATAAATTTGAGAACACTAACTAGAAACATGTACCCCTCTTTCAAAAATAAGAAATTATTGGAATAAATCTACCTTCTAGAACCACTATTAACTATTACAACCCAATAACGATTTAGAAAACATTAAAATACATATCTCCTAATGATTAATGTATAGCAATTCCAGAAAATTAATTTAATTAATAGAGTTAATAGTTAGGAGTGGAACATCATATTTATTTCTTAAGAGCATGTCTTATTGCAGAGATTAATTCAGTAGCATATGGCCTAGTACCAGGACTAAAACTATTAATAAATTTACCATCTCTTCCAATCAAATACTTATGGAAATTCCAGACCGGATAGGTTCCAGAGGCTTCAGCTAAGGCAATATAAAATGGGTGGGCATTTTTCTTTGTTACCCTCGTTTTCTCAAACATTGGGAATTTAACCCCATAAGTTAATTTGCAAAACTCTTGAATTTGTTTCTCAGCCCCAGGCTCTTGCCCAAAAAAATCATTTGAAGGAAAGCCAAGCACAACTAGTCCCTCATTAGAATATTCCTGATAGAGCCTTTCTAAATCTTCATATTGAGGTGTATTTCCACACTTTGACGCAGTATTTACAATTAAAAGAACCTTATCTTTATATACCTTATTCAAATTAATAATCTCAGATGAAGCAAGGCGACGAAATTCATAGTCTAATAAAGATCCTTGGCCAGCTAAAGTTGGTAAGCAAATAAAACTTAATAAGAAAAAAATTATTGTTCGCATTATTCCCAATGATTTCAGTAGAATCAACTATATTATTTTCATAGCTAATTATAAATAAACAAATTTAGTTTATTATATTCATTCTTTCTTATATAGGGAACAATATTGGATAATCTAAATTATCATATCTACGTTCTATATATAAATTTATCTTCTTACTCTTAATTCATCTTTCTTCAGCTTACCTACTCTTTATATTCCTACGATATTTCCAAGGTTTAATAGGATTATTCTCAACCCATAGCCCTTTTCTTGATATTTTAGCTATATCCTGAATATAGTAAAGACTTTTATCTCTTACATACTTATCATATACCCATGCCATCCCGCGCTTTATTTGCTCTTTGTTAACATCTAATCCGTCACAAGAAACTTTTGCTACAGTTCTCTTATAATAGTCCTTTTCTAGGGGCCTAATCACTGCCTTCTTATAAAAACACATATCAAAAAGGGACTGCTTGGAACGAGAACCAAATGATTGATTCTTCTCAGGGGCATCTATCTCAGCAAGCCGTATTTTTATTTGTTCTTTACCATTGCATACCGCTGTAAGTGTATCGCCATCAACTATAGCAATAACCAAACATACTAGAATCGTATTCATATAATACATCTCATTTACATTAAAAATCTTTCATCTATTATATCAATACAAAATATTATCCTTTAATAAAGAATTACTACTTATTATTTTAAATTTATTCCATTGATATAGAATAAGTGCTAATTTGATTCTGTTTGCGATATCCATCCCTTGCCCAAAGTAGTAGACTAAATAATATAAAATAAACTTTGTATTAAAAATCTTTCAATTTCTAATAAAGGAACAATGATGATAAAAAATGCTAGTGAGCTCATAGCTGAAGCACAAAAAATGATAAGTTGCCTTGATATATCTTCTGCTAAATCGTTATGTAAAAACTCTAATACTATTATTGATGTAAGAGAACCTCAAGAAGCAGCAATTTCCAAGCTTAAAAATTCTATTAACATCCCTCGTGGCTTAATAGAAATGAAAGTGCCGAACATTTGTCCTGAACCAGACATGTTAATATTACTACACTGTGCAGGTGGTGGCCGTGCATCATTGGCAGCTTTAACACTTCAAGAGATAGGTTATACAAACGTCCATGCTATAACTGAAAAATTTGAAAAAATAAGAGAAGCTTTAGATTGAGTAGATCTACTAGCATTTATTCCCAAATACCACATTTACACTAATATATTTTATAAAAGAAGAAACTTTATTAACTTATAAGATACACACTAGATATACATAACTAAAATTAATTAATTGATTAATTTTATAAGGCTATATAAGTACCAAAATAAAAAAATAAAAAATGAAGAGACTATTACTATTCTTTATACTAATTGCTTTAAATAATAATGCAAAAGCAGAATGGGTTTATATCAATAAAACTATTGATACTTTCTATTATATCAACCCAGACATCATTAAAAAATCTAACAATAATGTAAAAATGTGGATTCTTGGTGATTTCATTACTGGCCGGAAATTAAAAAATGGAATAATGAATCTCTCAATTATTGACCAAACTGAATTTAATTGTACAAAAAATAAGAGTCGATCAACTTATCAAACTTTATATACTGATAACATGGGCAAGGGAGAAATTATCCATATTTTTGATGATCCTGGAGAATGGACATCTATAGTTCCTGGGAGTGCAGGAGAAACACATTTCAAATTTGTATGTGGGAAATAACAGAAGATTAAAAAATAATATTGAAATTCTCTAATAATGAAATCTTTATTTATAATTACAACATTATTATTACTAAGTAATAACGTAATAGCAGATTGGGAACATATATCAACAATAAAAGATAAAAAAATAATTTTTTACGCAGACCCCACCACTATTAAGAAATCTGATAATAATATAAAAATATGGATTATGGCTGATCTACAAGAACCAAAAGAAATTCCATATGTAATTAAAATGGTATTTTCATATAAAAATTTAGTTGAATATAACTGTGTTCAGAACCTTGAGAGGTTAATAAGAACTATTGGCTATTCTAAAAATATGGCAGAAGGAGACATTATTTACTCAATCAATGAAAGTGCAAAATGGAAGCCAATAGTTTACGATAGTTATAGTTCTTCTATATTTAATTACACATGTAAACGAAGAAAACAATTATTACAATAATAAATTAAATATTAGTAAATACTACTTACCTACTTCTCATTTAGGAAGCCACCTCATCTGCTCTACTTTGTCTTTTTATTTTAGTAAATCATTTAGAATCTACCAAAGAATATAATTCTTTAGGAATGTCCCATTCTATAATTAATGTCCAATCTACAAAACTATTTAAATAAATCTCAGAATCAATATCCACATTAGATTTAAAAACAATACGTATATCATCAGAATTTAAAATTTTATCAACCAGAAATTTACAACGATTATCAAAATCATTTTGTATCTTTCTAGATCTAAATGATTTAGGATGAAACTGTATCCCACTAGATGTCATATTCCCAGACATTTTTTTTGGGTCAATATCTATTGATAAAGCCACTGCCTGCCAAATTTTTACACTTGGCATTAACAACCAGAAATCCCAATCAACATTATTTTTATAAACCTTATCGTCCATTTAAAGACGATATCGGACATTGATTTGTGGGGCAAGAAATTTTGAGAGAAAAGGGGCATTATTCAACCCCCCTACAGATAAATTATGAGGGTTCAAATGAGGGTTCAGTTACTACCCTTAAACTAATAAAGCCTAACAATCAAAGATTTACACTCAATAAATGGCGGAGAGAGAGGGATTCGAACCCTCGATAAGCTTATAAGGCCTATACTCCCTTAGCAGGGGAGCGCCTTCGACCACTCGGCCATCCCTCCTTTTAAAAAAATTGTAAAAGAATAACGATTTAAATCAACCTGGTCAAACTAATAAATCATCTTATTTTTTTAAAACAGCTTGATCTAAATCAAAAGTTTTATGCAGTATGCGCACCGCCAACTCCATATATTTCTCATCTACAATTACTGATATTTTTATCTCAGAAGTAGAAATCATCTGGATATTGATACCCTCTTCTGCTAATGAACGAAACATTTTACTAGCAATACCAACATATGAACGCATGCCTACACCAACAATAGAAACTTTAGCTATTTTATCACCACCAACTACATCCCTTGCACCAATATTAGGCTGAACTTTAGCCTTTAGCATATTCATTGTCCTTTCAAATTCATTCCGATTTACAGTAAATGAAAAATTTGTCAGACCATCATTACCAATATTCTGGATTATCATATCCACATCAATATTTTCCCCAGCTACAGGGCCAAGAATCTGATAAGCAATACCAGGTCGATCTGGTACACCTAGAACAGTAATTTTCGCCTCGTCACGATTAAATGCAATTCCTGAAATAGTTTCCTGTTCCATATTTTCATCTTCCTCAAAAGTAATCAGAGTACCTTCACCTTCTTCAACAAAACTTGAAAGAACTCTTAATTTCACCTTATGCTTACCTGCAAATTCAACAGATCGAATTTGAAGAACTTTAGATCCTAAGCTTGCCAACTCCATCATTTCTTCAAAAGTAATAGTCTTCAGACGCCTTGCTTCTGGAACAACACGTGGGTCAGTAGTATAGACGCCATCTACATCAGTGTATATTTGGCACTCCTTAGCCCCAAGTGCTGCTGCCAATGCCACACCAGTTGTATCAGATCCACCACGACCTAACGTTGTAATATTTCCAAATTCATCCACACCCTGAAACCCAGCTACAACAACAATATATCCTGCATCTAGGTCTGCCCGGATTCTATGCTCATCAATTTGAAGTATACGCGCTTTATTATGTGCATTATCAGTTAATATCCTAACTTGGGCTCCAGTATAACTTTTTGTTTTAAAACCCATCTCAATAAGAACCATTGATAATAATGCTATAGTCACCTGCTCACCAGTAGAAACCAGCACATCTAACTCTCTTGGTTCAGGAACATCCTGAACCTCTCTAGCTAAAGTAAGGAGACGGTTAGTTTCTCCACTCATAGCAGAGACTGCTACTACTATTTGGTGACCTAAAGATTGAAATTTTGCTATTCGACAAGCAACATTCTTAATGCGCTCAATACTTCCGACCGATGTTCCCCCATATTTTTGAACGATAAGTGACACGACTATTGATATCTTAATTTAATTATAATTTTCATTAATATATAGATATTACCTGATTCTTGAAAAGAACACTAAATATGTCAATGTAATTTCCTCAAGATTAATATGTACATTACATATTAATCTTAACAGTTAGGCCAAGAGATTTAATTTCTTTACCAAAAGATTCAATCCATTCAGAAGTAACTTTTGTAAGATTTAAGGCCTCAGGTTGCATTGAAGGGCGTGCAAGTCTATATAAAAGAACTCCTTGAATTAAAGTACCTTCCTGTAGCAATTTCTCAACAAACCTTAAGTAAGCTTTAGTTTCTAACTTTGTAGGTGGGATACCATCCATTTTAAATAAACATGTCTGAATCCAGGTAGGACATATTGATGAGGATACTCTCAAATTTTTATAAATCCTCTTATTACTTATATGTGTATTATTAATTTCTTGTCTCTTTTTATGTATAACGCTATCTAATTTAAACCAAACTTCTCCATTAATTGCTGATAAACACCTAAGTCCTTCCTGTACATTAGGCTTATCAATCAGGCTTCCATTTGTAATCAATACCACCTTAAGATCTTTAAGCAAACCGTAGCTAAATTTCACCTTCCTAATTATATCCACTACCTGCTTAAACTCTTTAGCACTGGTAGGCTCTCCATTACCAGATAAAGCAATATCAGTAATATGCCGTGCATCTGATGTTACTTTCTCCTGCATAAATGAACCATATATTATATCTGACAAAAAACTATATAGCTCTTTTTCTAATTTATTTAAATCAATTGATGGCGCTGAACCACGTTTCAGTTCTGGAACCTGACAATAGATACACCTCCAATTACAAGCATTATTTGGGTTCAAATTAACTCCTATTGATACGCCCCCAGAACGACGAGAAACTACAGGGTAAACATAAGTTAACCCGACAATATCACGACTGTGGTCAGTAATATTCAATAGTTTAGATGACCCTTCCGATGTTACAATCTTAGCTATGCTAATCTCCAGTAAATTAGAATTTGATGCTGGCCATCGTATTCCTTCACACAATAGTCATTGTCGTCATCTACATGGCCACCGATATGCTATTGAAATAACTCTATCTGGCGACATTATCACTGATGAAGGCATAGCTAATCAAGGTATGGTAATGGATTATTCAGAAGTAAAGCGTATTGCAAAAGATGTACTTATAAATAAATGGGATCATGCCTTTCTTGTTTACTCAGGTGATACCCAGGTCCTTAAATTTTTACAATCTATTAAAGATCATAAAACAGTAGTTTTAGATAAACCCCCTACAGCAGAAAATCTAGCACAAACTGCATTTAATATACTTAATCATGCCTATGTAGATAAATATAAAAATAACCTTAGATTAGAGCGAGTTCGTTTGTATGAAACACCTAATTGCTGGGCTGATGCAATATGCAAAAACATTAATAGCTAATAACCGATAAAATTTTATACATACTGCACTTAATATTAATGATAAGAGGCTATGCTACTGCATTAACTTCCTATAAAGATCAAAATTGATTATCAACAAATATTGTAACAGCTTGATTCTCTTAATACCGCGAAGGAGATGCAAAACTCTCAAACCTTGTATACTTACCTAAAAATGTAAGATCAACCTTACCTATAGGGCCATTACGTTGCTTACCAATAATAATTTCAGCAATTCCTTTGTCTTCTGTCTCCGGGTTATAAACCTCATCGCGATAAATAAATAAAATTAAATCGGCATCTTGTTCAATAGCACCAGATTCACGCAAATCTGACATAACCGGACGTTTATGAGGATTAGGTCTCTGCTCCAAACTACGATTCAATTGTGACAATGCTACTACTGGAACCTGCAATTCTTTCGCTAATGCCTTTAAAGAACGTGAAATTTCTGAAATCTCAGTTGCACGATTCTCACCATGAGCAATAGAGGACATTAGCTGTAAATAATCAACTATAATTAATCCAAGATCATTATGTTGACGATGTATCCTACGAGCACGTGCTCTTAGCTCCAACGCATTTAACGCTGCACTCTCATCAATATATAATGGTGCTTCATTCAATTTACCTAGTGCACCTGTAAGTTTAGGCCAGTCCTCATCAAGCAAACGACCAGTACGTACCTTATGCTGATCTAACTGACCAACCGAACCCAACATCCGCATTGCCAGCTGAGCACCTCCCATTTCCATACTAAATACCGCTACTGGTTTTTTTAATTCAAGTGCAACATGCTCAGCAATATTAAGGGAAAAGGCAGTTTTACCCATTGATGGCCTACCAGCAACAATAATTAGGTCCCCTGGCTGAAAGCCAGATGTCTTCTGATCTAGATCATTAAATCCAGTTGCAATACCCGTTACATCACTTGGATTCTCTTGATTATAAAGTACCTCTATACGCTCTACTACTTCTTTTAGTAGTGGCTGAATTTCACTAAAACCCTGCTTCCCACGTGCTCCTGCTTCTGCAATTTCAAATACCTTAGATTCAGCTTCATCTAATAAATTAGCTGCAGAACGCCCAGCAGGATTATATGATGAATCAGATATGTCCACTCCAACTTGTGCGAGCTTCCTCATCACAGAGCGCTCACGTACAATTTCTGCATAACGACGAATATTAGCTGCAGATGGCGTATTTTGTGCCATCATACCAACATAAGTAAGACCTCCTGCACTTTCTAGATTGGCAGAATTCTCAAGTGATTCAGCAACAGTTACCACATCTGCAGGTTTATTATTCTCAATCAACTTGCAGATATGACTATAAATTAAGCGATGGTCTGACCTATAAAAATCACCTTCATTAATAACATCGGCCACGTTATCCCATGCCTCATTATCTAAAAGGAGACCCCCTAAAACTGATTGCTCAGCCTCAATCGAATGTGGAGGTGACTTAAAAGAATCAGACGACTGATCACCCGTTGCAGTTGATACAGTTTCGCGCATAAAATTTAATTGGATTAAATATCGTATTAAAAATAATTCTACCATTAATCATAAGTAAAAATAAAAAGGGCTGTCTCCAGCCCTTTTTATTAAGTTACTAACAATTACGATTCAAATAGTTGCTTCACCTAAAACTGATATGGTTACATTAACTGATACATCACTATGCAAAACAATACTTATAGGATGATCACCCACACTCTTCAAAGGCCCATCAGGCATACGAAGCATAGTTCTATCAACCTCAAAACCTTGAACTTTCAGAGCCTCCACAATATCAGCACTTGTGACTGACCCAAATAATTTCCCATCAACCCCAGTTTTTTGGGTGATCTGTACCATTAAACCTTCTAGCTTAGCTGCATATGATTTAACATCAGCTAATTTCTCTGCTGCTGCTTTTTCTAACTCAGAACGCTTAGATTCAAACTCAGCAATACTGGTTTCTGTAGCCCTCTTAGCCTTTCCCTGAGGAATTAAAAAATTACGGGCATAACCATTCTTTACATTTATTACATCGCCTAACTGCCCAAGGCTAGAAATGTTCTCCATCAATATAATTTGCATACTGTGAGCCCTCAGTGTAAATCAGTATATGGTAACAGAGCAAGATATCGTGCCCGTTCAACAGCCCCACCTAATTGACGCTGATAATGTGATTTTGTACCAGTAATGCGTGCAGGAATAATCTTATAATTCTCATTAATAAAATCTTTTAATAACTCAATATCTTTGTAATCTACTTCTTTAACTCCTTCTGCAGTAAAACGACAAAACTTTCTACGCTTGAAGAGTGGTCGATTTGCGCTTTTATCTTTATCTCTATCCCTTCCTTTACGCTTAGCTATAAAACGACCCATAATTTTTCCTATTATCTAATTATATAAATATATATTGACAAATAAGCCATAAAATAATTTAGCTTATCAACCAACGTTAATCTCTACAGAATCATCTACTCGCAATGCACGCCTCTCCTTATCATCCCTCATCATCGGAGAAGGGTTAACTATTGGACCATCAACCCTAATTGTGAGATAACGAAGAATTGCATCATTGAATTTAAAAGCATGTTCTATTTCTTCAAGAGTCTCCTTATCACATTCAATATTCATTAAAATATAATGTGCCTTATGTAGCTTATTAATCAAATATGCAAGTTGGCGGCGTCCCCAATCTTCCTGGCGATGAACTTTTCCATTTTTAGCGGTCACCATTCCATGATAACGCTCAATCATCGCCGGCACTTGTTCACTTTGATCTGGATGTACAATAAAAACAATCTCATAATGACGCATAAACACTCCCTTTGGGTAAAATCTTCCACTTTAAGAATGCGGTAAGATAAGGACTAGCTCGGGAGGCATTCTAACTAAAAAGTAAAACAATATCAATAAGAAACAGAACTAATCTCCTAAAACCAGAATACTACACAGTATAAGTTATTACTGATATAAAATATTGCCACAGATATTATTTCTCTTATACCCTAACTCCCCTTACTAATTTTTTGTCGATAAGTCTCAAATAAACATACACCTGCGCTCATCGAAACATTAAGGCTTTGAACACTGCCCAACATAGGAATTGAAATTAACTGATCACATGTTTCACGTGTAAGCCTTCTCATACCATTACCCTCGGAACCTAAGACCCATGCCACAGAACCATTTATTTTAGAAAATTGTAATTTATTTTTTGCGCTAGAATCAGTACCAATTACCCAAATACCATTCTCTTTTAATTTACGTAATGTTCGAGCAAGATTAGTAACAACAATGTATGGAACAGAATCAGCTGCACCGCTTGCTACCTTATACACTGAAGCTGTAAGGCCAACACATCGATTTTTAGGAGCAATAACTGCATCAACACCAAAGGCATCCGCTACACGTAGGCAAGCACCTAAATTATGCGGATCTTGGATTCCATCTAAGATCAAAAATAATGCCGGTCCAGTTAAAGTATCTAGCACGTCATCAATACTTATATAATTACATGTTGTATCAATATTTGCTGCAACACCTTGATGACTATTCCTACCTGACATATCACTAATCCTGTCCCCATTACACAATATTACACGTACCCTTTGAGCTGCAGAAAATTTAATTAAATCTCTTGCACGCTGATCACGACGAGCTGAGTCTAAAAAAATTTCTTTGACACTTTTTGGATTCTGTCGTAAACGACTGGTGATTGCATGAAAACCAAATATAAGGCGAATGTTTGACATTAAGTTGAGTAATACGATTCCTAGAGACAATTAACTAAAATATAACCTGTCTCTCATTTAAATGAAAATTAGTTAAATTAATTTATAAAAATATATCAAAATCCTATTCATTCTTGCCAGCTAGGATAAAATCAATCTTACTACTTTCTAGGTCAACTCGTACAATTTTCACCCTAATCCGTTCACCAAGACGATATCGTCCGCCTCCACGCTCTCCTATCAGCATATGCTTCACAGAATCAAAATGAAAATAGTCTTTAGCTAAATCAGAAATATGTACTAGGCCCTCAACATAAAAGCTATCTAATGTAACAAATAAACCAAAACTAGTAACACCACTAATAACTCCTCCAAAACATTCCCCAATTCTATCTTGCATATAAAAACATTTAAGCCAAGACTCTACATCCCTAACAGCCTCATCAGCACGACGCTCTGTCTGTGAACAATGCTCACCCAATTCATGCCAATTACCTGGAGAATATATTGCCCCATTAAGTACTCCCTTAATTGCCCGGTGTACAAGAAGATCTGGGTAACGGCGTATAGGTGAAGTAAAGTGAGTATAAGACTCATATGCTAACCCGAAATGCCCAATGTTATCTGGACTATAAACTGCCTGGCGTAGTGATCGTAGCATTACAGCCTGGAGTAACTCTGAATCCGGTCTATCTTTAATTTTTTCTAATGTCTTAACATAATCCTTGGCATGAGGGTCAGACCCTCCACCAAGCTGCAAACCAAATTCTTTTAAAAAATTACGCAATGCATCAAGTTTCTCTAATGTTGGACCATCATGAATACGATAAACTGTAGGCTGTTTATACTCTAGTAAGAAATCAGAAGCACATACATTGGCCGCCAACATGCATTCCTCAATTAATCGATGAGCAACATTTCGTTGTACTGGCAGTATCTGCTCAATCTTATCTAGCTCATTAAAAATCATTTGAGTTTCTATAGTTTCAAAATCAATTGCACCACGCTTCTTTCTTGCTACAAGCAATACTTTATATAATTTGTAAAGTAACTGTATATGCTGTGATATATTTTCGTGCTGTTTAGCAATCTCACCCTTCGGATTACTTATTATTTCTGCCACCTGATCATAGGTAAAGCGAGCATGAGACCTCATTACTGCTGGATAAAAACAATAATTATTAAAGCATCCATCAATGTCTATAGATATTTCACATACCATGCACAAACGCTCAACTTGTGGATTAAGGGAGCATAGTCCATTTGATAGTGTCTCCGGTAGCATTGGAATTACTCGTCTAGGAAAATATACAGAATTCCCACGCTTAAGCGCCTCCTGATCAAGTGGATCTCTTGGTTTTACATAATGACTAACGTCAGCAATTGCAACATATAATTTATAACCCTTACCTTCGCGTTCACAATATACTGCATCATCAAAATCTCTTGCTGTCTCACCATCTATAGTTACCAATGGCAGATGACAAATATCTGTGCGCCCTAACAGATCTTTTTTGAGCACTTTCTTAGGAAATTGAGCAGAGTGTTCCTCTATTTCTCGAGTAAATTTATATGGTAAATCATACTTTCGAAGGGCAATTTCAATCTCCATTCCAGGCGCAGTATAATCACCTAAAATTTCAACAATACGCCCAATAGGCTGAACATTTTTATAGGGCTGTTGAATAATTTCTACCATTACAATTTGCCCTGCTCTCGCATTCATGGATGATTCTTTTGGCACCAGAACATCCTGACTAATTCGTTTGTTCTCAGCTGTCACAGAAAGGATGCCATACTCAATATGCAACCGCCCTACCAAGTGTTTTACAACTCGTTCCAGCACCTCAACAATAGCTCCTTCTCTACGCCCACGCCGGTCTGCCCCAACATCACGTACCATGACTATATCTCCATGCAAAACCTTACGCATTTCTTTTGGACTAAGAAATAAATCAGCAGCACCATCATCAGGAACAAGAAACCCGAAACCATCTGCATGCCCTTGCACCTTACCTTTAATAAGGTGCAATTTTTCTACCACATAGATATAGCCTTTACGATTAGATATAATCTGCCCTGCACGTATCATCGCAGAAAGACGTCTGTTAAAGTTTTCTTCTTCTTCTTGTGTAATACTAAATAAACTATATAAGGCTAGTTTTGTTACTGGAACACCCTGCTCATTTAACACCTCCAGGATGAATTCTCTACTTGGTAACGGATACTCATACAATTTTTTTTCCCTTCCAATATAAGGGTCTAGATTACGAATTCTCCTTCCTTTATTGTTTGACAAAACAATGGTTTCCTATAAAATTAAACTTACTTTCTTCCTGGCTATGAATATAGAATATTGTCCAGATGGCGGAATTGGTAGACGCACTAGGTTCAGGTCCTAGCGGTGGCAACACTGTGGAGGTTCGAGTCCTCTTCTGGACACCACAGTCATTTTTATCTATGCCGCTATACAGTATTCTACAAAGTAACTCTATTAGGTTATAGACTATTTCATAACCTTGCATTATGTTGCATAATATTTCAATTATGGGCACAGAGAAAACTATAATAAAAAGATTAATTGCAGCTTTATCTTGCTTAATTATATTATCTTGTGGATTCCACCTAAGAGGCCTGTCAACACTTCCATTTGAAACAGTCTATATCAAGGCTCCAAATACTTCGACTTCTCTAGATATCAAAAGAAGAATTCAAGCATCAAGTAATGCAACTGTCGTTAGTAGCCCAGATAATGCTCAAGTAATATTACAAATCATAAAAGAAAACTATAGAAAAATTATTCTCTCCGTTTCCAGTAAAGGAAGAGTCCGAGAATTTCAATTACGTTATACTCTTTCATTTCGTCTAATCAATCAGGAGGGACAAGAAATTTCACCTGCTACTGAAATCATTATTAAACAGGTACTACCATTCTCAGATTCAGCATTTTTATCATCCCAAAGAGAAGAAACAATGCTTCATGTGCAAATGAAAAAAGATGCCATTCTAAGACTAATATATAGACTGGGAAAATTGAAATCATTAAGCTAGATAAGATGGATTATTAATACATCATCTTCTAGTCTTACAGCAACATATTTCTTCGCTAGTATTCACAAACAATCACTAATGATAATACAAAACAAACTATTTACCGGTCTATTTTCACGCCTAGGCCCTGGCTTACTCTATGCTGGTGCTGCCGTGGGTGTGTCCCATCTGGTGCAATCCACCCGTGCTGGCGGAATGTTTGGGTTTGAATTAATACTTGCAATTATTATTATTCATCTGATCAAATATCCATTTTTTGAGTTCGGCCCACGTTACACAGCAGCAACAGGTAAAAACTTATTATACGGCTACAAAAAACTTGGCAAATGGGCAGTCTGGGTCTATTTAACTATGACCCTATCTACAATGTTCATAATTCAGGCAGCCGTTACTGTTGTAACATCTGGATTGATAACCTATATTTTTGGACTTGAGGGACTTGGTGGCCATAACCCACAAATAGTTGCCGCCATTATCAGCAGTCTATTACTACTATTTTGCTTTACTTTATTAGTTAATGGCCACTATGCGTTACTAGATAAATTTATAAAAGCCATTATTCTCGTGCTAGCTATAACATCTATTGCTGCTGTCATTACACTAATCTTTGACAACCCAGGCCATTATAAATCTGCCTCGCTTTTCTTTGATTTCTCCAATACAGCTCATTTACTCTTTCTCGTAGCATTTCTAGGCTGGATGCCTGCACCAATGGATATTTCAGTGTGGCATTCTATTTGGTCTGAAAGCAAGAATGAAAACGATGGTAAAGTTGCTAGTATGAAAGCGGCTATATTCGATTTCAGAATAGGTTTTATAGGAACCGCGTTTTTAGCCATATGTTTCTTACTATTAGGTGCATTGGTAATGTATGGTAGCGGCAATACATTTGAAACTGGCGGTGCAGCATTTGCAGGCCAACTACTAGGTATGTATGAACAAATCCTTGGGGAATGGGCTTACCCAATTGTCGCTGTTGCGGCATTGACCACCATGTTCAGTACTACCTTGACTTTATTAGATGCTTTCCCACGCACCATTAGTACATCGCTTGAGCTACTATTTCCTGAGAAAATAAAACATCATAATAAACATAAGACTTATCTAGTCTGGCTGTTAATTACCATCGTAGGCACATTAACAATACTTTTCTTTTTCCTCACTTCAATGAGAGGCATGGTAACAGTTGGTACAATTATCGCCTTTGTTGCTGCTCCGATCCTAGCCTCGCTGAATACACTAGCAATGTTTGATAAAGATATTTCTAAACAACACCGTCCTGGTAAACTCATGTTAATATGGTGTCTGTTAGGCCTAACTTCAATGACTGTCTGTTCAATTAGTTATTTATTTTTACTCTAATGTCAAGTGGTCACGATTCTAATTTCCCAATATTAATTCACCACTCTTTAAGCGATACAGGTGTACACAAATTGATTTTGTCCGGAAATTTTACACTTAGTGAACTGGAAAAACGATCACAATCATTATCTACTGAGCTGAGCCCCTTTGTATCCAACTCTAATCTACACTGGGACTTAACTGGTATTAAAAAAATGGACAATACTGTTGCACTGCTACTATGGAAAGTCTGGGGAAGAGTCCGTCCTAAATACTTAAAATTGACTATAGAGCAAGAAAACTTATTTAATCGTATAGAAAATACTATGGCCATATCAAAACCACCAAAAACATTTGGTTTTAACCCTATCAGGACACTAGGAGAGACATCAATTTTAGCTTGGGAAAACCTTATAGGCATAATTACACTAACTGGCCAACTAATCCTAGACACAAGGTATTTAATTACCTATCCAGCTCGAATTCCTTGGCGTGAAATTTCTGCAACACTCTTTCGAACCGGTGCACAAGCATTAGGTATTACTGCTTTAGTAGGATTTCTTATCGGTATTGTATTAAGTTATCTTTCATCCCAACAATTACAAACATATGGTGCTGACATTTTCATCATCAATATTCTTGGAATCAGCATCATTCGTGAACTTGGACCAATGCTTGCAGCGATTCTAGTGGCAGGACGCTCTGGTTCTTCTATGACAGCACAATTAGGAGTAATGCGAGTAACAGAGGAATTAGATGCTCTGGCTGTCATGGGTATACCATACAGTTTACGCCTTATTTTACCAAAGGTAATTGGTTTAAGTATTGCCATGCCGTTACTAGTCATATGGACAAGCTCCATTGCATTAATGGGTGGCATGGTTTCTGCTGAAATTCAATTAGGATTAGGATATCAATTCTTCCTCGATAAGCTATCAGATGTTGTGCCTATTGAAAATTTATGGATAGGATTAGGAAAAGGTGTAGTATGCGGCATAATTGTTGCCCTCATCAGCTGTCATTTTGGTTTAAGAATAAAATCTAATACTGAGAGCCTTGGTGAGGGAACTACCACTGCAGTAGTTACTGCAATCACTACAGTTATTATTATTGATGCAATTTTTGCCATAATTTTTGCAAATGTAGGTCTCCTATAGGACCTATAAAGATATATGTCTAATCTAAAGAATATCATTAAAATAGATGGATTACATGCTAGTTTTGGCGAACATATTGTGCTTAAGAATATTAATCTAAGTGTCTTTCAAGGTGAAGTATTAACACTAGTTGGAAGCTCAGGCAGTGGAAAAACAGTATTACTGAGACATATGCTAGGATTAGAAACGCCAGCTCAAGGAACAATTAGTGTCTTTAATCAATCTATTCATAATATTGGCCATATAAAATTACAAACCATGCGAAACCGAAGCGGTGTTTTATTTCAAAATGGCGCATTGTTCAGTGCATTATCAGTATATGACAATATTGCCTTACCACTTAGAGAACTGCGCACTCTAGATGAGAGTATTATAAATAATCTTGTTATGTTAAAGCTTAAAATGGTAGAAATAGGAACAGAACATGCAAATAAGATGCCAGCTGAACTCTCTGGAGGAATGGTGAAGCGTATTGCATTAGCTCGTGCTATGGCATTAGATCCTGAATTATTGTTTCTAGATGAACCAACTGCTGGACTTGACCCTGTACTCAGTGATAGTTTTGTAAAGTTAATTCAAACACTTCGAACTGAACTTGCATTAACAATAGTAATGACTACACATGATTTAGATACATTAGTTGCTCTATCTGACCGTATAGCAGTGCTTGCTGATCAACAAATTGTAGCCCTAGGTAATTTAACTGAAGTGACTAACAGTAGTCACCCATTTATTAAAAATTACTTTGGGGGGGATCGTAGCTTGCGAGCATTAGCTGGTATGGAGAAAAAACCTTATTGAGGAAATAATGGAAAACCGGTCTCATGCTCTAATAGCAGGTTTATTTGTGATTTTTTTAGTTACTGCACTAGCTATTACTACAAAATGGCTTAGTGGAGAAACTGATGATCATATCAATTATATCTTAATATCTGATGGATCTGTATCTGGACTTAATCCTCAAGCAGCGGTTCGTTTCCGTGGGGTAAAAGTTGGTAAAGTTAAAAGTATTGATTTTGATCCAGAAAATTCAAGATTTATTAGAATTCGTATTGGAGTTGATAAGAATCTACCGCTTACTAAGGGTGTATTTGCACAACTTGGCTACCAGGGAGTTACGGGACTTGCCTATATTCAGCTTGATGATAATGGCGATCAACCTGAATTACTACAACCCAATGAAAGTGTCCTACCTCGAATACCAATGCGTGCATCAACACTAGATAACATTGTTATTACAGGCCAAGATCTACTAAATAGTGTAAATGAAACAGTTAAAAAAATGAATGACTTATTAAATGATAAAAACCGTGAAAATTTTTCATATCTTCTAAAAAATATGGAGAATGCAACAAATGATTTTAGTAATTTCACTCGACAACTACAGCCAAACCTTAAAGCATTACCAGAATTAACTAATAAAACAAACACATTATTAAGTAATGCTGACCAACTAGTAAAAAATATAAATCAAGTCATATACAACATTAGCCAACAAGGGGGAGTTATTGATAATTTGTCAAAAAGTGCTGCGGAAATTTCTGATACTATCCCTAGAATACAAAATGCTATTGAAGGTGTTTCTGATACTATTCCTAGAATACAAGATGCTATTGATGGAGTTAAACATGGTACTCGTAGTGTTGATCGTATTCTCATGCAACTAGAGGAGCAGCCAAGAAGTTTAATATTTGGGAAAACCCCACTCCCTCCAGGTCCTGGGGAGGCAGGATTTACATCTCCACAAGGAACTTCTAATGAATAAAAATTATTTATTTTTTATATTATTACTTACAGGTTGTTCCTTAACTCCTCAAAAAGGAAAATTAATATCAGTATATGATTTCGGCTTTGCAGAAGCTACTAATACAAGTAGTAAACTTCCCGAACAGAAACAGGAATTACCACTAAGCTTACTAATAACAGAAGTTAGATCTCCTGTATGGCTTAATAATAATACTATTCAATATCGCTTAGCATACCAAAATCCAAACCAATCTTACAAATATGCTAATAGCCGTTGGACATCCTCTCCAGCCATGTTACTAACCCACTATATTAGAAATAATATTGTCATTAATACTAATAATAAATTAATAAGTACTAATACTGGAGCTCGTGCAGATTTTATATTAGACCTTGAGCTAGAAGAATTTTCTCAAATATTTAACACAGCTGATACTAGCTATGCATTAATCAAATTACGAGCTCATATTATTAACCGGGAGACCCGTTTATTAAAAGCACAACATACCTTTAATATTAAGCTCAAAGCTCCAACAGCAAATGCTGCAGGGGCTGTACACGCTCTTTCTAAATCAAGCAAGAAATTAACTATAGATCTGAATAATTGGCTTAACAAAGAATTAATAAAGATAATAGAAAAAAAATGACCAAGATATAATAACTACCTTAATACTAAAATCAATTTATTAATTAACCTATTAAGCCACACCTGCTTCATATGCTTGCTGATCAGCATGATAACTAGAACGAACCATTGGTCCACATGCAGCATTACGAAAGCCCATTTCAATTGCCACTCGCTCTAATTTTTTAAAATCCCCAGGGGAAACATAACGCATAACAGGTAAATGACCCGCACTAGGCTGTAAGTACTGTCCTATAGTTAGTAACTCAACACCATTTTTCCGCAAGTCTGCCAGCACCTCATAAATTTCACTATCTCTTTCACCTAATCCTAACATCAGCCCAGATTTTGTTGATACTATTGGCAAGGAAGCTTTAAAATCACTTAACAATTTTAATGAGTGATTATAATCAGCCCCCGGACGGCATTTTTTATATAATCTTGGAATAGTCTCAAGATTATGATTCAATACATCAGGTGGGCAAGTTGCCAATTTTTCTAAGGCTATTTCCAACCTACCTCTAAAATCAGGCACTAATATCTCAATTATAGTACTCGGAGAATGCAGCCTTATCTGCTTTATACAATCCACAAAATGCTGGGATCCGCCATCACGCAAATCATCTCTATCAACACTTGTAATAACTACATATTTCAGACCCATAGTAGCAATTGATTGAGCTAGATGTAATGGCTCTGTATCATCTGGCGGTAAAGGTCTGCCATGGGCAACATCACAGAATGGACAACGACGAGTGCAAAGATCACCCAATATCATAAATGTAGCAGTCCCCTTACCAAAGCACTCCCCGATATTTGGGCATGATGCTTCTTCACAAACAGTATGTAACTTTTGTTCTCGTAAAATACGCTTTACATCATAAAATTCTTTACTATTAGATGAACGAACCCTTATCCAAGATGGCTTGCGAAGTGCAGGCGTATTTGGGTCAACTACTATCTTTATAGGATTACGTGCTGTTTTGTCAGCACCTTTCTGACGAATCTTTTCTATCATTTTTCAAAGTTATCCTTTTCTTAGAAAATCCGTTCCCTCAGTTTCCTTGAAAGCTTTTTAGCTAAAATATCCACACTATCATTTATACCTAAATCCCTAACCTGAGTCACTTCTAACCCAGAATAACCACATGGATTAATTGCAGAGAATGGCTCCAAGTCCATATCAACATTAAGTGCTACCCCATGATAGCAGCAACCATTTTTAATTTTTAGACCTAATGATGCTATTTTTTTATTACCCACATATACTCCAGGAGCACCTTTACGAATCTTTGTATTAACAGCATATTCCTCTAATAAGTCTATTACTGCATCTTCGATAAGTTTAATTAATTCTCTTATACCTAATTTAAGCCGTCGCACATCAAGCAACAAATATGCAATAATCTGACCTGGTCCATGATAAGTTATCTGCCCACCTCGATCACTTCTAATAATAGAAATCCCATTATTCCTTAACAAGTGTTCCATTTTCCCGGCAACCCCTAAAGTATAAACTGGTGGATGTTGTAGAAACCATATTTCATCAGGCGTATTTCTAGTACGAGCCAATGTAAAATCCTTCATTTCTTTCCAAGTAGAAATATAGTCAACTATACCAGAATACTTAATATTAACTGTCTCATTATCTACTCCCGACCCTAAATTTAAAGTCCCCATATTTCTTCAAATATAGCTCAAATAATAATGTATAAATATTTATTCAAATTACCATTAATACCGTTGGAGAATTACTTAATTCTTGATATAACAAATCCAATTGATACTGAGATCCAACATGAACAGTACATGTAAGGCTCAAATATTTACTATTTGTACTTACTCTTTTTTCTATACTACTATCATCAAAATCAAAAATATGTCTATTTATAATCTTTAAAATAGACTCAGTAAAATCTTCTGTATTCCTTCCCATAACTTTAATAGGAAACTCACATGGATAAGAAATAAGGGAAGGAGTAGATAAAGGATTTGTCATATTAAGTACATTAAAAACTCTTTACAACAAATTTCCTTGCATTATACCAACCTTAAAACTTTGGTAGTAATTATACAGCCGCTTAAATACCTCACCGGGTTTTCCATCACCAACTTTCACCCCATCAAGAAGTATTATTGGCATAATTTCTTTAGTTGAAGATGTTAAAAGAACCTCATCAGATGAGCGTAGATCCTTTTCAGAAATATTTCTTATCTGATGCGGTATATTATATTTCTCTGCAAGTTCTAGAACAACATCATATGTAATCCCTGGCAGTGTTAAATTACTCTTTAGAGGTGCCATAAGTAATTTATTTTTTACAATAAAGATATTACTTGTCGAACCTTCAGTAAGAAATCCATCTCTTAATAACACAGTCTCTATCGCATTAGATTCTACTGCCTTCTGACGTAATAATACATTTGCTATTAAAGAAGTTACCTTAATATCACAACGTAACCATCTATTATCATTAGCAGTTACTGCAGAAACGCCAGTAGCTGCTAATTCTTGTGATGGAGACACTAAAGGCGAGCTCATAATAAAAATCGTAGGCTTTATTTTCTTTGGAAAAATGTGATTACGCTCAGATACACCACGAGTAATATGTAAATAAAGATATTGGTCACTACCCTCATTGTTTGCAATGATTTTTTTGATCAAGATTTCCCATTCAGAATCAGTATGAGGATTTTCTAACTTAATTTCATCAAGACTTTTTTGTAGACGACATAAATGTTGGGATAAACGGAAAGGTACATGTGAATAAACCGGAATAACCTCATATACTCCATCACCAAAAATAAACCCTCTATCAAGAACTGAAATATAAGCATCCTCAATAGGAATAAAAGAACCATTTAAATAAATCATATCATTGTGATTTACAGTAACTATAGAACAAAATTAATTAATTAGTAATAAAATCTCATCCCATGTTCGGCTGAAGAAATTTGAACTATCAATAGACTCTAATGCTACTAACGGGTATTGCCCTATTCTCTTTCCATCAAACATAAGATGAACCACACCAACTTTTTGCCCTACCTTAATCGGCGCAATCACTGGCTTTTTATACTCCATAGTGGCTTTCAATTTAGAGGCATGACCTTTAGGAAAAGATAAATAAAGATCATGCTTAAACCCTGTCTGGAGTGTTTCTTTCTGACCCTTCCATAATTCTATACCAGTTACTTTCTGCCCTTTCTGAAATACACGAACAGTATCATAGGATAAAAAACCATAGTTTAATAGGCGTTGACTTTCTTCAGTCCTGACGCGATCAGATTTGGCTCCTAATACAATTGAAATTAACCTTCTATTATTTCTTTTTGCTGAAGCCGCAAGACAATACCCTGCTGATTTAGTATAACCAGTTTTAAGTCCATCTACATTAGGATCTAACCATAAAAGTCTATTACGGTTTAATTGTGAAATTTTATTATATGTATACTCTCTTAAAGAATAAAGTGGATAATATTCTGGGAAACGCCTTATCATATCCGACACAAGTAATGTCAGATCATAAGCAGTAGTAAAATGTTCTGGATTGGGAAGGCCACTTGAATTTGTAAAATGTGTATTCTTCATTCCAAGCCTTTTAGCCTCTTTATTCATCATTTTTACAAAAATTTCTTCTGACCCAGCAATAGCCTCAGCAAGAGCAATACTTGCGTCATTACCTGACTGTACAATCAACCCATTAATCAACTCTTCTATTGTTACTTTCTCACCTGCTTCTATAAACATTCGTGATCCCTGTGCACGCCAAGCCTCCTCTGAAACAGATACGCTTTGCTTTAAAGTAACTCTTTTCTGTTTAAGAGCTGAGAAAACAATTTGTGCCGTCATCATTTTAGTTAAAGATGCAGGTTCAATACGCTTAAAGGAATTTTTACTCACTAAAATCTGCCCACTTTGAAAATCAGTGAGTATATAGGTATCCGTAGTGATTGATAATTCTGATAGAGAACGCGTCTTAAACTGAGATTGAGTCTTCAACTGTTGAGAGAATAAAGGCAATGAGAAAAAGAAAAGAAAGAATAAAATTAGATATTTCATTGTAATTAAATTATTATTTATATGTATAAAAATTGATATATAAAAAGTATTTTAGAAATGTTCCTTTAAAACCAGAAAATATAGAGTTTTTACCTATATTATAGGGTATTTATATTCCAATGAAATATTGAACTAAAACAGGAGAAAATATAGAATATTGAATCTATTACTATTTTCCAAGGCACAAATTGTACCCATCCTTCCATCCGTTCCTATATTGATTTTCTTTGGCAAAACGTTTTTTATTCTTTGTGCCATGTACCGATCTTTTAGCAGTTTCACAACCATCAATATAGCCATCTTTAAAAGCAGGTAGATACCCAGCAAGATTATACGTAGGGAGCATACTGGTTACTAAAAAATTAGAAGATTCTTTCTTATTATTTAGTGATGTACAGCCCACCATCACTAAAATATTCACTAGCATGATTAATCGCCTCATCTATCTTCTCTCCTAGTATATTCCATAGTAGCCGCCTAAATGATACAGAACTAAGCTATTAATCAATAAAAAATTAACCATTACCCCCTATAAAATTACTGCCCTTAATAATTTACTCATCTCTGCCGGATTTCAGGCCACCTTTATCCCACATTCTTCCATCGTTTCAATTTTCTCTTGAGCAGTGCCTTTACTGCCCATATATTTCCACCTAATTTAATAGCAGCTTCAACTGCTTCTTTAGCACTTATGCATACAATACCTTCTAGTACAGGAATACTATATATCTTAAACAAATTTTTAGCTTGATATTCATGAATTTTCATACATCAATTCTTACGACATTTTTTAAATAACAAGATTCTGCGGACTCCCTGCAACCCATGACTCAATATTATCAATTAATTGACCTGCAAGAGCCTTCATAGCTCTATCTGAAGTCCATGCAACATGTGGAGTCAAGATAAAGTTAGAACGTTGGGCATTTAATAAGGGGTGAGAATTTTCAGGCGGCTCAGTAGTCAATACATCAAAACCAGCACCAGCAATTAAACCTTCATCTAATGCTTGAAGCAAATCTGCTTCATTAACTAAGCCTCCTCGTGCAGTATTAATTAATAATGCGCTACGTTTCATTTTCTTGAACTCATTTATACCGATCATATCACGAGTTTTTAAAGTCATAGGACAATGAAGAGAAAGTATATCTGACTCAGATAATACTGTTTCAAAAGAAACAGACCCTAAACTATTTCTCTTTATCGGATATTTATAATTTGAAAACATAACGCGCATACCAAATCCTTGTGCAATTTCTGCTGTAGCCTTTCCAATCGCACCCTTTCCTATAATACCCATAGTTGAACCATACAAATCAGATATGCTATGACTAGAGAGAAAAAATTTGTCTGATTTCTGCCACATGCCTTGCTCTATATCAGTACGATATGCTAATAAATTTCTGCGCAAAGAAAGTATCATCATAAATACATGCTCTGGAACTGAATGAATTGCATAGTTCCTAATATTAGTTACAGCTACACCATAAGATTTACATGCATCAATATCAGCACAGTCATAACCCGTTGCAGCAACTGCAACCATTTTTAATTTTGGAAGCTTAGCAAGCATCCCCTCATTTAGCTGAATTTTATTAATAATGGCTATAGATGCGTGCTGAAGTCGCGGTACAATCTGGTGAAATGAAGTTTTATAGTATTCTTTATAAGTATGCTCGAAATTTAGTTGCCTTATTTCTGTGTTTAAAGAACCACGATCAAGAAAAACAACATGATGTTTCATATCTACCCTTTTCTAATTTAAATGAATAACATACATAAGAACAATGATCACTAATAATAGAAAGACAGGATGGAGTAGTTAAATATAAAGATAAATTTGGCAATATAATACCACTCATATCTCTATACACATATGCCTTCCTCTCAATTTTATTAATAATTTACTGTGTAAAACAGACCATTAAAAAATATATTTTCAGTTTATTTCTATAATGAAAAATATTCTCTCTCCTACAATTTACCGTGGTCGCTTCGCACCTTCCCCTACCGGACCACTACATTTCGGGTCATTAATAACTGCTATCTGCAGTTATTTAGAAGCAAAGACTAGAGGCGGTGAGTGGCTAGTGAGAATAGAAAATCTAGATAAGTCACGTGAGGTTCCTGGAGCATCATATGAAATTCTAAAATCTTTAGAAATATTTGGGATGGAGTGGGATAATGAGGTGATCTATCAGGACCAGAGGAAACATATTTACAAGAATGCACTTGCTAACCTTGAAGAAAAAGGACTAACTTACCAATGCACCTGTACTCGCAGGGAAATATCTAATTCAGGCTTTGCTGGGATCAATGGCATAGTATATGCAGGTACATGTAGAAATAAAACATGGAATGGAAATACTCCTTATTCTATTCGAATTAAAACAAATAACTCTACTATAAAATTTAATGATGTTTTATATGGAACAGTTAATCAGAGAATAGAAAGTGAGGCTGGTGATTTTATAATCCTCCGATCAGACAAAGTTTACGCTTATCATTTAGCTGCTGTAGTAGACGATGCTGCACAAAAAATTACCAATATTGTCCGTGGAACAGATCTACTTAATTCAACGCCAAGCCAAATATATTTACAAAAATTGCTGGGGTATTCAACACCTATATATATGCATTTACCAATTGTATTAAATAATAAAGGAGAGAAACTGAGTAAACAAACTAATGCAGCTGGCCTAAATTTATCAAATCCTTCCAAGCAATTATTTGAAGCAGCTAGCTTTCTTGGTCAAGAGCCACCAGTTGAATTATTAAAAGATAATGTTTTATCTTTTTGGAGTTGGGCCCTTCTAAATTGGTCTTCAGATAAGATACATAAAAACCGACCTTTTGTCCGCTAAATAAAATCAAAAAATATATTTATAACAAATAGTTATAGCACAAATGTTTAATGTAATTTCCTGAAAAATTTTATAAATTTCCTCCTCAATTACACTAGAAAATTATCAATAAACAATTACACCATAGTAAATGTTAGAATATTTAATAAAGTTGCCAGGGAGAAGATGTGTCTTTTTTACCATTTTATATACCACAACGTAAAAATCTAAACATTATAATTGTGGGAGGTGGGTATGCAGGTGTCTCGGCGCTCACTACTTTCTCACGTTATATGCCAGATGCTAATGTAACCATTGTTGACCCTCGTACTCACCACATAAAAATTACACATCTTCATGAAACTTTTAGATACCCATTACAAGATTTTATGGTGCCATTCTCCTACTTAGAGAAGAAATTTGGTTGCCGCCATATATGTACAGAATTGTTTGCAACTGAAAATAATATCAAAAAATGGAATAGTGATAAATTTATTACTATTGATGAAGAAAAAATAAATTTTGATTACATTTTAATAGCATCTGGAGCTTCAAAAGAAAAAATTAAAAAAAGGAATAACTCCTTAGATTTGAATTCTTTTTTAACCACACCAGGATCAGAATTATTAAATAATATTCTTAAAGAAAATAATAAAATAGAACCAACTATTTCAGTGGTAGGAGGAGGAGCAACAGGCATTCAATTCCTCTTTGAAATAGCTCATTTTGTTAAACGTAAAAATATAAACTGTAATCTTCAATTAATAAATAATAATGAACGAGTACTTGGAAGGTTTCCTGCTAGCCTCTCAGAATATACTGAGAATAAGATGTCTGATCTTAATATCAAATCCTACTCAAACACATATTGTCAAAAACAAGAAAAAAACATTATTTTACTTACTTCAAAAGAAAAAAACCATGAATTTGAGCTCCCCTCATTATTAACATTATTTTTTACAGGGAATAATTCAGAAAACAGACTATCAGCAAATAGTTTTGGGCAGGCTGTAATTAATAACAAAACGTTAAGAGATATTTATATAGCAGGAGACTGCTCTAATTATAATTCACTTGGATCTAATACTATGACAGCTCAATCTGCAGTCCGTAAAGGTAGATTAGCTGCATGTAATATATTACGTGACTCAAGTGTCCTGAAAATATTTGAACCTTATCTGCACCCTGACCTTGGCTATGTAATTAGTCTAGGGCCAGAAGATGCAGTAGGGTGGATAGCAAAAGAAAATAATGTGGTAGATGGAACCTCTGCACTGCTATTAAAAGAGATAGTTGAATCTCAATATGATCTATTATTAGCAACAGGGATGGATACATATATCATGTAACATGCCAAAAGGACAAATTTTATGTTTAGTTTAAATAAAGATAGCCCAGTACAAGGTAAAGCTAATATTAAAATTCAGTCACACTCCAAGGAAGTTTTTAATTTCGTTGGTACTGATTTTATTAAGAATTACCCAAAATGGTCCCCAGAAGTAGTCGAACTCGAGCTGCTAACTACTGGCCCTGTAAAAGTTGGCACTATGTGCCGCCAAGTCCGTATTGATCAAGGAAGACGCTCAGAATCAACTTTCAAAGTGACTATATTTCAACCTGGTAAACGTATTTGCTTTGAAGGAGTATCAAACCCTTACAGGTGTGATTATGCGATAGAATCAGATCATCCCTTATCAGAAAGTAATTTATCTTTTACTTTTGAATTGCTTAGCCTTGAACTATTTATGAGACCATTTGAGAAATTAATTCGAGCCGCAGTCCAAGATGGCACTGAAAAAACAGTAAGGAATATAAAAAAACTAATAGAATTAAAAAATAATTAACAAGAAACCAATAGTCATAGTAACTGGTTTAAGTAATTCTAGAACTATATCTTACAATAACTTTGGAGAGAAACATGACATTTACAGTTGAGAAAGACCCCGGATTAATCCCTATAATTTTATCTAAGATTCTAGACTCTAGTGTAAATGGAATCACCTTAGCTGATCCTGATCTAGAAGATATGCCACTTGTATATGTTAATAAAGCTTTTGAAAAAATGACAGGATATACAATGAAAGAAGTAGTAGGAAAAAATTGTCGTTTTATGCAAGGTAAGAATCGAGAGCATGCTTTAAAAGAACGCCGTCTAATGCAAGAGGCATTTAAAAATAAACAATCAATAAGCCTTACCTTCAAGAATTATAGAAAAAACGGAGAGTTATTTTTTAATCATCTAGAGATGTCTCCTTTATTTGATTCCAAAGGAGATTTACTATATTACCTAGGCGTACAACTTGATGTTACTGAAAAAATCAAAGCAGAAGAAGAAATTAAAAGACTAAAAAAACTTATTGAATCAGAAAAAAAATAAACTATTTAGCCAAATAAATCAACCAGTAGGCCCCTATATAGGTGGAATTTTATAGACCCAATA
>CAXGWP010000008.1:0-61753 GCA_964013575.1 uncultured Nitrosomonadaceae bacterium
CATCTGTTATTACTAGGGCCACTTCTAATATATGATCGCTATCAGATAGAAGACCACTCATTTCCATATCAATCCAGATGAGGTTATTGTTATTTACTTGTGCCATAATAAAGGAATAAAATAGAATTGTTAATTTCTAATTGTGTCATATCAGTAGCTATACGTCACTTATTGGTTCTATTTTCTATATTCTATTTTTAAATTATGTCAATATTTACTTTTATATTTTTATTTATTTTAATATGTGTCGTTTCAACGAGAATTTGGTTAGCCATTCGGCATATACGTTTCATTAATATTCATAGGGATACTGTTCCTGAGAATTTTGCTTCTCAAATCAATCTTGATTCACACCAAAAGGCAGCAGATTATACTTGTACTAAGACTCGCTTAAGTTATGCTAATATTTTCTTAGATACAGCGCTACTATTGATCCTTACCTTTGGTGGTGGTCTAAATGCTCTTAATTCTTTCTGGTCTGGTTTTTTTAGTAATTCCTTATTACATGGTGTGGTATTTATTTTATGTACTGTATTATTAATTGGGGTATTGGAAATACCGATTAATTATTATCGTACTTTTGTTATTGAAAAAAAATTTGGTTTTAATAAAATGACCCCTGCTATGTTCTTTACAGATCTTATTAAGCAAGGTTCACTTGGGATATTGATTGGCTTACCTCTTTTATTTGCTATTCTATGGTTAATGGAAAAAGCAGGTGATAATTGGTGGTTATATGCTTGGTTGATGTGGGTGGCTTTTAACATAATTTTATTATCTGTTTATCCAACTTGGATTGCCCCTCTTTTTAATAAATTTACGCCATTAGAAGATTCTTCCCTTAAAATACGTATAGAACAATTAATGCAGAAATGTGGGTTTAGATCGAGTGGTTTATTTGTGATGGATGGTTCCCGTAGAAGTAGCCATGGGAATGCTTATTTCACTGGTTTTGGTAAAAACAAACGTATTGTATTTTTTGATACGCTGCTTTCACACCTTAATCCACCAGAAATTGAAGCAGTATTAGCGCATGAGTTAGGGCATTTTAAAAAGAATCATGTTATTAAGCGTATTATTTGGACTTTTACCATGAGTTTAATTTTCTTATGGTTGCTGGGCTATTTAATGAATCAGGAGTGGTTTTATCAAGGGTTAGGTATAATCTCCTTGAATGAAACTCAGACTAATACGTTTTATCCTTCAACTGCAATGGCGCTATTATTATTTTTCTTGGTAATGCCTACATTTACTTTCTTATTTCAGCCATTATCAAGTTTTTATTCCAGAAAGCATGAATTTGAAGCTGATGCATATGCAGTGGATAAGGCATCTGCCAGTGATCTTATTCAGGCACTTGTAAAATTGTATCAAGATAATGCTGCAACACTTACTCCTGATCCACTTCATTCTGCATTTTATGATTCACATCCTCCAGCTTTGGTAAGAATAGCGCGATTACAAAACTTAGCGCATAATTAGTTTTATAAGGCTTAGGCAATAAAATTTTATTATTAGATTTATAGGAGTAATAATGACTGATGCTATCAATAGTCTTGCAGCTAAGAAATGTAAGTCGTGTGAAGGAAATGTACCGCCACTTTCAAATGTAGAAATTAAAGAATTAATGCTACAACTTGATGGGTGGGAGCATTATGATGGGTTGATAAGTAAGGTTTATAGTTTTAAAAACTATTATGAGGTGATGGCTTTTACTAATATAGTAGCTTGGGTATCGCATCGTGAAGATCATCATCCCGATTTGACACTGGGATACAATAAATGTCGAATAGAATATACAACACATGCAATAGGTGGTCTGTCTGAGAATGATTTTATTTGCGCATCAAAAATTGATTGTTTATTTAAGATTTGAATCTGGAATATAGCTCTGTATCTCCACCTATTAGCGGGCAAATAGTTGCTGCATTTGGTAGGCAATATCTTGTTGAGATGGCAAATGGGGAAGTGCTATCTTGTGTAATACGTGGGAAGAAGAGCGGTGCGGTTTGTGGTGATAATGTTAAAGTTAAGTATATTTCAGGTGGTCAGGGTGTGATAGAAACTATTTCTCCGCGTAGTACTTTGATATATCGAAGTAATACTACTTGTGAGAAACTTATTGCTTCAAATGTTACTCAAATTATCATTGTAATTTCTGCAGTACCTAGTTTTGATGAAGAGTTTGTAACACGTTGCCTAGTTGCTGCTGAAAATCAAAAGATAAAAGCATTAATTGTTCTTAATAAGATTGATCTTGTTGAGCCTACGCGCTCTATTCTTCCCAGTCTTTCACTGTATCCAAGAATTGGATATTCATTATTAAAAATAAGTGCAAAGAATGATATCAAACCTCTTTTATCATATTTAAAAGGTCACTTAAACGTTATGATAGGCCAGTCTGGGATGGGTAAATCTACTCTTATCAATACCATTATTCCTGATGCTGATCGTGCCACAGATAGAATTTCTAGCGCGCTTGATACTGGTCGTCATACAACTACTCATGCAAAGCTTTATCATTTAGATGAAAATACACATATTATTGATTCCCCTGGAATTCAGGAATTTGGTTTATACCATATTTGTAATAAAGATTTAGCATGGGGATTTATAGAATTTCATCCCTACATTGGGAAATGTAAATTTAGTAATTGTCTCCATATAAATGAGCCAGATTGTGCGATTGAAAGAGCTATCAAAGAAAATAAAATAGATCCACGTCGTCTTAGATTCTACCGAAAATTAGTTATTAAGAAAAAATAGTATATCTTATTAGTCGATACTACGAGAAAATATACCTTGGATATGTCGAGCATTGTTGCCTTCAATAGCATTGATAGTTCGAATTTGTTGAGGAGATGCTTCCATAATAGTTTTATATATAAACCATTGTGCTGTCTGAGTGTATGGTGGCGTTGTTAGTGATCCTGGGTAATGGTAGAAATTTCTCACATTATTCAGCTTGCTGCTGTATAGCAAATCATTTAGGCTAACTGTCCCTATCTTTAATGATGTTATAGTATCTTCAGATTTTGGTATTTTATTTATGAATTCATCAAGAAATTTATTATTTTTTCCTTCTTTGAATAGAATACCAATTATTAGATACCGCGGATTAGTTTTTTTTGTGGATTTATTTTTAGAGACGATATGCATTTCCATTGGGAAAGTCATTCCATCAATCAAATGTTCTGACGGGGTATGGAAATGCATTTGTTTCAAATTATATTCCACCCCTTTATAATCTATTGTGCTACCAGTCTTAAAATCAAGCTGTACAGTATGGCCTAAATTTTCAACGGCATTAATTTCATCCTTATAATTTAGGGTTATTTGATGGAAATTATTTGTCTTTTCTTTGAAAGATTGAATATTAATAGGGGATTGCATATGACCATGGCCTAGTTCAGGTTCGATATAGAGCTCTTTTGATTTAGAGTTATAGTCATTATGCTCTTGAAGATTATTTATTGGTTTAAGGCTGCCACAAGATGCTAATAATAGTGACAAACACAAGAGAAAAAGTGAACTGATATTATTTAACATAGATAGGTATCTCTTATTATATTTTTAATTAATGATATTTCTTACTAAGAGAATGAACAGAATCAATCAAAGCTGCAGCATTCTCTGGAGGAGTAAACTGGGATATGCCATGGCCAAGATTAAATATATGTCCATGACCATTTCCATAACCTTTTAGAATTTTTTCTACCTCAGCAGAAATTATTTTAGGCGTTGAAAATAGTATTGCTGGATCAAGGTTACCCTGTAATGCAACTTTATCTCCTACTCTACTTCGAGCTTCAGTAATATTTATAGTCCAATCAAGCCCTAATGCATCGCATCCAGTTTCTGCAATATTCTCTAGCCATAGTCCTCCACCTTTAGTAAAAATAATGTTAGGAATACGCTCTCCATTTTGCTCACGCTTTAGTTCTGATATTATTTGTTTCATATATTGCAAAGAAAATTCTTTGTAAGCTGAGTGTGATAGTACACCTCCCCATGTATCAAAGATCATAACAGCTTGTGCTCCAGATTCAATTTGTGCATTTAGATAATGGATTACTGATTGTGAGGTTATATTTAAAATATGGTGCAGTAATTCTGGTCGTGTATAAAGCATTGTTTTGATTTGGTGAAAATCAGTGCCTCCGCGCCCTTCTATCATATAACAAGCAAGTGTAAATGGACTTCCAGAAAATCCAATTAATGGCACTTGATTATCAAGAGTTTTTCGGATTTGTGAGACTGTATTCATTACGTAACCTAAATGTACATAGGGATCTGGTATTGTAAGTGAAAGAATTTCTCGTTCTTCACGCAAGGGCCTCTCAAATTTAGGTCCTTCTCCTTCAGCAAAATATAGGCCAAGCCCCATTGCATCAGGAATAGTTAGAATATCTGAGAATAAGATTGCCGCATCCAGAGAATAACGTTCAAGGGGTTGCATGGTTACTTCTGTTGCCAGGTCAGGGTTTTTACATAAAGAAAGAAAATCTCCAGCATGAGATCTTGTTTTGTTATATTCAGGGAGATATCTTCCCGCTTGGCGCATCATCCACACAGGAGTATATTTTGTAGGCTGCTTGAGCAGTGCTCTTAGTAGTGTGTCATTTTTTAATTTTGTCATTGAAAAGCTTATTAGAGCAATATTTTGTAGGTGTTATTTTACTAAGTAAATTAAATATTATGGTGCATCATTTAATTTATATGTTACAGCATCCGCTAAATTTTATTATTTCTTAAACAAGGAATCTTAACAGTAATTATATTTTTCGCATACCTGAATGGTATAGTTTTTTTCTAGCACAGTTATTTTCTTGGGGATCAAAATTTTAAGTGAAAATCTAATTATCAACTTAATTCCCTTCAACAGTAAATAATCTTTTATACTCTTTAATTGCATATCGGTCAGTCATACCTGCAATATAATCAGTAATTGACTGGTATTTGTTTTTGTTAGATTTTATTTGGTATTTTGGAGGGAGCAGCTGTGTGTTTTCACTAAATGCATTAAATAGCATTTTTATTGTATGTTGAGCTTTGTTGCTCATACGTGTCACTTTAAAATGTTGATATAATTTATTCCGTAAAAATCTCTTTAATTCTTGTTGTTCTTTCTTAGTTTTCTCACTAAAAGTAATAAGAGTAGGTGCTATCAAAACATCTTCCAGGCTATTAATTTGGTTGCTCTTGAGGTTAATAGTGCTTTGCTTTATTAGGTCAGATACTAAAGTATTAATCATAGATCTAATGGTTTCATGTATAAGCTTTCGTCCTGATATTCTCGGATAAAGTTTCTTTGACATTGATAAATGGCGAGAGAAGATGCTAACTTGTTGTAGTTCCTCTAGTGTAATAATACCAGAGCGTAAGCCATCATCAACATCATGATTGTTATATGCTATTTCATCAGCAATATTAGTAAGCTGCGCTTCTAGTGATGGTCTCTGGTTAGTTAGAAATCTTTTTCCTACATCACCTAATTTTTCAGCATTTTTTTTCGAGCAATGTTTTAGAATGCCTTCGCGAGTCTCAAAAGAAAGATTTAATCCGTTAAATTCACCATATTTTTCTTCTAATGTATCTACTACACGTAGAGACTGTAGATTATGTTCAAAACCATTATGATTCTTCATGCATTTGTTTAGGGCATCTTGGCCAGCATGACCGAATGGTGTATGGCCTAGATCATGTGCAAGGGATATAGCTTCTACCAAATCTTCATTAAGTCGTAAATTTCTTGCAATAGAACGGCCAATCTGGGCCACTTCTAGAGAATGCGTTAAACGTGTTCGAAATAAATCACCCTCGTGGTTAACAAATACCTGTGTTTTATATTCGAGCCTTCTAAAAGCTGAAGAGTGTATTATACGGTCTCGATCACGTTGAAATTCACTACGATCAAGTGGAGGTTTTTCTTTGACAATACGTCCACGAGAATTATTTGATGATACTGCAAAATTTGCTAAATTAATCATCGGTAGAGTATTCATCAAGCATTTTAGTTAATATGTTTATAGGAACATCAGAGCAAATTGTGGCATTGCCAATACTTTTAAGTAGTACAAAACGAATATTATTTTTCTCAACCTTTTTATCGCGCTGCATTAGATTTAAGTATTGTGCAGTTCTTAGATTAGGAACAATAATAGGAAGTCCTGCTTGCAAGAAGAGTGATTTAATACGCTCAACCTCTGATTTTTCAATTAAATGCATACGTTCTGATAATTGTGCAGCTAGTACAGTACCTGCAGCTACAGCTTCACCATGTAGCCATGTTCCATATCCCATTGCATTTTCAATTGCATGACCAAAAGTATGACCTAGATTTAGAATTGCTCTTACACCATGTTCTTTTTCATCAGCTGAAACTATTTCAATTTTATTCATACAACTTCGCTCTATTGCTTCAGCTAACACCTTATCTTCTCTTTCTAAAATTCTATTTATGTTCTTTTCAAGCCATTCAAAAAATAGATAATCACGAATTAATCCATATTTAATCATTTCGGCAATCCCACTTATAAACTCGCGGTTTGGTAATGTATCAAGAGTTTTACAGTCTGCCAGTACTACTTGGGGTTGATAAAATGACCCAATTAAATTTTTACCAAGCTCATGATTAATACCTGTTTTTCCCCCAATTGAAGAGTCAATCTGGGCTAATAGTGTTGTTGGAATTTGGATAAAAGGTACCCCTCGTAAATAAGAAGCTGCAGCAAATCCAGTAATGTCCCCAATGACACCACCTCCTAAAGCTATAATTGTAGTATTGCGTTCACATTTGTTTTCTAGAAGAGCATCAAAAATACAGTTTAATATTTTCCAATTCTTATGTTTCTCTCCATCAGGAAGGATAATTGGTACGGAATTTATTTGCTTTTCTTTTAGATTATTTATAAGGGTTTGAAGGTATAGGGGAGCAATAGTAGTATTAGTAACTATGGCAACTTTCTTTTGTGAAAGATAAGGGAATATAAGGTTAGAATTATTTAATATATTATTACCAATATGAATCGGGTAACTTTGCGGGTTAGAAGCTGTAGCAATATTTGCGAGAATAGTTTGCATCTTATTTTAAATTTCACAAAACTTGAATTAATCTTTTGTAATAAAGTATTTTTTTGAGTTTCCATTAATAACTTTCTAAGTTAATAAATAGCAGCTTAATTAGTATAATTAGAAAGTTGTAAAGCAATAGATTTTACCATGTGATGGATACTTTGTTTTCCGCTCTCAATAACAAGATGGGCTATTTCATGGTATATGGGGTCACGTTTCTCATACAATTCAGTAAGTTTGGATTTAAGGTTTTTAGTTTGAAGAATTGGCCTATTTCTATCATGTCTAGTTCTTTGCCATAATTCATTAACAGTTGCTCGTAGATAAATAATTGTTCCTTTTGTTTTTAGAAGATTACGGTTTTCTTCACTTAGAATTATCCCTCCTCCTGTCGCAAGAACAATATTATCAGTTCTTAATAATTCATTTAGCATACATGTTTCACGTTTACGGAAACCAGATTCACCTTCTATTTCAAAAATTATTGGTATTGTAACGCCAGTACGTTTCTGGATTTCATGGTCAGAGTCAATGAAGGTTTTATTTAAATAATTTGCTAGGGATTTGCCAATCGTAGTTTTCCCTGCACCCATCATACCTATTAGTATAATATTATTTGTTTTGCTCATGGCTCAATTTCTGTCAAATACCTCAATATGATCCATTGTATCTGAAAAGACCCAGAGTTATATTTATTTCTTTATTGTGGTTCTTTATTAATTTTTCTTTATAGGGGGCTTTTTGCTTTAATTATATTCAAATTTGGTATATGGCTTTTAACTGTAATTATATAAATGTTATTTCTAAATATTGCTAGAATATGAAAGAATACTATTTATTTTATAAACTTATAAAACTACTTAAAAAATTTTATAAAGCATTAGAAGTATAGTATTAATTTTTAAGATGAAACTGGTTTATTATTACAAATTATGATGTTAGATTCATATTTTAAAATTTATTTTTTATGTTAATTCGCTGGTTTATTTACATAACTGGGGCATCCTTAGCGCTAGGTTTGATTGGTATTTTACTAATAGTCTTTGCTGCGCTTGTTACGATACCAACACTCCCATCACTTGAGGTCTTGACTGATTATAGGCCAAAAATTCCTTTGAGGATTTATAGTGCAGAAGGTTTATTAATTGGTGAGTTTGGTGAGGAGCATAGGGATTTAGTAAAAATTGATGTAGTGCCTGAAGATTTAAAACATGCAATTATTTCTGCAGAGGATGAGCGTTTTTATCAACATGGTGGTGTAGATTATTTAGGTGTATTACGTGCTGTTTATTCTAATGTTACATCAGGTGTAGTACGACAAGGTGCAAGTACTATAACGATGCAAGTGGCAAGAAACTTTTTTTTAACTAGAAAAAAGACATTAACAAGGAAATTCAGTGAGGCCCTACTTGCATTCAAAATTGAACATAGCTTAAGTAAAGATAAGATTCTTGAGCTATATATGAATCAGATATACCTTGGACAACGATCTTATGGTTTTGCTTCTGCAGCCAGGGTTTATTTTGGAAAAAATCTTAGTGGTCTTTCTATTGCTGAGTCTGCTATGTTAGCTGGTTTACCTAAGGCTCCATCCCGCTATAATCCAGTTGTAAATCCAGCACGAGCAAAAGCACGTCAGTTATATGTTTTAGGGCGCATGAAGAAGCTAAGTTTTATTACTGATTCAGAATTTCAGGGAGCAAAAAGTCAAAAATTAGAAATTGTTTATAAAAAACATAAATCCAGAGAGTTCCCTTTGCGAGCTGATTATGTTGCTGAAATGGTACGCCAAGAGATACATGAACGTTTTAAAGAAGAAACTTATACTAGAGGGTTAAAGGTATATACAACAGTGAGAAAATTGGATCAAGAAGCGGCTTATAAAGCTGTGCGCCAGGGTGTCATGAGCCACGATGGGCGACATGGATATAGAGGTCCTGAGGGCTTTATAGAATTAATTCAAAACAGTCAAGATCAGAGTAAATTATTAGATGAAGCCCTGAAAGATGTTTTAGATAGTGATGGAATTCACGCAGCAGTAGTTTTATCTGTAAATCCTGAGGTGGTTCATGCATACCGTAAAGGTGGAGAAAGGGTTAAGATTATAGGTGAAGGTCTGCGCTTTGTGGAAAAATTTCTTAGTAAAGAAGTGGGATTAGATGAAAAATATATTCGTCCAGGATCGCTAATCAGGGTAACAAAGAATGAAAATGATACTTGGCGTATCGTACAGCTTCCTAAGGCTGAGGCAGCCTTAGTTTCAATGGATCCAGAAGATGGGGAGATTCGTGCATTAGTTGGAGGATTTGATTTTAATCGTAATCAATTTAATCATATTACACAGGCTTTTCGTCAACCAGGCTCTAGTTTTAAACCATTTATTTATTCAGCATCTCTTGAGAAAGGATTTACTCCTGCTACTGTTATAAATGACGCACCAATTTCTTTTACTGCAAAGGAAACTGGAAGCAGGGAGTGGGAACCTAGAAATTATGCAGGTAAATATGAAGGTCCTCTCCGGATGCGAGAGGCACTTGCTAAATCTAAGAATTTGGTATCTATTCGTATTTTGCAGGCAATTGGAGTTCAGTATACCCAGGATTATATTACTAGATTTGGGTTTAATCCTAAGCTTCATCCTCCATATCTTCCTATGGCTCTTGGAGCAGGCTCTGCTTCTCCAATGCAGATGGTTACTGGTTATGCTGCATTTGCTAATGGTGGATTTCGTGTAATACCACATATAATTAAAAGAATTGAAGATGTGCGTGGGGAAATACTAGAGGAAGCGCAACCTGTATTAGCAGGTGTGAATGCAAAGCAGATAATAGACCCTCGTAATGCATATATTATGACCAGTATGCTGAAAGATGTTGTGAAAAGGGGTACTGCAGTTAAGGCAAAGCAATTAGGGCGTAATGATTTAGCTGGGAAAACTGGTACGACAAATAATTTTATTGATGCTTGGTTTTGTGGTTTTCAAACTAATTTAGTAGCAGTTTCCTGGATTGGTTATGATATCCCTAAGACTCTTGGTAAGAAAGAAACAGGATCTGGTGCTGCACTCCCTATTTGGATAAGCTATATGGGGAAAGTTTTAAAAGATGTGCCCAAGCTAGATAATACAAATTTTGATGGTATAGTTTTAGAGGAGATTGTTCCTAAAGGTATAGTTGCAGCTAGAGTTGATCCTTTAACAGGATTTAGGGATGATGAAGGTGAGATTTTAGAATATTTTTTTCAGGAGAATCTACCTCCAAAGGCAGGTAGTAATTTTGGAGGTATGGAATCTTTTCTTCAAGAGCGTATGTCATCTAATGCTAGGGACTCAGATAGTAGCGGTTCAAATAGTAGTAATTCAGGTAGTAGTGACTCAAGTAGCGGATTTAAATTTTCTGATTTAATTGAGTGGAATTAGTTTCTAATAGAACTATATTTCAGTTGTTAGTTTTATGTGTGAGGTTGGAGGCCATGATTAAAATTATTATAGGGAAGATTATATCTTGTATTTATCTTTCTTAAGCCAATTGGCTGCTTGTATAGCATAATAAGTTAAAATTCCATCTGCTCCTGCACGTTTCATAGCTAACAATGATTCAAGTACACATGTTTCTTCATCAAGCCAGCCATTTGATGAGGCTGCCTTAATCATGGAATATTCACCACTAACCTGGTAGACAAATGTTGGGGCCTTAAATTGATCCTTAATTTGACGTACAATATCAAGGTATGGCATGCCAGGTTTTACCATAATAATATCAGCACTTTCTTGTAAATCCATCCCTGTTTCCCATATTGCCTCATTAGAATTTGCTGGATCTATTTGATAGGTTTCTTTATTTCCTGTTCCTAGATTTGAAGCAGAGCCCACAGCATCACGAAATGGACCATAAAAATGAGAGGCATATTTTGCAGAATAGGCGAGTATGCGGGTATGAATAAATTCTTTATTATCGAGAGCATTACGAATTGCACTAATACGACCATCCATCATATCTGATGGCGCTACTATATCGGTTCCAGCTTCAGCATGTACGAGTGCTTGTTGAGCAAGCACGTTAATAGTTTCATCATTCATAACATACCCATTATTATCAATTAACCCATCCTGTCCATGACTAGTATATGGATCCAGTGCAACATCAGTAATGACACCTAATTCTGGAAATGTTTTTTTTAATTGCTTTACAGCTTTTGGAACAAGACCTTTGGGATTTAGTGCTTCAGTTGCAGTGAGGGACTTATGTTCAGAATCAATAACAGGGAAAATTGCGAGTGCTGGTATACCAAGTTCTAAGCATTGCTCTGCTTTGTGCATTAGCTTGTCTATACTTATTCTTGTTACTCCAGGCATTGAAAGCACTTCCTCTTCTTGATTTTTCCCATTCAGTACAAATACTGGATAAATTAGGTCATCTGTACGTAAATGGTGTTCCCTCATCAAGCGACGTGAAAATAAGTCATGACGCATGCGACGCATTCTTTTTTCTGGAAATTTCCCGTAATTTTTATTCATTTTTATATAAGAACATAGATTCTAGTAATAAATAATTTGTATTGCTCAAATAAATCATGGTTATTAGAAATAGCAGTACCTAAGCATTAATTTTCTATTCTAAGAATACTGTAAACCTTGTGCTATGCAAAGCATAGTAGTTAATAGGAGCTTAGAATCATAAATTATAACCAAGCATGAAAGTTATTTATACTTTAATTAGTAATGCATTGAATCTATTTGTAGTAGTAATTGAGCGTTAAAAATAAATAAAAGGGAACTTATTTTCTTAATTAGTGTCTTATTAACATACTACTTTGGTTGTTCCCGGCTCTCTCCCTGGGCTAGGGTTATCATTATGATTACTTAAGGTAGTTTCCCCCGGTCATTTCCCCTTTAGCCGGGGGTTTTTTATTGTGTATATGATGTTGTATGGAATTTAAACCAAGCCAGTTATTAAGTACTATATAAGCTTCTTCAATACCAATCTTAGATAAGCTTGAGAATAGTTGGGCGCTACATTGTGGGTAAGTATCACCTAAAATATTTTTGATTTTGTAAAGGGTCTTTGCAGCCTGGTTTCGAGTAATTTTGTCTGCTTTAGTAAGCAAAATATGGACGGGTTTACCTGTAGGCGCAAACCAGTCTAGCATATGTTGGTCAAGTTTTGTTAGAGGGTGTCGTATATCCATAATCAGTATCATTCCATGAAGTGGCTCCCTAGTTTCTAAATAGGTACCTAGTAGCTTATCCCAGTGCTGACGAATTTTAAGTGGCACTTTAGCATAGCCATACCCAGGAAGATCAACTAAGAAATTTTTGTCTCCAAGCTTAAAGAAATTAATATGCTGAGTTCGGCCAGGTGTTTTACTGACATAAGCTAGGCGATCACGTCTCATAAGTGTATTGATGGCACTTGATTTCCCAGCATTTGAGCGTCCGACAAAAGCAATTTCAATTCCATTAGGGGAGGGTAGGTCCTGTAGATGGTTGATAGTTTTATAAAAAGTAGTATGCTCAAAGGATGACATTAGTTTCCAGTAGTATGTTGAAAAGATTAGTAATAAACTTTAATGACCTTATGCTCAGAATATGAAGCTATAAATTACATAATTTCTGGGTTCTCTTTTGCAATTAATACCAAACCTTCTAATACTAAATTATCAATTACGTTAGCTTCCATATTAAGTTTAGACAATAGCTGTTTAGACGCACCTCCACTTATAATACACTTAGGTATATGGCCTAAAGTAATAGAAAGCAAATTAGACATAGATTTTACTGTGCCAGCTAAAGCATGAATTGTTCCACTGTATATAGCATCTGCTGTATTATTTGGGAAATTAGAAAATTTTCCTTCATAGTTTTGTAGTGTAGTGATATTAGTTGTTAATGCCTCCCTCATTAATTCAAACCCAGGAACAATAATACCACCAAGAAATTCACCTGTATCAGATAATGTATCAACTGTCATAGCGGTACCAGTATCTACGACTAAGCAACCTTTTTTTTGATAATTCCAGGCTGCAATTAATGCGGCCCATCGGTCACTGCCTAATAGTGATGGATCTGTATAATAATTTTGAACGCCACATTGATATGCACGGGCTGTTATCCATTTAGGCTTTATCTTCCAGTATGAAAGAAGCTTAGATAATATTTCTTTTGCTTCTATATTAGAAACATTAGAAATTATAATTTTATTTGGTTCTGGTAGTTTCTGCCATTCCTTTTGGGTAAGAATAGTTTGCGTAAGAGTAAAACTCCCTTGTTTGATCCAGTTGGCCCCATCATGTATTCCCCATTTAACATGTGTGTTTCCTGAATCTATTGCCATTAAATAAGTCATGTTATGTCATCCTACGTAGCTTTATATTACCCCCATTGAAATAGCGCATACCTTCAGAAGTTTTGAGTATTAATGAGCCTTCATCTGTGATGCCTTGTACTACACCTTCTTGTATTGAATTATCAGGCAAATATAGTGCGACTTGTTCATTCTCAAGTTCATGGTGTTGGACCCATTCTTTTTTAAAAGGTTTAAATCCAGACTGTGTAAATTCTTTTAGAACTATTGTCAATTCACTTAATAATTTTGCCATTAGTTTGTTTCTGTCTAAATTTTTTCTATTAATAGAGAAGAGATCAGTTGATTCTTGGTCTATATTTTTTTTTATGCTGTCTGAAAGTTTTAGGTTTATACCTATCCCGATTATAGCTAAAGTAGGCCCTAATGAATCTCCGCGTAATTCAATTAATATTCCCGCAATTTTTTTATGCTGATACACTATATCATTTGGCCATTTAAGGGCTACATTCTTTATTCCTGATAATTCTAATGATCGTATTATTGCTACTCCAATAGCTAAACTTAAGCCTGAAAGAACCCCAGACCCCTTTTGAAAACCCCATAATAAAGAGAAGGTTAGGCTGTCACCAAGACCAGAATACCAAATCTTACCTCGACGGCCTCGTCCCTGAGTTTGCAGTTCTGTAGCAACCACATGGATAGTATCTGCTTTATTTCCATAATACTCTTCTGTTGTAGCCTTTTTGAGTAATTCGGTATTAGTTGATTTAGTAGTATCTAATATTGCAATATGAAGCTTTTTTTTAGCAGAAAAATGTCTAATAATCTTATTTTTATCAAGCCACTGTATAGGATTAGGTAGGCAGTAGCCGCGACCATGAATTCTATGGACTACAACTCCCTTTTCTTCTAATTTTTGTAGTGCATTGGATATGCTAGTACGAGAAACATTAAGATACTGCGCCATAGCCACCCCGGAGTGAAATTTTCCATCATTTAATAAGCGTAAAATAGAGAAGGTAAGTTGTTTCATAATATTAGTTTAGAGTAAAAATATTATCTATGCGAAAGATAGGTTATGCTTAATATATTTAGTATAAAAATATGTTCTTCTGAGCTAGATTACTCTATCTACACTATAATATCCCAATAGGTTTGGTGCGGCATAAAATATTATGAGAGGCTGATTTGAAAACTATGAATAAAAATATATCAACTACTACTTTATCTGCTGAGCCTGTTTCTAATTTCATCCGTAATATTATTGACGAAGATATTCGCACGAGGAAATGGAGTGGGCGTGTAGAGACTCGTTTTCCACCAGAGCCAAATGGTTATTTGCATATTGGCCATGCTAAGAGTATATGTTTGAATTTTGGTCTTGCTTTTGAATATAAGGGGATATGTCATCTACGTTTTGATGATACTAACCCAGAAAAAGAAGGCAAGGAATATGTAGATTCAATATGTGAATCTGTACGATGGCTTGGTTTTGATTGGGGAGAGAATTTACACTACTCTTCTGATTATTTTGATAAGCTTTATCTGTTTTCAGAGTATCTTATCAATCAGGGTAAGGCCTATGTAGATAGTTCATCCGGAGAGGAAATTCGTAAATTACGCGGCACTTTGACCAGAGCAGGAACTAATAGTCCGTATCGAGATCGTTCAATTAGTGAGAATTTAGATTTATTTCGCCGTATGAAGGCTGGAGAGTTTTCTGATGGCGCTCATGTATTACGGGCAAAGATTGATATGGAATCCCCAAATATGAATTTACGTGATCCTATTATTTATCGGATTCGTTGGATGGATCATCATCGTACTGGAAATGAGTGGTGCATTTATCCAATGTATGATTATACTCATTGCCTTTCTGATGCCTTAGAAAATATTACTCACTCATTGTGTACATTAGAATTTGAAGATCATCGCCCTCTATATGATTGGATCTTAACGCAATTAAAAGATAAAATTTCTTGCCATCCACAACAAATTGAATTTGCTAGGCTTAATCTTACTCATACTGTAATGAGTAAACGGATCTTGATAGAATTAGTGGAAGGCGGGTTTGTAGATGGCTGGGATGATCCCAGATTGCCTACATTAGCTGGATTACGCCGCCGTGGATATACACCTTACTCGATTCGTTTATTTTCTGAGCGTATTGGTGTTAGTAAGGCAGATTCATGGATAGGTATGGGTGTGCTTGAGAACTGTCTACGAGAAGATCTTAATGTGCGTGCACAGCGCCGTATTGCTGTTCTTAAGCCACTGAAACTAGTTATAATTAATTATCCAGATAATTATGAGGAAGAATGTCTAATTCCTAATCATCCACAAAAACCAGAGGAGGGGAATCGTTATTTATTTTTGACTAAAACGCTGTATATTGAGCAAGATGATTTTATGGAAATCCCATCAAAAGGTTATTTCCGTCTTGCACCAGGAGTAGAAGTGCGTTTACGTTATGCTTATATTATAAAATGTGAGAAAGTAATTAAAAATGCTAATAATGAGATTGAGGAAATTCATTGTAGCTATGATCCTAGTACCAAAAGCGGAACAGCTGGATCTAAAAAACGAAGAGTTAAAGGGAATATTCATTGGCTTCCAATTAAATATGCACTTAAAAGTGAAATAAGGCTGTTTGATCATTTGTTTTCTGATTCTCATCCAGATATAAGTAGTAAGGACTATAGAAGGCTTTTAAATATAAATTCTAAAAAGGTTATATCTGCTTATATAGAGCCTCAATTAAATAAAGCGCAGCCAGAAGAATCTTTTCAGTTTGAGCGAAATGGCTATTTTGTGGCTGATAAGAAAGATATGAATCCAGACAACCCAGTATTCAATCGTACTACAACCCTAAGAGATTCTCGAGGAAAGCTTAAAGTTTAATGTTTGTGTTTATATATGAAAAAATGTTTATAAATAATAACTTATAGGATAACTGTTGTAAAAATACTACATTTTCTAAAGATTTCCTTGAAAAATATTAAGATTATCCTTGCTATATATGAATATCTTAGGCACAATTCCTCTAATCCGTTTAATTTTGGGAGAGTTATGTAGTAAAAAGTTTCAAATAGAAGGGTAGCGAGTTTAATTTGTTTTTATTACTCACAGGGAGGCTTCACCATGAAGTTTGATAAAATAAAGAGAAATTTATTGCATACGGGGGTTGCTGTTGCATTAGTTGCAGGAATGGCAACAACATTGCCAAGTGCATATGCTGGCGGGAAAATAACAATTGATGATACTAAGTGGATTAGTATCGGAATGGGTATTCGTGGTGGTTTTACTGCCGCGCAAAATGCAGCTGCTAATGGAAGTGATTATAGCGCTGGATTTGGTATTAATAATGCTCGTATATACATAGATGGGCAGATTCATAAATATGTGAAATTCACTTTTAACACTGAATGTTTTGCTTGCTCAAAAACATATGATGGTGGTGCCGGTCAAGGCGTTGGTGGATTTGGTGATAATTCTGGGATGGGAATTCTCGATATAATTGCCAAATTCGAGTTTAATCGATATATCAATCTCTGGGCTGGTCGTACACTTGCCAATACTGAACGTGGTGAGTTGAATGGTCCTTACTACCACGCAACATTTGAAGGATTTAAGACACCTTTCTTCCCACAAGATTATAGTGGTAACTTTGGTAATAGCAGCATAGGAAATTTTGCTGGTGGTGGTATGTATGGTCGTGATGATGGTGTTGTTTTCTTTGGTGATTTAGATGTGCCACAACCAATGGGGATGGGAACAGGTACGTTACAATACTCAGTGGGTGTATTTAATGGAACAAGGTCAGCATCAGGAAAAGGACCTAATCAGTCAAATGCAGCAAGCTATACAGGTCGACTTACTTATAATTTCTTAAATCCTGAGAAAAATCCTGGTTACTATACAAGTGGTACATACTATGGTGGAGCAGGTGATATCTTAGCTATAGCAGTTGGTGTTAACCATCAAAAAGATGGAGCTGGTTCATTTGGTAACAGGGCAGATTTTACTGGTCTTGTAACCGATCTTTTATTTGAAAAACCACTTGATAACAATATGGGTGTAGTTACCTTCAATGCAGAATATAAAAGATTCTGGGCTGAATTTGATGATGCAGCATATACAGATGGTAATTGTATGTGTGTTTTCAGAGGTCAGTCATGGACAATGTATGGTTTATATCTGATTCCACATAAAGTAGGTATAGGACGCTTCCAGCCTTATGGCAGGTTTACTAGTGTTCAGCCAGAGAACAGCTCAAAACGTGAAGAAATTGAAGGTGGTGTTAACTACGTGATAGATGGGCATAATGCTCGTATATCAGCTTTCTATCAACATGGTGATCTTTACACCAAGGGTTTGAATTATGCTCCTGGTGCAACGGGTGCCAAGATAGATAAGTTCACGGTTGCTTTCCAATTACAAATATAACAAAAGAAGTTTCTACTCTTCTATTAATAAAAAGCCGAAACCTTTATAGGTTTCGGCTTTTTATTATCCTTGTGCAATATGACTTAAAAGTTTTAAAGCTTCTAACCTAGTCTGACTATTGGTTGTATAGTACAAGGTAAAGAACTTGCTTCCGAGGAACAAGTTAATGTAAAGTTCAATTGAATTTATGCTGGTTTCCAAGAAGAAAAAGAATAATAAAGTAATAGCGTATAGATCTGCCTATTTATATAAGCTACTAAAAATTCTTTCATAAAGAGAAGCTTATCTTTTTCAATTACTGGTGTCTTGGTTAGCCTATATTTGCAGGATTTCCGGTGCAATAAGGTTGGAATAGACATGTATATCTTACATTATAATTAATAGATACAAACCTATACCAAAAGCCATAGATTGAGTTAAATTTTATTCAATAATTCTATCTTAATAAATCAGGTTCTATTGCTTTATCCTCAAGAAGAGCATATTTTTTTATCCAACATATAACATTATCTAGACCATCATTTGTAACCAGATTAGTAAATACAAAAGGGCTACCACCGCGCATTCTTTTGGCATCTGATTCCATAATTTCTAGACTAGCTCCAACATGGGGTGCTAAATCAATCTTATTGATTACAAGTAAGTCTGATCTTGTAATACCAGGACCACCCTTTCTTGGTATTTTTTCTCCTCCAGAAACATCGATTACAAAAATTGTTACATCAGCTAAATCCGGACTAAACGTTGCAGAAAGATTATCACCCCCGCTTTCTATTAGAACAATTTCAACATCAGAATAGCGACTGGCTATTTCATCAACAGCTTCAAGGTTCATGCTTGCATCTTCTCTAATCGCAGTATGTGGGCAACCTCCTGTTTCTACACCAATTATTCTCTCTTTAGGCATAATACTATTTTTGGTTAGAAACTCTGCATCTTCTTTAGTATATATATCGTTAGTAATAACACCGATGCTGTATTTATCTTGGAGCTTTCGTGTTAATCGTTCTATAAGTGCTGTTTTTCCTGATCCCACAGGTCCAGCTATACCAATTTTGATATATGTTCGATTTTTATTTGTTGTCATTTTTTATTACTCCATTCTCTATAATTAAATTTAAGACATATATAGACGTGAATATAATTTCTCATGTTGCATACAACGTATATCTAAACCTGTATCTAACATACCCACTAGAGATTTATCTATAATTAATGTTTCAGTTACAAGCTTTTCCATTAAATGCTGCAGACGGAACATTATATCTTGTCCATCTAATTGCCCTAATGGAACTAGTTTAACGCTATTAGTAACCAGACCTATAGCTGTGTTGTAATAGTAGGCATATAATGTCTCTTCAATTGGTATTCCAAGTAGGAGGCCGTAAATACCGAAGGAAACACAATAATGCCCGGATGCTTTATTTTTTTTGATAGCAGCTTCATATTTTTCTATTAATTTATATTCTTTATACCTCTTAAATATTTTAATTAGCCTGATTCCTAATTTCTGGCTTGCTTGCCTAATTTCTTTTGCACTTTTTAACGCTGTACATTCTTGATCTAGAAGTATTATCTCATTTAAATCATTTTCTGCAGCAGCTTCATAAGCTAAGCGAACAAAAGCAGCATCATTATATTTAATATTTGATTTTAGATTTTCAATAATAAATAATTCGGCTGTTGCTATATCATGTACAAGATTTAGTTGAACATAAGTTTCTAATCCATGAGAATGTGAAAAACCGCCAATTGGTAGCGTAGGGTCAGATAAGTGTAATAGGCTTCCAATAAAATTATTTTTCATTTGAGTATTTTGATGCCAGGCTTATAATTTTATTAAACATAGGTTGCTTATAATTGTGCTCATGCTGAGAATGTCCATGCGAACCTTGTGTTGATCTAAGCATATTTTTTAATTGTCTATTTTCTTTTAAAGGGTGGTATCCGCTAGCATTAAGCCATTTAAATATAGGTTCTTCAAAGGGGATTAAAATTTGATTGTTTTGGATAAATAAAGGAGCATGTTTATTTCCAATTTCATAACATATTGTACCCATTTCTAGGAGAGATGTAGGGCTTACTACTATTGCTTCACATTCTTTGATATTTACCGTAATAGCTTTCTTATCATTTTTAAATAAAATGTCTCCTTGAGATAAATACTGGCCTTCTCGTAGGAATTTTATAGAGACTGTAATTCCGTTAACAGTGGTTCTGCTTTGAATTCTTTTAGATGTTTCAAACCACTCTAATTCTAGAATATCTATTTCTAGGTTAGTTAAATCTATATTTGATTTATTGCCAAGTATTTCTTTAATAATCATAATAAGCTTATTTCATAAAAATTATATATGTAATAAATAATTATCTTATATTGAGAAGATGATTTATTTGTTCTATTTACTAAAAATTTTTTTCAAAAATACTCAGAGCTTGAAATAGAGAGTTTGTACTGAGTATTTGAAAAACAAACAAGGGAGTAGATTGTATTTTTAGCTATAGATCATTAAGCTAATTATATATTTTAGCAGTATTTTATAATAATGCATGCACACGTACATTAAAATGCAGCAACATATCATTACTACATAAGTGTTGCTGCAATGTGTTCGAAAAACACACTAATGTAAATTAATCGAAAGATAGTATTTTATTACAACTATCGGATTGGATCATGCACTGTTACTAATTTGGTTCCATCCGGGAAGGTCGCTTCAATTTGTATATCATGTATCATTTCAGATACACCTTCCATAACATCTTCTTTCTTAAGAAATGTGGCACCTAATTGCATTAGTTGTGCAACAGTTTTTCCATCACGTGCAGCTTCCATTAACTCACTACAAATTAAAGCAATAGATTCAGGATGATTTAGTTTTACTCCTCTTGCTTTTCTTTTTTTTGCGAGCTCTCCTGCACTATGCAGCATTAATTTTTCAATTTCACGAGGCGTTAAATGCATATTATCACCAATATTTAAAGTATAAAATTTAAAGGTTTATTAAAATAAGAAATATCTTTGTGCCAATGATATCTCTTCTGCTGGTTCACTAGAGATCACTTTACCATCAACCTTAACCTCATGGTTTTCAGGGTTTACAGCGATCTCAGGTGTTTTATCATTGTGTATCAAATCTTTTTTTCCAATATTTCTACATCCTGAAACGGGTAGTATTTTTTTCTGAAGCCCATATTCTGCCACAATTCCTTTATCTATTGAGGCTTTAGAAACAAATGTTGCGCAAGTCTTAAATAAAGCATTTCCATAAGCACCAAACATTTTCCGATAAATTACTGGCTGTGGGGTTGGAATAGATGCATTTGCATCTCCCATTTTACTTGCTATTATCATTCCTCCTTTAATGATAAGCTCTGGTTTAACACCAAACATTGATGGGTTCCATAAAACAATATCAGCCATTTTTCCTACTTCAATTGATCCAATATATTGTCCAATACCGTGAGATATTGCTGGATTAATAGTGTATTTTGCAATATACCGTTTAACACGGAAATTATCATTACCATTATTTTTATCTTCTTCCAGTGGACCAAATTGTTTCTTCATCTTATCTGCTGTTTGCCATGTGCGACAAATTACTTCCCCCACACGACCCATTGCTTGAGAGTCTGAAGACATCATACTAAAGATACCTTGGTCGTGAAGTATATCTTCTGCCCCCATTGTCTCAGGACGAATACGAGAATCGGCAAAAGATACATCTTCAGGTATATTTCTACTTAAATGGTGGCATACCATAAGCATATCCATATGCTCATCAAATGTATTTACAGTATAAGGACGAGTTGGGTTTGTAGAAGAAGGTAAAACATTTGGATACATTGCAACTTTTATAATATCTGGCGCATGCCCTCCACCTGCTCCTTCAGTATGAAATGTATGTATTACTCGGCCATCAATTGCTGCTACAGTATCCTCTACAAATCCAGCTTCATTTAACGTATCAGTGTGTATAGCAACTTGTACATCCATTTTGTCTGCAGTATCTAAACAGGCATTAATAACAGCAGGAGTAGACCCCCAGTCTTCATGAATTTTAAGACCACATACACCTGCTTCAACCTGTTCTATTAAAGGAGCCTCAGTAGAACAATTTCCTTTGCCAAAATAGCCTAGATTCATAGGAAAGGCTTCAGATGCCTCTAACATTTTCTGAATGTTCCATTTTCCAGGAGTGACAGTTGTTGCATTAGTCCCATCTGCTGGTCCAGTTCCACCACCTATCATAGTTGTTATTCCACTGTATAGAGCAGTTTCAATGAGTGTAGAACTAATAAAATGAATATGAGCATCCATTCCACCAGCGGTAGCTATAAACCCGTATGCTCCATGTACTTCAGTTGAAGCACCAATTACCATATTAGGGGACACGTTATCCATCATGTCTGGATTCCCAGCTTTGCCAATACCAACAATATTTCCATCTTTTATACCAATATCAGCTTTTTCAATCCCCCAGTGGTCAATTATAATCGCACCAGTAATCACTAGATCTAGAACACCTTGTTCCCTTGTTGCAGTTGAAGATTGTCCCATACCATCACGAATACTCTTTCCACCACCAAATTTTGATTCATCACCATATGAATTGTGATCTTTTTCAATTTCAATAAATAGATCTGTATCTCCCAGCCTTACTTTGTCACCTGTAGTAGGACCAAATAAATTAGCATAGTTCTTTTTACTGATTGTTAGGCTCATAATTATTTATCCTTAAAATTTTTACTTCTTAGAAGCTGCATTGCTTTTTCTTTGTTAGAATTTTCAGTTGTACTACCATTCATAAGGTCGTTGTGACCATATGCAGAGTGTGATCCTCCAATCTCAACAAGTTCAACCTCTTTCTCTTCACCTGGTTCAAAGCGTACAGCCGTACTTGCTGGGATATTTAAACGCATTCCAATTGCATTTTCTCGGTTAAAGCTTATTGCTCTATTAACTTCAAAAAAATGAAAATGAGATCCGATTTGAACTGGTCGGTCACCTGTATTTGTAGCTTTCACTTTCACCGTCTTGCGGTTGGCATTACATACAATATTGCCTTCACCTACTATAATTTCACCTGGTGTCATAATTTTTCTCCTGTATTCCTATATATATAATTGATAGTAAGTATTATTATTAATTTATTTTGGGGAGGAGGCTTAACCTCTATATTGCATGCATTTATTCCACATTTCCAGTTGATATTGCTGATAATTTGTGGAATATTCCATCGTGTAACAGCCCTATAAGTTTTGTATTTTTAAGCTTACTAATCCTTAAGATTAGCGTAGCAAAGCATAGGATTCCTGTCAATGGAGGTTGTACTTGGTTAATATTCTTTTCTTAGTGATCCTAATACTATATTGAATTTATTAAACAGGTATATATATTATGTTGTTATATATATTTAGCAAATGATAATTTTTAGCTTCTTGTAGAAGCTAAATATCCTAGTAATATCAGTCGCAATAAATGATGTGACTTTGTATGGTTTAGGGGTATTATCTATAGTTTTATGAGTAAAGTAATGTATAGAAATTTAGGGAATTTGATAATAATTTGTTGAACCCTTTGGCTAGTCGGATTATATTTATTAAGTCATTTATCTATTTATGGAGGTTGTCATGACTCTACGCCTAGGCGATGTAGTACCAGATTTTGAGCAGGATTCATCTATTGGACAGATTAATTTTTATAAATGGGCAGGAGATTCTTGGACAGTATTATTTTCTCATCCAGCTGATTTTACACCTGTTTGCACAACAGAGCTTGGACTAACTGCTAAGCTTAAATCAGAGTTTGATAAACGAAATGTTAAAGCGATCGGGCTATCAGTTGACCCAGCTAATAAGCATATAGAATGGATTAAGGATATTGAAGAGACTCAGTGCACTACTGTTAATTTTCCGATTATTGCAGATGTGGATAGAAAGATAGCAACTTTATTTGATATGGTTCATCCGAATCAATCAGATACTATGACGGTACGCTCGCTTTTTATTATTGATTCAAAAAAGAAAGTCCGTCTTATTATTACTTATCCAATGAGTACAGGGCGTAATTTCAATGAAGTTCTACGTGTAATTGATGCATTACAGTTAGCTGATAATTATTCAGTAGCAACTCCTGGTAATTGGTGTGATGGTGAAGATGTAATTATTCCATTAACTATTCAAGATGAAGAAACTATAAAGCAAAAATATCCTAAGGGATATAATGCTCCCCGTCCATATTTACGTCTAACACCGCAGCCAAATAAATAAATATAATTTATTTTTGTATATTTGGGTTATGTTTTGAGTCAAACCAGGTAAGGTTTTTGTGTAGATTAACAACTTCTCCAATAATAATGAGGGTTGGAGGAGTAAGGTTTGATGAATGAGCTAGTTCTGGTAAGGTGCTCAATGAGCCAATTAATACACGCTGATTCTGAGTGGTTCCTTGTTGAACTATAGCAGCTGGTTTACTTTCTGGTAGGCCGTTTGAGATAAGATTTTTGCACAGAACTGGTAATCCAAGTAGACCCATGTATATTACTATAGTTTGATTGGGTTTTACTAATGTTGGCCAATCAAGGTCTACATTGTCATTCTTCAAATGACCAGTTACAAAGATACAAGATTGAGCATAGTCACGGTGGGTAAGGGGAATTCCTGCATAAGCTGCTACCCCAGAGGCAGCTGTTATACCAGGGACTACCTGAAATGGAATACCGAAATTAGCTAGTGATTCAATTTCCTCTCCACCTCTTCCAAAAATAAAGGGGTCGCCTCCTTTTAACCTTAGAACTCGTTTATTTTCTTTAGCTAATCGCACAAGTAATTGATTAATAGATTCCTGTGACATAGAGTGATTTCTCTGTTTCTTTCCTGCATAGATGCGTTGCGCATCCCGACGTACCATATTTAGTATTTCTGCTGAGACCAGATGATCATAAATTACGACATCTGCTTGTTGCATTAGGCGCATAGCTCTAAATGTTAAAAGATCAGGGTTTCCTGGTCCCGCGCCTACTAAATATACTTCCCCAGTGGGCACCTCATCTATTTCATTACGTAGTGATTGTTTTAAATAATCTTGTGCAGCTTTATCTTTCCCAGAAAAAACCATTTCTGCAAAGCGCCCTTGTAATTCTTTTTCCCAAAATAACCGACGCTTTTCTGGGTGTGAGAAACGCTGCTTTACACGTTCACGAAAATTCTCAGCGTAGGTTGCTAGACGTCCATATGCTTCGGGGATAATGGTTTCTAGGTGAGCTCTCAATAGCCTTGCTAGTATAGGAGACTTTCCACTACTTGACACTGCAATTAAAACAGGAGAGCGGTTTAGTATGGAGGGAACAATAAAAGAACATAAGTCAAGATTATCAACTACATTTACTGGGATTCCAAGTTTTTTAGCAGTTTCAGAAACTGTTTTATTAATTTTCAGATCATTTGTTGCGGCAATTACAAGTGATACATTCTTAATATGGCTTGAGATGAAAGGCTCAGCACGATGAACAAGAATCCCTTGATTTACTTTCTTAAGTAATTCTTTGTTAAGATCTGGGGCAATTACTGTAATACGTGCTCCGGCATTTAATAATAAATTAATTTTACGAGCAGCAATCTCCCCCCCACCTACTACAAGACAGTTACGGTCTCTAATATTTATAAAAATAGGTAGAAAATCCATAAGATATTTTAATGTTTGTCTTATTTAATTCAAATTCTGTAATAGTTTGGTTATTTTTTCTAATTTTGATTTAAAATCGGATAAACGGTTCTTTTCTTGGGTGACTATTTTTATTGGTGCACGTTTAATGAAGTTAGAGTTGGAAAGTTTTATCTCGGATTTTTTAATTTCCAATTTAATATTTGTTATTTCTTTTGTAAGTCGTTCGCGCTCTTTATTTTTATCTATTTCTATTTTTAACATCAGTTTGAATTTACCTACAACGGCAACTGGTTCTCCTGTATTTGGAAGCTCGCCTTGAATTATTTCTACATTAGATAATTTAATGAGTGCTATTAAATAGGGTAAGAATGCAGTTAAGGTTTTTTGTTTTCCTGTTACTAATAGAGGAGCCCTTGTTGCCGGGGATATCTGCATCTCGCTACGTAAGGTACGACATGAGCTAACTATTTCTTTAAGCAGGTGGATTTTCTCCATGGAATCTTTATCTATAAGTGATAGGTCAGCTTTAGGGTACGGCTGAAGCATAATACTTTTTTCATTATTTTTGCCAGTTAATAATGATACTTTCTGCCATAATTCCTCAGTGATAAAAGGAATAATAGGATGGGATAGTCGTAATATCATTTCTAGTACATTTATTAATGTGTTACGGGTTCCTCTTTGTACTGATTGATCATTTTCGTTTAATTGGACCTTTGCAAGTTCAAGATACCAGCCACAATATTCATCCCAAATAAATTCATATATTTCACGTGCTGCTAAATCAAAACGGTAATTATGAAATGATTTTTCTACTATATTTTCTGCTTGTTGTAGACGTCCTATGATCCATTTATCTGCAACAGAAAAATTTAGTGGTAAATTTTTATCTAATCCTACATCTTTACCTTTACAGTTCATTATTACATATCTAGTTGCATTCCATAACTTATTGCAAAAATTTCGGTAGCCCCCACAACGATTTAAATCAAATTTAATATCTCTGCCATGTGAAGCAAGGCTAGAAAAGGTGAAACGTAGTGCATCAGTTCCATATGCAGTTATACCTTGAGGATAGCTTTTCTTTGTTATTTCTTTAATAGAACTTTCTTGATTAGGGTTCATAAGTCCAGTTGTGCGTTTGGCAATTAAATCTGGTAAGGTAATTCCATCTATAAGATCAAGTGGGTCTAGTACATTACCTTTAGATTTGCTCATTTTTTGGCCTTCTGAATCTCGAATTAGGCCAGTAACATATACTTCTTTAAATGGTATTTTTCCTGTGAAATGTAGTGACATCATTATCATACGAGCTACCCAGAAAAAAATTATATCGAATCCAGTAACCAGTACTGATGTTGGTAGGAAAGCTTTAAGTTCAGTTGTTTTATCTGGCCATCCTAGCGTAGAAAATGGCCATAATGCGGATGAAAACCAAGTATCTAAAACATCTTCATCTTGAGTAAGAGTACGATTTCCTGCTTGTTTTTGGGCTTCTTCTAGATTGTGAGCCACATAAATATTGCCATCTGTATCATGCCAGGCTGGAATTCTATGTCCCCACCATAATTGTCGAGAAATGCACCAGTCTTGAATATTTTCTAGCCATTGATTGTAAACATGAGCCCAGTTTTCTGGAATAAATTTCACTTCTCCATTTGCTACTATATCGAGGCCTTTTTTGGCCATGCTCTGCATTGATACATACCATTGATCAGTAAGCATTGGTTCTATAATAGAGTTAGTGCGGTCACTACGTGGAACCATAAGTTTGTGCGGTTTAGTTTCCACTAGCAGTCCTAGTTTTTTTAGGTCGGCAATAACCTCTTCTCGAGCATTAAAACGATCAAGGCCTTGGTATTTAGGTGGTGCAAAATTATTAATTTTTGCATCTAGTGTGAGAATGCTTTGTGTAGATAGGCTGTGACGTTGGCCAATTTGATAATCATTAAAATCATGAGCAGGAGTGATTTTTACACAACCAGTTCCAAAATTTGGATCCACATAGGTGTCCGCAATAATAGGTATATTCCGTTGGCATAGAGGTAGGCATACTAGGCCTCCAATTAGATGCTTGTATCGTTTATCATCTGGATGTACAGCTACAGCCATATCGCCTAGCATTGTTTCCGGGCGGGTAGTGGCAACAACTAACCCATCAGTCTCATTTAATCCATTTTTGAATGGATATAAAATATGCCAAAGAAAACCATCTTCTTCATTGGATATCACTTCTAGATCTGAAACTGCTGTTTTTAATACAGGATCCCAGTTTACAAGCCTGCAACCGCGATATATTAATCCTTCTTTGTATAGACGTACAAATACTTCAGTAACAGCTCGTGATAATCCTTCATCCATCGTAAACCGTTCTCGTGACCAGTCACAAGAGGCACCTAGACGCTTCATTTGTTTAGTAATGGTAGAACCGGATTTTTCTTTCCATTGCCATACACGGTTAGTAAACTCTTTTCGTCCAAGTTTATGCCTGTCTATATTTTGGTTTTCTAATTGTCGTTCCACTACGATTTGCGTGGCTATTCCAGCATGATCAGTTCCAGGTTGCCATAGTGTGTTATAGCCAGACATTCGGTGATAACGTGTAAGCGTATCCATAATAGTATGCTGAAATGCATGGCCCATATGAAGAGTGCCTGTAATATTTGGTGGTGGTAGCATTATGCAGTACGCATTATCAATTTTATTATTTATTTCCAATAAATTAGGTTTGAAGTAACCGGCAGACTGCCAGATTTGGTACCATCGTTCTTCTATAGGTTGCGGTTCAAAATTTTTAGGTAGATTCATTGAACTTGGTGACTCTGTAGAGTCTTGTATTTCATTGGAAGATTTAGGAATTTTATTTTTATCATTATTGTGTATATTTGTATTTTGTGAATGATGGCTTAATGTATTAGAACATGAGCTCTGGATTGTAGGTTCTAAGGTTACTTTCCTTTCTTTAAATATGGAGTGTGATTCATCTTTTGTTATTAAAAGAGAAGACTGGCTAGATAAGGTTTTAGAGGAGAAAAATATTTTTTCAGTAAGTGTAGGGATTTCACCAATAATTTTAGATTTCTTTTTATTCTTATTTGATAGCTTATTTTTATTCAATTTTTTATTTTTATCAGATTTTGATAAAAATTTATTTTTTCTTTTCATAGGGAAGGTGGTAAATAGTAATTGACAGTTTAATTTTTAAATTTATCTAGGCGCCCTGAAGCTTATGATGGCGGATTTCATATCCTCTGTCTTTATAGAAACGATACCTTATTCTTGCTGCTTCAGTATCCTCAATTGTTGTTTCAGAAATTTCAATTAATCTAAGAAATCGGCTAAAGAAAGGAGGGTGCTGATTATGTAAATTAATTAAAATATTATCATGTGGTAGCTTCTCTTCGCTTTGGCTAATCGTTACCGGAGTTTCAAGCGCAAATTTATCTTTTACATGGCAATGTGGAATAAATTCAGTAGAAGAGAAAGTCCAAAGTAATTTATCAATTTCAGCTGCAATTTTAATATCAGGAATATAAATTACTACTTTTAGATTCTGCTGTATAATTTTAACACTCAAACGACAGGCAGTATGTAGTTTATCATTGGAGCCAGAATAAAAATCGATTAGGGTCATACTTTCTTTCTAGAAACCTTTTTAGTTGCACGTGTTATTAAGAATTGCGTAAGTAAAGGTACAGGCCTACCAGTTGCTCCTTTATTTGTCCCAGAATTCCAGGCAGTACCAGCAATATCTAAGTGTGCCCAGCGATATTTCTTTGTAAAACGAGAAAGAAAGCATGAGGCTGTAATAGTTCCTGCATCACGTCCACCTATATTTGCCATGTCAGCGAAATTACTTCTTAATTGTTTGTCATAATCGCTCCATAGTGGTAAGTGCCAAGCTCTGTCAGCTGCATCTTCAGATGCATTTAATAATTCACTTGCTAGTTTATCGTCATTACTGAGTAATCCTGTTGCTACGCGGCCTAATGCAACCACACAAGCTCCAGTCAGAGTGGCTATATCTACTACTATTTCCGGGTTATAGCGTTCAGCATAGGTTAATGCATCGCATAGTATAAGCCTTCCTTCTGCATCAGTATTAAGTATTTCAATTGTTTGACCAGACATACTAGTAACAATATCACCAGGCTTTGTAGCTTTTCCACCAGGCATGTTCTCAGTTGTAGGGATAATACCAACAACATTTATTGGGAGTTTCAGTTTAGCAATTGCAGTAATAGTTCCAAATACACTAGCTGCTCCACACATATCATATTTCATCTCATCCATATTTGCTGCAGGCTTTAAGGAAATACCACCAGTGTCAAATGTTACTCCTTTACCAACAAGAATGAATGGACGTTCTTTTTTATTTTGCCCCCAATATTCAAGGGTAATAAGTTTTGCAGGTTCATTACTGCCTTTTGCTACTGATAGAAGAGAGCCCATGCCAAGCTTCTGCATATTTTTCTCTGTTAATACAGTAGCTTTAAGTTTATATTTTTTAGCCATTTTTATAGCTAATTCTGCAAGATATGTTGGAGTACATATATTTGCAGGAAGATTTCCTAAATCTTTTGCTATATTCATACCATGTGCTGTAGCAAGACCACATTCTAGAGCTGTTCTGCTAGTATCAGTATTTTTGTATTTTATTGTGTTTAGGGTTATTTTTTGGAGTTTTTTCCTGCCATTATTATGTTTGCTTTTAAGATGACCAGATTGATAAATACTCTCTTCTGCCAAAATTACTGTTTGTGAAATTTTCCAAGGGATAGTACGTTTCTTTACATAGAGTTCTAATAAATAAATTGATGCATTCGATGCACCAGTATCATGTAGCTTATTGAAGGTTGAGCGTATAATATTTCTATACTCTCTATCACTAATCTCATTTCTTTTACCAAGCCCAACTAGTAGTATCCTATTACTTGTGGAGTTAGGGACGTTGTATAGTAGTAGAGTAGATTCTATCTTCCCATCCATATCTCCATTTTTTAAAATACTGCTAATATATCCATTGGAATTCTTATCTAATATTTTTGCAGCATCGCTTAGTATTCTGGTTTCAAATATACCAACTACTGTACAAGCACAGTGCTGCTTTGCTGGATTCCCATTTTTTATGCTAAATTTCACATTTCGCTCCTATAATTTATATTTCTATAGTATTTCTTTATAAGCTTAATATTTTCTAATTATCGCCGAGCTATCTGTATAAAGTCAAAATTCATGAATATTAGAGCTATATTTTAGTTATGGATAAAATACACAATATTTTAGAGCCCAAGTCTCTTGATAATTATCAGGCTAGATTAGTAACTCCATTCGCAGTATTAGGTATTCGGACGAGTAATGATTTATTGACAGATATTGTTTATTTACCTCTTGACACGCCTAAATTAGAATCTCAAAATAAATTAGCTAAAGAAGTTTGTATGCAATTACAAGAATATTTAGTGAATTCTAATTTTGTATTTGACTTGCCATTAAAAATTAATGGGACTAATCATCAGCTTCGAGTATGGCAGGCTATTAGAATAATACCAAGTGGGAGTACAAGTAGTTATGCCGATATAGCTTCAAAATTGTGTTCTGCACCTCGTGCTGTAGGGCAGGCATGTGGAGCTAACCGACTTCCAATAGTCATACCTTGCCATCGTGTTATCTCAAAAAATGGTGAAATTGGTGGTTTTATGAATGCTCGAGATGGCTTTCCATTAGATATCAAAAGGTGGTTATTACATCATGAAGATATTTGAAACTAACATAGAATTGCTTGATGACTTTTCTGATGCTTTATGGCTTGAAGATGGGTTGTCAAGAAACACATTAGATAGTTATTGTAATGACTTGCGACAATTTGGTTCATGGCTGGAAGAGTCTAGTAATATAAATTTAATAGATGCAAGGAATGTAGACTTATTAGATTTTCTTGCGTACAAGGTTTCAATTAAAGCTAAAGCAAATACTACTAGTCGTTTATTATCTAGCTTGAAGAGATTTTATAGGTTTTTATTGCGTCAAGGAAAAATACAAGCTGATCCGACTTTAAATATTTGTGCTCCAAAGATTCCGCGTAATCTTCCTAAAGATCTTACTGAGGAGGACGTAGAATTACTGCTTAATACCCCTGATACTGACCAGATAATAGGATTACGTGATCGAACAATGCTTGAGGTTTTATATGCTAGTGGATTAAGAGTTTCAGAGCTTGTTAATTTGAAGATTGCGCAAGTAAGCTTAGATACTGGGGTGATAAGGGTAATGGGAAAAGGAGGAAAAGAGCGCTTGGCACCACTTGGAGAGAATGCATTAAATTGGATAAATCGGTATATGGTAGAAGCTCGCCTAAAGCTTCTAAGGGAGAAATTCTCTGAATCTCTATTTGTTACAATTCGAGGGTTTGCTATGACACGCCAGGCTTTCTGGCATCTTATTAAGCGTCATGCAATTCGGGCGGGTATTAATAAACCTTTGTCACCACATACGCTGCGTCATGCCTTCGCTACTCATCTATTAAATCATGGTGCTGATCTCCGTGTTGTACAGATATTACTAGGACATTCAGATATTTCTACCACCCAAATTTATACACATGTTGCTAGTGCACGACTTAAAAAATTGCATGCTAAGCATCATCCAAGAGGCTAATTATTTTCTATATTTTTAATTTCCATATTATCTTTCATCAGATTATACTTTTAATATAAATTATATATTTTGAAGATTTTATTATGAAAGTTGCTACGTGGAATGTAAATTCCTTAAAAATTCGCTTGCCACAGGTTTTTAATTGGTTATCTACTAATCAGCCCGATGTATTGTGTTTACAAGAAACTAAGATGCAAGATGAAAATTTCCCTGTAGATGAAATTTTAGATGTAGGTTATCGACCTATTTATTCTGGTCAAAAAGCATATAATGGGGTGGCTTTACTTGGTAAAGAAATGGGTAAAGATTTAGTGGTTGCAATACCTAATTTTCCAGACCCTCAAAAAAGGGTATTATGTGCAACTTATGCAGGAATACGTATTATATGCATTTATGTTCCAAATGGTCAGAGTATTGAATCAGATAAATTCCAATATAAATTAAACTGGTTAACTGCATTAAATAATTGGTTGCAGGCTGAGTTAATTAAATATCCTAAATTAATTTTATTGGGTGATTTTAATATTGCCCCACAAGATTCTGATGTTCATGACCCAGAATTATGGAAAGGAAAAGTGTTATGTAGTACTCCTGAGCGAAAAGCATTTAAAGATTTACTTGAATTGGGATTGGTTGATAGCTTTCATTTATTTGATCATTCTGATAAATATTATACTTGGTGGGATTATAGAATGATGGCCTTCCGTCGTAATAAGGGGATGAGAATTGACCATATTTTATTAAGTAATAAACTGTCTGATAATTGTAATAATTTCATTATTGATAAAGAACCACGTAAACATGAGAGGCCTTCTGATCATGCTCCTGTAATGGTTGATTTTTCCATATAGAAATTAGCAGTTTTAGTAGATGCAAGCTAACTAGATTTATTGTTTTTCTTTCATGAAGTTTCTATTTCTACTAAATAAATTTTATTTCTTTTTTCTTTGATATTTGGCTACAGCACGATTGTGTTCTATTAGTGTATTGGAAAAATGAGATTCCCCGTTTCCTTTAGCAACAAAATATAAGGCACTAGTTTTTTCTGGGTTTAATGCTGCTTTTATTGAGGATAGTCCAGGCATAGAAATAGGTGTGGGTGGTAAGCCAAGACGAGTATATGTATTGTATTGATGATCTTTCTTCAAGTCTTTTTTACGTAAATTCCCATCAAATTTTTCACCTATACCATAAATGACAGTAGGATCAGTTTGTAACAGCATACCTGATCGTAGCCTATTGATAAGAACACCAGATATCTTATTTCGGTCAGTATCTTTAGCAGTTTCTTTCTCAATTATAGAGGCCAGAATTAATGCCTGATATGGGGTATCAAAAGGTAAATCTTTATTTGCATTAGCCCATTCCATTGCTAATTTATTTTGCATGATATCATACGCTTTTTTTAATATTGTTATATCACTACTTCCTTCAGCAACATAATAAGTATCAGGAAAAAATAGTCCCTCTGCAGTAGTCTCATTTGCGCCAATTAGCTTTAGAATATCTTGATCACTTAGTTTCAGAGTATCATGTTGAATACCATTGTGAGCATTTAGTTTTTTTCTGAATTGGCGGAATGTCCAGCCTTCAATAAATCTTATTTTAATTTGTTTAGCGTTAACATCTCCTGTTGTAATTATCTTCAGTAATTCAATAGGAGAAATACTTTTGGATAGAGTATAATTTCCTGCTTTAAGCGAAGAGTCATAATCCATTACGCGTGAAAGTAAAATAAAGGACCATGTGTTTGGTAAAATATTGATTTCAGTTAGCTGCTTTCCAACATTTGTTAGATTGCTTCCAGGCTTGATGGAAAATTCGTATGGTATTTTCGGTAGTTGTATAGGTATGCTGACATAGATGTAAAAACATCCGGAGAGCAGGATGAATACAATAGATATAAGAAGAAAAAGTCGCTTTAGCGTACGCATTTGAAGCAAGGAAAGAACTATAATTTTTTAAGAATTAGTGTTCCATTGGTACCGCCGAACCCAAATGAATTAGATAATCCTACTTTAATCTCCATTTCTCGTGCAGTATTAGGCACGTAATCCAAGTCGCACTGAGGGTCTTGATTAAGAATATTAATTGTAGGTGGTACTATTTGATGATGTATTGCTAGAGCAGTAAATATTGCCTCAACACCACCTGCTGCACCTAATAGATGTCCTGTCATAGATTTTGTTGAATTCATTACTAATTTTTTTGCATGGCTGCCAAAACAACGCTTTACTGCCATTGTTTCAGCAATATCACCTAGTTGTGTAGAGGTTCCATGTGCATTAATATAATTAACTTCTGACTCATCTATATTTGAATTTCTAAGTGCGTTGGCCATGCAACGAGCAGCACCTTCTCCATCTTCACAGGGTGCTGTCATATGACTTGCATCTGAGCTCATGCCAAAACCAATTACTTCAGCGTAAATTTTAGCTTTACGACGTTTAGCATGTTCCATTTCCTCTAAGACTAGAATTCCTGCCCCTTCGCCTAATACAAAACCATCTCTTTCAGTATCCCAAGGGCGGCTAGCTGTAACTGGATCATCATTTCTTGTAGATAAAGCTCTTGCTTGGGCAAACCCACCAATAGCAAGTGGTGATACGCAAGATTCTGAGCCTCCTGCAACCATGATATCTACATCTCCATATTCAATCATACGAGCAGAGGATCCTAAGCAATGTGTTGCCGTAGTACATGCAGTTACTATGGCTAGGTTTGGTCCCTTAAAATTGTATTTGATAGAAAGATTTCCTGCGATCATATTGATGATCGTACTTGGAATAAAAAAAGGGGATATTTTTTTTTGGCCATTTTCAAGATAAAGGCTATCTGTTTTCTCGATCATGGGTAAACCTCCAATCCCTGATCCAATATTTAAACCGATTCGATTAGCATCTAATCCAGAGTTATCGGCATTTTCAATACCAGCATCTTGTATTGCTTGAATTGCTGCAGCCATACCATAATGGATAAATATATCCATACGACGTGCATCTTTTTTGGGTATATATTGGGTGACATCAAAATTTTTAACTTCTCCTGCAATTTGAGAAGTTAAATCAGATGCATCAAAGCGCGTGATGTGTGTGATACCAGATTTGCCATTCAGGATATTTTCCCAGGCATCTGATATGTTATTACCAACGGGCGAAATAATGCCCATTCCAGTTATGACGACCCTACGTTTGGGCAAATTAGCTCCGAATATGGGATAAAGTTAGTATAAGTAATTAATTGGACCTGGAATTAATATAATCCATGGCCTGCTGGACAGTATGTATCTTTTCTGCTTCTTCATCTGGAATTTCACATTCAAATTCTTCTTCAAGGGCCATAACAAGTTCAACAGTATCTAGTGAATCAGCACCTAAATCATCTACAAATGCAGATTCATTCTTGATATCAGATTCATTGACTCCCAGTTGTTCTCCTACAATTTTTTTTATACGTTGCTTTACATTTTCCATCTAAATTCCCTTCCTTTTCCCAAGTAAGCAAAACATTGCTATTTTAACAAAATTATAGCATTAACAGAAACATAATTCTTAGTTCATATGGAGATATTAATTTGTAGGGCTCAATTAAGGTGGTATTACACTATATTTTTACAGTTATTCCATATACATTCCACCATTTATATGTAAAGTTGCACCTGTAATGTACCCAGCAGATGGGGATGCAAGAAAAGATACAGCTGATGCTATATCCTCAGGCTTCCCAAGCCTTTTAAGTGGAATATGCTGGAGTAGTTCTTGCCTTTGTTTTTCAGAGAGAGCACGAGTCATATCAGTATCAACAAAACCTGGGGAGATACAATTTATGGTTATATTACGACTACCTACTTCTCGTGCTAATGATTTACTAAGGCCTAGAATCCCAGCTTTAGCTGCAGCATAGTTAGACTGACCAGCATTTCCTGTAGAGCCAACTATAGATGCTATATTGATGATTCTACCTGAACGAGCTGCCATCATGGGGCGTAGTACTTCACGACTGAGACAGAATATTGATTTAAGATTTGTTCCAATAACTTCATTCCATTTATCATCTTTCATTCGAACTAGAAGGTCATCTCGAGTAATTCCAGCATTATTTACAAGTATTGTTACTTCACCAAATTCTTTACGTATTTCCATAAAAATATCTTTAATTTGCATGTTATCATTAACATCTAGGGTTATACCTTTACCTTTTATATTGGCTTCATTTAAATAACGGCTAATATTCCTGGCACCTTCATAAGTGGTTGCAGTTCCTAACACTACAGCGCCATCTTTACCTAATTTTAGAGCTATTGCTTTCCCGATACCTCGGCTAGCTCCAGTTATCAGAGCGATTTGATTTAGTGACATGGTTTCCCTTGTTATTTTATTATAAAAATATTTTACTTTCTGATAAGTAATAATCTTAGGGTATTTTTTACTTGCTCATAACTATATTAAGTTATTTATAGCTTGATGGAGTTTATCAATATCAGTTAGTGTTATGTTTTTTAAATCTTTAGAGATACGCTTATTGAGTCCGGTTAATACTCTACCTGGGCCACATTCAGCTATATGTGTAACGTTATTAGTAGAAATTGTATTAATGGTTTCTGTCCAGCGAACAGGCATACATAATTGTTTTACTAAGATACCCTTAATTTCGATACTATTTTTGTGTTGTTTTACATCAGCATTATGGATAACAGGAATATTAGGTATTTGCATCTTTATCATTTCTAGTCGTTTCTGTATCTTTCTTGCTGCTGGAGCCATTAATGAGCAATGAGAAGGTACGCTCATGGGTAATAGGACAGCCATTTTAGCACCTTTCTTTTTAGCTAATTTTATACCACGTAATACTGAATTTTTATGCCCTGCAACAACGACTTGTCCAGGGGAATTGTAATTAGCAGGCTCTAGTAGTTCTTTCTTAGAGCCTTGTGTTATTTCAATACATATATCTCGTATGACATCATCAGATAGTCCTACAATAGCTGCCATTTTTCCAACTCCTTCTGGAACAGCATCTTGCATTACTTCCCCACGGAATCGAACTAATGCTAAGGCATCTTTAAAAGTTATTACTCCAGATGCCACTAATGCTGTATACTCGCCTAGGCTATGACCAGCAATAAATGTAGGATCTGGTCCTCCTAAACTTTTCCATGCGCGATACATTGCAATACCTGATGTCAACATAATCGGCTGAGTATTAGCTGTTAAATTAAGAATATCAGGTGGGCCATTATTAGCCATAGCCCAGAAATCCTTATTGAGGATATCTGATGCTTCAGAGAAAGTATCCTGAATTATTCTAAGATCTGCATATGCTTTCATCATGCCGATTGATTGCGATCCTTGTCCAGGGAATACTAAGGAAAATTTCATATTTTACCAGCGGATCAGTACCGCGCCCCAGGTGAATCCACTGCCTACCCCTTCTAATACTATGTACTGGTCAGACTGAATTCGTGTGTCACGCACAGCTATATCCAAAGCAAGTGGAATAGAAGCTGCAGATGTGTTAGCGTGCTTAGCTATAGTAGTTACCACTTTGTCCATAGGCAAACCAAGTTTCTTTGCTGTTGATTTAATAATACGAATATTTGCTTGGTGAGGAATTAGCCAATCTATTTCAGATATTTTTAAATTATTCTCAGACAAAGCTTCATAAACAATTTCCTCCATAACTTTTACAGCAAACTTAAATACTGTATTTCCTTCCATAGTAACAAATGGATTCCCTTGGATTTTCCCATATGAAATATTACCAGGGAGTGAGAGAGTATTATAGTGGCTACCGTTTGCATGCAGATGGCTAGAAATGATACCTGGTTGATTTGATTTGGACATTAAGACAGCACCTGCACCATCTCCAAATAATACACAAGTACTACGATCATTCCAGTCAAGTAGACGTGAATATATTTCAGTCCCGACTATAAGTGCAGTATTAGATTTTCCTGAACGGATAAACATATCTGCAGTAGCAAGGGCATAGACAAAACCACTACATACTGCTTGTACGTCAAATGCAGGGCAATCTTTGATGCCAAGTTTATTTTGTAAAATACATGCTGTGCTTGGGAAAGTCATGTCAGGGGTGGTAGTAGCAACTATAATAAGATCAATTGTGTTGGTGTTAATATCGGCTGATTCTATTGCTTTAATACAAGCTTTAACAGCTAAGTCACTGGCCATTTGATTTTCTGCTGCTATATGTCTTTGTTCAATACCTGTTCTACTTCGTATCCACGAGTCACTTGTTTCTACCATAGATTCAAGGTCCTGATTAGTAAGAACTTTCTCTGGCAAATAACTACCTGTTCCTATAATTTTAGAATATGTCATGGTTATCCCTTCTTTGATAAGGGTTGTGAAAGGTGGGATGATTCTGATATACGCTTACTTATTTGACTCTGTATTTTACCTTCAATTTCCTCAAGTGCTCGTTTAATAGCAAATCCAAAAGCATAGCTATCAGAAGAACCGTGACTTTTAACTACTATTCCACGTAACCCTAATAAACTAGCTCCATTATATCTACGGTGATCCACTCTATGCTTAAAGGCCCTGAGGACTGGTAAAGTAACAACCCCTGCTAATTTTGTAAGAAGATTTCGTTTAAATTCTTGTCGTAAATATTTAGCAAACATTTGTGCCACTCCTTCTGAAGTTTTTAGAGCAACATTTCCAACAAAACCGTCACATACAACTACATCTGTTGTGCCTTTATAGATATCATCTCCCTCTATATTTCCATAAAAATTAACACCACTAACTCTTAATAATTCAGCAGCCTGTTTTGTTACCTCGTTACCTTTTATATCTTCCTCTCCAATATTTAATAATCCTACGCTAGGTTTATTTTTATTTTCTACTGAAGATACTAGTGCAGATCCCATTACACCAAATTGAAGAAGGTGTGCGGGGCTACAGTCTATATTTGCTCCAAGATCTAGAACATATGTATGCCCACTCATTGTTGGAAGCACGACAGCTAAAGCTGGACGATCAATACCAGGTAGTGTTTTTAGAACAAAGCGTGAAATTGCAATCAAAGCCCCAGTATTTCCAGCACTAACACAGGCTTGAGCTGTGCCATTTTTAACTAAGTTTATTGCGATTCGCATTGAAGAATCTTTTTTATTACGTAAAGCAAGTGACGGTGACTCATCCATGTCTACAACTTCACTTGCACCATATAATTTTAGTCTAGGGCTCGAAGTAAAATTAAGTGCACGCAGCTCTTGTTCTATCGTATCAAGTATCCCTACTAGAACGATATTGGTTGATGGATTGCGATGGAGAAAATCAACAGCTGAAGGAACAGTAATTTTAGGTCCATGATCACCACCCATGCAGTCTATGGCTACGGTAGTTTCCAATTTAAGCGTTTATAAGTATAAACTATTTTGAGGGATTCATTATTTATAAACCAATAATCTTAGAATCAATCATCTTTAGTTTTAATAATTTTTTTTCCTCTATAGTAACCAGTTGGGCTTATATGATGCCTCATATGTACCTCACCTGTATTAGGTTCAACTGCTAATGTAGGGCAAGTCAGAAAATCATGAGATCTATGCATACCACGCTTTGATGGTGATTTTTTACTTTTTTGGACAGCCATAATATTAATCTCCTTTTAACACTTTAGTGTAGTTTTTTAAGTTTTAATAATTCAGCAAAAGGGTATTTCTTTTTCAATTTATAGTTATTAATTAATTTTTCTTCTGAGCAATCACCTTTTTTATGGCGTGGAGAAATTGGTAAGCTTAGAATAATTTCTTCTTCAATGAGTTCTATAATATCCATATCAGAGCTAGCTAATATTCCTTCTATTGATTCATCGTCATCAAGATATGAGAGCTCTTCCTCATCATTTACCAGAAACAAATCTGATTTTAAATTTAATACATACACATATTCACCAAGACAGCGCTGACAGATTAGGCTGATTTCTCCTTCTATGATAATCTGTAAAATAGATTTATCATTTTTATTTAGAATACCATTTATTTCGTAATTTAGACTGCCTCTATTATCAGCAAGATAATCTTTAAGTCGCGTACATTTGTCAAGTTTGATTTTACCATGTAGCGACCTAGAAAACCTTACAAAATCATGAGCATCTATAATAATTCGTGCAGACATATGGCGCGCATGATATATTTTTTGTTCATTAGTGTCAAAAAACATATTAAATAATATTATATTAACCATTGAAAATACAATATCCCAATCAGAAGCTTATCTTGGGCTCGAGCTCTTCTTATCGTTATGAACTGCTTTTAAGGTTACAACTTTCCTTTGAGGTTTTTAGTCCTGATATTGATGAAACAGCATTTGTTGATGAGGCCCCAGAAATCACGGCTGCTCGTTTAGCTAAGGAAAAGGCGCATGCAGTAGCTGCTAAATATTCAGATGCTCTTATTATAAGTGCAGATCAAGTGGCGACTTTAGATGGTAATCAACTTGGTAAGCCATTAAATCATGAGAATGCGACTAAGCAGTTACATTTAATGCAAGGAAGAGAAGTGATTTTTCATACAGCATTGATCCTTTTGAACAGTTATAACAGTAGGATGCAATCAAAGCTTATTTCTTCTTATGTTAAATTTCGTGAATTAAATAGCCAGCAGATCTCAAATTATTTAGATAAAGAACAACCATATCATTGTGCAGGTAGTTCAAAATATGAAGGTTTAGGAATTGCGTTAATAGAGCAAATTAAGAGTGATGATCCTACTGCTCTTATAGGTCTTCCTTTGATAGCTTTAGTAAAAATGCTAGCACATGAGGGTATCTGTGTAGTATAAGGTTTAATAAAATTTATTGTATATTCAATCCATTACTAGCACTTATTAAGGTATTTGTAGAGGCTGATCCTAAGCGTTTAGCAAAACGGTCAATAAAGCTTTCTTTGGTGGTGAAATCTACGACAGATTCAGCCTTAATAATTTCTCGTGCAACATACTCTGTACTGCCTAGTGCATCTGTAAGGCCAAGCTCTATACTTTTCTGGCCAGTCCAGACAATGCCACTAAAAATCTCATTAAAAATCTCATGTTTCTCATTCAAACGTTTACCTCTACCTTTTCGTACTACTTGAATGAATTGTTGGTGTATTTCATTTAGCATTTTTTGGGCATATTCTTTTTGTTTTAGGATAGATGGTGAAAAGGGATCAAGAAACCCCTTGTTTGCGCCGGATGTGAGTAATCTTCGCTCAATACCAAGTTTCTCCATTGTTCCAGTGAATCCAAATCCATTCATTAGCACACCAATAGAGCCAACTATACTTGCTTTATCTACAAAGATTTTATCTGCAGCTACGGCAACATAATATCCGCCTGAGGCACAGATATCCTCTACAACAGCATACAGTGGTATATTTGGATACTTAACACGTAGTCTTTGAATTTCTTCATTAATATATCCCGCCTGCACAGGACTACCTCCTGGGCTATTGATGCGTAAAATAACCCCTTTTGTATTTTGGTCTTTGAATGCATTTCTAAGCCCCTCATTTATATTGTCTGCACTACTAATGCTATCAGCAGATATTTCGCCACGAAGTTCGACAATTGCAGTATGTTTTTCTGATAGAGTAACGCCATTTTCATCAAACCAACCCATCCCAATGAATAAAAGAATAAATAAATATATAAAAGTTATAGATTTGAAAAATATTCCCCAGCGACGTGCTCTTCGTTGTTCATTAACTGAGGAAAATGCTAGTTTTTCTAGTGCTTGTTTTTCCCAGCCTTCTTTTTGATTTTCTGAATCAATCATGGTCTTTTAAATCCTTTAAAAAAATATTTATTTTAAATAGTTTATATTTAATAGGCATGCATTTTAGTTAGATATTCTTTTTTAGCCAGAGACCTAATTTTTTTACATTTTCTATACAGATTAGTGGTTTAAAAATTTTAAGATCTTTCTTTGAATGTGCACCATATGTTACACCAACTCTAGAGACTCCTGCATTTCTTGCCATTTGTAGATCATAAGTCGTGTCACCTATCATCAAAGTCCGGCTAGCTTTAACATTAAATTGGGCCATTAATTCCAATAACATTGCTGGGTGAGGCTTTGAGAAAGTCTCATCAGCACAGCGGCTTGCATGAAAAAAATTACCTAATCCAGTTAATTCAAAAGAGCGATTAAGTCCAGCACGACTTTTACCAGTTGCAACTGCTAATAGAAAATTCTTTGCATACAAATCTCTAATAATTTCAGATACTCCCTTGTAAAGAGATATTTTTTTATCTTGCATTAGGTAGTGGTATCGATAGCGTTTAGATAATGATGAGAATTCTTGTGAAGTAAGGCCTGGAAATAGGTGGCCTAAAGCCTCATGCAACCCTAGTCCAATAACATAGCGTGCTTTTATATTTGTTGGCTCAGCTATCCTAAGGTCACGTGCGGCTGCTTGTATGGAAGATACTATAGCATCTGCAGAATTTATTAATGTCCCATCCCAGTCAAATACAATTAGATCAATTTTCTTTTTCATAATATTAATTAAATTAATATGTTATATTTCTAAATGTATATCTATTATATATTTTAGATTTCTGTATCAAGATCATTCAAGAATTTCTGTAAATCATTTGCTAATGGTGCATCTAGGCATAAAATTTTATTGGTAGTAGGGTGCCTAAATGTAACTGAGCTTGCATGCAAAAACATACGTTTCAATTTAGGACCTTTTTTATTAGTTTTACTTAGTTCCTTGTTAAGCTTGAAATCACCATATTTATCATCACCAGCAATTGGAAATCCTAGGTATGAGAGATGTACACGAATCTGATGTGTCCTTCCAGTTATTAGTTCAGCTTCTAGTAAGCTAAAATTATTCCAATTTTTTTTCAAGGTAAATACTGTATGGGCTATTATATTTTTAGAAAAATTATTTTTATTTATAGCTACTGCTACACGTTTCTCTCCCGAGGCTGTAATATATTTATTTAATGGTAATTTTACATTTTGTTTCTGGTTTTGCCATTTTCCTTTCACTAAAACTAAATAGTGTTTTTTTATTTCTCTTTCACGAATCTGTCTATGTACTTCAATAAGTGCTGCACGTTTTTTTGCTAGAAGAAGTGATCCTGACGTATCCCTATCTAGTCTATGTACTAATTCTAAGAATTTCCAGTTAGGATGTTGAGCACGGAGTTGTTCTATGACACCAAAACTAATGTTACTACCACCATGTACAGCCACCCCAGTAGGTTTGTTAATTACTAAGAGAGATTCATCATGAAATAAAATATCAAAAGACATGAATTTGGAGTTAGGAATTTTAATTGTTGGCTCCACATTTTCTTTCATTATAGGCGGAATACGTATCAAGTCTCCTTTCTGAAGCCGATAATCCGCCTTGATTCGTTTACCATTGATTCGCACTTGTCCGCTTCGTAGGCACCTGTATATATGACTTCTGGGAACTCCTCTAAGGTGCTTTATTAGGAAATTATCAATACGCTGGTCATGGCTATTTTCCCCAATAATCTCTTTGAGTACATTGCTTATAGGAAATTCTTTGCCTAAATCTTTAATTTTATCTATACTTCTATGATTGGAGCTCAAGTTAGTCCTTTGTCCGGTATATAAAATTACACTGTTGATAGGATTCTAACAGAACACGGCCAAGAGCCGACTCCAAAACTTGGTTAATGTTGCTCACCAATAAAAGTAGTGATAGCGAATTAATTGCGCGCTCAAAACAAACGCAGATTCTAGAGCCAAAAAACGTAGCACCTATGTCTTTGCTAGGCTAAATCAGAATCTGACAGACACTGAATTTCAAATTCTGCTTAATTGAAAAGCAGTAATTTTAGTAACAAGCTGGAGAATGGAAAATTTATAACTGTAGTCTTATTTTAACAAAATTATTTAATAAGAGATTCTCATTATATGGGTAGAGTAGACTGGATTCTACCATAGTATGGCTTGCTCGTCCGTGATTAGCGCGCGGGAGAAATGTAATAATGAAACGCATGTTATTCAATGCAACGCAACAAGAAGAGCTTCGTGTTGCCATTGTGGATGGTCAGAAATTAATTGACTTAGATATTGAGTCAGTTGGAAAAGAACATAACAAAAGTAATATTTATAAAGCAGTTATTACTCGAATTGAGCCTAGCCTTGAAGCTGTATTTGTTGATTATGGTGGGGAGCGCCATGGCTTTCTTCCATTTAAAGAGATATCTAAATCTTACTTTAAAGAAAATACTAGTACTAAACGCCCACGAATTCAAGATGTATTAAGTGATGGTCAAGAGCTTATAGTTCAGGTAGATAAGGATGAACGAGGTTCTAAGGGAGCAGCACTAACAACTTTCATTTCATTAGCAGGACGCCACTTAGTATTAATGCCTAATAATCCACGTGGAGGCGGTGTTTCCCGTCGTATTGAGGGAGAAGAACGTGCTGAATTACGTGAAATAATGTCTCAGTTAGAAATCCCTCCGCGTATGAGTATTATTGCGCGAACAGCTGGTATTGGTCGTAGTGAAGAAGAATTGCAGTGGGACTTGAACTATCTGTTGAAATTATGGCATGCCATAGAAGATGCTTCTAAGAATCAAAGCGGGGCATTTTTAATATATAAAGAAAGTAGTCTTGTTACTCGTGCTATACGCGATTATTTTCATCAAGAGATTGGTGAAATACTAATTGATACAGAAAATATACACGAGCAAGCTTACCAGTTCATGAGTCATGTTATGCCTGATAATGTGGCCCGTATTAAATTATATAGTGATGATGTGCCACTATTCTCTCGTTTTCAGATTGAACATCAAATTGAAACTGCTTATTCGAGACAGGTTACACTTCTTTCAGGGGGAGCAATAGTCATTGACCATACTGAGGCATTAGTATCAGTTGATGTGAACTCTGCCCGGGCTACGCATGGCTCAGATATTGAACAAACAGCTTTAAATACTAATATAGAGGCTGCTGAAGAAATTGCACGTCAATTGCGATTACGTGATTTAGGTGGGCTTGTAGTTATTGATTTTATTGATATGGAAGTTTCACGTAATCAACGTGAAGTTGAGAATTGCTTATTAAATGCATTACGTCATGATCGTGCAAGAGTGCAGGTGGGAAAAATTTCAAGATTTGGGTTATTAGAATTATCACGCCAACGTTTACGTCCTTCATTAGGTGAAAGTAATGATGCTTCTTGTCCAAGATGCCAAGGAACTGGTTATATACGTGGCGCTGATTCTTCTGCACTTCATATTCTCAGAATTATTCAAGAAGAAGCAATGAAAGATGGTACAGCTGCACTTCATGCGCAGGTTCCAGTAGATGTTGCGACATATTTATTAAATGAAAAGCGATCAGAAATACACGCCATTGAAGCTCGGTTAAAAATAAATGTTATTTTGATTCCAAGCGTCCATTTAGAGACTCCTAATTACAATATAGATCGTTTACGACATGATCATATAAAATCAAATGAAATACAGACAAGTTATGAGATGGTTGAAAAGCCTGTTGATGAAGTTAGATTGTCATCATTATCAGCACAGAAAAAGAAACCTGTTAGGCAGCAAGCAGCAGTGAAAGGTGTTACTCCTACACAGCCAGCACCTATACGTAATGGAAAGCCGAGATCAAATCAACAAAAACCTTCATTTTTAGATAGAATTTTTAGTTGGTTCAGGCCAAAAAAACAAGAGTTGTCAATAATAAAAGAGCGGAAACAAAGTAGACAAAGGCCAAGGAGACAAGACCGTGGATATAGAAATCGTGAAGGAAGAGAACGTAATTTCAGGAGAGTTAGTAATGGACAGAAAAATAATTTATCAAAAGGGTCTAATGAAAGTGTAACAACTCTAGGAGGAAATGGCACAGGTCAGAATTTATTACGAGATGAAAAAAGAATGCACGCAGAGAAACCAGCTAATAGAAGGCAGGCACGCGGATCACGTGGTGGCAGAGGCAGACCGGAATCTAAAATTTCAACTGAAAGTGGAAAAAATTTAACTGAGAGCACATCGATTCAAAGAGAAGAAGGTATACGATCACGTCGTCGTCGTGGGGGAAAACCGCGCGATAAAAATGTAAATGATTACGATAAAAAACTGATAATAAATCCGTTGGGCGAAGAGGTTAAAGAATATAAAACAGGTTCTTTATCAAATACTTTAGATGGATCGAGTGTAGACTTATCTAAAGAGTCCCAAAAGGAACCTAAGAATATTAGGTCTGCTTCTCTAACTGATGCGGCTATCAATAAAGAGATTTCTTTTGCAGATAATGAAATAGGTTCTCAGGTTTCTTCAGATTTAAAAGAGTCATCAGTGTCAGAAAAGAATGCTATGGATCTAGAGGTGTCTCTTGCTAATTCTGCCCCTAGGAAAGAAAAGAATAAATTAAAAGTATCTTCAGATTCTGAGTCTATAAAAAAGAAGAATTCTCTACCATTAAATAATGATTCTACAGAAGAATTAAGTGACAATAAATTGGTTATGATTGAGACAAAAAAAGAAAAATTAATAATTCCAGGTCCAAATGATGGTATAGAAGAGAATAAAGTATCATTAAAAAAGAGAAGGAGAAGGCCTATTAAGAAACATATAGAAAAAAATGAACCGTTAATACAGGTTGAGACCCATAAATAAAGGGTATTTGATATAGTCAATTAGTAAGGAAGCAGGTTATTATTTCTTTATTAAATCACAATATTAATCCCACTAATATTTCTGTACATTTCTCTTATTATGTGTGTCATTTATCTTTTTAAGTAGTCCTGTACTTGCATCTTCTATTAATTTTAATACTTCTTCAAAACCTTGTTGTCCACCAAAATAAGGATCAGGTACTTCTTCATATTCAGGGTAATTTTTACTATATTGCATTAACATTTCTAGTTTATGGTTATACTGTGGTGGGCAAATTTTCTCAAGCATATCAAAATTATGCTTATCCATTGCTAGAATATACTGGAAAGAGATGAAATCACTAGTATTGAATTGGCGAGCACGTATATTTTTCATATCATAGCCATGTAATTTCGCTATTTTCTGTGCCCGTTGATCTGATGGTTCTCCAATATGATAACTATGTGTTCCAGCAGAATCTACGATAATTGAATTTTTTAATTGAGAAGTTTTTGTTTGATGTCTAAATACAGCTTCAGCTGTAGGAGATCGGCAGATATTACCCATACAGACAAATAATACTTTTATCATTTAATTATATCCTTTGCTAATAATTTATTATTTTAATTAACTAAATATAAAGTTACTGGATTGTGTATTTTATATATTCTATTCATGTAAATAATATTCTTTTATTAGAGTACTAGAATGGCAAGTTCAAATTAGGCCTTATTTGTAGAATGGCCTTACGGAAATCATTTTGTATTTTGTCTAATGATTCTTTATTATTAGCTTCAAAACGAAGTACAACTACTGGTGTTGTATTAGAAGATCTTGCAAGCCCAAACCCATATTTATATTCTGCCCGTACTCCATCAATTTTTATGATTTTCTCTGCATTATCAAAGTATCTACATTCTTGGAGTTGTGAAATTAATGCATAGTTCTCACCCTCTCTAAGCTTTATTTGTAGCTCTGGAGTATTAATTGAATTAGGAATTGAATTTAAAATAGCACTGGAATTTTTCTTTCTACTAATTATCTCAAGCAAACGAGCCCCGGCATATAACCCATCATCAAATTCATGCCACCTTTCTTTGAAGAAAATATGGCCACTCATTTCACCTGCTAACAGAGCCCCTGTTTCTTTTAGTTTTCTTTTTATAAATGAGTGGCCGGTTCTGCACATGATTGGTTCACCACCATGGTATTTGATCCAAGGATCTAGTCTATTTGTGCATTTAACATCAAAAATAATTTTACCTCCGGGGTTTCTTGATAATACGTCAGCAGCAAATAACATAAGCTGCCTGTCTGGGTAAATAATATTTCCATCCTTTGTAACCACTCCTAAACGATCACCATCACCATCAAAGGCAAGTCCTATTTCTGCGTCATGTGTATTAAGTGTATGTATTAAATCATGTAAATTTTCAGGAACTGAAGGATCAGGATGGTGATTAGGGAAGGTTCCATCTACCTCACAGAATATTTCTTTTACTTCACATCCAAGCCTTCTATAAAGTGCTGGTGCATAAGCTCCAGCAATTCCATTCCCACAGTCCACTATAATCTTCATTGGGCGTTCTAATTTGATACTGCTTGAAATGCATTCTAAATATGTTTTGGTTATATCCTGTTTGCAATAATTACCTTTACCATGGATAAGATTTGTTTTTTCAATACGAATACGTAAATTTTGTATTGACTCAGCTGCTAATGTTTCGCCATCCAACATAATTTTTAGGCCATTGTAATTTGGCGGATTATGGCTACCAGTGATCATTACACCAGAACTATTACATAGCTTGAGAGCTGCTAGATAAAGCATTGGTGTAGGGACCATGCCTACATCTACTACATTAATCCCACTTGCTTGTATCCCTTTTGCAAGGGAATATGAAAACTCTGCCCCAGAAACCCTACCATCACGTCCTATTGCTATTGATGTTAGGTTACGATTCCGTGCTTCAGACCCAATGGAATGGCCAATAATTTTAATGATATTAGTAGTTAAGGATTCGCCTACAATACCTCTTATATCGTAAGCCTTGAAAATTTCTTGGGGAAGCTTATTCATAATAGAGTGGTATAGAGATTCTAAATGTAGTGTTATCTAATTTTTAGAATTAGAGATTAATGTGGTTTCTATTTAAAGATAGATTAATGACTATGAATGGTCTGTTAGTTTATTGTCTTCAAGGAAATAAAGTGTTCCGCAATAGGGGCATAAAGCCTCACCATTATCATTTAATGGTAAGAATACTCGAGGATGTGAATTCCATATTTTCATTGGCGGCATTGGGCAATGTAGGGGTAAATCCTTTTCTGAGATTCCTATCCTGCGTTGCTTATTATGGTTCTGCATAATTTGTCCATTTAGCTTATTTAAATATATGTTAGCCAGTTCATATGATTATTTGATTCTCCTTTTACAGAGTCAAAAAACATAGTTTGCAGCTTTGTAGTAATTGGGCCACGTCCACCATTACCAATAATACGATTATCAAGTTCACGAATTGGGGTTACCTCTGCAGCAGTACCAGTAAAAAATGCTTCATCTGCACAATAAACCTCGTCTCGGGTGATTCGTTTTTCTATAATTGGGATATCTAGTTCTTCAGCAAGTTCAATGATAGAGGCACGGGTAATTCCTTCTAGACAAGATGTCATATCAGGGGTAAATAGTTTATTATGTTTGACTATAAAAATATTTTCACCTGATCCTTCTGCTACATAGCCATTTACATCTAGTAATAGTGCTTCATCATAGCCATCAAGTGTCACTTCTTGATGAGCAAGCATAGAATTAGCATAAGTAGTAACTGATTTAGCTCGGCACATATTGACATTGACATGGTGGCGTGAATAGGAAGAGGTTTTAACTTTAATGCCTTTTTCAAGGCTATCTGCTCCAAGATATGTACCCCATGGCCAAGCAGAGATAGCTACATGAACTGAAAGTTTCTTTGCAGAAATTCCCATATCTTCTGATCCATAGAAGACAATGGGGCGAATGTAGCATGATTTTAGTTTGTTTTGTTTCACCACTTCGATCTGAGCATTCATTATTGTGGCCTTATCATATGGTATTTTCATCATAAAAATATGGGCCGAATTGAATAATCTTTCAGTATGCTCAGAAAGGCGGAAAATAGCTGTACCTTGGTTGGTTTGATAGGCACGTAGACCTTCAAATACCCCCATGCCATAGTGTAGGGTATGAGTAAGAACGTGTGTCGTGGCATCACGCCATGGAATTATTTCTCCATCACTCCAAATAATGCCATCTCTGTCGGCCATTGACATCAAATTCTCCAAAATTTATTTGAAACACACATTTTAACTCATTAATTCATTTCTTATAAAGGAACCAAAGCATAGATAATTTATAGAATAAAATTTTTATCTACTATTAATAGCTTATAACAGTGTCATAATATTAATTATACTAACATTGAGGAAATTTAGGCTGATATTATAATACTTACAGATATATGAAATATATCTGATTAATAAGATAAGGAAGTATTAATATATTTTTTGCACGTTCTGAACTAAAGGAATAAGATTCCTGTTATTAGTAGGTGGCTATTTATTCAGCGTTTTTTCCCATAGTTGGAGTACTGATTTACGATATTTTTTTAGATACCCTATCTTAATTCTAGCAAATTGTTGTGGTTTATTGATTTTCACCTGATCATTTGACTGGCCTGAACCAATATTTAATCTTAGTCGATGTTGTATATGTCTAAATTCCCTATAAGCTTTTATTACATCCTGAGCATCTGATTTGGGAATGAGACCAAGTTCTCCAGAAAGCTTAAGTAAACCAATATTTCCAATATTTTTTGTAAGATCAGAGTGCCTATTTGAGTAGCCGAGTACCATATACTGCACTATAAATTCAACATCAATAATTCCTCCTCGGTCATGTTTGATATCAAACAATTCTGTTGTGTTAGGGTGGCTATCTAACATTTTTTGTCGCATAAAAATTATCTTATTTCTCAATCCTTCTAGATTACGTTGTTGGCATAGCACTTCTTCCCGGATACGATCAAAATCTTCTCCTACACAGGGGTCTCCTGCAACAAAACGTGCTCGAGTTAATGCTTGGTGCTCCCATACCCAAGCATGTTTTTTTTGATACTCTTTAAAAGCTTCTACAGAGCTGACAAGTAGGCCACTTATACCATTTGGTCGTAACCGTAGATCTGTTTTATATAATAGTCCCGATGAAGTATAGCTAGTAAGCAAGGAATTAATTCGTTTACTTAATTTCGCGTAAATATTTGATGCATCTGGATCAGAGTCGTTATATAGGAAAATAATGTCAAGATCAGATGCATAGCCCAGCTCTTTTCCACCTAATTTTCCATAACCAATAATTGCAAAGACAGGGTTCCCTTTATATTTCTTTGTTAATTCTGACCAAGCTAAATGTAAAACAGTATTAAGTATCAAGTCAGCAAGGTTAGTTAGATGATCACTTAATGTTTCAAGCGATAGTAATCCTTCTAGATCTCTTGAAAGTAATTGGAATATTTTTGCATGATGGAAGTGTGACAGAATATCCATCTGATGCTCTATTCCATTTTCATTATTAACATTTTTAAGTAGCTGTAGTAATTCTTTTTTAGATACACTCCAGTCAATTTCATTCTCTAGATTGGTGTCTCTAAGTAATTCATCCAGAAGAATCGGATGTTGCATTAAGTATTCACAGGCCCATTGACTAACACTAATTAATTTAGTAATTCGTTCTAGGATTTGAGGATTCTCCAGAAGTAATGAGAGATAAGATGCTCTTCCGCTAATACTTTCAAGGAATTGTAAAATACGTTTAAGGGTGGTGTCAGTTGGTGAGAGTTTAGCAGAGGCCTCAATAAGGATAGGAATTAAAACATTGATTCTTTTCTTACTAGAACTTAGTAGCTGTTTGTAGCGAGAACTATTGCGGAATTTTTGTAGATCGATAAGAATTTCATTTGGGTTGGAAAACCCCATATTCTTTAATTGTGAAATAGTAGCTACTGTATCATTCTTATTCTCAGCTTGCTCATTCCATAGCCATGTAAATGCATTATGGGATGCTGATTTATTTGGGCTAATAAATACTTCTTCAAAATATTTAGTGACATTGGTTCTATGAGTATTAAGTTTCTGTAGAAAATCTGTATAGCTTGTAAAGTTCATTGCCGAAGCAATTAGATCCTGGTCTGTTGAACAATTTGGTAATATATGAGTTTGCTGATCATCTAGATATTGTAGGCGATGTTCAAGATTTCGTAAGAAAATATAGGCATCTGTAAGTTTTATTTTTAATTCTTTTGAGAGTTTATTCTTTTTGTATAAATAGTTTAAAACATCGATTGTTGGGCGTATACGTAATTTTGGGTCACGGCCACCATGTATTAATTGAAATACTTGTGCTATGAATTCGATTTCACGAATACCACCTGAGCCAATTTTAATATCATCACATGTATCTCGACGACTGACTTCTTGCTGGATTTGTGAATGCATTTCTCGCATTGATTCAAAGGCTCCAAAGTCCAAATATTTCCGGAATACGAATGGCTGTATTATTTTTTCTAAAAGAGCTAATTTGGCTTTATCTGTTCCTGCTAATGTTCTACTCTTTATCCAGGCATATCGTTCCCACTCCCTACCCTGAGTAACAAAGTATTCTTCGAGCATAGCAAAACTCATTACTAAAGGACCGCTTTTACCATATGGTCGGAGACGCATATCTACACGGAAAACATATCCATCAGAGGTGATATCATTAAGGCTTGAAATTAATGCTCGTCCAAGGCGACTGAAAAACTCATTATTGGAAATAGAATGCTGACCATTAGTTATGCCATCTTCTGGATAGACGAAAATAAGATCGACATCTGATGATACATTAAGTTCACTTCCTCCTAGTTTCCCCATTGCGATTACCAACATTTCCTGATTTTTTCCAGATATATTGCCTTTAGGAAAACCATAATATTTAGGTTGTACAAGCCAAGAATAGTGATATTTTAGTGAAAAACAAATAGTGGTTTCTGCTAGGTTTGTCATGCATTTCATAACTTCAGATAGATCAGCTAAGCCATTAAGATCCCTTGCTAATAGGTGAAGCATTACTAGTTTGCGTAAATTTCTGAGTGCACTATTAAGAGTATTTTTGTCAGTAATAGAGAATGAAGAACTATTTAGATAGTTTTCCATTCTTTTTTTATAAAAAGGCTCTTGTATATTATTTAAAAGTGCTGTCCATAAATTCGGCTCATTTTCTAATAAACGTTGTGCATAGCGGCTAAAAGAAAGGCTACAACGAATTTTATCTACAGTAGAATGGTTAGTTGGATGCATTGTCAAGGATTCGGAGTTACAATAAATAGTACTAAATAGTTTATTTTAAGACTTTAAAGAAATAATTTCGTATTTGATTTTAGGTTTAGTTATCTTTCATTAATCATGTCAGTCCTGAAAAATATTATGGTACTTTCTATCTTATTATTTAGAGCGTACCCTTATGTTAGCAAAACTGGAACAATTAATTGAATTTGTCTGCAATTTTACCTTTAGTACACCGTAGCGGATTTTTATTCCGTTCTCTAGTGATGTTTCTGCTTTTTTTAGTTGTTTTCTTTGGAATATTCCATCTAATATTACGATATTGGTTATTACCTGATATAGAAAATTATAAAAACAGTATTGCTACTGCTATTACTCAGGCAGCTGGCCAACGGGTGACTATAGGGTCAATTAGTGCAACCTGGGATGGTTTACACCCACATTTAATATTACGAAAAGTTTATGTACATGATAAAGAAGATAAGCCTGCATTAATCCTGAATAGGTTAGAGACTATTCCATCCTGGGACTCATTTCTTTCTGGTGAGCTGCGTTTCCTTAAAATTAAGATTGATAAGCCAGACCTTACTGTATACCGTGACTCTAAAGGTTTGTTACATGTAGCTGGAATTGCTCTCATTAGAGATCCGGTTATAAGTCATAGTAGTTTTTTAGATTGGCTCCTTAGTCAGAAGCAAGTTGATGTTGTAAATGCAAATATTTCCTGGAAAGATGAGAAGCGTGGGGCACCATTATTAGAGTTAGAATCAGTTAGCCTGTATTTAGAAAACTATAATGTTAATCGGCATCGATTTAGTCTGCATGCTATACCTCCTGCTAAAATTGCTTCGCCTATTGATATCCGTGGAGATTTTGTAGGAAAGCAATTGAATATATTGGAACAATGGGATGGGAACTTGCTTGTTAAATTGGATTATGCAGATATTGCTGCTTGGCAATCCTGGTTTCCAGTCATAGAGAACACTGAAATTAATCGTGGTGTTGGGGCAATTAGAATTTGGTTAAATTTTGATGACAGGGGTATAAAACATCTAACTTCAGATATTTTATTAAAGAATGTTAAGACACGTTTTGCACATGAACTACCAGAGTTAGACCTTTTATTTCTTAGAGGAAGGATAGGGTGGAAAAGAATAAATAGTGAGATAGGTAATGGTTTCGAATTATATGCGAATCAACTAGAAGCTTCAATTCGTGGGGAAAGTATATTAGTGCCTGTTGATTTTATAATGCAAGATATTATGACGCATGATAAGGGAAGAAAAATAGGAAAATTAAGTATTAAGAAATTAGATCTTGAAACCTGGGGAAAGACGGTTAGATATATTCCAATAGAAAAATCTATACGTAACCAATTTAATAAATTATTACCATATGGCGATATTTATAGTATACAGGCTAAATGGGATGGTCTATGGTCAGACCCAGTAAACTTAAATGTAAAAGGAAAATTTAATAATATTGGTATACATAATTCTATGTCATCTCCTGAAATAAAGGGCATTAGTGGCAACATTAAAATACAGGTGGCTAATAGATTTGGTTCTGATACTAATGTATTAATTAAAGGGGCTGCATCAGGTCTTACTAAAAAATTTATAAAATTATCTGCAGAAAATATAATTGATACCTTTACTCCTGATGAGATTGATAGATTTGATATTACTGGTAATGGAGAATTACTAATAGACCTATCTATTCCGTTACCATATTCTGGCGGCATCAAAGTGTCTGGCAGTTATTTTTTTAAAAATAATACAGTTGATTTGGGTTCAAATATACCTAATTTAGAGAAAATAAATGGAATTTTAAATTTTACGGAATCCACTATTGAAATTGAAGAAATAACAGCTCAAATATTGGGCGGCATGGTAACTATTAATTCTACTGTTTCGGAAAATAATGGGGTAAATTTAATAGCATCAGGGGAAATAGATCTTGACAATATGCATTTATTTAATCAGGAAGAGGATAATTTTTGGAATAAATATGTTAGTGGAAGTGCTGCTTGGAATGGCTCTATTAAGATAGAAAATAATGCTAAGAAAATAAGGCCAATAATTCTTATTGAGTCTTCGTTGGAGGGTGTTTCCTTAGATTTTCCATGGCCTTTTTCTAAAAAAGAAAATGATTCAACTATATTTAGATTAGTAAATATTATGTCCGATTTAAATCATAGTAATTTTAAAATAAATTATGGGCAGGAAGTGGCAGCAGAAATTAATTTATCCCCAGATAAATCAGGTGATTATTATGTAGAAAATGGTTTAATTAATTTGGGGTCAGATTCTTCCCAATTACCAGCTTCTGGTATGCTTTTAGCTGGGACTATTTCAAAGTTTCAGTTGGATAAATGGAATAATTTACTAGATGAATTTAATTCTTCTAAAGAAATTAGTAACAAAAATAGAGTTGATTTTGGTTTATCTAAAATTGATGTATCTATTGGAGAATTAGATTTATTTGGTAAGCGTTTTAATGATTTGTCTTTAATTGCTATATTTGATAATGGGGAATGGGAATTTGATATTTTAAGTAAAGAGGTCTCTGGAAAAATTAACTGGGATTTAAGAAGCAAAGAAAAGATAATTGGCAAATTTAAGAGGTTGGCTGTGCCTTCTTCTTATCATATATATTCTCCAGTATCTAGAGAGAAAAATTCTGTTAAGGATTTTCCGGCAATTGATATATCGTCTGATAAATTTTTTGTTAATGGGAATGATCTTGGGAAGCTTGGGATAACTGCGCAGCAAACAAAGAAAGGATGGGTTATCGATGAGTTACATATAACTACCCCAGATAGTTTATTTACAGCAGATGGTATATGGAGAAATTATTCTATTGCTCCACGTATGGATATGAATATAAATCTGAGTGCAAGTGATCTTAATAAACTTTTAACACGCCTTGGTTATTCAGACAGAATTAAACGTGGTAAAGGTGAGATTTTTGGAAATTTATCATGGCTAGGCGGCCCCCAAAAAATTAATTACAAAACGTTGTCTGGAAAAATTAATTTAGAAATGAAGGATGGTCAATTTCCTAAATTTGAATTGGGTATTGGGAAATTATTTGGTATTTTTGATTTGGGTGCTTTACCACGAAGAGTAATTTTAGATTTTAGGGATGTATATGCTGATGGTTTTGGTTTTGACAAAGTTTCAGGGAGCGCTGAGATTATTGACGGTATAATGAGTACAGAGAGAATTAAGATTAAAGGACCTGCTGCTACTGTAAAAGTGGATGGGGAAATAGATTTATTCTCTGAAACTTATGCGCTACACTTTTTAGTTAATCCTTCATTAGGATTGGCAGCTCCTGTGGTTGATATAGCAACATTAATTGTCAATAAAGCGAAAAAGGGTTCAATTAAGCCGCATGAATATAATATAACAGGTCCATGGAAAGACCCTATTGTAAAAAGATTGCATTAAATATTAGTAATAAAGAATAGTAAATCTAAATTTTTTTAAAACTCATGTCGAATAATTCAATATATACTACATCTGATTCTAGTGCTAACACTCAAGAAAATACTTGCATGGCGGCAATACAAATGACAGCGGGTGCAGAAATTTCTGTAAATCTGAAAGAAGCTGAAAGATTAATAAATTTAGCTGTAATAAAAGGAGCAAAATTAGTAGTTCTTCCAGAGTATTTTTGTATTATGGGTATGAAAGATGTTGATAAGGTTTCAGTGCGGGAAGAAGAAGGTCATGGGCCAATACAGGAGTTTTTAAGTAAAACTGCTAAATCACTTGCTATATGGCTTGTTGGCTCGGTTCCATTAGCCTCTAATCAGCCTGATAAGATGAGGAATAGTTGTCTGGTATATGATGACCATGGTAAGCAAGTTGCTCGTTACGATAAAATACATCTGTTTAATTTTAATTTTAATGAAGAACATTACTCTGAAAGTAAAATAATTGAGGCTGGAAATAAAGTAGTTACAGTAGAGTCTCCATTTGGTCGTATTGGTCTTTCTATATGTTATGACTTACGTTTCCCAGAACTTTATCGTTCAATGGGAGCAGTGGATATAATTCTTGCACCATCAGCTTTTACATTAACTACTGGGAAGGCTCATTGGGAGACTTTAATTCGTGCTCGTGCTATAGAAAATTTGGCATATATAGTTTCACCTGCACAGAGTGGTCGTCATATTAATGGGCGTAATACTTATGGTAGAAGTATGATTGTTGATCCATGGGGAACAATAATAGATCATTTGCCAGAGGGTCCTGGTGTGGTTGTGGCAGATTTAAATCACAATCATCAGAAAAATTTACGGAATATCCTACCAGCACTAAAACATAGGACTTTGCATTCCTGCTAGAATTAATGAATGTTATAAATATTACCTTCTTTTCTTTACTTGCAGAGAAAAAATGAATCCAAATAATAAAATTATAGATCCCCCTCTTGGAACATTAGATCTTTTTAGTATGGCTGATCGATGTTTGTTAGTGCCTTATGATATTGACATAGATAGATTACAGAAGGTTTTTGGGCAAATGCTTACACATCAGATAGATTATGCTGATTTATATTTTCAGTATAGTCGGACCGAAGGCTGGGTTCTAGAGGAGGGTATTGTAAAATCAGGAAGTTTTAATATTGATCAGGGGGTTGGTGTAAGGGCGCTAAGTGGAGATAAAACTGCATTTGCATATTCTGATGATATTAGTATGCCTGCACTTATTTCAGCAGCGCACGCTACACGAGCTATTGCACGCCAGGGGAAGATGCAATCAGTTCAGGTTGTAAAGCGCAATATTAGAAAAGAGCTATATATGCCTACTGATCCAATTTCTTCTCTTAAGGATTCAGAAAAAGTAGAGTTACTTGAAAAATTGGAAGGATATGCTCGATCAATTGATAGTCGTGTAATCCAAGTAATAGTTTCTCTTGCCGGAGAACATGAAGTAATACTAGTTGCACGAAGTGATGGGGTATTAGCTGCAGATGTAAGGCCATTAGTGCGTATTTCATTGCAGGTGATCGTTGAAGATAGAGGACTTCGTGAACAAGGTGTGGCAGGTGGTGGTGGTCGATTTGATTATGATTATTTTACTGATGAAGTATTACATGGTTATGCGGAAAAGGCAGTACACCAAGCACTAGTAAATTTGAATGCAGAACCTGCCCCAGCTGGTGCTATGACAGTAGTATTAGGTCATGGTTGGCCAGGAATTTTATTACATGAAGCTATAGGCCATGGATTGGAGGCTGACTTCAATCGAAAGGGAAGCTCTGCTTTTTCTGGGAGAATTGGTGAACGTGTTGCAGCAAATGGTGTAACTGTTGTAGATGATGGCACGATCACTGGGAGAAGAGGATCATTAAATATTGATGATGAAGGTAATCCAACTAAATGCACTACATTAATTGAAAATGGGGTTCTAAAAGGGTATTTGCAAGATAGTTTAAATGCGCGTCTAATGAACGCATCATTAACTGGTAATGGTAGGAGAGAGTCCTTTGCACATATCCCCATGCCGCGAATGACAAATACATATATGCTTAATGGTACAGATAGCCCTAAAGATATTATTTCATCAGTTAAGCATGGTTTATATGCAGTGAATTTTGGAGGGGGGCAAGTAGATATTACAAGTGGAAAATTTGTTTTTTCTGCTGCAGAAGCGTATATGATAGAAAACGGTAAAATTTCTTATCCAGTAAAAGGAGCTACTCTTATTGGGAATGGCCCAGATGTTCTTAAGAAGGTTGTTATGATAGGAGATGACATGTCTTTAGATCCAGGTGTGGGTACTTGTGGTAAAGACGGCCAGAGTGTTCCAGTAGGTGTAGGGCAGCCAACTTTAAAAATAGATAGACTGACTGTGGGTGGCACTAGTTAAGTGTAGATTATTAATTCTTTAAATTAGTTTGATTTAGATAAAATATTATATTTTTTGTATTGTCACTTTTTTATTCTAGATAAATTAGGTTGTGGTTATGATTTTAGTACCAGCCAGTCTGTCATATAAAAATTGACCTTCACGATCGAATAATGCCCAGAATAAACCACATCCAAATATCGGTATACTAGCTACTGCTAAGAAATAGCGAACAATTGCCTGCCATTTGCTGACACTATCTCCATTAGAACTAATTATTTTCATTCTCCATGTTTGCATTGCTAAAGTTTGCCCACCATGAGTCCAAAACCAGATTAGATATATGCCAGCTATACTTAATAAATAACATTGGAAAATAGGCCTAAAATATGGCGACTCTGTATCGTGGTATACAAAATGAAATATGAATCCCGCAATAAATAGTACTGCGATTAAGAGTAAGAATTCATAGATCATGCATATTATGCGACGCCAGAATCCAGGCGTTATAGTTTTGATTTTTTTAGGGTGAGGCATCTGTATGCTATTTTTATTTATGAGCAGAATACACTACCTGTTATTTTAAGGTAATAGATAAATGCAGGTTATTTAAGTAAGAAACATAAAATTATTTCAAATTCTTTATTTTGAACTTAGATGAGCCTTTATATTTTTTCCATTTTTTTTTAAGTTTAATAGTCTTTTCTGGTGATATATCACTTATTTCTTTATACTTTCTCTTTATTTTCTTTTTTAGGCTTGGATTAAGTGAGATAAAATTACGAATGTCTTTTTGTATGCGTTGTCTTTCCAATAAAGTCATATTAGGATAGCGTTTAGCTATAGTAACCCATTTTTGTTTTTTTATCGGATCCATTGCACCCCAATATTTTGCAAGCGGGATAAGAACTTTTTTTTCTTGGGGATTTAGCTTTATCCAAGTCAAATTAGATTCAGATTGTGCGTAAATTAATTGTGAAAAAATCAGGTGGGACAATATTATTAAGAGTCTAATCATATATTGAATCTATTAATCTTTTAGATAACTTAAAGCAGTATGCTATTTTTCAGAAATAATATACCTATGTTATGCATTCTTTTACTATACTAAAAAGATTTCCATCTGCCAATTCTTGATATTTATTTGACTCACTAATTCTCTAGCATTTGGTTTATAGAGTCTAATTTAAAAGAAAATTAAAAAAGGGGGTTTATACTAGATCTATTTTATTTCTGCAGTTATCTTGGTTAATTATTATTAATATAGTAATTATAACAATATCTTACTTGTACTTAGATATATTCTATATGATCCATTTTGTATTCTTTATGTATAGATGCGAATAAAGTGTTAAACTTATAGAATTAGATGAGATTGATTCTTAGTTAGATTTACAACATTCAAAATTTAGCAAGTAATATAGGATTAAGATTATAGTTTTGAGCTAGGTAATTAGTGTTATCAGTTAGTGCGTGACAATTTGCCGCATTTTTTAAATTATAACTACCTGTTATATTCAATAATTAACTATACGTTATATGTAATTATATAACTGTAAGTGATGCTATTAATATTAGGATTAAACTAGTGAGAAAGTATTTATTTGTATTATTATTTCTGGTTTCTGCGTCTATTGCTAACTCAGCAGAAAATATACATTCTTTTACCACAGGTAGCATGGATAAGATTCTATCTGCTCGAGAAGGTAGACCTTTTATACTTGTTTTTTGGAACTTAGATTGCCAATATTGTCCGACTGAGTTAGAAATGCTAAGTAATCTTAAAAAAAAATACAAAGAAGAATTAGATATTGTTTTAGTAGCTACAGACACGTTGGATGATGTGCCACAACTTTCTTCTAGAGTAGAAAATTATGGAATTTCTAAAATAGAGCAGTGGGTTTTTGCAAGTCCTATGCCAGAGAGATTGCGTTTTGAAATAGATAGGCGCTGGTATGGAGAAGTACCAAGGACACATTTTTATAATAAAGCACATGAGCGTATTGTTAAAACAGGTTTAGTTGATCAGGAGTTTGTTGAGAAATGGTTAGCTGATAATAAGCTAGAATTAAAGCGTCATTAATAATGCTAGCTAAGCATAATCGTGTTTCTTTGCCAGGAATACTATTTGTATTAGCGTTGCATGGGGCACTTTTTTATGTGTTATGGAACCAGAGGATTAATATTACTCCTGTAAAACTTTCTAAGATTAATGTAAGTTTTGTAACGAAGCAAAAAATGGAGGAAGTACATAAAGTTGATACACCATTACTTCCTCCAAAGCCAAAGCTTAAACCAAAACCAAAACCAAAACTAAAACCTAAGCTAAAGCCAAAACCTAAGCCTAAGTTAACACCTAAGCCTGACATTAAATTAGTAAGGAAGTCAGAGCCACAAGAATCTGTAGCAGAAGAAGTTGTTGAAGAAGTAGAAGCATCTGTGCCTGAGACAGCACCAGTACCAGCACCAAGTGCTCCTGTTACTCTGTTAACTGAGCTCTCAGTGACATGCCCTACGTTATCTCCACCATCTTATCCGGCACTTTCTAGGAGGCTTGGTGAGGAAGGTAAATTAGTATTACGGGTGGAATTAGATAAGAAAGGTAGAGTAAGTGAAGCTAGTGTAGCTGAGAGTAGTACTTATAAGCGCCTTGATGATGCAGCATTAGCTGTGGTAAAAACTTGGCGTTGTAATCCAGCTTTACGAAACGGTAAGCCTGTAAGGGCCATTGCATTACAACCTTTTAACTTTGTATTACAAGGGAATT